>NZ_JBYRHS010000003.1:0-614994 GCF_058068265.1 Aequorivita sp. IT1183 | reverse complement strand
ACTCTCCCACATCGTGGTGGTAGGGGCGGCAAGACGGAGCTCTAATTTTTTATAACTATTAGCTTATTCGCCCCTGCCGTTATCATAAACATAAACGCCTTCCTTTAAAGACCCAATCATTTATTTGATTGGGTCTTTTTTTTTGGAATAAACTTAAAATCCTCACCAGCCTTGAGGTTGTTGCAGTCAAAACCACACTATCCATTTAAATTTTGATTGCTGTCCATTCCATTTTTTCTGATTAAGTCAGCTTCCTTTAGTACCTCTTTCAATTTTTAAGTAAGAATTTTTGATTAAATACTTAGACCGAGCTTGCACGAGGTGGTGCTTTGACCAGCATCACGGCGTAGGTTTGATAAGTAACATCTTTAATTTCGTCTTAAAATATCCCTTTATTACAAGGTGTACGGTTTCTTAGGGAATATGTTTACGATCCCATTAGGTTTTACATCAATTATTAAATAATTAATGTTTGACGGATGGAGCACTTTACATATATTGCATCAGCATAAAATATTTCCTTAAAATTAAATTTATGAAAAAAATTATCCTTCTATTATTTCTTGTTTCATTTAACTTTTATTCACAGAAAAATCTAAGCAATGCTTATGCCTACGATATTAGTAAACCTTATGAGGCAATTGATGGTGAAAAATACTTCTTTAGCTTTGACAAGGAAATTATAATGGTAAAGAGAGATAAACGGAATATTCTTATTCAGAAATTTTCTACAGATAAACCAACAGAACTTAAGCACACAGAGTATAAAATCAGTGATTTATTTCCGAAAAATGGGCTATTGGAAGGTATTGAGCAAATAGAAGATGTAATCTATGTTTTCTATTCTACCTATGAAGGAAGAGCAACATTGAATGAGCGCTTATTCGTTAAAAAAATAACTTTTAAAGAGGGTGTTTTTGAAGATGATTTTAACAAACAAATAATCAGTACCAACGGGAAAGTGAGGAGTAATCTACAATCTGAAAGAGCTTCGAGATTCACTTTTAATTATAGTTTCAACGGTAACGATAAGTTTCAAATTGTTAAATCAAATAATAGAATTGTTGCAAAATATACAAGAATCGATACAGATGATAACAAAGATCATGACGTAATTGGCTTTCAGGTTTTTGATAAAAATCTAGAAAAAATTTGGGGCGACGACTTTACCATGCCATATTCGGAAGACCAAATGGAACTCCTAGATTATACGATGGACGATAACGCCAACGTGTTTGCATTAATTAAAAAATACAAAGACGACAGTAAGAAGGACAAAAAAAATAGAAAAGATGAGTCTGCAAACTACCATATGGAATTATTTAAATATTCAAAGGATAGCAAGGATGCAGTAATTACGAAGATAGCAGTAGGAAGCAATTTTATTGAAGAAGTTAGAATTTTTAAAGGCCTGGAAAATACTATGTATTGCGGAGGATACTTTTCTAACGGAGAAAGAAAATCTGGAGTAAACGGTATTTTTTATTTTAAAATTGGAGCAGATGGCTCATTGGTTGATAAAAAAACCTTTGAAATACCTCTAGAATTTTTGAACCAATATGAAAGTAATAGTACTGAAAGGAAAAACAATAAGAGAGAAAATAAAGGTGAAGCAGATTATAAAAATTTAAACCTCAAAAAGATTTTCTTTCAAAAAGATGGATCAATTACATTTTTTGGTGAAGAGGTGTATTACAGAGAGGTTAACTCAAGAAATGGTTCGTACTACATATATCATGATGATGATATTTTGGTTTCGCAAATAGACGCTTCAGGAGCTTTAGATTGGACAGTTAAAATACCTAAAAGACAAATAAGCGGTTCTGGTGATTATGGAACCTCATTCTCTCATTTTTACAAAAATGAGAATCATTATGTCGTTTTCTTAGATAACGTTAAAAATATTGATCTTCCTCGAGATGAAGTGCCGGCAAAACACACCGATGGTCACGGAGGGTACTTAACTGCCGTAAAAATAGATAGTAACGGTCAATATACCAAAGGATCCATTTTAGACACTAGAAAAGCCAAGGGTAATTTAGAACTTTCCGGTTTTGATAAAGAAGCAATAATAGCAGATTCGGAAAATAATTTTTACATTGAATTTTCAGAAAGTAGGAAAGAAGATGTGCTGGTAAAAGTGGAAATAAAATAAGTGAATTTAAAAAATGGCTTTCATAATTGTATTTATTCCTTTAAATAAAAGATAGATGGCACCTGCACCGGCAATAATTCCGAAGAAAAGAAACACGTAGAACATATATGTTTCTTTGTTGAGAAAAGATAAAGTTAATAAATACGGACTTAAAAAGAGTAATGGCAATGCAAAAGCCATAAATTTCAATCCTTTTTTTAATACTTCAAAATCTGTGTGATCTTTACTCATTTCTAAAATTATTTATTGCTGTTCGAACATTTTTATGTTGCTCTAAAAGTCTTTTGGCGGCTTCTCTTGAAATATTCAATTCGGTCATAATCATACGTACACCGCGGTCTACGAGTTTATTATTACTCAGTTGCATATCAACCATTTTGTTGCCTTTTATGCGTCCCAATTGAATCATGGTTGCAGTCGAAATCATATTTAAAACTAATTTTTGAGCCGTCCCAGCTTTCATGCGTGAGCTTCCAGTAACAAATTCTGGACCTACTATCACAACCACCGAAAATTGTGCAGTTAATGCCAACGGACTCCCATCATTACAAGTTATGCAACCAGTAGGAATATTATTTTCATTGCATTTTTTTAATGCTGCAATAACATAAGGCGTAGTTCCGGATGCTGCAATACCAATTACAATATCTTTTTCTGATATATTTTCTTTTTGAAGATCGTCCCAGCCTTGATTTTCGGAATCTTCGGCAAATTCTACCGCCTTCCGAATGGCGATATCGCCTCCAGCAATTAAACCAATTACCAATTCGTGTGGCACGCCGAAGGTTGGCGGACATTCACTGGCATCCAAAATTCCCAAACGACCACTGGTTCCGGCGCCAATGTAGAATAATCTTCCACCTGCTTTTAATTTTTCAACTACCTTTTCCGTGAGTTTTTCAATTTGTGGCAGCGCTTTTTCAACTGAAATTGCAACTGTTTTATCTTCGTTATTTATATTTTGAAGTAATTCAGAAACACTCATTTTTTCCAAATGATTGTAGTTTGAATCCGATTCAGTTGTTTTGGTAAAGGCCATAATCAAAGTTACGATTTTGAGAGTAATGAATTATTGAACTGTATAATTAAGAGTAGAAACTTCCGAAATTCTAAAATACCCTAAAGGATAATTAGCAGGATTTGTTTCATTTATAATATTTCCGCGTACCGTTGCGGGCTGTGTTTCAAAAGGTCCGCCACCACCTCCCGTTTGTTGCAAAAGAATAAACATAAAGTTGTAATATGCTTCACTAACGCCATAAATATTGAATTGCACCTCGTCTCCCGGCACTATATCTTCCACCAAATAATATGCAAAAATGGTATTACCATCGAAAAATTCGTCGCTATAAACATCCAATTCGTCGCCTTTTTCTGAGAGTCCTTCAAAAAAGTAAAAGTTCTCATCGCCAGCTGGATCTGTAAAGTATGCTTTTAGTTCAATATCTTCTCCCGAAAAACCTCCATCATCGCGTTGCTCAACAAATTCTAAGGGAGAAACAGTGTAAAGTGTTTCTGTAGCTGTGTAGGTTTCATCTTTATACACTATAATCAATGTATAATCTATGTTTATTTGAAGCGTTATGTTTGATACGTAAACACCGTCTTGGGTATAATTAAAAGGATAAACCACACCATTTTCGTCTGTAACGGTGATATCTGCATCAGTAACATACGGCACATCATTGTCAAAATAGGGAGCAGTAGTGGTTAACCGAACCGCCGCACTAGTACCGCCATTGTCCCAAATATTAAGGTTTGCTTCCACAACGAGCCTTGGTGGAGCGTCATTAAGATCCAAATCAATAACGTCTTCACAAGAAGAAAATATTCCGAAGAAAATCACTACTAAAAATAGCTTCTTCATATTCTTAAAATTTAAAATTATAAGTTACCGAAGGGATTATCCCGAAAATTGAAAGTCGCACAGCCTCATTTTGGCTGATATCCGTATTTTCTCTGAACGAAATTGATGCCGCATTTTTACGGTTGTAAACATTATAAATGCTGAAAACCCATTCGCCTTTCCAACGCTTGGTGCTCTCTGGCTTTGGATTCCAAGTAGCCGAAAAATCTAAACGGTTAAATGTTGAAAGTCGGCTGCTGTTACGGGCTTCGTATACGGGAACGACTACACCATTATATTCATATTGCCCTTCAGGATAAGTGGTTGGTATTCCGGTTTGAAAAATAAAATTTGCGCCAAACGACCATTTTTTTGAAAGCTCATACTGTCCAGTAACTGAAATATCATGCGTTTTATCCCAGGGTGAATTATACCAAGCACCATTATTTATTCCACTTTCTACTTCAGTTCTTCCGGGAGTTCGCTGTTCACTTTTTGATAGTGTATAAGCAATCCAACCCTGAAGTTTTCCTCTATTTTTTTTGAAAAGAACTTCCAGTCCGTAAGCTCTGGCTTCCCCGCTTAATAAAATTTGTTCTACGGCATCGTTGGCTATCAAATCTGCATCGTCTACATAATCCAACCTGTTTTTCACTTCTTTGTAAAAAGTTTCCACCTCTAAAGAATAATTCCTGAAATTTCTGAAATACCCAAATGCTACTTGGTCTGCCAATTGTGGCTCGATATATTTACCGCTGGGTGCATAAATATCAAAAGGAGTGGGCGAAGTGGTGTTGCTAATTAAATGAATATACTGCGCCATCCTGTTGTAACTGGCTTTAATGGACGAGTCGTCATTTAATAAATAAGAAATTGCAAAACGCGGTTCTAAATTAGCAAAAGATTTTATGGTCTCACTTCGGCTGAAAGAAACCGTATCTATTGGCTTCCCTTTCTGATAAATATCTAAGTTTTCATTGTAAACTATTGGGTTGTCATTTTCATATAAAAACAACTGACCCTGTCCCAAACGATTAAAAGTTGATAATCGTAGCCCAGCCTGAACAGAGATTTTATCAGAAACTACTACTTCTGCATCAACATAAGCTGCGTTTTCAAAAGCGTATTTGTCTGTGAGTTTAAAAGGATTAATTCCAGAATCTTCGGTTGTTGGTGTTACATCGCCAGGATTGAATTTGTAATAAATACTGTTGATTCCGTAACGTAAATCGACGTTATTCGAAATGTAATGTGTGAAGTCATACTTCAAATTAAAATTTCGAATCCCACTGTCAAAATCGAATTCAACAAATTTCAATTCCAAACCGTAATAGTAATCTGAATAAATTAATGACAGATTTGAAAACAATTTATCTGAAAAAAGATGATTCCAACGAAGGTTTAAAGTTGTGTTTCCGAAGCTATTCGCAAAGCTATCAGATATTTCAAAAACATCTCTTCCGAAGTAACCCGATAAAAATAGACGGTTGTTTTCGTTAAGATTGTAACTAAGTTTAGCGTTTAAATCGTAAAAATAAGCAATGTTATCATTGTCGAATAGCGGCAAAAATAAATGTGCGTAACTACTTCGGCCTCCTACCAAAAATGAAGCCGTGTCTTTTTTAATCGGACCTTCTAAAAGCAATCTACTTGCTACCAAACCAATACCGCCACTAGCGTGATAATCGCGCTTGTTGCCGTCTTTTTGATAAATGTCTAAAACTGAAGAAATGCGTCCACCATAACGCGCTGGAATTCCACCTTTGTAAAGCGTCAAATCTTTAATAGCATCTGGATTGAAAACCGAAAAGAAACCAAACAAATGCGAAGAATTATAAAGCGTGGCTTCGTCTAACAATATCAAATTTTGATCGGCAGCACCTCCGCGAACGTTGAAACCGCTCGCTCCTTCGCCAGCACTAGTAACTCCGGGAAGTAGCGTTATTGCTTTAATAACGTCAACTTCGCCCAAAACCACAGGGATTTTTTTAATCGTAGTTGTGGAAAGTGTGTTTGCACTCATTTGCGTACTTCGCACATTGAGTCTTTCGCTGTTGGCTTCAATTACAACTTCGTCCAAACTTTCGGTATCTGTTAAAAGCGCTAAATCCTTTCTGAGATTTTCAGTAAGAGATACTTGAATTTTCTGAGTTGCGAAACCGATACTGCTGTACTCAATTTCATATTCGCCCTTTGCCAATGTAATTGAATAATAGCCGTACTGATTTGTTACCGTTCCTGTTTGGAGAGCAGGTATAATTACGTTTACACCTATTAGTGTTTCGCCCGAATCTGCTTCGGAAATGGTGCCGCTAATAGTGAACTTTTCTTGTGAAAAAGCAACTGCACTAATGAAGAAAAGGAAAAGTGACGCTATTTTTTTCAGTTGCATAAATATTTATGGGTAAAAAAAACCTCCAGCTATTGCTGAAGGTTTATAGACGGTTGTGGTATTTACTTAATTTCCGCTAGGATACTATTAAAAGTTTTGCTTGGTCGCATTGCCTCAGAAACGAGTTTTTCAGTTGGTTCATAATACCCACCAATATCTACTGAATGCCCTTGAATTGTTATAAGCTCGTCATTTATTTTAGCTTCGTTTTCTTTCAACCCTTTAGCAATTGGTGTAAATATTTTTTTCAAATCTTGATCTTTTTCCTGCTCTGAAAGTGCCTCAGCCCAATACATTGCCAAATAAAAATGACTTCCGCGATTGTCAATTTGGTTTACTTTTCGCGAAGGTGACTTGCTGTTTTCCAGATATTTTTCTGTGGCGTTATCCAAAGCGTCTGCTAAAACTATTGCTTTTGGGTTGTTGTTTTTAGTTCCCAAATGCTCAAGTGAAACTGCCAGCGCCAAAAATTCGCCTAAAGAATCCCAACGTAAGTGGTTTTCTTCCATAAACTGTTCAACGTGTTTTGGGGCAGAACCTCCGGCTCCAGTTTCAAACAATCCTCCGCCATTCATCAATGGAACTATAGAAAGCATTTTTGCACTTGTACCCAATTCCAAAATAGGGAAGAGGTCTGTTAAATAATCGCGAAGTACATTTCCTGTTACCGAAATAGTATCTTTTCCTGCTTTTACACGTTCTAAGGTATATTCTGTAGCTTCTTCCGGAGATAGAATTTGTATGTCTAAACCTTCAGTGTTGTGCTCTGGAAGGTATTTGTTTATTTTTTTAATTAGTTCGGCATCGTGGGCGCGATTTTCATCCAACCAAAAGATAGTAGGATTTCCAGTGGCGCGTGCGCGTTCAACAGCTAATTTTACCCAATCTTGTATTGGTAAATCTTTAGCTTGACACATTCTCCATATATCACCTTTTTCAACACTGTGCTCAATGATTACTTTTCCAGAAGCGTCTAAAACTTGAACTTTTCCATCAGCTGAGATTTCAAAAGTTTTATCGTGGCTACCGTATTCTTCAGCTTTTTGAGCCATTAAACCTACGTTAGGAACTGTTCCCATTGTAGTTGGATCAAAGGCTCCGTGTTTTTTGCAAAATTCAATCGTGGTTTCGTAAACACCGGCGTAGCTACTATCTGGAATTACTGCTTTTGTATCGCGGCTTTTTCCATCTGGTCCCCACATTTGCCCAGAATTACGAATCATAGCTGGCATAGAAGCATCCACAATTACATCACTTGGAACGTGCAAATTTGTAATTCCTTTATCGCTGTTTACCATTGCTAAATCTGGGTTCGCAGCCATAATATTTTTAATATCCTGAAGAATAGCATTTTTTTCAGTTTCACTTAATTCAGATAATTTGCTTTCCAAATCGCCCAAACCATTGTTTGCATCTACGCCTAGTTTTTTGAAAGTGTCGGCATATTTTTCAAATAAATCTTCAAAATAAACTTTCACCGCATACCCAAAAATAATCGGGTCGCTTACTTTCATCATGGTTGCTTTTAAATGTATAGAGAAAAGCACTTTCTTTTCTTTAGCATCCTTGATTTGTTCTTCTAAAAAGGAAACCAACGCTTTTTTGCTCAATACAGTAGCGTCAATAATTTCGCCTTTTAATACTTTTAAGTTGTCTTTTAAAACAGTTTTGTTTCCATCTTTTTCGACTAAAACAATATCCAAAGCATCATCTGCGCCCAGTGTAATTGATTTTTCGTTGTGAAAAAAATCGCCTTCCTGCATTGTAGACACGTGGCTTTTGCTGTCGCTGCTCCAAGCGCCCATACTGTGTGGGTGCTTTTTAGCGTAATTTTTTACAGCTTTTGGAGCACGACGATCACTGTTTCCTTCGCGAAGTACTGGGTTTACAGCACTTCCTTTTATTTTGTCGTATTTGGTTTTAATTGCTTTTTCTTCGGAAGTTTGAGGGGCATCTGGATAACTTGGAATTTCAAAACCTTTCTTTTGAAGTTCGGCAATAGCTTCGTTTAATTGTGGTACAGACGCACTAATATTCGGAAGTTTAATAATATTTGCTTCCGGAGATTTTGCCAGCTCGCCTAATTCGGTTAAATCATCCGTAACGCGCTGGTCTTCTTTTAGAAACTCTGGAAAAACAGCCAAGATTCTCGCGGCAAGCGAAATATCACGACTTTCTAATTTTATGTTTGCTGGTGAAGTGAAAGCTTTTACTATTGGTAAAAAAGAGTGGGTTGCCAAAGCCGGTGCTTCATCGGTTTTGGTGTATATAATTTTAGAAGTGTTTGTCATTGAAGTGTTTTTTGAAATAAAATAATTGAAATTTTAAGGAATGCAAATATAACGATTTGGCTGCTTTTTATTGGGAAGTTGACTCTTAATTATTTGGAAGGTTCAGCATAAAAGTGAAAATTTCGTAACGAATAACTGGAAGGTGTTAAAACAAGAAAAGCCATATCACTGTATAAATACATTGTGATATGGCTCCTTGTAAAGTAAATTGTTACCATCAATCCGTCAAGCGGAAACAAGGCAAGTTTATTATATGCTTGCAGATGTAATTTACTTACACGAGTTCGAATTTTTCTAGTTTCGCATTGCATTGAAGCAGTTGCGTCTTTTAAAAAAGCGACTCATAAACTTTTTCTGATCTCAGTACTAATAATCTAAAGATCTTGAGTACCTCAAACAATCAAAAAAAGAGTGTAAAGTATTTTCTTTTTACTTTTTCAGATCTAGAAACTATCATTCGTGAGAGGTTTAGCTTCGTGAACAATTTGAAAAAATAGTGTAAAAGAACGTTACTTTAGTTTATCAATTAAGCTGTTAGGCCGTTTTGATATTGCTAATATAAAGCAGATAAATTAAAAAGCAAGGATTTGTAGCCCTTTAGAAATGCACAGTTTACAAACAATGCTTATTAACATTTGTTCATAAAAAAAGCCCTGTAGATACAGGGCTTTTGAAGGTTTTCAACAAAGAGTAAACTATGAACGTTTTTCTTTGATACGGGCTTTCTTCCCGGTAAGACCTCTAAAGTAATAGATACGCGCTCTACGAACACTACCTTTTTTATTGATCTCAATTTTTTGAAGTGCTGGCATATTTACAGGGAATATACGTTCCACACCAACAGTACCACTAATTTTACGGATTGTAAAAGTTTTAGTAATACCTGATCCTTTAACTTGGATTACAACACCTCTAAAGAACTGAGTTCTTGTTTTTTCACCTTCACGGATTTCATAGTATACAGTAATTGTATCACCAGCTCCGAATTCAGGAAATTCTTTTTTTGTTACAAATTCGTCTTGAACAAATTTAATTAACTCTTCCATTTTGTTAATTTGATATAGTTTGAAATAAAACAACGTTCGCGGTTTTCGCCAGAGGTTGGATTAAGTGGGTGCAAAAGTAAGCAATTTATGTTATTAGACAACAAAAAATGTTGATTGTTATTTGTTTAAAGTTGTCTTTATTGCTGAGCCAGTATCCATTCAGCAATATCCTTAAGTACTTCAGGCGAAATGGTTTGCTCTATGCGAGCATACTCTTGTAAAGTTCCTGTTTTACACTCCTGAAACAAATGGTTTAGTTGCGGATAAGCTTTTAATGTGAAGTTTTTTGATGTATCATTATTCATTATTGCTTGTAAAGCACTTAGATTTTCTGTAGCAGGAACTTGCAAATCTTTTTCTCCATTTAAAGCAAATAGTGGGCAGTCAAGGTTTTCGATAGAATTCTTCGGATCGTATTTTATAAAAGTGCTGAGCCAAGGGCTGGAATAACTATCTACTAGTATTTTTTTGTAATAGGCTTCTGTCATTCCGTGTTCTGAAGCGAACTTCGGGTTTTTTACAAAATAATCAGAAGTGTATTTTTCTAAATTATACTTTAATGAATCGGCTTCAGAAGTGGTGATAATCTTCATTAGTCCCGCATCAAAGGCTAGTTCTTTGGAAATAAATTCTTCCAAAGAACCCATAGCTTGTAGCTGCATTTCCTTTTGACGAAGCATCAATTCGCTGCCAGGAATCATAACGCCAGCCATAGCGACAACAAAGGCAACATCATTATTTTCAGAAGCTACTAAAGGACCAATTACACCACCTTCACTGTGACCAATCAATCCTATTTTTTTAGGATTAATTTCCTTTCTAGTTTTTAAATAATCAATTGCAGCCGTAACATCTTTGGCAAAATCTACTGAAGTTGCCTTTGAAAAATCGCCTGTAGATTCGCCAAAACCTCTGTCGTCGTAGCGCAACACTGCAATGCCGTGGTTTGTGAGATAATCTGCCAATACCCAAAATGGTTTGTGTTCAAAAATTTCTTCATTTCTATCCTGTGGACCACTTCCTGTAATAAGGATGACGCTTGTAAAATCGCTTCCTGTTTTTGGAAAGGTGAGCGTGCCTGCCAATGTAACACTGTCTTGAATGTTTGTGAACGATACTTCCTCAACAGTATATTCAAAGGGAGGTTCGGGGGTTTGGGGTCGGTTTAATTTTCCTTGTGCAAAAAAACTTGTGGAAATCATCAGCAAAACAATTATAGCAGCCAGTTTTTTGAATTGCATATAGGAATGCGCTATCGGAATCAATGTAATAATTGCTGTAATTATTAAAAATACGGTAAGTGCCGTTTGTTCATTAAATATAAAGCTTGAAAAAATTATCAGTAATCCTCCAATGACCCATAATTTACCTCCTAATTTGTGGGTGCTTTTCCAGACTGTCTCGTTTTCTAAAGTCCACGGGGTTCTGATGCCTACAAAATAATTAGGTTTTATCGTTTTGAAATAATTCCCCAACAAAACGAAGAAGACACCTAAAATTATGAATAAAAAGTTTGGATTACCCAGCGATTCCTCTTTTATGGAATATATAATATAAGTGAATAGTACTGTTATAAATAACGTAGTTATTAGCCTGATACTATAATATTTATTCCCCATTGCATCAACACGTTTCTTTGGGTCGATTTTCGGAATGAAAAGAAATAAGGCGTAAAGAGCTAAAGGAATTAACCCAATAATAAGCAATTCCATTTTGCTGCCGTACCGATTTACAGTTCCATCTATACCCCATTGTAAAGGGACTTTTGCGGGTAATGTATTCCAAACATAGGCTATAAATGCAGCCGGAAAAACTGAAAACAAAAGCAGCGGAAGTTCTTTTTTTAAATTGAATTTCATGATTATTATTTTTTGAGGGTTAGTAGCCAAGTAAAAACATCGTCGAGAATTGTGGTATTTATTGAATAGTGAATAAACTGTCCCTTTTTCTCGCCTACAATTAAATCTGCGCGTTGTAAAATATCCAAATGATGCGAAATGCTGGGTTTTGAAATGCTGAAGTTGTCTGCTATTTCACCTGCCGTCAAGTCTTCTTTTTTCAGTAATTCCAGTATTTCCCTTCGAGTATCATCGTTTAGCGCTTTGAAAATATCTTTCACAATTCGTTTAGTTATTTAGACAAATATCTAAATACTTTTTGTTATTTACAAATTTATAATTAAAATGCGCGCGATTAATCGCACGCATTCAGTGTTTTAAAGTGTTTTCACAGAAGTAAATAGGGGTGAAGGGAGTAGTCTCGATAGAATATGTTTGGTCTTCAACTTATATGAGTTTTAACTAATTCCTTAATTCGAGGGAATTCTATTCCAACAAATCTGGCCTGCGTTCTTTAGTGCGTTTGTACGCTTGATCTTCGCGCCATTCCTCGATTTTGCCAGTGTTACCGCTTGTAAGTATTTCTGGAACCGTCCAACCTTTGTATTCTGCTGGGCGGGTGTAAATTGGTGGCGCCAATAAGTTATCTTGAAAAGAATCTGTTAATGCACTTGTTTCATTCCCCAAAACACCCGGAATCAAACGGATAATTGCATCGCAAACCAAAGCAGCTGCCAATTCACCACCGCTTAAAACGAAATCGCCAATTGAAATTTCACGGGTTATAAAATGATCGCGCACGCGTTGGTCCACTCCTTTATAATGTCCGCAGAGAATAATAATGTTTTCTTTAAGTGAAAGCTCGTTCGCCTTGTGTTGGTTAAAAGTTTTGCCATCGGGTGTCATATAGATTATTTCGTCGTAATCTCTTTCGGCTTTTAATTCTGTAATACATTTATCGATGGGTTCAATCATCATTACCATTCCCGCGCCGCCACCAAATTGGTAGTCGTCTATTTGCTTGTAGTTGTTTGTGGAATAATCACGAAGGTTGTGAGTATGCACTTCAACCAGCCCTTTTTCAATGGCGCGTTTTAAAATTGAAGCTTCAAATGGACTTTGAATTAATTCGGGTAATACGGTTATTATGTCAATTCGCATTATAGTATTTCTTTTTTCAGTGAGCATTGGTCAATTGAACCATTTACGTAGTTAACTCCATTTAGAAGTTCTTAGAGTTTGGTGAGATGGTCCAATGCAATAAAGTTTAAAAGGTAAAAATACGCTAATTGAAACATATTATACTTCCCAAGTATAATGATTTACGTGAACGTCATTTTTCCAACCTAGTTTTTTATAAAGCGTTTGGGCGGGATTGTCGGCATTAGTTTCTAAAGTGATTCCTTTGCTACCTTCTTTTATAGCGAACTGCTTTGCGCGTTCAATCAACGCTTTGCCAACGCCTTGTTTTCTTGCTTCTGAAATAACAAATAAATCGTTCAAGATATAGGTTCGTTGCATAGAAACTGAAGAAAAACTTGGGTAGAGTTGTGTAAAACCTAATGCGTTATCAGACGAATCTAAACACAGAAATATTATAGAATCTTGCTTTATGAATCTTTCTTCTAGAAACGCCCAAGCTGCTTCAAAGTTTGAAGCTTGTTTATAAAAAACACGATAACCATTAAATAAAGGTACGAGTTGTTCGAGATTTGAAATTGTTGCTGTAATTACTTTCATATAAAATAATTTATAACTAACCTTTCTTTGCTTGGCGTTCTTTTTTTCGTTGCTCGCGCTCTTTTTTTCGAAGATCGCGTTTTTGTTCGCGGGTAAGATTTTCACTTTTAAGGGCATCTTTAAAATTGATATCATTATCAACATCGCCTGTAAATGCTTTAATCCAAGCATTGCCAAAAATATTTATAACGGTAGGCCAAACACCAGCTTCAACACTAGTTAAATCGCCCTCGAATGGCACTTTTGTGGCAAGCGTATCTGTGCCTTGGTTTTTCAGGATAAATTTGAAAAAACCAGCAAAGCCTTCCCATAAAATTTCAAGGAAACCATCTTCTTTTCCTATCAATTTAGTATCGGTTAAAAGTGGTTTTACATAGCCAACCATATAGCCGTCTGCTATGGCAACTTCGCTATAAATACTAAATATGCCTTTATTAAAATCGAGGCCTGCGTAATAATTTGTGAAATCGTTTAAAGCGGTTGCATCTGCATTTTCAAGTGAAAAGGAAAGATCCATATCTGGAATTTCCTTCACCAAATTCATATTTCCTTCCAGAGCAACTTTTCCATTGCCAATTGAAACGCCTGTGGCGCGAATGGGTGAGGGGAGAATGCGGCCTTTTTCTACAACATTGCGAAGGTTATCGGCGGTGAGTTCTAGTTTATCTATTTGTAAATCGATATTGGGCTCTGCGGAAAGCTGTACAAATGCCACTTTACCGTCGTGGACTTCAAAATGGTTGATGTCTATTGGAACAATTTCTGTCAAAGCTTTGGTCCAATCTTCTACATTTGCATCGCCACTTTCTTCCTTTTGGTCTTCAAAAACGTAAATAACCTCGGGGCTGGTCATTATTATTTCGCTTACAATTTTACCTTTAAAGAGAGATTTCCACTCGATGGAAATATCACTTTTTGGAAAACTGAGAAACGGAACTTGCGATTCTGCAGTACCTTTATTAAGATACATACCATTAATTACATAAGCTCCGCGATAAAGCGAAATATCAATGTCATCCACTTGACCGTAGTAGCCTGGAATGTCTGCCAAGACTTTATTTATATTATTTTTTACAAGTGTTGGAAGGTATAATCGAAAGGCGATGAGCAGAATTAAGATTATAATAGGAACGGTGTAGCGTTTCTTTTTAAAGCCTCTTTTAGATTTTGTTTCCGACATTTTAGGTGCTAAATAATTTGAACAAATGTGATTCAATGCACGGAGAATTTCAGTTAATGAAGTCATAAAAAAAATTCCCGCGCAGGCGGGAATCTCTCTTTTTAAAGATCATTGAATAGATTTACATACTGCAATTACCGTCTATGATGTCTTGTTTTGTTGGGTTGTAGGCGTTGTTTTCTGCTTGCAAAATGTTTAAATCTCCATTGATGCATAAATTAGTTAAAGCACAAAAATCTGAAAGATTAGAATTTTGCCTTGCTCTAAATGATTGAGAAACTCGTAAAAGGTTTTCTAATCCATTTAGACTTAGCAGATTTTCATTTTCATCGATAGTTACTTTTCCTATGTTAGTAATTTGTTGTAAGCCGAATAAATTTCTCAAAGAAACGTTATGAAGTATAGAAAGTTCATCGTCGAGACCGATGGTTGACTCGAGTCCATCAATATTTTCTAATGTGTGATTATAACGTATATTAATTGACTTAGTCACCTGTATATTTGCCAAACCATCAATATTTTCTAGAGAACTGTTCTGGAAAAAGTCCAAACTTGACATATTGGCATTCAAATTACTAAGGCCATTTAAATTTCTTAGTAAATGATTATTCCATAAAGTGAAAAAGACGTCTTCACCTGTTAAATTTCTTAAATTAGAAAGGCCATCTATATTTGTCAGAACACTGTTATTTTGAAGATGTAGAGTATAGCCGATAGAAGTCAGGTTACTTAGCCAATCTACATTGGTCATTGAATGACAAGCAACTAAATAAAGCCCCATGTCAAGGGAAGTTAATTGACTTAAACTTGATAAATCAGACAATGCATTGTTAGTTAATAATTGCAGATACTGAGCAGAGATTAAACCTTCGAGTCCATCTAGGTTTTCCAAATGTTTATTCTCAGAAACGATGAGTCCTTCTCCAATGTGAGTAACACCCAGTCCTGTCGTGGATATTAAGTCGGGGTTGTTACGTATTTTTAAATTAGCATCAACCGTTTTTATGCTTCCAAGTGGAGATAAATCAGAAATATCTGTTGTATAGCCTTCATATGGAGTTCCGATATATAGTGTACCCATAATTCTTGTATATTGATTAGCTCCAAAAAGGTTTACATCTTCTTGTGTCCATAAACGGATATAAGGTAATTCATAGATATTTTGCTCATTCAAAGAAATGGTAACTGTGGCATTTTCAGAAATAGCTCCATTTGAAACTTGCACTGTCCCAGTAATTGTGGGATTTGTTTCAAAATCGAAAAGAGTTTCATCAGCAACTTTTAATTCCCCCGAAGCGGAATCAATAATAAATGCCCCAGCCGGGTTCTGTGCTCTAATTGAAAAAGTAATGGCGCCTTCATTAGTGCTTCCTTGAACGGTTCCGATTATTTGCCCGTTGGTTGGGTTTTCATCCATTGAGGTTGAAAAGTCTTCTGTCGAAACTGTTACGGGTGTTTCTTGCTGAGTTATTTCGTCGCTGTCTTTTGAACAAGAAACAAATATGAAAATTGAAAAAAATAACAATATTGGATAATAGGGTTTTTATAGGAATCTCATAATCGAAAAAATTTAGAACAGGTATAAATATAAAAAAATCCTGTTACCGCGGCAACAGGATTTTTCCTATTTCATTAAAATACTAAATTACTAGTAATAAGTAAATCGTCTAACTTGTGCAATATACTTGGCCAAGCGAATTACTTGGTGGCTGTAACCGTACTCATTATCGTACCAAACATAAAGTACGATATTTTTTCCATCTTCGGTAACGATTGTAGCGTTGCTGTCATAAATAGAAGGTGAGCAAGAACCAACGATATCGCTAGAAACCAATTCATTATTCATAGAATATTGAATCTGCTCTACCAAATCGCCTTCCAAAGCGTATTTTTTCATTGTAGCGTTAATATCATCTTTTGAAGTTGGTTTTGCTACCTCAAGATTTAAAACCACTAATGAACCGTTTGGAACAGGAACACGAATCGCGTTACTGGTAAGTTTACCTGCTAAAATAGGCAATGCTTTTGCAACGGCGCTTCCAGCACCAGTTTCAGTAATTACCATATTTAATGCTGCAGCACGACCACGACGGTACTTGCTGTGCATATTATCTACCAAATTCTGGTCATTTGTATAGGCGTGAATTGTTTCCAAATGCCCACGAACTACTCCGTAGGTATCCTCAACGGCTTTCAAAATAGGTGTAATGGCATTGGTAGTACAAGAGGCTGCCGAGAAGATATCGACCGTATTTGGATCGTATTCGTTTTGGTTTACACCGTGAACGATATTTGGAACGCCTTTTCCAGGAGCGGTAAGCAATACTTTTGCCGCACCTTTCGCTTTTAAATGGCGGCTTAATTCTTTATCATCGCGGAAAGCACCGGTGTTATCAATAATTAACGCATCGTCAATTCCGTATTTTGTATAATCTATGTCTTCAGGATTGTTTGCTGAAATTATGTGAACGGTAGTTCCATTAATAATCAACGCACTGTTTTCAAGGTCTGTACGTACAGTTCCAGGGAAATCTCCGTGAACAGAATCGTACTGAAGCAATGAAGCTCTTTTGTCTAAAACGGTCTGATCCATTTTACCACGAACCACAATAGCACGAAGGCGAAGTTGATTGCCCCCTCCAGTTCGGGTCATAAGCTCACGAGCCAATAAACGCCCAATACGGCCAAAACCGTATAGCACTACGTCTTTTGGAACTACTGTTTTTGCTTCCTTGGCATTTTTCAATTTATCTGAAACGAAAGCCAAAGCATTTGAATACTTATCGTCTTCCAAATGGAATTCATACGTAAGTTTCCCGATGTCCAGTTTTGCTGGCGGAAGATCCAAAGTTTTGATTGCCTGCGCAATTTCCACAGAATCGAAAATTGAAATTGGTTTTTGAACGAATTCACCTGCATATTCATGAAGGTTCAAAATTTCACTCACATTGCGGTCTATAAGTTGGTTGCGGAAAAGTACCAGTTCAATGGACTTGTCGTACCAAAGGTCGCTAATGATTTTAATAAATTCTACTGAAGCTTTTCGGCGGTCAGTTTGAAAAGACAGTTCTTTTTCATAAACGTCATCAAAACTCA
Organism: Aequorivita sp. IT1183; assembly: GCF_058068265.1. Lineage (NCBI taxonomy): Bacteria > Pseudomonadati > Bacteroidota > Flavobacteriia > Flavobacteriales > Flavobacteriaceae > Aequorivita > Aequorivita sp. IT1183. The sequence goes on along the minus strand of NZ_JBYRHS010000003.1, from coordinate 597,410 downwards.
TAAGGATAGATTTTTTAGGTCCGCGTATTCTTTAATGCTTAGCAAGTAGAAGTACGAGGAGAGCGTTAAAATTTGGCGCAAAAATACTTATTTTCATCGTCTTGGGGAAATAAAAACCTAAAATAAAAACGCCGCTGAAAGTTTTGATTTTCAGCAGCGTTTAGAATAAATATAATATCAATTTTACCTAAATATAAATGAATTGATATTTCCGGCACTATCCGTAAAAGTCATTTTTATAGGCGTGCGATAGTCGCGCTGGCTCATAATTCGCTTTGCGTCGTCTATATCATTAACTGCTTCGTCGTTAATTTTAGTGATTATAATTCCTTCTAATTTATAACGAGCCACTTCGGGAGAAAGGGCGCGCGTAACCATAACCCCGTTTTTAAGACCTCTCGCTTTTAATTCTTCTGAAGTAATATTTTTCACTTCCACGCCAAGATCATCAATGGAGAAAGTTTCTAACTTTATAAGTTTTACAGGAATTTTTCTTTCTTTTCCATCGCGAAGTACAGTTACTTCAACTACATCTTTCGGCCGTTTTGAGCCCAAATAACCAGACAAATCAGCAAATTTGGCAACCTTATAACCATCCAGTTGTTTAATAATATCGCCTTCTTTTAAGCCAGCTTTATCGGCGCCGCTTCCTTTTTCAATTCCGCCCACAAATACGCCTTGGGTTTCGTTGATTCCGTATTTTTCTACAAGTTGCGGACTTATATTCCCCACTTGAATGCCTAAAATGCCACGTTGAACGTTTCCATATTCTAAAATATCTTCAATTACTTTTCGAGCGTTATTGGATGGCACGGCGAAGGAATAACCAACATAACTTCCCGTTTCCGAAGTAATAGCAGTGTTTATCCCAATCAATTCGCCACGAGTATTTACCAAAGCGCCGCCACTATTTCCGCGATTTACGGCTGCATCGGTTTGAATAAAAGATTGTGAATTTCCGTCAAATTGGTTTAAATCGCGTGCTTTCGCACTTATAATTCCAGCGGTAACTGTTGAGGTTAGATTAAATGGATTTCCCACCGCAAGCACCCATTCGCCGATCTTCACATTGTTTGAATCGCCAAAAGGAATGTATGGAAATTCCTCATCGCCATCAATTTTCACAAGGGCAATGTCAGTATTTGGATCTGTGCCAATAAGTTTTGCGGTATATGTTTTATTGTTATTCAGCGTAACCTCAAGGTTAGTCGCGTTCGCAATTACATGATTATTAGTAACAATATAACCATCTGGCGAAATTATTACGCCGCTACCACTGCCAACCATAGCTTTGGGTTGTCCGCCACCTTGAAAATATTCCATAATATTAGTGGGTTGTCTGCTTACGGTGGTGTTTTTTACGTGAACCACGGCGTGCACTGTTTTCTCGGCAGCATCGGTGAAATCAGTATTCATTTCGGCTCCGTTCGTAGAAAAGGTTGTTGGAATAAAATTGGTTTTTTCTGAAGAGGTAAAAGGAATAACATCTTTTTCTTCGATGAGTTTGTAACCTCCAAGCGTGATGGCGCCCGCAAAAAGCGCTACTAGAAATAAACTAACTGTTTGTTTCATTGTAAAAAATTTTAATTAATACTACTTTATTATAATATGAAAACTTCGTTCTTAAGTTTTGCATTTTAAACTGTTTTTAGCCTTTCGATCCATAGAAGATGGAGATGAAAAACTTTTTTCTGAAGAAATATATTTTTAATACCTCTACAAATTTAACTAGTTACGCTTGAAAATAGTATGCCACAAATTGGGTTTTAACTTGTATTTAACGTCAAAACTTCAGCCTAACTCGTAGTGGCTTTTTATATCTTTGTCCGACTATGGAATTCACTTTTTACAAATATCAAGGCACGGGAAACGATTTTGTGATTATCGATAATCGCGAAGAATTTTTCCCAAAGGAAGATACTAATCTCGTTGCCAAAATCTGCGACCGCCGTTTTGGCGTAGGTGCTGACGGCTTGCTATTGTTAGAAAAACATGCTACGGCAGACTTCAAAATGGTTTATTATAACAGCGACGGCAACCTAAGCTCTATGTGCGGAAATGGCGGAAGGTGTATTGTGCATTTTGCAAAATTTCTCGGAATTATTTCTGAAAAAACAACTTTTGAAGCCGTTGATGGAATGCACAGAGCCACGGTTGGAAATGATTGGGTTTCATTAAAAATGAACGATGTTGAAAATATAAATGTTTCAGAAAACTTCACTTTTTTAAACACCGGTTCGCCGCATCACGTTGAAATGGTGGCACAGCTTCCAGATTTTGATGTTTTCATTAATGGAAGAGCAATTCGAAATAAAATTTATGGCAAAGAAGGATCCAATGTAAATTTTGTAGAACAGGAAGACGGTGCCATTTTTTCGGTTCGAACCTACGAACGCGGCGTTGAAGACGAAACTTTATCGTGCGGCACAGGCGTTACAGCTGTTGCCATTGCAATGTTCGAAACTGGCAAAACTTCTGAAAACAAGGTAATTTTGAATACTCCCGGCGGTCAATTGCAAGTGCGTTTTAATAAAGAAGATTCGAGTTATAAAAATGTATATTTGGAAGGACCCGCAACGCAGGTTTTTAAAGGAATTTGGAAATGAAAACACTAAAAGGAGAAAATATATTTTTACGAGCTTTGGAACCTTCAGATCTGGATTTTCTATATTATTTGGAAAACACTGAATCGCTTTGGGAAGTGAGCAATACCACAGTTCCATTTTCAAAATTTATTCTGAAACAATATCTAGAAAATAGTCACCGCGATATTTACGATGTAAAACAATTACGTCTCGTTATTTGTAAAAGTGAAGACGAAACCCAAGTTGGATTTATCGATCTTTTCGATTTTGAGCCTAAACACAGCAGAGTAGGGGTTGGCATCGTAATTTTTTCCGAAGAGAATAAAAGAAAAGGATTAGCTTCGGAAGCACTAAAGCTTACTTGCGATTATGCTTTTGCCCACTTAAATATGCATCAAATATTTGCGGGAATAACAGAAGAAAACGAAGCAAGTATAAAGTTGTTCGAAAAAGCTGGTTTTGAAAAAAGTGGCGTTAAAAAAGACTGGGTTTTTTCCGAAAGAAATTACAAAAGTGAATGTTTTTATCAATTAATCCAAAATTCATAATTCTGAATTCATATTTCAAAAAATGTATATAAAGAAAATATTAATAGCTGTTGTATTGCTCGGTGCTGTGGCAATGGGTGCTTTTGCGTGGTATGTTTACAATACTGCTTTTACGGGAAATACTGCATTCAATAATAAGGAAGCACATATATATATTCCCACTAATGCAACTTTAAACGATGTAACCGAAGAATTAGAGCCTCTTCTGAGAGATATTGAATCGTTTAATACGATAGCGAACCAAAAGCAATATACTTCGAATATTAAGCCGGGTCATTTCATAATAACAAAGGGAATGACGAATAATGATATTGTGAATACATTGCGAAGCAGGAATATTCCAATAAATATAAAATTCAATAATCAGGAACGATTGGAGGATTTGGCGGGTCATATTTCGAATCAAATTGAAGCTGACAGTGTTTCACTTTTGAAAGCAATGCGCAGTCCCGAATTTTTAAAGGAAGTAGGTTTGAACGATGAAACAGCGCTTGCTATGTATATTCCGAATACCTATGAATTTTACTGGAATAGCTCTGCCGAAACTTATAGAAGCCGAATGAAAACCGAGTACGAACGGTTTTGGAACGAAGCTAGAATTGAAAAAGCACAAAAAATAAACCTTTCAAAAGAAGAGGTGATGGCATTGGCTTCAATTGTTCAAAAAGAAACTGCCAAAGTAGACGAGCGTGCACGCGTGGCGGGGGTGTATATAAATAGATTGAAAGTAGGGATGTTACTGCAAGCAGATCCCACAGTTATTTACGCACTGAAACGTGAAAGTGGCTATTACAACCAAATTATTAAAAGAGTGCTCTATGTAGATTTGGAACTAGATTCGCCCTACAATACATATAAATATGCAGGCGTACCACCGGGACCAATCACAATGCCAGATATATCTTCCATCGATGCCGTGCTAAATCCTGAAAAGCACGATTATTACTACTTTGTGGCAGATGTTACTAATTTTGGTTACCACAAATTCGCTAAAAACTTAGCGCAACACAACGTAAACAAAGCCGAATATGTGCGTTGGGTGAATAATCAAGGGTTAAAAAGGTAACCGAAGTCTCCTTCAATTTTTGTTAAAACTACTTCTATTAGCGGGTTAAATAATGTTAACCCCGCAGCTGTTCGCTATATTTATACTATCTTATCATTTATAAAATGCTGACTATCAATCTAAATTACGATAGTCAGTCGTTCTTTGGCACAATATTTTCATATAGCGCGGCGAACTTTTGTTCGCCAAAATGTGTGTTTACATTACTAAAAATTTATTTCGTCTCGCACAAAGCGATGGCGCGATAATTATAATTTAAAACTAAGTAAAACATGACAAAACGTTTTATGAAATTGTCTGCGCTGCTGTCTGTTGCAGTTTTTACTGCAATGGCATTTACTTCTGAAAAAGTAGATTACAGCAGTTCTATATTCGCTACAGATACTGTAGGGAGCGTTGCCAATGTTCCTTACGATTATGAAGTGAATTTGAATTCTCAAGATAGTGTTCCCTTTCTTGGGAAGTCGTTCCTTGGTTTTTGTTATGACCTCGGCTTTAAGGAAAGCAGTGGAAATTACAGAGCTGTGAACAGATTGGGTTATTTAGGCAAATACCAGTTTGGCCGTTCTACCCTTAATTGGGTTGGGATTTACAATACTTCCCGATTTTTAAATTCCCCTTTGTTGCAGGAAAAGGCTTTTGAAGCTTTGATTTCTAAAAACAAATGGGTACTTCGAGATTATATTGATGAATTTAATGGTCAAACAATAAACGGTGTTAAAATAACTGAATCGGGCCTTTTGGCCGCAGCACATTTGGGAGGCGCCGGAAATGTGAAAAAATTTCTGGATAGCAATGGAGAAACCGTTTTTAAAGACGCAAATCATGTACCTATAACAAGATATATGAAACGTTTCATTGATTACGATGTTTCAGAAATACTCCCAGACAACAACGCCAGAGCGACATTATAATTATTAAGAAAAACCAGGTTGACAAGCCTGGTTTTTTATTAATATTAATTTAACACCCTACAAATCAGATTATTAAAAAAAGAACTATCTTTGCCCGCTGAAACGAGGATGTAATTCTATATCCGAATTTTAAACCTAATGAAAAAAAGAATATATCTAATTGCAGTATTACTTGTTGTTACCGTACTAGTAGGGACAGGTTTCATTTCAAAAGATGGCCACGATCTTTCAGCGTTTAGCACGGAAGGGTTGGAGTTATATTACGACGTTCCCACAGAAATTGAACTAACCCCTTTAATAGTTCCTGTGACCCCGAAATTTTATTTATTTTTGGGTAAATCCTATGTAGGATTCAAAGAAGCCCTTGGTTTTAAAGAATCAAGAGGCGATTACAATATCGTAAATGATTACGGTTATATGGGCAAATATCAGTTTTCACGTTCAACCTTGAGAATGATAGGTTTTAAGAACACTGATAATTTTCTATACGATACGCGTCAGCAAGAAGCTGCTTTCTTAGCTTACACCTCATTAAACAAATGGGTGCTTCGCAGAGACATTAAGCGTTATTCAGGCAAAACCATTGGTGGCGTAAAAGTTACTGAATCAGGAATTCTAGCCGCTGCACATTTAGCAGGTGCTGGTAATGTGAAAAAATTTCTTAGAAGCGCAGGCGAAAATCGTTTTGAAGATGCAAATGGCACTTCAATTCGTTATTACTTAAGTAAGTTTTCGGGTTATGATACTTCGCATATTGTTGCAAACAAGCGACCAAGGGTGATGTAAATTTTATCCTTGAATAATGAATAAGGTGGGTCTTTTATGAAGGTCCACCTTTATTTTTTTCCATAAACTGGCCGGCGCAGTTTTTATATATTCTGTAGGCAATGTTATATCGCAAGCCACACAAATATGTGTTTGTGGGTTGAGGTTTTCTATCAAACTTTGTAGCATTTGATTATTGCGGTACGGAGTTTCAATAAAAAGTTGAGACTGGTCTAAGTCTTTAGAAAGTTTTTCCAAACGTTTCAGCTCTGTTTTTCGTTCACCTTTATCAATGGGTAAATAACCGTTGAAGGCAAAATTCTGCCCGTTAAAGCCACTAGCCATCATAGCCAATAAAATTGAAGACGGTCCCACGAGCGGCACCACTTTAATATCAAACTCGTGCGCATAATGCACCGCTCTCGCTCCAGGATCTGCAATTCCTGGGCAACCAGCATCACTAATAACGCCAACGTCAAAACCTTCCAAACATGGATTGAGCATAGCAGGAATTTCTTCTGGCTGGGTGAATTTATTTATTTCCTGAAATTTTAGCGTAGGTTGTTTCTTTTCGGGAACAATGCTTTTTATAAATCGGCGCGCATTCTTTTCGTGTTCCACTATGTAGTGGTCTATTCTTTCAACTGCCTTTTTTACTGAAATAGGGAGTACTGCCAATGGCGGAACATCACCCATGGGGCAGGGAATAAGGTATAAATTTCCTTTTTTTGAAGTCATTAAATATTACTGAACGATTAGTTTTTTAACGGTAGTTTGCTCTTTTGCCGAAGTAATTTTTGCGAAATAAATTCCCGAGTTTAAATTTGAAATTGAAATTGTTTTTTCACTGCTTGAAATATTTTCTTCGGAAATAACCAAACGTCCGCGAATATTGTAAAGTGAAATATTACTAAGCACTTCATTTTTCAAACTAAAAGAAACATTTTCCGAAGCAGGATTTGGAAGCATACTCAGCGTATTTTCAATTGAAAAATCTTCAGTACTTGCAGTTTCGCCACCTTTAATTTTATAAATAGAGCCGTTAAAATCTATAATGTAAAGCTCTTTATGCACGTCTTCACCAAAAGAAACCCAACTACCTGTAAAAGTGCCGTGTTCCACTAAAGTTCCAGCATCGTCAACTGTGCCGATTAGTCCGCTGCAAAAGTCTGCAAAAAAGTAAAGTGCAGAAATATCAGTATATACAGTGCCTCTGTAAACGTAACCGCCCGAAATAGAGCAATTGCCACCAGCGTGGGTATATTCAGCCAACGGAAAAGTTATTTCAGACTGCGGTGGGCAGTTTTGTGTATTAAACGGTTGTGTTCCTTCGTAACATCTCCAGCCGTAATTTAATCCGGCTTCGGTTACATTAACTCTATTTATTTCTTCTCTACTGGTTTGGCCAACATCGGCAATCCAAATATTGTTTTCAGTAAAATCGAATGAAAAGCGCCATGGGTTTCGCAAACCGTAGGCCCAGATTTCATCTAACGCATTTGGGTCTCCCACAAATGGATTATCTGCAGGGATGCCATAATTATTTCCTCCCGAAGGGTTGTTAACATCTATCCGCAGTATTTTTCCTAAAAGAAAATTTAAGTCTTGGCCTCTATCATTTGGATCGCCACTGCCACCACCATCGCCAGAAGCGATATAAAGATAGCCATCGGGTCCGAATGCCAGATTACCACCATTATGATTGGAAGCAGGCTGAGAATAGCCTAAAAGAGGTAATTCTGAATTGGGGTCTGCCAAATCGGGATTCCCAGTACTTACTGAAAATCTAGAAACCTGAGTATCGCCACTGGTATTGCTGTAATTCACATAAAAATAGCCGTTGTTCGCATAGTCGGGATGAAATGCCATGCCTAGCAGGCCGCGTTCACTATTTGTTGAAATTTGTGCCGAAATATCTATGTATGGGGTAACATTCACGCTTCCGTCAGCTTGAATGACTTTAACTTTTCCACCTTTTTCAACTACAAATAATCGTTCATCATTTGCATGTTGCAAGCTCAAAGGTTGATCAAAGTTATCCTTAAACAATTCAATGCTTACATCTTGGGAAAACATTAAAGTTGAAAAAATAAGGAAAGACAGGAGGATGAATACGTTTTTCATGGCCAATTTTAAGTGAAGAATTAAATATAAGTAAAACTGACGAAATAATGCATTAAAGTCTACGCGCAATTTGATCGCAAGCTTCATCGAGCATTTTGAAAACATTTTCAAAACCATTCTCAACGCCAAAGTAAGGGTCGGGAACGTCAACGTTTTCACCTGGAAAAATTTCATCGAGAATTAGTTTAACCTTTTCTCTTTGCGAATCATTTTCAGCCAAAGCCAACACATCGTCTTTATTACTATTGTCCATTACGTAAATCAAATCGAAATTTTCGAAATCCTCTGCACTGAATTGTCTTCCGCGTTGATTGGCAATATCAATATTATAACGTTTACCGATGGCAATACTTCTTTTATCGGGAAGATCACCAACGTGCCAATGCCCTGTTCCGGCAGAATCAACAAATGTTTTTGAGGTATCGATTTTAGATTTTAAAATTCCTTCGGCTAAAGGAGAACGGCAGATATTGCCGAGGCAGACCATTAATATTCTCGTTTGCATTTTCGAAAAATCTTGAGTTAATAGTGCTAAAAGTAAAGAATCGAGAAGGACTAGAGTGTCAACTTTTTGTTAAGGTCTTCAACGTATTTTCTGAATTGCTTGTCGGTAGTTGAAAGATTATCAACTGTTTTGCAAGCATGAAGTACTGTTGCGTGATCGCGTTGCCCAATTTGAGAACCGATAGAAGCAAGGGAAGCTTTTGTGAATTTCTTCGCAAAAAACATAGCTAATTGACGCGCTTGAACAATATGCCTTTTTCGTGTTTTTGACTGCAATGTATCTACATCCATTTGGAAATAATCGCTCACCACTTTTTGTATATAATCTATAGAAACTTCACGTTTGGTGTGTTTCACGTAGTTATCAACAATCTTGCGAGCAAGCTCTATCGTTATTTCTTTTTTGTTGAAAGATGAATGGGCAATTAATGAAATTATTGCGCCTTCAAGTTCGCGGATATTTGTTTTTATATTATTCGCCAAAAACTCTACAATATCATCTGGCATTTCCACACCATCGCGATATAATTTGTTTTTTATAATAGCGACACGAGTATCGTAATCTGGGTGATTTAATTCAGCAGAAAGGCCCCATTTAAAACGAGAAAGCAAGCGCTGTTCAATATCAATCATATCTACTGGGGCTTTGTCGCTGGTTAAAATAACCTGCTTGCCGTTTTGATGTAAATGATTAAAAATGTGGAAGAAAACATCCTGTGTTCCAGCTTTTCCAGAAAGCAATTGTATGTCGTCCACTATAAGCACATCTATTATTTGATAGAAGTGAATAAAGTCGTTGCGATTGTTCTTTTTAACCGATTCAATATATTGCTGGGTAAATTTTTCCGCAGAAATATAAAGCACCGTTTTTTCGGGATATTTATCTTTTATGTCAACACCAATTGCGTGACCCAAGTGGGTTTTTCCCAAACCAACACCGCCAAAAATAAGCAAAGGGTTGAATGAAGTTCCGCCAGGTTTGTTAGCAACTGCTAAGCCTGCCGAGCGAGCTAATCTATTCGATTCGCCTTCAAGGAAACTTTCAAAATTATAATTGGGATTAAGTTGCGACTCAATTTTTACATTGCGAATTCCAGGAATTACAAACGGATTTTTAAGTTCCGGACTTTTGTTTTTCAATGGAACATCAACGTCTTGCGATCGGAGATTGCTTCGGTTTGCGCTCGGAATTTTTTCAGTAAAAGGTTGTTTATTGCCGTAAGTGTTTTCCATTCTAATGATGTAAACCAATTTAGCAGTGGTACCCAATTCCTTTGTAAGTGCAACTTTTAATATTTTAACATAGTGTTCTTCGAGCCACTCATAAAAAAACTTGCTCGGTACCTGAATGCTCAATGCATTGTCGGTTAGCTTAACCGCCTTGATGGGTTCGAACCAAGTTTTGAATGCCTGCGAAGTGATGTTATCTTCGATAAAAGCCAAACAATTGTTCCAAACCGATTCCGCAGTTTTGCTCATAGTTAAAATTTGTGTTTTTTTGTTTAAAAAGGTATGGCCAAAAAATAGGGGAGGGAGTAATTCCGTGCTATTTATTAACAGTGCAAATATGTGAACAAAAAAGTTATAAAAAAAACCAGTTAGGGGTTGAATTATTAGTTTTTTTTCGCCATACTTCCCTTTGGATAAAACTACAAAAAAACTTTCTTTAATCTACACAAAACTTTGAAGAATACACTTACACAAATTAGAGTGCGTTATGGTGAAACCGACCAAATGGGTGTGGTTTACTACGGTAACTACGCACAGTACTTAGAGCAGGGCAGAACCGAATGGCTTCGGGAGCTTGGGTTTTCATATAAATGGATGGAAGCCAATGATATACATTTGCCTGTTGTACATTTCAGTATTGATTATAAGAAGCCTGCTTTTTACGACGATTTACTTACCGTAAAGACATCTTTAAAGCAAATGCCGGGGGTGAAAATTGAATTTCAATATGAAATTTATAATGAGTCCAAACAACTTTTGGTAACGGCCACTACTATTTTAGTTTTTATAAATAGTGCGACAAAAAAGCTAATAAAAGCACCCAATTATCTTATTGAAAAGCTGAACGAAGAGTAGTTAATTTTCTAATCGTTTAATACTCACTTTGTAAGTATTCTCGAACAAATTAAATATTCGTTCGGCGTCATTTTTACGCACTGAAATTTTGAATTCACAATTCAATTCCATTTTTTGAGCTATGATTTTTAGGTCTTCATCTTTTACAATTCGCATAACGATATTCATTTCAGGATATTCAAATTTTAGCTGAAATGTTTCATCGATAGTACGTGCTACAATTCTACAAGTTTCCAAAGCCATTTGAGCAGTAGTTTTGTACGCTTGAATCAAGCCACCAACGCCGAGTTTTGTACCGCCAAAATAACGAACTACTACAACGAGAATATTAGTAACATCAAAAGATTGAAGTTGTCCGTAGATGGGCATACCAGCACTATTTGAGGGCTCGCCGTCGTCATTAGCGCGGTAGTGTTCGTAGCTTTTGCCTAGTTGCCAAGCGTAGCACCAATGCCGTGCGCTATGGTGCTGTTTTTTAAGGCTTTCAATAAATTCTTTAGTGTCATCTTCTGAAGTTACAGGAAAGGCATATCCAAAAAATTTGCTTCCTTTTTCCTTAAAAAGAACCTCTTTTGAAGGTTTTAAAATCGTTTTATATGTGTCTTTTTCAATCTCCAAATTCGTGTTTATATTTTGTTATTCAGCGCATTAAAAACTTATTAGATTGCTAAAATCTTTCAAAAGCAATCAAAAATATACTAATCACTGCGAGCGCAATTCCAATCCAGTTTTTCAATAATAATTTCTCCTTAAATAGTAAAATTCCAAACAAAGTTGAAATCATAACAATAGCCACATTATTAATGGTGAAAATGCCCGAACTGTCAAAAATACCACTGCGCAGCGCCTGCACCAAGAAATAGATGGAGAAATAATTCGGAATTCCTAAAGCAATTCCGGCAAGCACATTTTTAAATTGAAACTTAAATTTCCCTTTACTCGCCTGAAATAGTATAATAACAAACCCGATAATACCGGCCATAGCATAAATAGTCGCGGAAAAAATTGGGATGTCGTTTTCTGCGATAAATTCGCCTTCCAGATATTTTATGGTAGTGTCTATAAAACCACTTCCCAGAAAAACTAAAACTGGAAAGATGAAATTTGAAGGTTTTATTTTAATTCCGTCTTTGGTCTTTATGGAAGCTAGATAAACAGAGGCCAAAGCCAAGATAATTCCGATAATTTTTAATACACCTAAGCTCTCATTATAATAAACCAACCCAAAAATGATGGGAATAACAACGCTCATTTTTGTGGCTACAGAAACTACTGAAAGTCCGCTACGTTGTGTTGTTATTGCCATTAAGTTGAAAACGGTTATAAATAGTGCGCCCAAAACCAAGGCGAACGGAAACCAATTGTAATTTGGAATTGAAGCGAAATCTACCGAATCCTTTTGAAAGATAATGCCGCAAAAACAAGCTGTTACGTAGTTGAAAACAATGCCGTGCATTGTATTGATTTTAAACTTAGAAAACAGTTTAAAAACCACAAAAATCATTGTGGATGAAAGAATGCTGAGCGCTAACGCTATCAAGAGTTAGGGTTTTTAAAAATTCGTAATGTGTCGTCTTTTATTTTTTCTTCTGAAATAAATTCTCCTTCAAAATTAGGTGCTTTAATACCTTCTCCAAAGCTTGTGCTTCCGTTAAATACAAAGGCTTCATCCCAAAGATTGGCATCAATAAATGTTTGAAGCGTTTTTGCACCGCCTTCAATTATAATTGATTGAATTTCTCTTTTGAAAAGTAGGTTGCAGATTTGCTGCGTAATTTTTTCAGAGAAATCAACTTTTTCATAACCTAGGTTTTCTGAAGTTTTGCTTTCCTTTTCGTTGAAAACTATCGTCTTGGAACTTGCATCAAAAACTGATAAATCTTGCGGAATTTTTAAATTTCTATCAATCACGATCCGCGTTGGATTTTCTCCAGCCCAATCCCGAACCGTAAGCGAAGGATTATCTTGCAAAACCGTGTTTGTTCCCACTAAAATAGCCTGTTCCTCCGCTCGCATTTTATGGACGAGTTGCCGTGAAAATTCATTTGTAATCCAAACGGGTTTTGTTTTGTTTCGAGTTTCACTTTTTGGAGCAATAAAACCGTCAACCGACTGTGCCCATTTCAGAAAAATATAAGGTCTTTTTTTCTGGTGAAAAGTGAAGAAACGTTTATTTAATTCGTTGCATTCGTTTTCTAAAACGCCTACAATAACTTGGCAACCGGCTTCCATTAATCTTTTAATACCACGGCCAGCTACTTTCGGATTTGGGTCTAAACTTCCAATCACCACTTTTTTAATGCCGCTTTCAATAATTAAATTGGCGCAGGGCGGCGTTTTCCCAAAATGGCTGCAAGGTTCCAAACTAACATAGATTGTTGCTTCCTTTAAAACCTTGGTTTTGCGTACGCTGGAAATGGCGTTTACTTCGGCGTGGGCTTGCCCAGCTTTGTAGTGCCAGCCTTCGCCAATAATTTCATTATTATGAACAATGACGCTACCCACCAACGGATTTGGATAGGTGGTTCCCAGTCCGTTTTTAGCCAGTTGAATGCAGCGCATCATATATTTTTCGTGTATCTTCACCGCGTAAAAATACAAGGATTTAATTAGAATGGACACACCAATTATTCGACTTATAAAAAAGAAGGACAATCCGCAAATCGCCAAAGTAATACGTAGCGTTTTAGTAGATTTTAACGTGCCAAAAGTAGGTACCGCTTATGCCGATGCGGCTTTGGATTGCATGTTTGAAACCTACCAAAAACCCAAAGCGGTTTATTTTGTGGTGGAAGAAAACGATACTATAATTGGCGGTGCAGGCGTGGCGCCATTAGATAATTTTGATGGCAACGTTTGCGAACTTCAAAAAATGTATTTTTTGCCCGAAGCCCGAGGTAGAGGCGTAGGCGCACAAATGATGGAGTTTTGTGTAACCAAAGCACGCGAATTTGGGTTTGAAGAAATATATCTGGAAACTATGGATTATATGACGCACGCCCAAAAACTATACAAACAAGCCGGTTTTGAATATATAGACGCCGCTATGGGCGACACAGGCCATTATTCTTGCCCAGTGCATATGCTGAAAACGCTATAAACTGCGAGGTGTGCCCACCGACCACTTTATAGGTTTTAAACTCCGTTTAATGAAAATAATAGAACTCAAAAAAAGCTTTCAAAACTTCCTTTTAGGATTATATCCTTCAGAAGAGGTGCAATCTTTTTTCAATATTCTTACGGAAGAATATTTGGGTCTTACCCGAATAGAAATCGCTTTAAATCCTGAAAAGAATGTTTCTGAAGAAGATTCTAAAAAATTTCAGAAAGCATTACTTCGACTTAAAAATAATGAGCCAATTCAATATATAATTGGTGAAACCGAATTTTACGGGCTTTCTTTCAAAGTGAATAATCACACCCTAATTCCCCGTCCCGAAACGGAAGAATTAGTTGAGTGGATACTCACGGAAATTCCCCCTTCGGGGGCAAGGGGGATTTTAGATATTGGCACTGGTAGTGGTTGTATTGTTATTTCACTTGCGAAAAATCTTCAAAATGCTGAAGTTTCTGCTTTGGATATTTCCGAAGAAGCATTGATGATTGCTCGTGAAAATGCAGAAATAAATACTGCTGAAGTAACATTCATTAAGACAGATATTTTAAAAACCGAAACGCTTCCAAAGCATTACGATATAATTGTTTCAAATCCGCCCTATGTGCGCGAATTGGAAAAAGAAGCAATGCAGCAAAACGTTTTAAAGTATGAGCCAGAGTCGGCGTTGTACGTTAGTAATGACGATCCGTTGTTGTTTTATCGCGCGATTTCCCAACTGGCGAAAAACCATTTAAAACCCAACGGAAAACTCTTTTTCGAGATTAATGAGTACCTTAGTGAAGAATTGACCGCGCTTTTAATAAGCGAAGGATTTAAAAATATTGAAGTAAAAAAGGACTTTTTCGGAAAAGACCGAATGTTGAAATGCTCTCTTTAAATTACATGCCGGCTGCTTTATAAAAATTGTAAGGCACCCATTCGGCGGAAATAACAATCGGAAATACTAATAAAATTTTATGAGCGAATTAAAAAAAATCTGTGTCTTCTGCGGAAGTAGCGATGGCAACGATCTTGCCATAACCGATGCTGCCAAAAAATTAGGTAGAATTTTTGCCGAGCGTAAAATTACTTTAGTGTACGGCGCTGCAAAAATAGGAGTGATGGGCGAAATAGCCAAAAGCGTTTTAGACAATAAAGGAAGTGTTATTGGTATAATCCCAAATTTTTTAAAGAAAAAAGAAGTGGTTCATTTAGGCCTTACAGAACTTATTACCACTGAAAACATGCACGAACGCAAAATGAAAATGCAGGAAGAAAGCGATGGCTTTATCGCGCTTCCGGGCGGCATGGGAACCTTAGAAGAGCTTTTTGAAATAATAACTTGGCTTCAGCTTGGTTTACATCAAAAACCAATTGGTCTATTGAATATTAATGGTTTCTACAACGATCTTATAAAAATGCTTGAAACCATGGTGCGCAAAGGCTTTCTTTCTATGGATAACTACAGCCTTCTTTTAGTAGATTCCAATCCTTTGAATCTATTAAAAAAAATGAAGGAATTTAAGAGGCCCGAGGTTCCGAAGTGGCTAAATTCTGACAGAACTTGATTGGTTATCAACATTTAATCCTTCCTTTTTAACAATCCTTTTATAAGGTTTTCATTTTCTTAATTTTAAGTATTCTAACCTCTTAAATTATTGAAAATGAATTCTACAAAAAAGTATTTCGCCGAAGCACTCGGCACATTTGCCTTAGTTTTATTTGGCTGTGGCGCAGCAACTATTGCCAGCGTAACCCATTCTGGACCAGCCGGAATCGGGTTGTTGGGTATCTCATTAGCCTTTGGTTTTGCTGTATTGGTGATGGTCTATACCATTGGCCCAGTTTCTGGATGCCATATTAACCCAGCAATTTCCATAGCAATGCTAGCTGCTGGAAAATTATCTGCTAAAGACACTGTTGGCTACGTTGTTTTTCAATGTATTGGAGCCGTGGCTGCTTCTGGGTTGCTGTATGTTTTAGCTACTGGAAGCACTGGATTCTCAATGCCCGAATGGGGCTTGGGAGCAAACGGTTGGGGTCCCGGCTATCTGGGCGAATACGATATGAAATCTGCATTGATTGCAGAATTTGCATTCACATTTCTTTTCTTAATGGTAATTTTTGGAGCCACGGCTTCAAAACACACTTCGCCAATGATGGCGGGGCTTGCTATTGGTCTTTCTTTGGCATTGATTCATATGGTAGTAATTCCAATTACAGGAACCTCCGTTAACCCAGCTCGTAGTTTAGGTCCTGCACTTTTCGCTGGCGGAATGGCATTACAGCAACTTTGGTTGTTTATCGTTGCACCTATCGCCGGCGGGCTTTGCGCGGCATTGGTTCGCAATATCTTTTTAGATGATTGATTTTTAAATTTTGTTGAAAATTTCATTGATAAACCTCACAGTTTTTAAAAAGCTGTGAGGTTTAAAATTTTATATTTGTTGCATGAACATCGAACAACAAATAACATCCCTTCGCAACGAACTCCGCGAGCATAATTATAATTATTACATATTAGATAATCCCACAATTTCCGACTTTGAATTCGATCAAAAACTGAAACAACTTCAAGAACTTGAAAAAGAGCATCCAGAGTTTTACGATCCAAATTCACCAACTTTAAGAGTTGGAGGTGAAATAACCAAGAATTTTGAAACCATTCCACATACGTATAGAATGTATTCTTTGGATAATTCCTATTCCAAAGAAGACCTCGAAGATTGGGAGAAGCGTATCGAAAAAATGGTGGATGGCAAAGTAGAATTTACGTGTGAACTTAAATACGACGGCGCCTCAATCAGTTTGACTTACGAAGATGGAAAGCTGAAAAAAGCCGTAACTCGCGGTGATGGTTTTCAGGGCGACGATGTTACAGCAAACATAAAAACTATAAGGTCCGTTCCGTTGCAACTTCGGGGAGATTATCCGCCGCTTTTTGATATTCGCGGTGAGATTGTTTTACCTTTTGAAGGATTCGCAAAGATGAATGCTGAAAGAGTGGAATTGGGCGAAGAACCATACAGAAACCCACGAAACACGGCTTCTGGAAGTTTAAAATTGCAGGATAGTGCTGAGGTTGCTAAACGCCCGTTGGATTGTTTGTTATATAATTTACAGGGTGAAAGGCTTCCTATAAAAACACAATTTGAAAGTTTGCAAAATGCTCGAGATTGGGGCTTTAAAGTGCCCGAAGCTGCTAAACTCGCACATAACCTAGAGGAGGTTTTAGAGTTTGTAAACTATTGGGATATTCATCGTCATGAGCTGCCCTATGAAACTGATGGGGTAGTGGTAAAAGTGAACAATCTGCAGCAACAGGAAGAGTTGGGCTACACTGCAAAATCGCCGCGTTGGGCGATGGCTTACAAATTTAAAGCCGAGCAGGTTTCCACAGTTTTAAATCAAATAACCTATCAGGTTGGGCGAACTGGCGCTATAACACCCGTTGCAAATTTGGAGCCTGTTGAATTGGCGGGAACTATTGTAAAACGTGCTTCATTGCACAATGCAGACCAAATTGAAAAGCTCGACATACGCGAAGGAGATACAGTTTTTGTTGAAAAAGGTGGTGAAATAATTCCGAAGATAATTGGCGTCGATTTTACACAGCGTGATCCAAATTCCGATCCTACAAAATACATAACCGAATGTCCCGAATGTGGAACTTCATTGGTTCGTAATGAGGGTGAAGCACAGCATTATTGCCCAAATGTTGACGGTTGTCCGCCACAGATTATTGGCCGAATTCAGCATTTTATTTCGCGCAAAGCGATGGATATTGAAGGTTTGGGCGGTGAAACTGTTGCGCTTTTAGTGAATAATGGATTGATAAATAACTATTCAGATTTATACCTTTTAAAGGAAGAACAGATAATTCCGTTGGAACGAATGGCGCAGAAAAGTGCCGAAAATATTGTGAAGGGAATTGAAGCTTCAAAACAAATTCCTTTTGAGAGAGTTCTCTTCGGATTGGGAATTCGTTATGTGGGTGAAACCGTTGCGAAAAAACTTGCTAAACATTACAAAACAATTGACGCGTTAAAAAATGCTTCCGAAGAAGAGTTGATAACCGTTGATGAAATAGGCGAACGCATTGCCCAAAGTGTAGTTTCCTTTTTCACTTCCGAAGAAAATATAACAACCATTGAACGTTTGAAAAGTTATGGCGTTCAATTGGAAATTTCGGCAGATAAGCTCGCTAATCAAACCGATACTTTAAAAGGAAATACCTTCGTGGTTTCTGGTGTATTCACCAAAGTGTCGCGCGACGAACTAAAGAAATTGATAGAAGATAACGGCGGAAAGGTATCGAGTTCTATTTCGTCTAAAACTAACTATGTGGTAGCTGGCGAAAATATGGGGCCGAGCAAAAAAACCAAAGCTGAAAGCTTAGACGTGGCAATCATTTCTGAAGATGATTTTTTAGAAATGATTTCCTAATTAAAGCTGAAAAATCTTGAAAAAAACTATTTTTGAAGTGCAAAATATTGGCAATCCATGTTGAAAAGAATAAAACAAAATTCATTAAAAAAGCATATTGATAAAAGTCTGGCAACGCGCGACTTTTCGAATCGTAACGAGCCATTACAACATTTGGGTTTCTTGGTGGACGAAGCTTTTTTTAGCGATTTTGAAAAATTATATGCTTTTGGAAACGAATTTGGTTTACAGCCAAAAGATGTAAAGATTTTCACTTTCGTGGAAACTCGCCGAAAATTACCAACGCTTCGCCAAAATCAGATAACCAATAAAGAATTCAGTTGGAAAGGTGATATCCAAAATCAGAATGCCAAAGAATTCCTCGATATTCCTTTCGATGTTTTAATAGGTTTTTATAAAGGAAAACACGAATATTTAAGTTTGATGGTTGCAGAAAGCAAAGCGAAATTTAAAATAGGTTTTCACGGTGCCGATGAGCGTCTTTACGATTTATTGTTATCTGTGAATCTTAACACGCCCGATCTTTTTAAAGCCGAAGTGCAGAAATACTTACGAATCTTGAAAAAGATTTAAGTGCCATTAACAATTTAAACCTCATTATCAACAGATTTAAAATATAGAAAATGAAAGAACTAATAGGAACCGGAGTAGCACTTGTTACACCCTTTAAAAACGACTTTTCCGTAGATGTTGAAGGGCTGAAAAATGTGGTCAATTTCAATATAGAGAACGGAATAGATTATTTGGTTGTTTTAGGAACCACTGCTGAAAACGCCACACTTTCAAAAGATGAAAAACAACTTGTAATCGATACGGTAATTTCTGCAAATAATGGTCGGCTGCCTTTAGTTTTAGGCATTGGCGGCAATAATACGCACGAAGTAATTGCTGAAATGCAAACTCGCGATCTTTCGGCTTTTATCGCCATTCTTTCAGTTTCACCCTATTACAACAAACCTACTCAGGAAGGTGTTTATCAGCATTTTGCTGCAATTGCAAAAGCTGCGCCGTTACCAATAATTTTGTATAACGTACCTGGAAGGACAGCTTCAAATATGCTTCCGGAAACGGTAATTCGTTTGGCGCATGATTTTGATAAAATTGTTGCT
Organism: Aequorivita sp. IT1183; assembly: GCF_058068265.1. NCBI lineage: Bacteria > Pseudomonadati > Bacteroidota > Flavobacteriia > Flavobacteriales > Flavobacteriaceae > Aequorivita > Aequorivita sp. IT1183. The sequence goes on along the minus strand of NZ_JBYRHS010000003.1, from coordinate 578,167 downwards.
ATTAAAGAAGCCGCCGGAGATATGGTACAAGCAATGAAACTAATTGCCGGTTGCCCAAAAGATTTCTTGATTATTTCTGGCGATGACATGATTACTTTACCAATGATACTTGCGGGAGGTGCGGGAGTAATTTCAGTAATTGGAGAAGGTTTTCCGAAGGAATTTTCACAAATGGTAAAACTTGGTTTAGACAGAAAGGTAGATGAAGCTTATAAAATCCATTATAAAATTGCGCCAGCAATCGATTATATTTTTGCGGAAGGAAATCCTGCTGGAATAAAGGCGGTTTTCAAAAAAAAAGGCGTTTGTGGAGACACTGTAAGGCTTCCATTAGTGGGCGTTACCGACGGTTTAAGAAGTAAAATTGATGCTTTTGTCGATAATTTATAAAATCACGCTTTTCAAATTAGTAGTTAAATATTTCAAAAGGCTTGCTAACAATAGTCTTCAGCGCAATATTTTAGCCCAATAATAAGTTTGTTCAATCATGTTTAATTCCCTATTTTTGCACGATGTTTTTTAAGCCCATGCGATTACCTATTTTTTTAATTCTCTGTCTTACCATTCTTCTTTCGTCCTGTAGTGAATACCAACAGGTGTTACGAAAGGATGATATGGGTAAAAAATACACCCTAGCCGATTCGCTTTATAGGATGGGCAAATACAAAAAGGGACTTAAATTAATGGAGCAGTTAGTACCCGCATATCGTGGGAAACCTCAAGGTGAAAAGCTAATGTTTATCTATGCGAACACCTATTACAACCTAGAAGATTTTTACTTAGCTGGTTACCAGTTTGAAAGATTTACGCAAGCCTATCCATTAAGTGATAGTTTAGAAGTAGCTTCGTTTAAATCTGCAAAAAGTTTTTATCAGCTTTCTCCAAGATATTCATTGGATCAAAAAGAGACTGATAAAGGACTTGAAAAGTTACAGGAATTTATAAATAGATATCCCAATTCAGATAAACGCACCGAGGCAAATACGCTTGTTGCAGAGTTGAGAAATAAGTTAGAAAAGAAAGAATTTGAAGTTGCAAAGCAATATTTGCGCGTTGAAGATTACAAGGCCGCAATTGGCGCTTTCGACAATTTTATAACAGATAATCCAGGCTCGATTTATAGAAAAGATGCTTTTTACGGAAGATTTGTTTCTGCCTATAAATTAGCGATTAACAGTGTTCCGGTTTTGGTACAGGAACGTTTGCGCTCAGCAAAAGGATACTACAATAATTTTATAAAATATTACAAGGACACAGATTTGGCTCCCGAAGCAACGGCATTATATCAGGATATAGAGAGCAAAATTGTACCCTTAGAAACAGAACCCACTATTTAATTAATTTAATATTATGGATATCAAAAATTCAGAAGCCCCCATCAATACCGTTACATTAGACAAGAATTTGATTGATGCACCAACGCACAACATTTATGAAGCTATTTCAATTATTTCGAAAAGAGCTGCACAAATAAACGGTGACATTAAAAAAGAATTACTTGAAAAGCTTGATGAGTTTGCTACTTACAACGATAGTTTGGAAGAAATTTTCGAAAACAAAGAGCAAATAGAGGTTTCAAAATTCTACGAAAAACTTCCAAAGCCACACGCTTTGGCAGTACAAGAGTGGTTAGAAAATAAAATCTACTACAGAAATACAATAGACGAAGTAGTAGAAGAGTAGCTCCCTAACCCTCAAGGGGGAATTCTGGGAATAGCAAATTTAATACTGCGTACTGATTTACTGAACACTGAACACTGAAAAATGGCTGTTTTGAACGGGAAAAATATCTTGCTTGGAGTTACCGGCGGGATTGCCGCGTACAAAACAGCCTTTTTAGTTCGGCTTTTGGTGAAGAAAGGAGCTAATGTAAAAGTGGTTATGACGCATTCTGCTAAAGAATTTGTTACACCGCTTACCCTTGCAACACTCTCTAAAAACGAAGTGTTTTCATCTTTTACAAAAGAAAAAGATGAAAATAGCTTTAAAGAGCCCGAATGGAACAACCACGTGGAGTTGGCCCTTTGGGCTGATTTGTTTTTAATAGCTCCAGCTACCGCAAATACGCTTTCTAAAATGGCGAATGGTACCTGCGACAATCTATTGCTTGCCTGCTATCTTTCTGCAAAATGCCCGGTGTATTACGCGCCAGCAATGGATTTAGATATGTACCAACATCCGTCCACAAATAATACTTTTGATAAACTTAATAGCTTCGGAAATATTCAAATTCCGGCGGCTTTTGGTGAACTTGCAAGTGGTTTAGTGGGGCAGGGTAGAATGGCTGAGCCAGAAGAAATTGTTTCCTTTTTAGAAAATAATATTTTAGAAAAACTTCCGCTTCGCGGGAAGAAGTTTTTAATAACTGCTGGTCCAACCTACGAGGCAATTGATCCCGTGCGTTTCATCGGAAATCATTCGAGTGGAAAAATGGGTTATGCTATTGCTGAAGCCGCAGCCCAACTTGGCGCTGAGGTTGTTTTAATATCTGGCCCTTCAGCTTTAAAGCTTGAAAACGATTTCGTGAAAATTGTTCGCGTTACATCGGCAGCAGAAATGTATACTGCAGCGCACGAATATTTCGACAAAAGTGATGTTGCTATTTTAAGCGCCGCCGTTGCAGATTATCGCCCTTCTGAAGTTGCTACAGAAAAGATTAAAAAGAAAAGTGATGATCTTACCCTTCACCTTATAAAAACTAAAGATATATTAGCGTCGCTGGGTGAAATTAAGAAAAAGCAATTTTTGGTTGGTTTTGCACTCGAAACCCAAAACGAAGAAGAAAACGCAAAATTGAAACTCAAAAAAAAGAATTTAGATTTAATTGTGTTAAATTCGCTTCGAGACAAAGGCGCTGGTTTTAAAACTGACACCAACAAAATTACTTTAATCACCAAAGACAATAAAACACTTCCTTTTCCTGTTAAACCTAAAAAAGAAGTAGCAAAAGATATTTTAGAATATATTATAGAACAGACAAATGCGTAAAATTTTACTTTTCTTATTATGTGCTATCGCTGCGTTTTCTACGCAGGCCCAAGAACTTAATTGCACCGTTTCCATTGATGCCGAACAAACCGGACAGCCCAATTTGCAAATTTTCCGCACATTGGAAACCCAGTTACGGGAGTTTGTAAACAACACAAAATGGACCGATAAAGAATACAAAAACCAGGAGCGAATAGATTGTAATATGACGCTGGTTATTAGTCAGTTTGACGGCGATTCTTTTACTGCTACATTGCAAGTTCAGTCTTCGCGTCCCGTTTTTCAATCTACCTATGACACACCAGTTTATAACTATTTTGACAGACAAGTTAGATTCAGTTATAAGGAATTTGAGCCGCTTACTTTCAACATAAATAGCTTTGGTTCAAACCTTGTTTCTGTAGTGGCGTTTCATGTTTATACGGTTATAGGTTTAGATGCAGATACTTTTACCCCAAACGGTGGAGAGCCTTATTTTGAAATCGCGAAACAAATTACTAATACTGCTGCTTCTAGCAATTTTCAAGGTTGGAAAGCCACAGATGGCAACCAGTCTAGATACCGTTATAACGATGCTTTAATCTCTTCAGTTTATAAAGAATTTCACGATGTGATGTACAAATATCACCGCGATGGAATGGATGAAATGGCGAGCGATCAAAAAAAGGCAAAACAAACAATTGCTGAAGCCATAAACAATTTAAAAGGTATTAACGACCGTCGTCCAAATTCTTTCTTGGTGCGTACATTTTTTGATGCGAAAAGTGACGAAATACAAGCCGTATTTAGCGGTGGGCCACAGGTAGATATTACCAAATTAATGGAGAATCTTAATAGATTGGCTCCCACAAAACGAAGCAATTGGTCTGAAATTAAATTTTAATTTTATCGAGATTGTACCAATTAGTGTCTTTCCTTTAAATTTATAGATTCAAAGGTCAAATTTGATTACTTGAATTTGAAAAATCTAACGTCTCACTTCTAAAATCTAACAGCTAAATTTGATAACCAGCCTTGCCATAAAAAATTATGCGCTTATTGAAGATATTCGCGTGGATTTAAGTGAGGGTTTAACCATTATTACTGGTGAAACAGGTGCTGGAAAATCAATTATCCTCGGGGCTTTGGGGCTACTTTTAGGAAAACGTGCAGATTTAAGCAGCGTTAAAGATCCTGCTCTAAAATGTGTAATAGAGGGACATTTCCAAATAAAAAATTACGGATTACAAAATGTTTTTGACGATAATGATTTGGATTACGAATCCCTTACCATTATTAGAAGGGAAATATTGCCGGGCGGAAAATCACGAGCTTTTGTAAACGATACTCCGGTAGCATTGACGCAACTGCAGGCCTTGGCGCCGTATTTAGTAGATGTACATAGCCAGCACGAAACTTTGGAAATTGTTTCCGAAACATTCCAAATGGAAGTAATAGATGCGCTGGCGGGAAATTCTGAAGACTTGAAATCGTACCAGTTTCAATTTGAAGATTATAAAAAGATTTCAGAAAAACTGTCAGCTTTAAAACTTCAAAAGGAAAATGCTTCAAAAGAGCTTGAATTCAATACTTTTCTTTTTAATGAACTTCAGCAAGCAGGTTTAAAAAACTTGAACCAAGAAGAGCTTGAAGAAACCTACGAAACGTTGAATAATGCCGAGGCAATACAGGAAGCGCTTGCCAATGTTGACCGACTAATTGACGAAGAACAAATTGGCGCTTTGCAAACCGCAAAAGAAGGGCGTATTGTTTTGGGCAAAATCAAAGAATTTTCAAAAAGCTTTGATGATTTTTGGCAACGTTTAAATAGCGTTATTATTGAAATGGAAGATATTTCGGCCGAAATAAGTAAGGCTGCGGAAGCAATAGAGGCAGACTCCGAAACGCTTTCACAAATAAATGAAAAGTTACAAACGCTTTATAAATTACAACAAAAACACTCCGTTGCCACCGTTGCTGAACTAATAGCATTAGAGGAGCAATTGGAGGAAAAAGTGAATATTACACTCGGATTAGACGAGCAGATAATAAAATTAGAAAAGCAGAAAAATGCCTTACGCGAAACTGCTTTAGAAATAGCGGGAAAACTTCATAATAAAAGAATGGAGGCAATTCCAATTCTTAAAACGAAGTTGGAAGAAACGCTTTTTCCTTTAGGATTGCCAAATGCACGGTTTCAGTTTGAACTTACTTCTTCTGAAACATTTAAAAGCAACGGAACCGACGCGTTACAATTGTTGTTTACTGCAAATAAAGGACTAGCTTTTGGGCCATTAAAAAAAGTAGCCTCGGGTGGGGAAATGAGTAGAATTATGCTCGCAATTAAAGCGGTTTTGGCCGAATACAAAAAATTGCCAACCATTGTTTTTGATGAAATAGATACAGGTGTTTCTGGAGAAGTGGCTAATAAAATGGCGGTAATAATGCACCAAATGAGTAAATCGATGCAGTTGTTAAGTATTACGCATTTACCGCAAATAGCCGCAAAAGGCGACCATCATATAAAAGTTTACAAGGAAGACAATAACGAAGTAACTGCTACCTATCTTAGAATTTTGAACAAAGATGAGCGCATCGTGGAGATTGCAGAAATGCTTGGTGGCAAAAATGTTTCGGAAGCGGCAATAGCAAATGCGAAGGAATTATTGAATTAAAATGTATCTTTACTCTTCTGTTAAAAATTGAAAAAATCAAAAATCTATTCAACCATAAAATACATTAAAACATGTCTTATAACTTACTAAAAGGAAAACGGGGAATCATTTTTGGAGCATTGGATGCTAATTCCATAGCTTGGAAAACCGCAGAGCGCGTTCACGAGGAAGGTGGAAAATTTGTACTTACAAATGCGCCAATTGCACTACGTATGGGCCAGATAAAAGAGCTAGCAGATAAAACTAACTCTGAAGTTGTTCCTGCAGATGCAACAAGTATTGAAGACTTGGAAAATTTGGTAGCTAAGGCAACCGAAATTTTAGGAGGTAAATTAGATTTTGTGTTGCACTCTATTGGAATGTCTGTAAACGTTCGAAAAGGCAATCACTATACAAATCAGAATTACGATTTTACCCATAAAGGTTGGGATATTTCGGCTGTTTCGTTTCATAAAACGATGCAAGTACTTTACCAAAAAGATGCGATGAATGAGTGGGGGAGCATAATTGCACTTACTTATATGGCTTCGCAACGTGTTTTCCCAGATTATAATGATATGGCAGATAATAAGGCATATTTAGAAAGTATTGCACGTAGTTTTGGTTATTTCTTCGGAAAGGATAAAAAAGTTCGTGTTAATACTATTTCACAGTCGCCAACACCAACAACTGCAGGTCAAGGAGTTAAGGGTTTTGATGGTTTTATAAGCTATGCCGATAAAATGTCGCCACTTGGAAATGCAACTGCCTTGGATTGTGCTAATTACACCATTGCGATGTTTAGCGACTTGACAAAAAGAGTAACTCTTCAGAATTTATATAACGATGGAGGTTTTTCAAACATGGGCGTCAGTGATGGCGTTATGGAAGCTTTTGTAGAAGGAAGGTAGTTTTTTCTTTCATAAAATTAATTTAATCCTGTCCAGATTTTCTGTGACAGGATTTTTTTTATTCTTGACAGAAGTAGTTGGTGTATTCACTTGCGTTTAACGTTTTTTTTGATACTTTTAGGGACATATTAACTAAAATTTATCTAATTATGAAAAGAAGTACTCTTATGGGGTGTTTTGTTGGCCTACTAGCGCTGACGATGCAAGCCCAGATTGTTCAACCTTCTATCTCGACGACCCAACAGGGCACGACAAAAATAGAAGACCAAAAAAAGGCCGGCACCTCAATTGAGGATTTGTTGGTAAGGTATAATAGAGTCGGAAATCAAAGCGGTTCTATTTCCGACCATTTTACAATGGAGGAGCAACGAATGTTGCGTACACATTTTAGTAACAAATTACCTATTGCAACAGAGGCTGCGAAAAAGGCGCAATACACTCCTTTGTTCGTGACTACAGACTATACTGATAAATTCGGTAATTCTACAGGGATTGATTACTCTATAGAAAACAGAATTGTTTCTAAACAAAAAACACCACTATTTGTTTCTCCCGAATCTTTTACTGCTGAAGAAGAAGCTGAAATTCTGGCGGCTTCTATGAGTAGAACAAATACTACTGTACAAAATTATACAACAACTCAACGAAGAGGAATTCTTTCTGACATTGTACCTACAGCCGGAGCTGTTGAAAGTTTTGCAGTATCTGCTGGAGATTTCTTTTTCGATCCATCAGATGGTACTACTGGAGGTCCAGGTGGAGATTGTTCAACTACTAGCTCGGGAAATCCTGGAGATTACCCTAACTGTGGTTGTATTACTACAACTACCTTAACAGGGACTGATTTATCTGTAGAATTCTTATCATTTAGAATTTTTGGAACTTTTGATTTCTTAAATATTTATGATGGTCCAGATACGAGTTCACCTCAAATATATAATAGTAATTTAAATGGTGATACAGATACATTAGCAGGTATGATTGTCGCTAATGGTTCAGGGGTTTTTACTTCTACTTCAGGCGCATTAACATTTGAATTTAGTGCTACAACTGTAGTAAACACTTGTGGATGGGAAGTTGAAGTACTTACCGCTGGCGGCGGCGGAGGCGGCGGAGGCCCTTCTGTAGTTTATGGTCTTAATTTACGTGCAGGATCTTGTTCAACAGATTTTGGAACTTTTCCATTAGCAGGACCATATAATATTGCACCTATAAGCAACACAATAACACCAATTTATGGTGGTGATTTTGATGGAAGCGGTACATTATATGCATTTAACGGCACTGCAGCAACTTTGTTAACCTTAGACACAACCACAGGTGCTGAAACAACGGTAGCACCAGTAACAGGATTACTTGCTGGAGAAGGTTTAAGAGGTATTGCCTGGAACGAAGCTGATAGTACAATGTACTTAATGGCAGGAGCTGGTGATGTTGGATCTGTTTATACGGTTAACCTTACAACAGCTGTAGCTACTTTAGTAGGAAGCACAACTATTGTTGGATGGGTTCCTATTTGGTTGGCAATAGACTCTACTGGAAATGCTTTTATGGCAGATGTTGGATTAGACAGCCTTTATTCAGTGAGTTTAACAACTGGTACAGCTACCTTAGTGGGAGCATTAGGTATTAACATCAATTTTGCACAGGATGCAGATTTTGATCCAGATACAGATATCCTTTATATGGGAGCATATTTAGGTGGTGGAGTAAATGTTTTTGCTTCTGTAAATACTACAACTGGCGTTGCTACTTCATTGGGATCAGTTAACACTGATTGTGCTGAAATGGGAATAGTAGCCTTAAAAGGCACCAGTGGCGGTGGTGGCGGTGGTGCCTTAACTACGGTTTACGGTATCAACAATTCTAACCAAAATTTAATTGGTTTTGGAGTAGCAACACCAGGAACTACTGAAGTTTTTGGAACTTCTCCTGTTACTGTCAACTTTGAGAACGCTGGAGCTATTGATCCTGCAAACCCAACTACTGGGTATGCACTTGATAATGCAGGCCAATTTTATTCTTTTGACGTTACTTCAGGTTTCTATACTTTGTTAGGAAACATCGCAGGTGACTGGGTAGGTATGGAGTTTGACCGTGTTAGCGGTACGCTTTATGCTATTGCTGGTGCAGATCTTTATACTATCGATCCAGTTGCAGTTACTGCAACATTGATAGGCGCAACAGGTATTAACCCAAGCGATCTTCCTATAGCCCTTGCTATTGATGGAGCTGGAGTTGGATATACTTATGAAATAGTAACAGACAATCTGTATTCTATCGATCTTGCTACTGCAACTGCTACATTAATTGGCAATATTGGTTTTGACGCCAATTTTGGACAAGGAATGTGTTACGACCCAACAACCGATATGGTTTATATGTCGGCATTTAACGGTGCTGCATTTGCGGCTGAATGGCGTTCAGTAAATACAACTACTGGAGCAACTACTTTAATAGGTGAAATTATTACTCCAGCAACCACAACTCAGGTAGCTTGGTCATCTATAGGAGAAACACTTCCTCCTCCATCATGTCCAGAACCAACAAACTTGGTTGTAAGCAATATTACTGAGACAACTGCGGACCTTGCTTGGAGTGCCGAGCCAAATGCCAGTAATGGTTATGTTTGGTATGTATTCCTTGAGGGAGCAAACCCAGCTGTAGACCCTGCGGTATCCACAGGCACAACAGTAGCTGGTACAACAACTGCAACCGCTGGCGGTTTAACAAACGGTATTGCATATGATTTTTATGTAGTTGCCGATTGTGATGTAGATGGCTTAAGCTCTTACGCAGGTCCTGTTACTTTTGAAACTTTAATTACTCCACCAGCATGTGGTGGTAAGTTTTATGATACGGGAGGTGCAGCAGGCGACTATGAAAACAATGCAAACGTAACAACCACTATCACGCCTACAAATGCTGGCGAATTGGTTACAGTAACGTTTACATCTTTTGAAGTAGAAACTGGATGGGATGCACTTTATGTTTATGATGGCCCAGATGCTTCTGCTCCAATAATTTCTAGCGGTAACCCAGCAACTAATGGTGGTTTCCCTGCAGGAGGATATTATGGAACAACCAATCCTGGTCCATTTACATCTTCGCACGCAACTGGTACATTAACTTTTGTATTCTTGAGTGATGCTTCGGTACCACAAGCAGGATGGGAAGCAGATGTTACTTGCGCGCTTTCACCTCCACCTAACGATTTAATCGTGAATTCAATAGATGTAGATGAAATAGGGTTCCCTTATACTGACCCTGCTGTGCATATGCCAGCTGCAACTACAGAAGGTGGCAATCCACTGAATTGTGATCTTACTGGAGCAAATGGTGTTTGGTACAATTTTGTAGCTGGTGGCGATGGCCAAGCCAATGCAATGATTGTTACTCCTGGTGGAGCTAGTTCTGTAACGTTCTACACTGCACCAGACGAGAATGCTACCGAGACTGATCTTGTATTGGTTCCACAGAACACTAACCAATGTGCTCCTGGCACTTCTGCATCTATATATACACTTGCAGGTCAGGCTTACTACGTTTTTGTATTGAACAGTGGAGCTATTACCGATATCGTTATCGACGGTACTAACCTTAGTCTTACAGAAAATACCCTAACAGGATTCAGTTATTATCCGAACCCAACTAGTGGTATTTTAAACCTGAAGAGTGTTGACAACATCGAGCACGTATCGCTGTACAACATCTTAGGTCAGATTGTGGTTAATAATCGTGTAGACGCTACGACTTCACAGATTGATATCTCTGGACTTAGTACGGGAACCTACCTAATGAAGGTAACGGTGAACGGACAAACAGGGACTTACAAAGTGTTGAAGGACTAATTCTAAATCACTAATTATATTACTAGAACCACCCGCCATTCGCGGGTGGTTTTTTTTTACAACCTGTTTTTATCGTTTTTTTTTTGAAATTTTCAGTGTGGCTTGTGAATTTAATTAATATCTATTAATTATTTACAATTCGATTTTAAGGAATAAGTCGTACAATGTTATATTTTAAAGTGGTTTTATATTAATATTAGTTTTATCGATAAGCAATTCATTATAAGTGTTTTAAGGAATTAATTTCATTTTATAATTTCTATCTCGAAGCCTATTGAGATGCAAAATATTTTTTGACTTTATCTCTCTTGAATAATTTATCGACCAAAATTACTTCGGCGTATAATGATGCCTAATAAGGGTTTGGACCTTTACGTTTAATTAAATAATAGTTTAATATTGTCTATTATAATTTAATTCATGCAGTCAAAAACTTTGAATTGTGCTTTTTTTAGAATAGCTTTAAATTCTTAAAAACTATACATTTAACTAAACCATTTTAATTATGAAGAAAATTACCATGTTAATTTTTGCCTGTATCGGTATAATAGCTACCGTTGAGGCTCAATTTATACAGCAGAACGCCTTGGATTACGGATCTAAGACTACTGTTGTTGAAAATAGACAACAGATGGGTCCATCAGTGGCTCAAACGAATGTGACGCAGTCTGCCACTTTCGATTCAGAAAATTTAAATACACAAAGTGTAGGTCAAAGAATACCTCAAGCCACACTTCTTACAGAAGGCTTTAATGACATTACAACATTACCAGGAGCTGGTTTCAGCTTTGTGAATGTAAGCGACACTCCAGGTTCAACAGGGTGGTTTCAAGGTAATGCCACTGTTTTTCCATCGCAAGCAGGAGCAGCAACTGCCTATATTGGAGCTAATTTTAATAATACAGCGGGTAGTGTAATCAACAACTTTATGATAACACCCCAATTAAATTTGGAAAATGGTGACGAAATTATTTTTTGGACTCGTACTGTAACCGGGAGCACTTTTCCAGATAGATTGGAAGTACGTATAGATCCTACTGGAGCGAATACAAATCCAACGGGTCCAGCTAGTGTTGGCTCGTATACAGGATTATTATTAGAGATAAACCCTACATTGGTTACAGGAGTATATCCAGAAGTTTGGACACAATTTACGGTTGTTATTACTGGCCTTACAGGAGCAATTGATACAAGGGTTGCTTTTAGATATTGGGTTACCAATGGTGGTCCTGCTGGAAGTAATTCAGATTATATAGGAATAGATTCTTTATCTATTGAAGAAGGTACTGGTGGTGGAGGTGGTACCGCTTGTGGCAGCCCTTTATTGGAAGTTAATCAAGATATAGAAGATACTTGTATGGCTACTATCTCACAAGGTGATTTGGCTCAGTCTTACATTCCAACAGAAGCCGAATCTGCTGGTGCAGGTATTAAATTTACGGCGGCATCTACAGGGCTTGATGTGGATCTTTCCTTATGGGATGGTCTTCCGAATGCTGGAGGAATAATGTTAGCTAGTGGAACTTCCCAAACGGATGGTACTGTATGGACCGATGTATTTTGGGACCCTGTAGTTAATGTTACAGTTGGTACAACATATTATATAGTAATAGAGGGTGATGTTAATTTACCATGTATTGCGGGATCTACAAACAATCCATATCCTGATGGAAACGTTTTTGCAAATCCAGGTTATAATCCATTTCCAAATTTTGATTATACTTTCAGAACTTATAGTTGTGATGGTGGCGGATCTACTTGCGTAAGCACAGCTTACGATAGTACAGCCGTTCCGTTTGATATTGATGGCGCAGGAAATTCAACAGCAGATTGTACAAACGCTCCGAACCTTATACCAATTACTGTAAGTGAAACAGGTATAATAGGCTCTGGTGCAACTCTAGAAAATATTACAATAGATATAGCACATACCTTTAGTGCAGATTTAGACCTTTATCTTGTTTCGCCAAGCGGAACAGAATTGTTACTTGCAAATGACCTTGGTGGAGGCACAGATGATGGATACAATGGAACTATGTTTGAAGACGGTGGTGCAGATATTACACTTGCCGCGGCTCCTTTTGGCGTTGGACCTTACCAACCTATGGGCGGTACATTTGCAGCTGCTTTTGCAGGTGAAGATATTGCAGGTGTTTGGAATTTTAAAGTTTGTGATGATGCAGGTGGAGACACTGGCCAAGTATTACAGTTCTCAATGTCTATTTGTGTGCCTCCTGTTTTCACAAATGATGATTGTGCAAACGCAATTGCATTGGCTTGCGGCGACAGTGTTGTAGGTGAGACTTTGACAGCGACAGATTCTGGCGGAAATGCTGCACCAGACGTGTTCTACAAATTTACTGGTAGCGGTGCGTCTCAGTTAGTTACTATTTCACTTTGCGGTGGTGGTACTGACTATGATTCTCTACTCCGTGTATTCGACGATTGTGATCTTCTGAACGAATTAGCTTTAAACGATGACTCTTGTGGTCTTCAGAGTGAGTTAACCTTCGTTTCTGATGGTACATCTACCTATTATATTATGGTTGAAGGCTTCGGTTCTAGCTCTGGAAACTTTAGTTTAGATGTTAGTTGTGCTGATCCACTACCTAACGATGAATGTAGCGGCGCTATAGCAGTAAGCTGTGGTGGTTCTGTTACAGGAACTACAATAGGCGCAACTACAGATACTAGTGCTCCCGCTTGTGGACCTGGCATTACATCGCCAGGTGTATGGTACTCATTGAACGATAACAGTGGTCTTCCAGGTGAAATTACTTTATCACTATGTAACGGAACAGATTTCGATTCTAAAATATCAGTTTATAGCGGAACCTGTGCAGCCCTAGTTTGTGTTGATGGCAACGATGATGCCTGTGGACTTCAGTCAGAAATTACTTTTGCGAGTGATGGGAACACACAGTATTATATCCTTATCCACAGCTTTGGTGGTGCAACGGGCAACTTCACAATGGATGTTACTTGTACACCAACACCTCCGCCAAACGATATGATAGCAAACTCTATTGATGTAGATGAAATAGGCTTCCCTTACACAGATCCTTCTGTTGCGATGCCAGCTGCTACTACAGAAGGTGGCAATCCACTGAATTGTGATCTTACAGGAGCAAATGGTGTTTGGTACAATTTTGTAGCTGGTGGCGATGGCCAAGCCAATGCAATGATTGTTACTCCTGGTGGAGCTAGTTCAGTAACGTTCTACACTGCACCAGACGAGAATGCTACCGAGACTGATCTTGTTTTGGTTCCACAGAACACAAACCAATGTGCTCCTGGCACTTCTGCATCTATATATACACTTGCAGGTCAGGCTTACTACGTTTTTGTACTAAACAGTGGAGCTATTACCGATATCGTTATCGATGGTACTAACCTTAGTCTTACAGAAAATACCCTAACAGGATTCAGTTATTATCCGAACCCAACTAGTGGTATTTTAAACCTGAAGAGTATTGATAACATCGAGCATGTATCGCTGTACAACCTTTTGGGTCAGATTGTGGTTAATAATCGTGTAGACGCTACGACTTCACAGATTGATATCTCTGGACTTAGTACGGGAACCTACCTAATGAAGGTAACGGTGAACGGACAAACAGGGACTTACAAAGTGTTGAAGGACTAATTCTAAATCACTAATTATATTACTAGAACCACCCGCCATTCGCGGGTGGTTTTTTTGTAGCATTATATTTATTCAGAAATATTAGTCAAGTCCAGAATATCTCGATTAGGACTGCTATTTATTATTCTTCAATTGTAAGCGAAATTCTGATTAAATGTTAGAGTTAAATTCTACTTGGTTGAACTTATTATTTTCTTTAATTGATTGCTTTTTTGGTTTTAAGGGTCAATTAAATTTTTTAATGAACTTCAGATTTAAAGTTTCGAATTTCAAAAAAACTTTTGTTTTCTCTTCATTTTTTCAACAATCTCAATGCAGGCAAGCTTTTTATAGTATAATTACGATCAATTATTAGGTTGAAATGGGTGTAGGTAACTGGTTAGTAGATAAATATATTTGATCAAAATTGAATTCTTACAGTCAAAAACTTTGAAATGTGTTTTTTTTGGAATAGCTTTAATTCCTTAAAACTGAGCATTTAACTAAACCACTTTAATTATGAAAAAATTTACGATGTTAATTTTATTACTGTTGTTTTCGGCCAGCTATGGTCAGCAACCGATAATAAAAACGAATGGTGAAAACAATCCCATTCAATTAAATCAACAGCAAAAAACGAGTGCTGTTATGTCTTCAAACGTTACTAACGTTCAGAATAAAGGGGATAATAATCCCATTGTTTACAAGAAACAAAAATCTAATTTTCAATTTGTAACTCCTGAAGGTCGCTCTGCTACTTATCAAGAGAGCGTTGCTCCTGTGCAAAGAAATATGTCTGGAACAACGTCGATGAGTACTTCAAATAATTCACGGAGAACTATTTTAAATCCTCCTGCTGGAACTGCATCAAGAAATACGCAGTCTAATTCAGTTAATAATAATTTGGCGCCTGTGACTATTACACACAGTAATACCCAGAATATTGTTGCTAATAATTCAGTAACTTGTAATGCGGGTGGTATTCCTGATCAAAACAGTTTTTTCAGAGCTTTTAATTTAGCGGCCGATTTTGGTATCACGGATTCTTTTGATGTAAGCAATGCTGAATTTGCGGTGGAAGCTGTTTCTGGTCCAACCAATTTGACTATAAATATCTATTCTACAACAACTGTTTTCCCAGGTGGATATCCAGGTTCTGCTACGCTTCGCGGAACAGCTAATTATGTTTCAACTGTTGCGGATGCTGGAATCGTGGTTTCAGTTCCAATTACTGCAACTATTCCTGCGGGGGCAATTATGATATATGAGCTTAAGATAAACGCTGGTGCAACTTTCTCGTGGTTCCCTGGTTCCAATACTAGTGGACAAACTGGAGTTTCTTGGATTATGTCTGCTGCATGCGGTATCACTTCTCCTACAGATCTAGCGGCAATCGGATTCCCGAATCAGCATATGGTTATGAATATTGTTGGAGAAGAAGCTGGTGGTGGCGGAGCATTCCCAGCTCCTTATTGTGGACCGCTTGATTTTACTTCAAATGTTGAACCTATTACTTTAGTAGATGTAGCAGGAATAAGCAATGTTTCAAGCGCAGTTCTAAACGGTACCCCAGATCACGAAGATTTTACTGCTATTAGCGGCAATATGGAAGCTGGAATGAGTTACCCGGTTGCCTTAGAAGGTAATACAGACGGAAACTTTACAAACCGATTTGTTGTATTTATTGACTGGAACCAAAACGGTGTTTTGAACGATGCGGGAGAAGTATATGAAATAACAGATCTTCTTGTCAACTCTACAGGAACCGATGGTCAGCAATCTAACGGAACCATAGATGTTCCCGCTGGTGCTATGGTTGGAACCACAAGAATGAGAGTTAAGAAACAATTTGGGACGACTAATTATTTAAACCCTTGTTTGGCAACAGGTTTTGGCCAAGCGGAGGATTACTCTATGAATGTTACTGCAGCCGGTGGAGGCGGTGGTGTTTGCGGAACTCCGATACTTGAAATAAATCAAGATTCTACTAATACATGCATGGCTAATATTACACAAGGTGGGTTGGCACAGTCTTATATTCCTTTAGAAGACGAATCTGCTGGAGCAGGAATAATGTTTACAGCTACATCTACAGGACTTGATGTGAATTTATCCTTATGGGATGGACTTCCAAATGCGGGCGGAACAATGTTAGCTAGTGGAACCAGTCAAACCGATGGTACCGTTTGGGCCGATGTATTTTGGGATCCTGTAGTAAATGTTACGGTTGGTACGACATATTATATTGTTATTGAAGGAGATCCTACTTTACCTTGTATTGCGGGTGACACAACTAATCCTTATCCTAATGGAAATGTTTTTGCTAATGCAGGTTATACTCCATTTCCAGATTTTGATTATACTTTCAGAACTTATAGTTGTGATGGTGGTGGTGGCTGTCCAATTGTTAGTGACTGTAACTTAATTGACACTACTCCAGACGATGCTACAAGCCCTGATATTTGGGACAGACCTTTTGCAGATGGAACATGCTGTTCAGGTTTAGGTCCTGTATCATATGACGTCTACGGTCCATTTACCGTTGATGTTACTGGTCTTTACACTGTAGACAGTGATCAAGATGGAGGTGCTTGGGATGGTTATATTTTCATATATGAAACTTGTTTTGATCCATTAGATCAAACTACAAACTTTGTGGCTGGTGATGATGATGGCCCTGGTGGAATAGGAACTTCTCAAATATTAGATGTTAGCTTAACAGCAGGTACAGAATATTATTTAATTACAACTGGCTTTAGCGCTGGTGATTTTGGAGACTTTACAAATGCTATTTCAGGTGTTGGTACAGTTAGTTGTGGTGGTCCTGTAGTGACCTATGATGATTGTGCTGGTGCAATAGCGCTTGCTTGCGGCGACAGTGTTGTAGGTGAAACTTTGACAGCGACAGATTCTGGCGGAAATGCTGCACCAGACGTGTTCTACAAATTTACTGGTAGCGGTACGTCTCAGTTAGTTACTATTTCACTTTGCGGTGGTGGTACTGATTATGATTCTCTACTTCGCGTATTCGACGATTGTGATCTTCTGAATGAATTAGCTTTTAACGATGACTCTTGTGGTCTTCAGAGTGAGTTAACCTTCGTTTCTGATGGTACATCTACCTATTATATTATGGTTGAAGGCTTCGGTTCTAGCTCTGGAAACTTTAGTTTAGATGTTAGTTGTGTTGATCCACTACCTAACGATGGTTGTAGCGGTGCTATAGCTGTAAGTTGTGGCGGTTCTGTTACAGGTACTACTGTTGGTGCTACTGTAGATACTGCACCCACTTGTGGTACTACTATAACTGCTCCTGGAGTTTGGTACTCATTGAATGATAACAGTGGTCTTCCAGGTGATATTACCCTATCACTATGTAACGGAACAGATTTCGATTCTAAAATATCAGTTTATAGCGGAACCTGTGCAGCCCTAGTTTGTGTTGATGGCAACGATGATGCTTGTGGACTTCAGTCCGAAATTACTTTTGCAAGTGATGGGAACACACAGTATTATATTCTTATCCACGGCTTTGGTAGTGCAACGGGCAACTTCACAATGGATGTTACTTGTACGCCAACACCTCCGCCAAACGATATGATAGCAAACTCTATTGATGTAGATGAAATAGGTTTCCCTTACACAGATCCTTCTGTTGCGATGCCTGCTGCTACTACGGAAGGTGGCAATCCACAAGGTTGTGATCTTACTGGAGCAAATGGTGTTTGGTACAATTTTGTAGCTGGAGGCGATGGCCAAGCCAATGCAATGATTGTTATTCCAGGTGGAGCTAGTTCAGTAACGTTCTACACTGCACCAGACGAGAATGCTACTGAGACCGATCTTGTATTAGTTCCACAGAACACTAACCAATGTGCTCCTGGCACTTCTGCATCAATTTATACTCTAGCAGGTCAGGCTTACTATGTTTTTGTATTGAACAGTGGAGCTATTACCGATATCGTGATTGACGGTACTAACCTTGGTCTTACAGAAAATACCCTAACAGGATTTAGTTATTATCCGAACCCAACCAGTGGTATTTTAAACCTGAAGAGTATTGATAACATCGAGCATGTATCGCTGTACAACCTTTTGGGTCAGATTGTGGTTAATAATCGTGTTGGCGCTACGACTTCACAGATTGACATCTCTGGACTTAGTACGGGCACCTACCTTATGAAGGTAACGGTGAACGGACAAACAGGGACTTACAAAGTGTTGAAAGACTAGTTCTAAATCACTAATTATATTACTAGAACCACCCGCCATTCGCGGGTGGTTTTTTATTTCCGCAACTGTTTATTTCGCGGTAAAACTTTTGTTTTATAGTACTTTTTTATATACTTTTAATGCAGTTTAACTAAATCCTATAAATAATTATGAAAAAAATTACACTTCTTTTATCATGCTTTGTAGCATTTACAGGGCTTGTGAATTCACAAAGTATTGCTGATTTACCAAATGTGGTAAACAATCCTGTTCGTACCGCTCCAGCACCAGCTGCGTATTTTAATAATACCAATGCTGTGCCTGTGGCAGATGGCGTTCAAGGGATGAATACTACTCCTTTGAATCCAAACCTTCGTATTCCTTTTACTGGGACCTATGGCGATCCTGGAAATAACGCAGTAGCTGCGTTGGTTTATGATAATGGCCTTGTATATAACTTACCTGGACCACCTCCTGTTAGTTTGTTACAAGATACTTCATTAGGAATGTCATTATTCGGTTTTGGAGCTCAGTTTACAGCTGGAAATAGTATGGCTGATGATATGGTATTAACTGGAGATTTCGACATTACATCTATTGATGTTTATGCTTACCAAACTGGTTCAGCACCTCCAACTATGACGGGTCTTTACTTACAAGTTTGGGATGGAGATCCTAGTGGTGGTGGAGCTTCAGTTATCTGGGGTGACCTTACAACCAATGTTCTTTCTAATAATGTTACTTCTGGTGCATTTAGACAATTAGAAAGCGCTCCTGGTGATACAAACAGAGAAATTCAATTAGTTACAGCAAATACTGCTGGACTTTCTCTTACTGCGGGAACCTATTGGATTGAATATAGCTTTGAAGGTTCTGGAGCTTCTGGACCTTGGGCACCACCTATTGTAATTACAGGAAATGCAACTACAGGAAATGCTATGCAAAATATAGCTGGAACTTACGGTCCTGCTATGGACACTGGATCAGGTGCACCTCAAGGTATGCCATTTCAAGTTTATGGTGATCCTGTTGGCGGTGGCGGTGCTTGTACCGAAGAGAACCCTAACGATGGTACTTTCGAGAATGGCTTTAACTGTTCATCTACAACTGCTTTTCTTACTGCCAACGATGTAACTGTTGCAGCAGATGAAAACTTCACTTTGAATAACATTACTGCTAGTATTTTTGCTAATGGTGGAATTACAAACGTTGATGTTAACTATTATGACGATGCAGCTGGTCTTCCAGGAACAATAATTGGTTCTGAAGCCTCTGTTACAATCGACAACCAAACAGTTATTGGTGCTAACTTCGGTTTTGATGTTAACGAAATTGAGTTAAGTGTTACACCATTTACCTTTGCAGGACAAGCTGGCGTTCCTACTACATACTGGATTGAACTTTCAGTTACAGATGGTGGAGCAACAGGCAGTGTATTCTGGGTTGTTACTTCTTCTACTATGGAAGGAAATCCTAGTGCTCAGTTTGATGCTGGTTGGGGTATTCCAGATCCACTTATGGATGGAGTTTATATCTGGAGTGGAGATTGTGATGCTTTAAGTGTTAGTGAAAACGCACTTGCAGGTTTCTCTTATTATCCAAACCCAGTGACCGAAGTTCTTTCTTTGAAATCGGTAAGCAATATAGAATCAGTTTCTATTTTCAATCTGTTAGGTCAGCAAGTGTTGCGCACTGATATTGGTGCTACAACATCTGATATTAACCTTTCTGGACTTACTACAGGTAGCTACATTATGAAAGTTACTGTAAATGGACAAACAGGAACCTATAAGATTTTGAAAAACTAAACTTTTTATAATCCTATTGAAAAGCCATCCACGAAAGTGGGTGGCTTTTTTTTTACTGCAAAATTACATTGCATAAAATAATCACTTAAAACCTCGAATATAGTCCCATTTGCAAGGCTGATGCATATGTATAGTAACTACAAAGTATATTATGGAACGTAGGTAATAGTTGAATATCATACAATCCCACTAAAATATGTGGAGAAAAAATTAATACTACTGCTACTACATAACTTTCATCATAGATTTACTACCTAGACCACGTTAATTTTATACAATCTTCATAATTATTCTTAAATTGTTTAGAATAAAACTTTGAAGACAAACTTATTTTGAATATCTTTAGTAGTAATTAACATTAAATTATAATATTATGAAGAAAATTACTATTATGATGTTCTTTTTTGTTGCTGCTATTGGATTTAGCCAGGAACAAATTAAGATGCTCGGAACTAATAATCCGGTTGAATTTGAGCAACAAAGAACCGAAGTAAATCCAACAACAATTTTACCTTCCAATGCAACACCGGTAACGGACATTGTTTTATTGGGTAATAACAATCCGACTTATTTAGCTGTTTGTACAGAAGAGAACCCTAACGATGGTACTTTCGAAAACGGCTTTAACTGTTCATCTGCATCAGCCTTTATGACTGCTAACGACGTTACTGTAGCGGCTGACGAAAATTTCACCTTAACTAATATTACCGCTAGTATTTTCGCAAACGGTGGCATTACAAACGTGGATGTTAATTATTATGATGATGCAGCTGGACTTCCAGGCGTTATCATTGGATCTCAAGCCGCGGCTTCTATTGATAGCCAGACGGTTATTGGTGCAAACTTTGGTTTTGATGTTAATGAAATTCAATTGAGTGTTACACCTTTTATGTTCAATGGACAAGCTGGAGTTCCTACCACATATTGGATTGAATTGTCAGTTACTGACGGTGGTGCAACAGGTAGTGTATTTTGGGTAGTAACTTCTTCTACTATGATGGGTAATCCTAGTGCTCAGTTTAATGCAGGATGGACTATTCCAGATCCTCTTATGGACGGGGTGTATATGTGGGAAGGAGATTGTGATCCAATTGGAGGAGGAGGCGGAGCCTGCGACGAAGAGAACCCTAACGATGGTACTTTCGAAAATGGTTTCAACTGTTCATCAGCATCAGCTTTTATGACTGCTAACGACGTTACTGTTGCAGCTGGCGAAAACTTCACCTTGAATAACATTACTGCTAGTATTTTTGCTAATGGTGGAATTACCAACGTTGATGTTAATTATTATGATGATGCAGCTGGTCTTCCAGGCGTTATCATCGGATCTCAAGCCTCTGCTACAATCGACAACCAAACTGTTATCGGCGCTAACTTCGGTTTCGATGTTAACGAAATTGAGTTGACCGTTGCTCCTTTTACTTTTATGGGACAATTGGTATTGCCAACCACTTACTGGATCGAACTTTCAGTTACAGATGGTGGAGCAACAGGCAGTGTATTTTGGGTAGTAACTTCTTCTACAATGGAAGGAAACCCTAGCGCTCAGTTTAATGCTGGTTGGACTATTCCAGATCCACTTATGGACGGAGTATATATCTGGAGCGGAGATTGCGATCCTATTTTAGGTGTTAGTGAAAACGCACTTGCAGGATTCTCTTATTATCCAAACCCAGTGACCGAAGTTCTTTCTTTGAAATCGGTTAATAATATAGAATCAGTTTCTATATTCAATTTGTTAGGTCAGCAAGTGTTACGCACTGATATTGGTGCTACAACATCTAATATTAACCTTTCTGGACTTACTACAGGTAGCTACATTATGCAGGTTACTGTAAATGGACAAACAGGAACCTATAAGATTTTGAAAAACTAAATTTTTATAATCTAATTGAAAAGCCATCCACGAAAGTGGGTGGCTTTTTATATTTGATTAACTTTGACCGATGCAAATAAGCTATTCCTTCATAATCCCTGTATATAATCGCCCACAAGAAGTTAAGGAGCTTTTGGATAGTTTTATAGGTTTAGATTTTGGAAGTGATTTCGAAATAATTATTGTAGAAGATGGCTCCACGGAAACTTCGGAAAAGGTTATAGCGGAGTTCTCTGAAAAGCTTTCTATTTCATATTACTTTAAACAAAATTCAGGCCCAGGAGATTCACGAAATTATGGCATGAGTCGGGCAAAAGGTAATTACTTCATAATACTGGATTCCGACTGTTTGTTACCTCCGCATTATTTGTTGGTTGTAGACGAATTTCTTCATAAAAATTATTTTCATTGTTTTGGTGGGGCAGACGCTGCTCACGCCAATTTTACTCCTTTACAAAAGGCGATAAATTACGCAATGACTTCATTTTTAACTACTGGCGGAATTAGAGGAAATACAAGAAGCGTTAATAGTTTTGAGCCCAGAAGTTTTAATATGGGAATTTCAAAAGAAGTTTTTCTAAAAACCGGCGGTTACTCAAAAATTCATCCCGGAGAAGATCCCGATCTTTCTCAGCGTATATTAAAAGCGGGATACAATACTACCTTTCTTCCAAATGCTTTTGTTTATCACAAACGAAGAATTTCGTGGGAAAAGTTTTATTTACAAGTTAAAAAATTTGGATTAGTACGTCCAATTTTAAATAAATGGCACCCTTCCGCTTCTAAAGTAACATTTTGGTTTCCAACACTTTTTGTAGTATTCGTAATTTTCTCAGTTTTGTTTGCCATATTTTTTACTCCGCTGTTTTTATTGCCAATATTATCTTATTTAGTCTTAATTTTTATAGATTCTAGCATAAAGAACAAAAGCGTCTATATTGGTCTACTTTCTTTACGAGCTGTATTTGTTCAGTTTTTCGGGTATGGCATCGCGTTTTTTAAATCTAGCTTTTTAATAAACTTTCTAAAGAAAGATCCACAGAAACAATTTCCCTTTTTATTTTTTAAGTAAATTTATTGATGGTGAATAAAACTAGTATGACTAAAGGAATCTTTAAGAAGAATAAAAATATAAAAGTGAAGCGATTCCTTTTCTTTTTATTAATCGCTGCTATTTTTTGGGTTTTAACGAAGTTTAGTAGAGAATTTACTTCGACTATGGTCGCCAAAATTCAATATGAGAATATTCCAGAAACCACTGCGCTATCTGATGAAAATCTACACGAAATCACCTTCGATCTTACGGCAAATGGTTTTGAAATTTTGTTTTACAAATTAAAGAAACCTACAATTGATGTACAAGTAGGTGATTTTTATGATAAAGAAGAGGATCACTTCACCATTAATAAAAGCAATTTAACCAGGATGGTATCTTCTAATTTTAATAGAAACTTGGCGATTAAAAATCTCTCTATTGAAGAACTGAATGTAGCTTTAGATCCAATTGTTTTGAAAAGAATTCTGGTTGTACCCAAGGCAAATCTTAGCTTTAAAGATGGCTTTAAGCCTATGGACAGCATAAAAGTAGTTCCAGATTCCGTAACCATTTCCGGACCCTCCGGTAGTTTGAAAAAAATAAACACAATTGGAACCGAAGAGATTTTAATAGAAAATATTGAAAAGAATATTTCAAAATCTGTTAAAGTGGTTAGCGGTAATTCTGAAATTGTTTCTATAAAACCAAATATGGTAACGGTAAGCCTGGATGTTGCCGAATATTCCCAAGGAAAATTTATACTTCCAGTTGAGGTTATAAATTTACCACCAGATTTGGAAATTAAATTGGTGAGTGCTTCCGTTACAGTTTCATTTGATGTATCGGTAACTGAATTCTCAAAAATTTCGAAAGAAAACTTCAGGGTAATATGTGATTATTCTAAAAGAAACAAAGAAGGGAATTTTATGCTTCCCGTTTTAGATAAAAAACCGTCCAGTATTCTAAATGTAGTTTTTGAACCTAAAAAAATCGATTTCTTTATCTTTAAATAAATCGAAAAATAAATTCACAAAAGTTTAATACTAATGAAAATTGTAGGCCTTACCGGCGGAATTGGGAGCGGGAAAACAACTGTGGCAAAAATGTTTTCTGAACTTGGTGTGCCTATATATATAGCCGATGTGGAAGCAAAGAAACTTACCAATACATCGAAGATTATTCGTCGTGAATTAATTAAACTATTAGGCGAAACAGTTTATAATGAAACGGGTTTAAATCGAGCATATGTTGCAGACAAAATTTTTAATGATAAAGATTTGCTGCAAGCGGTTAATAAAATTATTCATCCTAGGGTTGCTGCACATTTTAAAAAATGGGCTTCAAAGCAAAATGCTGCTTACGTAATAAAAGAAGCTGCTATTCTTTTTGAAAATGGTAGTTATAAAGATTGTGATTCTATTATTCTTGTTACTGCGCCCAAGGCAACTAGAATAAATCGTGTTTTAGCTCGAGATAATTCTTCTAAAGCTGAAATAGAACAACGCATGAACAATCAATGGAGCGATGAAAAAAAACGTAAATTAGCTCATGTAATCGTTGAAAACATAGACCTTGAAGCAACCAAAAAAAGAGTTGCTGAAATTCACAAATCCTTTATTTCTAACCATCCTTAAGCGTATTTCTTTCTTTTGTTAACATTTGGTTAAATAATCAATTAGCTAAATGTTAAAATCTTACTTTTGGGGAATGAACAAAAAGCTTTTCGTATTGCTGATAGCGCTGATGAGCCTCTCATTATTGGGAATAATATTTGTTCAAGGATACTGGATATCAAATGCTTACCGAACAAAAGCAGAGCAATTTACTATAAATTCTAAACAGGTTCTTTTGTCTGTAGCAAAAGAAATCCAATTAAGAGAAAACGAAGCGTACTATCAAGTTTATAGTGCGTATGTGGACAGTATTCAAGTGCCAGATAATCAAAGTTTTACTGAGTTGGCTTATCGAATTCAAAATAAAGCCACAAACGAAACTTATATTTTTACAGACGGAATTCTAGAACAAGATTATAAACTTTCCTCGGGATTTTTTGATTCAGAAATGGATAGTGTTCAGTTTAGAAAACTTACAAGTAGAAAAACAAAGACTAAAATTTCAGAAGGTCTTGATGGGCAAACAATAACAGATACACGCGTAGAATCCTTTACCAGAATGAAGGATTATGAACGTAAACAGTTTGAAGATTTTGTGAGCAATGTATCTGCAATGGTCCCAATATATAAAAGGGTAGATGAAAAAGAGGTGTGGAGCCTGATTGAAAAGGAACTGAAAGAAAGAGGTTTAAAATCTAAATTTGAATTTGCAGTTTACAGTAATAATCTAGAAACTAAAGTACGCTCTAAAAATTTTAAGCTTGATAAAGGAAGCACGTATATGGTTCCACTTTTTGTAAGTGAAAACAAAAATAATTACGAACTTTATGTAACCTTTTCTGAAAGGGAAAGGCTCGTGCTAAATAGCATTTTAGGAATGGCTATCCTTTCACTTGTTTTTACAGCAGTGATAATTTTAGCATATGCTAGTGCAATCTCACAGATTTATAAACAACGTCAGATTTCACAAATTAAGACTGATTTTATAAACAATATGACCCACGAGTTTAAAACTCCAATAGCAACAATTAATTTGGCTTTGGATTCACTTAAAAACCCAAAAGTCAAAGACAATAAAGAGTTTCTGGATCGCTATTTAGGAATGATACGGGATGAAAACAGAAGAATGAACGCACAGGTTGAAAACGTGCTTCGAATTTCAAAACTGGAAAAGAATGAGTTGGATTTGCCCAAAGATCGCTTTGATTTACAAGACATTGTTGAAGATTCCATCTCGCACGTAAGTCTTATAGTTGAAGATAGAGGAGGTTATATAAACACACATTACGGGGCATTAAAATCTGCCGTTCTTGCGAATGAATCGCATTTAACGAATGTGATAGTAAACATACTTGATAATGCTATTAAATATTCTGAAGACACACCTAAAATAGATATCTATTCAGAAAACGTAAAAAATAGTGTTATTCTCAAAATTCGAGATCAAGGAATGGGGATGAGTAAAATCGTTCAAAAGAAAATATTTGAAAAATTTTACCGTGAACACACGGGCGATATACACAACGTAAAGGGTCACGGTTTAGGTCTTGCCTACGTTAAACGTATTTTAGACGATCACGACGCGGAAATATTCGTAGAAAGCGAAAAAGGAAAAGGTAGCACCTTTATAATAAAATTACACTTAATATCTTAAAATCATGGAAACAGAAAACAAAAAAATACTTCTTGTTGAAGACGATCCCAACTTCGGAACAGTATTGAAAGATTACTTAGCAATGAACGATTATAACGTGACACATGCTAAAAACGGAATGGAAGGTTTTGAAAAATTCAAAAAAGACGATTTCGATCTTTGCATACTAGATGTAATGATGCCTTACAAAGATGGCTTTACATTAGCGAAGGAAATTCGTGAAAAAAACGAAGATGTGCCAATCATTTTCCTTACTGCAAAAGCAATGAAGGAAGATGTGCTTAAAGGTTATAAAGTAGGTGCAGACGACTACCTAAACAAGCCTTTTGATAGTGAAGTATTGCTAATGAAAATAAAAGCAATTATTCAAAGAAAAGCGACAGATTCTATTGCAGACAGCAAACAATTTGAATTTCAAGTTGGTAATTTCCACTTAAATTCTAAATTGCGCTTTTTAACTTACAATAAGGAAACTCCTATTAAATTATCTCCAAAAGAAAACGAATTATTGCGTCTTTTGGCTCTTCATAAAAACGATTTAATGCCACGGGAATTGGCACTTACCAAGATTTGGAGAGATGATAATTATTTTACGTCAAGAAGTATGGACGTATACATTGCGAAACTCCGTAAATACCTTAGTCAAGACGACGGTGTAGAAATTATCAACATCCACGGGGAAGGTTTCCGTTTGGTTGTAAAGAGCGAAGTAGACAATTAATCAGTATTCTTAGCTTAAGATAAGTGTAAAAAAACGCCCTTATAGGGCGTTTTTTTCTTTTATGAAATTAATGATTTCCGTAGGCTCAGTTTCAAAATTGAACCAATGGATGGCTTCGTTTTTTTTGAACCAAGTATTTTGGCGTTTTGAGAATCGGCGCGTGTTTTTCTTTATTTCAGAAATTGCCTCTTCTAACGTTATTTTGTTGTCAAAATATTCAAACAGCTCTCGATACCCAACTGTTTGTAATGCATTCTTGTCTTTGTGCGGAAGCAATGCTTCGGCTTCCTCAATTAATCCAGCCTCCACCATTTGGTCTACTCGAAGGTTTATTCTATTATAAATAGTTTCTCTTTCAGCGGTTAAACCTATAAAAAGCACTTCAAAATCTCGTGCAACAGCTTCTCTATTTAGGAAAGTCGAATAAGGTTTTCCCGTAGATCGGTAGATTTCTAATGCTCGTACCAATCTGTGTGGATTGCGAATATCAACTTTTTCAAAATACGCTTCATCAACTTCTTTTAATTCAGTTTGAAGCGCTTCAATTCCATTTTCGTCTAATTCAGTATTTAACTGCTGTCTAATTTCTGAAGGCACTTCTGGAAAATTATCTAAACCTTTTACAACCGCATCTACGTAAAGTCCGGAACCACCAACCATGATTGCAATCTTCTTATTGGTGAAGTAGTTAGTTAAAAAAGCAATAGCGTCTCTTTCATAATCTCCAACGGAATATTCTTCAAAAATGGATCTGTTTTGAATAAAATGGTGCTGCGCAGCACTTAATTCTTCTTCACTTGGAACAGCCGTGCCGATGGGCATTTCTTTAAAAAACTGTCGTGAATCTGCCGAAATAATTTCAGCTGAAAAAGCATTGGCAAGTGCAATTGCCAGAGAAGTTTTGCCTATTGCCGTTGGGCCAACTACACAGATAAGCAACGGTTTTTTTGAAGACATTAGGCTTCGGGATTATTATTTGGTCGCAATTCATTACCACAATTGTCGCAGAAATGAGCGCCATCACTATGTTTTGATGCGCCACAATTTCTGCAAGATTGAGAGTTTACGTGTACAAGATCATCACTAGCTTTTTTTACATATTGCGCACTTACAATACCCGTAGGCACTGCTATAACACCGTAACCAAGTATCATAATAATCGTAGCCAATAATTGCCCAGCGGGAGTAATAGGAGTAATATCTCCAAATCCAACAGTTGTAAGTGTTACGATACACCAATAAACGCTAATAGGAATATTGTCAAATCCACTTTCTGGGCCTTCAATTAAATACATTAGTGTACCAGCAATAATGGCTACTATTAGTACCGCAAATATGAATATGAAGATTTTAGCTCTGCTTTCAACAAGTGCTTTTCTAAGTTTATTTCCTTCGCCAATATATCGAGTAATTTTTAAAATTCTGAAAACACGCAAGAGTCGTAAAGCGCGAACAGTAAGTAAATAATTGCTTCCAACTAAAATAAACGAAAGGTATAAAGGTATTGTGGATAGAAAGTCGATAATCCCATAGAAACTGAAAATATAGTTTTGGGGTTTTTTTACAGTAACTATTCGAGCAATATATTCAATTGTAAAAAAAATAGTTATGATCCATTCAATTATATAAAACAAGCGATGGTATTCTATATCGATGGAATTCACACTTTCCAGCATTACAATTACCACACTAAGCAGAATCAATATCAGCAGAATAATGTCGAAAAACTTGCCCATGGGCGTATCTGCTTCATAAATTATCTCATGAGCTTTAAAACGCCAGGATTTTTTATTGGATGGTTTCAAGTTAGGGTGTTTGACATGCTAAAAATAAGCAACTTTATACTAATTAACTGAGTTGGTAGAAAGGTTTACTGTTTTCAGTACTTTATTTTTTCGCAGGTAATTTTGAATTATGTGTTGTGCATCACGATTATCCTGCATTGGATTGATGATGGATTTCAATATCTCTGGATTGTTAATTTGATAATTCAGATTGTAAAAGCCATATCCTTTATACACCCCATTTTCAATTAAAATAACGGAACGCTCCTCAATATCTCTGCCTCGGTCAATAACCAGCATGTTTTGGTTTTCGTAACTGCACTTTTCCAAAAATGCATTAACACGATTGTTGTATTCGTCAACGGCCTCTTTGTTTATACAGGCTCCGTAGCACTCCTCGAGCGTATAATTGAAACATTGGTTTTCTGCTTCGTATAGCCCTGTTAGTTTTTGGCACAGCTGATTCTCCTCGGTAATTTTGAAAAGTGCCGTTTTAGCTTGCTGATAATTGCTAAAGGTTGTTATTGCTTTTTTTCTGCCGTCTGTCTTTTCAATTTTTAAATTGATATAACCGTTTTCATCTTCAAAAGAAGTAAGCTGATGCGTAAAAAGTGTTCTTCGAAGCGCACGGTTGTAAAGTGGTTTGTTTTGCTTAATTTCTTCACATTCCTTTAAAAGAGCAATTAAATCATTGCCTGTTTTTTCAAAAGAAACCGATTTTACTTCCAGTTGAATTCTTTTCGATTTACGGTTGTCGCTAGTAAAATGTTGCGTTAAACGCTTTTTAATATTTTTGCTTTTGCCAATATAAATTATTTTGCCAGCTTCATTACGCATATAATAAACGCCTGTTTCCGAAGGAGCGCTTTCAATTAAATCAATCAGTTTTGGTTCCAATTTCCGTTTCGGGTCATTCCGAAGACTTTCAGAAATTATTTCTTTAGAAGTGTCTTTGGTCAATAACAATTTAAAAAGTGCTACCGTAGCCTTCGCATCACCTTGTGCGCGATGGCGATCGCTGAGTGGAATACCCAAAGCACGAACCAATTTTCCCAAACTGTACGATGCCATATCTGGAATCAATTTTTTAGAAAGTTCTACCGTGCAAAGGGTTTCTTTATCAAATTGATATCCCAATCGGTCAAATTCAGTGGTAAGAATTCTCTTGTCGAATAACGCATTGTGCGCAACCATAATACAACCATCGGTAATTTCGATAATGCGTTTTGCTACTTCATAAAACTTAGGCGCGTGCCGAAGCATTTCGTTATTAATACCCGTAAGGTTCACTACGAAAGGCTGGATTGGTATTTCGGGGTTTACGAGACTGGAGAACTGATCTACCACCTCGTGACCGTCAAACTTATAAATTGCAATTTCGGTTATTCCTTCCTCATTGTATTTTCCGCCTGTAGTTTCTATGTCTAATATTGCGTACATTCTTACTATTAACTATTCTGTATTTTTATTTCTTAAAGTAGGCGCTCGATAAATCGCAAGGCAACCTAATAATTTCGTTCGCCAAAAATTGAACTACCTACTCGTATCATGGTACTTCCGTTTTCGATGGCAATTTTGTAATCGCCGCTCATCCCCATACTTAAAATACTCAATTCTGTCCCAGACTCTTGGTATTCCTTTCTGAATTGATTGTATATTTTTGTCAACTTTTGGAATTCTGCTGAAATTTGACTTTCATCTTCTGTAAATGTCGCCATTCCCATTAAACCAACAACTTTTACGTTTTTCAGGTTTTTATATACTTCGGATGACAGCAGTTGTTCAGCATCTGCTTTTTCCATTCCAAATTTGCTATCCTCTTCTGCTATTTTTATTTGAAGCAAACAATTGATAGTTCGATTGTTTTTTTCGGCTTCTTTATCTATTTCCTTTAAAAGTTTGAAACTGTCTACAGCGTGAATTAAACTTACAAAGGGCGCCATGTATTTCACCTTGTTACGCTGAACATGCCCAATCATATGCCACTGAATGTCCTTTGGCATTTCTTGCCATTTAGACTCCATTTCTTGGATCTTATTTTCACCAAAAATACGTTGCCCCGCATTATACGCTTCCATCAAATCACTTACTGGTTTGGTCTTGGAAACCGCAACCAGCGTTACATTTTCAGGTAATTCCGAAGTATATGCTTTTAAATTTTCTGAAATACTCATCTATTTTTTTCTCTCTTTTCTATATTCTTTCAACTACTATCAGAATTCATAAATAGTAACACCGCTCCTTAACTTTGGCTCGATATAAGTGCTTTTTGGAGGCATCTTTAAGCCTTCGTCGGCAATTTGTTTCATCTCATCTGTGGTAACTGGTACTAACCCGAAACCTACTGCAAATGTACCTGCGTCGACAGCTGTTTTAACGAATGCCAAATCCCTTTTTCCGTGCGAATATTCTATGCGCTGGTCGTTTCTTAAATCTTCAATCCCGAGAAGCGGTTTTAGAATTGTAACATATAAAATATGAGCGTCTAAAGCGTCTAACGCATTGTTAATTGCATATTTAGCTTTGCGAAGGTACAATGAATAAAACTCGCCATCTAAATACATACTGAAATGATGCAATTTGGAAGGTTTGTAATATTCCATCCCACGATTTTCGATTCTGAAATATTCGTCCAGCTTTATCAAAAACTCTTCTTTTTTCAATCCGTTCAAGTCTTTCACCAAACGGTTGAATTCATATATTTTTAAATCGCTTTCGGGAATTAAGAAGCTCATGAAAAAATTATAAGCCTCATCACCTGTATGGTGCGGATTTTCTTCTTTTAATTCTTTCGCTAATAAAGAAGAGGAAGCGGAGCGATGGTGGCCGTCAGCAATATATAAAGCCGGCATTTCTCCATAAATTTTTTGAATTCTTTCTAATAACGCTTCGTCATCTGTATTCCAAAGATAGTGTGTGTCGCGATAGGTAGTGGTAAATTCATATTCTGGACGATTTTCCATTACCTTATTTATAATTTCTTCTAACTCCGGATTGTCGGGATAGGTTAGGAGCACGGCTTCGGCATTAAAGCCAACTGTTTTTAGATATTCTTTAAAGATTATCTCTCTAAATTCCAGCGTGTCTTCGTGCCTTTTAATAATGTCGTCTTCATAATCTTGAACGCTTGCAGCAGCAACAATCCCTTGAAATTCTAATCCGTCGCGGTTTACTATTTTATAAATGTAGAACGAAGGTTTTTCGTCCTGCATAAAAATACCATCTTCTTTAAACTCTTGATACCTATTGCGCACAAGTCCGTAGCGTTCTACGCCAGATATCTCCTTTTGGTATTTAAAACCAGGGTTTACGATGTGCAAAAATGAAAACGGATTGTCTCGTAATCGCGACTCCACTTGCATTGCCGTGTAACTCTCGTAAGATCGTGCTGCGAGCAGACTTACTTTGTCTCGGGTGGGTCGAACGGCATTAAAAGGGATTATTTTGGCCAAGATTTTAGTTTAGAAGTTTAAATGTTTACGTGACTGGAAATATCACTTTATAAATTGTGAAGAAACAACTTCTGCCTTTCGGTTTTGGCTGTAATCGTAAAAACCTTCGCCGCTTTTAGCGCCCAGTTTTCCAGCCATTACCATATTTACCAATAATGGGCATGGAGCGTATTTCGGGTTTTTGAAGCCATCATGCATCACATTTAAGATTGAAAGACAAACATCCAAACCAATAAAATCGGCTAGTGCCAACGGGCCCATTGGGTGCGCCATTCCTAACATCATTACTGTGTCAATCTCTTTAACGCCTGCAACGCCATTATAAAGTGTTTCAACGGCTTCGTTTATCATCGGCATTAAAATACGGTTTGCTACAAAACCTGGATAATCGTTTACCTCTACGGGAACTTTATTCAGGTTTTTTGAAAGAGCTTCAACGGTTTTGAAAGTTTCTTCGCTAGTGCTGTATCCTTTTATAATCTCAACCAGTTTCATAATTGGCACAGGATTCATAAAATGCATACCGATAACTTGTCCGGGACGTGAAGTAGCCGAAGCAATCTGAGTAATTGAAATAGATGAAGTATTGCTCGCCAAAATAGTTTCCTCCAGACAGAATTTATCTAAATCACGGAAGATTTTCAACTTTAAATCTAAGTTTTCAGTTGCGGCTTCAACTACCAAATTGGAGGTTTTTACACCCTCTTCTAAATTTGTAAAAGTTGATATATTGCTAAGTGTACGGTTTTTATCTTCTTCCGAAATTTTTTCCTTCGCAACCATCCTATCAAGATTTTTGGTGATAGTAGCCATTCCTTTATCAAGGGATGGCTGTGAAAGGTCAATTAAATTTACTTTATAATCAAATTGCGCGAAGGTGTGGGCTATTCCGTTGCCCATCGTTCCTGCGCCTATTACTGCTATATTCTTCATAAATAATGCCCGCGAAGGCGGGTATCTTTTAAATTAAACTATATTTTCTTAAAATTTTCAATTATCAACATTGCAACTCGCAATGCTTCAGTGCCTTGTCGAAGCGATACTTCGGGGGTTCTGTCTGCTTTTATTGCTTCATAAAAACTTTCAAGTTCATCGAGGATGGCGTTGTTAGCTTCAATTTTTGGGTTTTCGAAATAAATTTGCTTCTTAATTCCTTCGGCATTGGTTAATACCATTGCGAAATCGTCAAGTTCTTCGGGAGCATTTTTCATTTTTACCACCTCGCATTTCTTCTCCAGAAAATCTACTGAAATATAAGCATCGCGCTGAAAGAAGCGTGCTTTACGCATATTTTTAAGTGAAATACGACTCGCTGTTAAATTGGCAACACATCCATTTTCAAATTCAATGCGAGCGTTGGCAATGTCTGGCGTTTCACTAATAACCGAAACTCCACTTGCGCTTACCGCTTTTACGGGACTTTTAACAACGCTTAAAATAGCGTCTATATCGTGAATCATTAAATCTAAAACCACCGAAACATCCGTTCCACGCGGATTGAACTCTGCCAATCGGTGCGTTTCAATGAACATCGGATTCTGTATTTTATCTTTAATGGCTTGAAAAGCAGGGTTGAAACGTTCAACCTGTCCCACTTGCCCGCGTACCTTTTTTAGTTTTGCCAAGTCGCGAATTTGCTCAGCTTCGGCAACGGTTTGTGTTATTGGTTTTTCAATAAAAAGATGCTTTCCAGCATTGATTACTTTTTCGGCACATTCAAAATGTTTGCTCGTAGGGGTTACCACCACTACCATTTCGCAAGCATCAATAAGGCTTTCCATAGATGGAAAACTTTTATAACCGAATTCAGTTTCTATTTTTTTTGAAGCTTCTTTGCTGGCGTCGTAGAAACCCACAAGTTCGTATTTTGAGGATTGCTGCAGCAATTTTAAATGTATTTTTCCTAAGTGACCAGCACCCAGAACTCCCGCTTTTAGCATTGATATCTGTTTTTCACAAATGTACGGGTTTTAGAGGGAAAGATTAAAAGTTGAGGGTTTAAAAGTTTAGAGTTTTAGGTGTTATTAGGATGAAATGATTGCATTAAAAACTAGATACAAATTTTAGATTGCTATCCTTTGTTGTTTGAAGATTAGTGTATTGGTTTTATTAAGTGTTTCGACCATTTGAAATATGAAAATTTGATGCTGGAAATTTGGTGCTTCATCCTCGAATTTGGTTACTTTGTACAGTCTAAAATATCAAGTCTCCTCCCGATAATTTCGGGACTAAAATATAACTAAAAGTGAAAGATACATTTACTCACCAAGGAATGCGGAAAAAACTGGTCGAAACCCTAAAAAAGAAAGGGATTTTGGATAAAAATGTATTGCAAGCCATAGGCAAGATTCCGCGACATCTTTTTATGGATTCTGGTTTTGAAGGTCACGCATATGTAGATAAAGCTTTCCCAATTGCGGCAGATCAAACCATTTCGCAGCCTTATACTGTTGCCCGACAAACAGAACTTTTGGAGGCTAAAAAGGGCGATAAAATTCTCGAAATAGGAACGGGAAGTGGGTACCAAGCAGCTGTACTTTTAGAAATCGGTACAACGCTTTATACCGTAGAAAGACAAAACGAACTCTTTAAAAAGACGAAATTATTTCTTCCAAAACTTGGCTACAAACCAAAACGGATGGTGTTTGGCGATGGCTATATTGGGCTTGCGGAAGAGGCTCCTTTTGATGGAATAATTGTTACAGCAGGAGCGCCTTTTGTTCCAAATCCGCTGTTGGCACAATTGAAAGTTGGGGGAAAATTAGTAATTCCCGTGGGTGAAAATGTGCAAATAATGACCGTCTTTTTACGTAAGTCTGAAACCGAATTTGAGAAAGAAGAGTATGGTGAGTTTAGATTCGTACCTCTTTTAGAAGACAAGAACTAACGGTTTAGATAAAATACTTCATTATTTTGGTTATCAGGGTCTTTAGTGGTTGAACTTGGAATAAATCCATGGAGTTTTAGAAGCTTTTTTGAAGGAATATTCCTATAATCTGTGTAAGCTACAATGGTTTCAAAACCGCTTTGGCTGAAGCCGAAATGTAAAACAGCTTTCAGAGCTTCGCTCATAATTCCTTTGCCTTGAAATTCGGGATCGAGGCCGTAACCTACTTCTGCAGTTTTCCGATCATCCGAAAAATTCCATAGACAAATTGAGCCTATCAAAACATTAGATTCTTGCATTGTAATTCCCCAAGTGATGGATTTATTTTTTCTTAAATCGGCAGTTATAAGTTCAATATGTGCAATCGCCAATTCACGTGTTTGCGGTTCTCTTTTTATGAATTTATTAATCTCTTTATCCGAACGGAAATAATGAACTCTATCTAAATCTGACGGTACAATTTTCCGAAGATTTAATCTTTCGGTGATAATAACTGGGAAAGGTATAGCCATAGTATTTTTTCTTTGTGAAACTCTGTGATTCACCTCGATTTAAAGTCCGAATATGTCTAAAAACTTCAGCCCAAAAATAAATGCTCCATCGCTGCCGCCGTTGTAATAAGAACGAACATAATCTACCCGAAGCAATCTGAATTTTCCAAAACCTAAATTGTCAATTCCTACGGAAATTTCGGAATACGGTTTCCTTTCTTCGGTGCTCAAAAAGTGTGCGCCGGCTACCAAGTTAAGATTTAGCTTATTGATTCCGGGAATTTTTCCTAAAATCCAACCGCGGAAATCATGTTCCACATGTCCTTCAAAATAACTTTTATTGGTGCTGAAATCATAATACGGCATCAAGTTGAAAACGTTGGTGTAATTAGCCGAAGTGCCCACCCGCGTTTGGTTTCCGTTGAAATGTTTGAAATCTACAAACGAAATTCCATCGCCGTTTGCAAAGGCACCACCTTTTAAATTGTAGTAAAACTGACCTTTGTTTCCGAGGGAAATTGATTGGTTTAAACCTGCTTCAAACTGCGTATAATCGTAATTAGATTCAGTAATAGCAGTACCGTTTTCCACTGAGAGTGTCAATTCTGGAAATTTTGTATCGCCCATATTAAACTTCATATCAGGGTTGGAATAATATTTCTGTTCAAAATTGATACGCGCCCGCACTTTACTTTTTATAATGTTATGTTCCGCAATTGCAGCGTTATTAAAATTGTTGGGAGCTAGTGGATTATTACTCGTATAGCTTACATTTTCAAAAGGAATTGTTACGTAATTGGTGTTATTGAAAAGCGGCTGTCGGTTTTCGTATCCCGCAGCGGCGTAAAGATGAAGCCCGTTAAAAATTTCTTGGCTGTAGCCAATTCTTCCATAATTAAGCTCGTACAGCTTCAAATAGTTTCGTTCAAAGAACAATGTGGCAAAAGTATTTATCAGGGGTGAAATAGGCTCCGTATTGTTAAATTGAGCCACTTCGCTTCCTCCCGAAAGGGAAAGACGCAGTTTGTCTTTCCAATTAAAATTCCGAAGTATGCCTGCCGTAAATCTAAGTCTGTCCTCAGCAATTCCATAATCTGCGCGAATTGCTGCAGAAAGTGTGTTTGTTCGGTTGTCGTCGTACCATTTGCTATAGGTTAACCCAGCTTTGCTATTCCAGCCTTGAACGGTGTTGAAATTGATTTTTTGTAAAGGTCCTTCATAACCAACCGACCATTTTTCAAAGGAGTTTTTATATGAATAGCCTGTAATCAAACTGAGAATGCCCGGTTTGTTTGATTTTGCGTCCAATGAATCTAAATAAGGTTTTGTTTGCCGCAACACTTGAAGGCTATCTTTTTTAATGTAATCCTTTAATTCTTCGTTTGTAAGTGGCACAGGGCGACTTCCTTTCCAAAAAAGACTATCCTTTTTATTGGCTTCCGCTTTAAACGAAAGCACTTCATTTGTAAATGTCTTTTTTGAAAACTCTGGCTTAAAATTATAGTTGCTATAAACCGCTATAAATCCACCTTCGCCCTTCATTCCCAAGAGACCAAAACCGAAATCGATAGTTTGCGAAATCTTGATCCAAAAATCATTTTTTGCATCGTATTTGTAATTCTGTTTCACCAATAAGTTGTTCACAAAAGGCACTTGAATTGCTGCGCCAGTAGCGGAAAGTTCCGTGCCGTACAATTGCCAGTCATCTTCAACTATATAAATAAAACCCTGCCAAACCCTATCGTTAGGTCTTTTAGGGATGACTTTTATTTTATTGATGAGTTTTGGACCTTCATAAAAAACACCATCAAGTTTATAGTTGTAATAATTAAACGCATTATTAGCAATGGGCGAAACCAATTCAGCATTTAGCTCCACCGTGTTTTCATAAAACGAAATATTAGCACTCTGGGCACTGTTAAAGCTGAAGCCATTATCGTTGCCACTCACTTTGCTGGCAATAATTTTTTCGGTGAATTTATCAGGTTTTTGATATGCGATTTCCGAAATAGTTTCCGAGAGATAAATGATGCCGGTTCGGGTGGAATCAAGCATTCCATCAAAATCGCCTACTTCTTGGCCCATAATTTTTTCCGGAACGTTTTTCACTTTCCATAATCCGCGCGAGTAGAAATCGGCGGTGTATTCGCTTAGCTTATCCAAATTTTCTTTTCGTTGCGCAATCGTTTCTCTGATTATGCGGTATGCGGGATCTTCGGAAGTGTTTACTATTACTTCATCTAAACTCGTAGATTCTTCTTCAAGTGAAATATTTAAAATGAATGGAAATGAAGCGGGAGCAACCGTTTTACTCAAAGTTTTATAACCCAAAAACTGAAAAATAACTACGTATTCAGCTTTTTCAGAAACGTTTAAAGAGTAATTACCATCGTCGTTTGTAGTAGTGCCAACATAGCTATGTTGAAGGTAAATGTTTACGTAGGGCAGCGGTTCACCTTTGGTATCGGTTACTTTTCCAACTATTTGGGCGGAAAGGGTTGCGGATAAAAAGAGTAGAAGGAGAAGAAGCTTTGTTTGCATTCGGTATTTTCAAA
Organism: Aequorivita sp. IT1183; assembly: GCF_058068265.1. NCBI lineage: Bacteria > Pseudomonadati > Bacteroidota > Flavobacteriia > Flavobacteriales > Flavobacteriaceae > Aequorivita > Aequorivita sp. IT1183. The sequence goes on along the minus strand of NZ_JBYRHS010000003.1, from coordinate 540,070 downwards.
AGTTGATTAAACGATTGCAAATTACTAATAAAAAGACTTCAAATTTGTAAAAGAAAGGTTTTTGGTTTGTGTGACTTCAACTCCGCTCAGCCACCAAGCTTCTGGTCATTGAGCGGAGCCGAAATGGCATCAGTCTCCCACCATCAATTATTAAAAGCCTTCTTAATTCTGCTGAGCTGTTTTTTGGAGTCGCGATCTTTAATTACTTCGCGTTTGTCGTATTCTTTTTTACCACGGCAAAGAGCGATATCAATTTTCGCAAGACCTTTGCTATTGGTGAAAAGAACTAAGGGAATAATTGTAAGTCCGCTGTTTTTTACTTCCTTTTCCAGCTTTTTGAGTTCGCTGCGATTTAAGAGAAGTTTGCGTTCACTTTTAGGGGCGTGATTGTAATGTGTGGCATGGCTGTATTCCTGCACGGTCATATTTATAACGAACAGTTCGCCATTGCTAAACTCGCAAAAACTTTCGGCTATAGAAGCTTGTCCTTCGCGAATTGCTTTTATTTCGGTGCCGCGAAGCACAATACCAGCAGTAAAAGTATCGAGGATTTCGTACTCAAACCTTGCCTTGCGGTTCTTAATTTTTACGTTTTTCTGAATTGCCATAAGTGCAAAAATAGAATGAATATTGCAGAATCAATAATGATTAACGAATAATGAGTACTATAGATTAAATTATTCAACCGTAATAGTTTCTACTTTTTTATCGTTGCCATTAATGGTAACTTTATAAAGCGTGGAATTTTCACTATCATCCATATCCTTAAATTTTTCTTCGCCAATAAGCTTATTTACCAATTGTGGAGTGGTGTTGCTATGACCAGCAATAAGAACTGTTTTGCCGTTAGTTTGCTTTAAAAATTCATCCGAATAAATAGTATTTGGTTCGTAACGTTTTGGCGAAATCAGTTTTTGCTGTGCGATTAATGAAACAGTTTGTTTGGTACGCACATATTTAGTTATATAGATTTCATCAATTTTAATCGTTTCAAAATAAGCAGCCCAGCGTTTGGCGCGCATCATCCCGTCAATATTCAGATTAGGATCCTGGTTGTTGGGGTCTGTGCGATCTTTTTCGGCGTGGCGAAGTAGGTAATAAATAGCGCTATAAGTCTCGGGAGTGTTTAAGTTTTCAGTTTCAACAGTTTTGTTTTCTTCTTGTTTTTCATTTTGCTGACCACAAAATGTGAAAAGGGGTAAAAGTAGAAGTAAGATGATGTTTTTCATATGGAAATAATTAAATAACAGTTTTTAAGACTCATTGGCAAAGTTATAACTAAAAGGATTGAATCTTTAATATTTCTTTATAATATACGGACAGTTTGCTGTTGTAATTTTATAATTCGAAAAAGAATGAATTAATTAACTTAAAACAAAAAGCTATGAACGAGGATCAATTTAAAGGAAAATGGAAACAAGTAAAAGGTAAATTCAAACAACAATATGGAGACCTTACCGATGATGACCTAATGTACACAGAAGGGAAATCTGACGAATTACTTGGACGCCTTCAGGAAAAAACGGGTAAAACCAAAGAAGAAATAAAAGACCAAATTGACAAGTGGTAGTTTTATCTAAACTTTAATTACCGCTTTGTTTGAAGCCGGACTCCACAAGATTTCACTATTTGAAATCTTGTGGAGTCTTTTTTTTAGGTGAAATTTTTTTCGTTTGAAAATGTTAGCGAAGGATCAAGTTAGATAGTGCTTTGGCAAGTGGGCGGGATATTTCGTTATATTTGACATTAGAATAAATTATAAAAATTGAGTAAATGTGATACTAAACACGACTCTAAAATGTGACAATACAATATAAACTATATCAACCCCACAGAAACCCATATTGTTCCTAAACTGCTAACTCCTATTCGGCTTCAAGAATATGGCGTGGGTATTTTCCAGGCAGCATTAACAAAATCAGCTTTAAAGAAAGTATTAAAGAAAAAGTATATTACGGTTAATAATGTAATTGCTACTTCGGCTACATTTATAAACGGAGGAGAATGTATTCGTTTAACCATTTTAGAAGAAATCGTTCCGAAGAAAAAACTAATCTTTCCACTAAAAATTTTATTTGAAGACGATTACTTAGCCGTAATTCATAAACCCGCTGGTATTTTGGTGAGCGGCAATAGTTTTAAAACCGTTGCGAATGCTTTGGCTCAAAACTTAACAAAAAGCAAACTATCTGATGCAACAACACCTCAACCTGTTCACCGATTAGATTTTGCAACCACCGGTATTTTATTGGTTGGAAAAACGAATGGTAGCATTCGTGAACTAAATAAATTGTTTGAAAATAGAGCCGTTAAAAAAACGTACTACGCAGTTACTATTGGTGAAATGAACGACAGTGGAAAAATCATTTCAGAAATAGATGGTAAAAAAACAGAATCGAATTTTTGGGTGCGCGAATCCGTCTTTTCACCAAGATTCGGCAAACTCAATTTGGTACAATTAGAACCTGAAACAGGAAGAAGACATCAATTGCGCATACATCTTTCAAGTATCGGAAATCCGATTTTAGGAGATAAAGAATACGGAATTGAAGAACTAATTTTAAACGGGAAAGGCCTGTATTTGCACGCTTATTCTTTAAAATTCACACATCCATTTACAAATGAAGAAGTTTTTCTAATAGATGAATTTCCTGAAAGGTTTAATAAAATATTTCATAAAGCGTAGTTACAATAACCCCTTTACCATCATTCACAACAACAGCCGATAATTGTTTTTCTTCTTTAACTTTCAAATTAAAGGGTGGAGCTAATAAGTTTATGCCACTTTGCTTTTTAAGTCTAATACCTTGCCCTGAAATAAGCTCTTTATTTGGTGTGAAATCTCCGTTGGGAATATGTTCTGTTAGGATAACATATTTAAAAGCTGATAGCTTATTCACTATATTTTGCACTTCAGCATTCGATAAATGTTGAAGCACTTGCCTTAATAAAGCACAATCCCCAGATGGCAAATCTGCTACCGCGATATTTAAACACTGGAACTCTAAATTTTCGGATTTAAACTTCGCTTTGTTACGTATAATAAGGTCTTCAACTATATCTACAGCGACATACTTTTTAGTGTGCTTTACCAGTTCTTTTCCAACATTAAAATCTCCACAACCTAAATCGCAAACCGTGATCGGACTTTTAAAAGAGTTGAGAAATGATGTTACAGCCTCTAAATACGGATTTACAATTTCAGGATTATGCGACCCCGACCCCGAATAGAAATCAGATTTTTCACCACCCCAAAGATTCATCTCATAAACTTGCTCCATAGCCTGTTTTGTTGGCCAAGGCTTATTTGTTTTATTAGGTTTATTTTCGATCTTCTTCATAAAAGTGCAAAGTTAATAATATACAATATTTCGCATACAACTCATTAAATAAAATTCTGTGGAAATTAGGTGAGCTCCGTTACAGCAAGTTCGAAATGCATAGCAACCCTAATAAAAATATTAACCCCCAAGCAAACGCATTGGGGGTTAATATTTCAAATATTTAAAAACCTATATTACTTAACCAAATCTTCTTGGTTTCTAAACACTAATGCATCATCAAAACTATCGAGCAGAATAATACTGTCGGTAGTTATTTTTCCGCCGAGTATTTCTTTACTTAGTTCGTTTAACACTTCGCGCTGAATTACTCTTTTTACAGGTCTTGCCCCAAATTGTGGATCGTACCCTTTTTCTGAAAGATAAGTAATTGCTTCTGGCGTAGCGTCTAATACAATGTTCTGTTTCATCAACATTTTGGAAACTCCTTTTAATTGTAGCTCCACGATTTTGTGAATGTCCTTTTTAGAAAGAGGCGTAAACATTATAATGTCGTCTATGCGGTTCAGAAACTCTGGCCGCACGGATTGTTTCAGCAACGCAAGCACATCTACTTTTGCGCCTTCCATTGCGGTTTCGGGATCTTTTACAGCTTCAAAACGCTCTTGGATTATCTGGCTTCCCATATTACTGGTCATAATGATAATCGTGTTTTTGAAATCTGCTAAGCGACCTTTGTTATCCGTTAATCTTCCTTCATCTAAAACCTGCAATAAAATATTGAAGGTATCGGGATGTGCTTTTTCAATCTCGTCCAACAAAACTACGCTATACGGTTTACGGCGCACGGCTTCAGTGAGCTGGCCACCTTCTTCATAACCCACGTATCCTGGAGGGGCACCCACCAAACGACTCACACTGTGGCGTTCTTGGTATTCGCTCATATCTATACGGGTCATCGAGTTTTCATCGTCAAACATGTATTCTGCCAAAGCCTTTGCTAGCTCGGTTTTACCGACTCCGGTTGTTCCTAAAAAAAGGAAGCTACCTATTGGTTTTTTCTCATCCTGCAATCCTGCGCGACTTCGGCGAATAGCATCACTCACAGCAACTATGGCCTCATTCTGTCCAACTACACGTTTGTGCAAATGGTCTTCGAGGGTGAGTAGTTTTTCACGATCACTTTGTAGCATTTTGGTAATCGGGATTCCAGTCCATTTTGCTACAACTTCAGCTATATCTTCGCGCGTTACTTCTTCTTTTATCATAGAAGTACCTTCATCGTTTTCGGCAAGTTGCGTTTCTAATTCGCTCAATGCAGCCTGTGCATCTTTAATTTTTCCGTAACGAAGTTCCGCAACCTTTCCAAAATCGCCATCGCGCTCTGCACGTTCGGCTTCTAATTTAAAATCTTCAATCTGTGTTTTTAAGTTTTGAACATTGTCCACAACCTCTTTTTCGCTTTGCCATCTTGCATTCAGCTCGTTGCGTCCTTCTTTTAAATTACCCAAATCTGAGTGAAGTGATTTCAGTTTCGTTTCGTCTTTTTCACGTTTAATGGCTTCGATTTCTATTTCGAGTTGCATAATTTTTCTGTCCAAAACGTCCAGTTCTTCAGGTTTGGAATTAATTTCCATCCTAAGTTTACTAGCGGCTTCGTCCATTAAATCAATTGCCTTATCGGGAAGAAAACGGTTGGTGATATAGCGTTCCGAAAGTTCTACGGCAGCAATAATTGCTTCGTCTTTAATACGAACCTTGTGGTGAGTTTCATATTTTTCTTTAATTCCTCTAAGAATTGAAATAGCACTTTCAGTATCGGGCTCGTCCACGACTACTCTTTGGAAACGACGCTCCAGCGCTTTATCCTTTTCGAAATATTTTTGATATTCATCTAAAGTTGTCGCACCAATAGCGCGAAGTTCACCACGGGCTAGTGCGGGTTTCAAAATATTTGCGGCATCCATTGCGCCTTGTCCGCCACCGGCGCCAACCAAAGTATGTATCTCATCTATAAAAAGCACAATATCGCCTTCGCTAGAAGTTACTTCTTTAATTACAGCTTTTAAGCGTTCTTCAAATTCACCTTTATATTTTGCACCGGCAATTAGCGCGCCCATGTCTAAAGAATAAATTTCTTTAGTTTTCAAATTTTCGGGCACATCGCCATCTACAATTCTATGCGCTAAACCTTCGGCGATAGCGGTTTTACCAGTTCCGGGTTCACCCACGAGCATGGGGTTGTTTTTAGTTCTTCGCGATAGGATTTGAAGTATTCTTCTAATTTCTTCGTCACGTCCAATTACAGGATCCAACTTGCCGTCGCGAGCAAGTTGGTTGAGGTTTTTTGCGTATTTGTTTAATGAATTATACGTCTCTTCGGCACTTTGCGAAGAAACATTTTCACCCCCTCGCAATTCCTGAATGGCGGCTTTCATTCCTTTTTCAGTTACACCTTGGTCTTTTAGGCTTTGTGCAATACTGCTTTTAGAATTGAGAATTGCCAAAAGAAGGTTTTCGATGGAAACATATTCATCGCCCATTTTTTTAGCAATATTACTTGCTTCAAGCACGGTTTTGTTTGCGTCGCGCGACAGCATAATATCGCCACCAGAAACCTTTGGAAAGCTTTCCAATTGCTTGTCGAGAATCTGTTTTAAAGTGGTGAGATTAACGTTTAATTTTTTTAAGATGAAAGGGGTTACATATTCATCTACCTCAAAAATTCCTTTGAGTATGTGTTCGTTTTCAATCTGTTGGTGCCCGTATCCTTGCGCAATTTGCTGCGCCTGCTGTATGGCTTCCTGGCTTTTTATTGTAAAGTTGTTAAAGTTCATATATAAAAATGTTTTGTTTGCTTTATAATTATTCCCTTCGGCTTCGCTTAGGGACGAAGAGGTTATTGAGTGTATTCGAAATACAAATACAAAGCCATGGTAAAATTAAGACAAAATGTCGGGCGATCACTACAATTCAACAGACATTTTGACCGATTGAGCTATCTTAGTTTTATCATTTCTTTTAGACTAAAACCATAATGATTCTCGTAATTTTGAATAAAAATTATAATTATGGGATTATTTGATATTTTTAAAACACCAAAAGATATTGTAAAGGAAGAAATAAAAGAATTGCCTTGGAATTTATTGAGCAATATGGAACAATTGGATGAATTAGTAGCACAATCCAAAACCATTCCTGTTGCTATATTTAAACATTCCACTCGCTGCGGAATTAGCAGAGGTGTTTTGAAGATGTTTGAGAAAAGTTACAATCTTGCCGATGACAAATTAAAACTGTATTACCTCGATCTTATTCAAAATCGCGATATTTCAAATGAAATTGCAGCGCGCTTTAAAGTGCCTCACGAAAGTCCTCAAATGATTGTGATTAAAGATGGAATAGTGGTTCATAACGATTCGCATCATTCTATTGAGGCTGCGCATTTGGAGAAGTTTGTTCAATAATTTTCCTTAATTTAGCTAAAACTTATTTTATGGGAACTGCGGAATTAAAAAGCAATTTATTGGAAATGATGGGCAATATTAAGGATGAACGCCTGATTCAATCATTATATGATTTTTTAAAAAGCCGTGAAATAAGCAAGTCTTCAAATCTTTGGAGCAGTTTATCAGACTTTGAAAAGGAGCAAGTTCTTTTAGCTTATGACGAATCTGAAAATGAAGAGGAGCTCATTCCTTACAAAGAAATCTTCAGGTAATTTCAATGGAAATTTTATTTACCAAGCGTGCCCAGAAAAACTATTCTTCTATTACGGATTATATACAAACGAAATTTGGCTTAAGAACTGCAATGCTTTTGCCAATAAATTAATTGATTTTTTGGAAATTTTGAAAAATTATCCAGAATTGGGGAGTTTGGAAGTTGCCGATAAAAGTATCCGCGGTTTTCAATTCAGTAAACAAACTAGAATTTTTTATAGAATAAAAGGCAATCGAATTATTATATTAACTCTTTTCGATGTGCGTCAAAATCCTGAGAAAAAAAACTTATAAATCTTAATAAGTAGTATTATCCCGCAAAATCACCTTAAACCTTTCTTTAATATCCTGCCCAGCATCAAAAACCATTTGTTCGTTGTTGGGGAAGGGGATAGGGCGATTGCTCACAAGTCTGCGGTCATCGGCTGTTAATGCACGTTCATCGCCACGAAAGGTGGCGTATGCATTTTCAAAAACAAATTCGGAAGAAAGCGGAAAACTGTTAAGGTTTCGCCTTTTGTTTAAATCTTTATAAATTACTGCTCCACCAACTAACACGGCTTTTTCTTGAGTGGTAATATAAACCGTAGCAGAAACGTCTATAAATTTTTCAATCTTAAAAGGATTCCCCAAACTGTCGCGCACTATATTTCCTGCGCGATCGCGTCTGTAATCGTAACCATCTTTTATACGTTGTTTTCTGGTGAATTGTCTGTCTGCAATACGTTCCGGAGAGATTTGAATGGTTTGGAAATTCAAATCGATGCCTAAATCATAATTAATTCCATTCTCCCGCTGGCTGTGGTATTCAGTCCAGAAATCGTCTAAACCATAAGTGTTGAAATCGAGCAAGTCTTGCTCTAAACGGAAAGGTATAAATTGCCCTGTATGGTTATTTAAAGCAACAAAAATGAAATCGGTCCCTCGAAAGTGCGTATCTTCTTTAAGCTGAAAAACATCTCTATAATTAGGTTGTACTTCATCTAATTCACACAAAACATTATATGCACTGCGGAAATCTAGCTTAGTGTTGCGTTGCATATAAACAACGGCCTCTTGATATAAAGATTTCACATAATAATCCTTTGCCTGCAACAAATCATTATTGTAATCAGAAAACACAAAATTTGCTTTTCTCCCCATTGAAACGCTGTATAGCGGCAGTAAAGGTCGAATTAAATTTTGTCGCCATTGAAGATCTAAATAGGTGTAATAAATTTCCTTAGCGTTTGCAGGACTATTTTCTTTCTTCAGAAAAGCAAGATGGCGAGTATCTTCGTCCTTCGCTTTTAGAAATGCTTCTTCCAAAACACTTATATGCGCATCATATTCTTTTGCTCCTTTATCTTTTTGAAGTTTTTTAGTGGCAAGTTCTATTGCCTCATCATAATTTCCCTGAGAAACAAACTTTTGGGTTCGCTTCACGCTGTTGCAAGAAATAATGAAAAGCATCGTGAATAATAGCGTATAGAAAGCCTTCATAACAAATTGATTTGGTTATGAAGGCTAAAGTACAATAGTGGTGCCAATATTGATTGATAATTTCCAATTGAAATATTTAAACACCAACAGATGATTTATCAAAAATATTTTTTGAGATCATTATTCTTAACGTTTTTAATTCTGAATAAATCTTCATTTTAACATCCTTATTATAATTAATTTATTACCTTTAAGAAGTCTAACTCATTTAAAACCAGTGCTTATGAAAAATTTATCTTTATTTTTTGGAATCTTACTAGTGGCTTGTATGTCTTCTAGTTTTAGCGAAGGTCAGACCGATGTGGGTCATAAAGTTTACGTTTGTCATAGTCCTCCTGGCAATCCATCCAACAAGCAAACTATTTATATTAGTGAAAATGCTGTTGCAGCCCATTTGGCTCATGGATGCACTGAAGGCCCATGCCTATAGAATTTTGAAATCCTAACAGTTTGGATTCAAATTGTCTAAATTGTAATTAAAATTTGTGTAGAATATAAATATCTAATAGGGCAGCTTTTTAAAAAAAAGCTGCCCTATTTTTTTAATAAATTATGTATTTATTGTTTAATTGCAGGCAATAATTTAGTTCTGCACTCTCCAAAACCGATGCGTACAGTCTCATTTTGGCAATACCCTTTTAAGATTACGGTATCGTTATCATTTATAAATTTCCTTTCAGTACCATCAGAGAGTTTTATGGGCTTTTCTCCTCGCCAAGTAAGTTCTAACATAGAACCGAATGAGTCTGGAGTAGAACCAGAAATGGTACCGCTGCCCATCATATCGCCACTATTTACATTACATCCATTAATGGTATGGTGCGCCAATTGCTGGCTCATATTCCAATACATATATTTAAAATTAGAAGTTGTAACCTTTGTTTCGTCCGCATCTTCGGGTGCAATGTAAACTTCTAAATTTATATCATAACTTTTCTTCCCTTTATATTGAAGGTATGGCAGTTGCTCCATTTCTGGTTTCGGGCCTTCTACTTTAAAAGGTTGTAGCGCATCCAATGTAACAATCCATGGAGAAATGGAAGACGCAAAATTCTTAGCCAAGAATGGTCCAAGTGGCACATATTCCCACTTTTGAATATCGCGCGCGCTCCAATCGTTGAAAAGTACTAATCCGAAAATATGATCTTCAGCTTCATTAACAGGAATGGGTTCACCCAAAACATTTGCATCTGTTGTGATAAAAGCCATCTCTAATTCGAAATCTACCAATTTCGACGGACCAAAAACAGGTTCTGTAGCGCCATCGGGCATGGTTTGTCCCCAAGGTCTGCGAGCATTAATTTCGCTTGGGATTATTGAAGAACTTCTTCCGTGGTAACCCACCGGAATGTGAAGCCAGTTTGGCATCAACGCGTTTTCTTTTCCGCGGAACATAGTACCAACATTCGTGGCGTGTTCTTTACTTGAATAGAAATCTGTATAATCTCCTACTTGCACAGGAAGCTGCATTTCTACCTCATCCATTGTAAAAAGGATGTGTTTTCTATGATCTTTTTTGTCGCGAAGGTCTGGATTTTCTTTGTCAAAAATATCGGCAATTCGGTTACGTACCAAACGCCAAGTTTTTCTTCCATCGCTAATAAAATCGTTCAAGGTATCTTGAAGAAATATATCGTCTGTGAGTTCAATTCCTTTAAAATATCCCAATTGGTGTAGGGCGCCAAGATCAATGGCATAATCACCAATACGTGTACCGATGGTAATTATATCGTCGCTAGTCAAGAAAACGCCAAAAGGTATATTTTGAATAGGGAAATCTGTGTCTGGCGCGGTTTCGAGCCAAGTTTTTCGTGTGGGGTCGTTAGCAGTTATAGGCATGTGAATGGTTATTTTTTTTGTTGAAAATAAAACTAAGTAAAAAAACTCAGAATGTTAGAAATCAAAGATTTAATTGATAATTAGATTTTATCTTCAACTAGTATTTGTTAGTAAAAATCTGCATCAAATATATATATTTCATGATAGTTACCGAATGTAATTAGTATTTTTGGATTTAATTAACTTTCAAAGGTGTTTATGGTTTCAGTTTATGGTTCTGAAGCAATAAATTCCACATATTTTAAACACTAAACTTCAAAATTTTAACATTTACTATGCAACGCGACACACAAATTTTTGAACTTATAGAAGAAGAAAAACAACGCCAATTAAATGGTTTGGAGCTAATTGCTTCAGAGAATTTTGTAAGCGACCAAGTAATGGAGGCTGCAGGTTCTGTACTTACCAATAAATACGCCGAAGGCTACCCCGGAAAACGTTACTACGGTGGTTGCGAAGTGGTGGATGAGGTTGAACAAATAGCTATTGATAGAGCCAAAGCGCTTTTTGGAGCAGAATATGCGAATGTGCAGCCACACAGTGGTTCACAGGCTAATACCGCTGTTTTTGCAGCTTGCTTAAAACCCGGCGATAAATTTTTAGGCTTCGACCTTTCACACGGTGGGCACCTAACGCACGGTTCTCCCGTAAATTTTTCGGGCAGACTTTATGAGCCCGTGTTTTATGGTGTTGATAGAGAAACTGGCTATATTGATTACGATAAAGTTGAAGAAATAGCCCTTAAGGAAAAACCAAAAATGATTATTGCCGGAGCTTCCGCATATTCTCGTGAAATCGATTACAAACGTTTTAGAGAAATTGCAGATAAAATTGGGGCAATTCTCTTTGCAGATATTGCACATCCTGCGGGATTAATTGCCAAAGGAATTATGGGCGATCCGCTTCCGCATTGTCACGTTGTTTCAACAACCACTCACAAAACCCTTCGAGGTCCTCGTGGCGGAATGATTTTGATGGGTAAAGATTTTGACAATCCTTTCGGAATAAAATTGAAAAACGGTAACCTTCGTAAAATGAGCAGTCTTTTGGACAGCGCTATTTTTCCTGGAAATCAGGGAGGACCATTGGAGCATATCATCGCCGCAAAAGCAATCGCTTTTGGTGAAGCTTTGACTGACGATTTCCTTCATTATATGGTGCAAGTGAAGAAGAACGCTGCTGTAATGGCGCAAAAATTTGTTGAAAAAGGTTATGGTGTTATTTCTGGCGGAACAGATAATCATATGATGCTAATAGACCTTCGTAACAAGAATATTTCAGGAAAAGAAGCTGAAGAAGCTTTAGGGAAAGCAGATATTACGGTAAACAAAAACATGGTGCCTTTTGATGATAAATCACCTTTCGTTACTAGCGGAATTCGTATTGGTACGGCAGCCGTTACCACGCGAGGTTTGGTTGAAAAAGATATGGGTAAAATCGTCGATTTAATTGATGAAGTAATTATGAACCGAGAAGATGAAGCCAAATTAGAAAGCATTGCAGTGAAAGTAAATGAAATGATGTCTGGCTTGCCTCTTTTTAAAAGTTAAGTAAAACAGCACCAAATTTTTATAAAACCTTCGGCCGATCGCCGAAGGTTTTTTTGTTTTTCGACGCAACTATTTAAATTTTTTCAGACTATAGGGTAAAGAGTTTAAAATTTAAAAATTCATAAAAACCTATCGCTATGAAAAACTGGTTCATTCTTTTAGTGCTTTCTGCAGTATTCATTAGTTGCTCAAAAGATGCTGACGACACAGCTCCCGAATTACAGGATTTTACTGTTACATTAAACGTTGATCCGGAATATCGTTTCAGCCAATTTACCCAAAGCCTCTAAGCCTTTCTAAGCGATCAAAACGGAAACATATTAGATAGTGGCGAACTTCAAATAGGGCAATCGTTAACTCTAAATTTTGAAGGAGAGCCTTCTTCAGTATACGATTTAAGCTATATGTATTATGCAAATATTGATTTTGCTGGCGAAGAATTATATACGTTAATCACTTTTTCAGATATAGATTCGTGTGAATATTTAATAGGTCCAAGACCGACGATTGAAAACTCAAATGATGAAATTTATTTAAACTTCATAAATACTGGTTATCCAAGCGAAGTGACTTCTAGCACGTCTGGCGCAGGAAACTTTGGTCCCGAAAACGGCGGCTATTATAATTTTCGAGGAAATTTAGCGGCATCGCCAACGAGTGATTTCTACATAACTTTAAAAAGCCCGAATGATCAATATGATAGATATTTTTGGCAAAGAGACATTCCCGAAGGTTCTGTTTTTAATATAGATTACGCCACTTTGCCAGAAATTCAAAACAGTGTAAACGTACAAATTCCTTCAAATAATATATACGGTTTCGGTCTTGAAGGTATTAAAGACAATAACGGGATCCGTCATTCAATTAGGCAGGGCAATTACCCCGATGGTCATACTTCGCTATCTATTCCTGTGCCCAATTCTATTTTTGATATTTTTCTATTTCGACTTAGTTTCGGAGATGCTAATTTTCAGTATTTTAATGAAATGCGTACAGCTACCATTCCAACTACTGTTGCCGCTCCCCAAATAAGCTTTACGGTAAACAACCAATCCCCAGCAAATTTTAATATTACCACTAGTGGCGATGCTGCTATTTATAATATAATTTTCCGAGGATCCAATACCAACGAAACTGTATCTGTTGCCCACAGCATTTATGGCGAAGTTGCGCCTGAGGTAGCTTTTTCAAAAGAAAACTTACGGTTGAATATTCAGCAAACGTACCCAGAATTAAATGGTTTTGAAACATTGCCGCTGGGTTCGATATCATTAATGCATTACAGCGAATTGAATTCATATAAAGATATTCTGGAATTTAGAATCCAAGGAAAAGTGTATGAAATTCCAGAAAACGGTTTTTATGAAGGAGTTTCAAAACAATTCGATTAAAGTAGTTTGTTTGAATATTGAATGAAAACCTTCGGTTAGCAGCCGAAGGTTTTTTTATTTGTAATGGTAAGCAATCTGGCAATTATTTATCTTTGAACATTGTTCAATAGCTTTTAATAATATGAAAATAGAAACCGACCGACTTGAATTGAGGGAGTATACTATTAATGATGCTCCATTCATTTTTGAGTTGATGAATAGCGAAGGATGGCTAAAGAATATTGGCGACAGAAAGATCAAAACTGTTGAAGATGCCGAGGCTTATATGCAGAAATTTTACCTGAGTAGTTATGAAAAAAATGGGTTCGGTCCGTTTTTAGTTTCTCTAAAAGATGGAACACCCATCGGCTCCGCGGGACTTTATAAAAGAGACAATTTAGACCACCCAGATATTGGTTTTGCGTTTTTGCGAGAGTTCGGAAATCAAGGTTATGCCTACGAGGCTTCAAAAGTAGTTATGCAGTTTGCTTCGGAAAATTTAAAACTCAAAACATTACTAGCTATTACCCTTGAAACTAACCTTTCTTCCATAAATCTTTTAAAAAAATTAGGTCTTTCCGAAATTGGAACTTATGTTTATAAAGATGGCGAGGAGCTTTTGCTGTTTTCAAATTAATAGTAATAAAATTTGCTTTGAAATATCCAATCCTATTATTACACGGCGCACTGGGATGCAGCCAACAATTGGTTTCTCTTCAGGAAAAACTATCATTAAACTATGATGTTTTCGTCTTGGATTTTGAAGGACACGGCAATTTTAATAGCGATGCAGAATTTTCAATAGACCTATTTTCTGAAAATATAATCAGTTTTTTGAACGAAATAAAAATTGCAAAAGTGAATATCTTTGGATTTAGCATGGGTGGATATGTAGCTCTAAATCTGGCAAAAAACTATCCCGAATTTGTGGGAAAAATTATAACTCTGGGCACTAAATTTGAATGGACACCGTCTTTTGCCCAAAGTGAAATTAAAATGCTTAATCCGGAAACCATCCAAATTAAAGTCCCAGCTTTTGCAAACCGTTTGGAGCAATTACATGGAATAGATAACTGGAAAGGCGTTGTTATTAAAACTGCTAAAATGATGGGTCGCTTAGGCGACAATCCAACTTTAAAAGCAACAGATTTTAAGCAAATTAATCATACAACACTTATTTGTCTCGGCGAGTTGGATACTATGTCCACCCAAGTAGAATCAAAACAAGTAGCGGAATGGTTGCCAAATGGCACATTTAAGGAAATTGAAAATTTGAAACATCCCATTGAAAACGCCCCAGTTGAAAAGATTGTCAACATTATAAATAGATTTTTAGAAGCAAATACATAAAATAAAATTATTAAAAAATGATCACAGAAAAAGACAAACAGTTTATAAAACGCGCCATAGAACTTTCGGAAAAAGGGATGAACAACAACGCTGGCGGCCCTTTTGGCGCAGTAGTGGTAAAAAATGGCGAAATAATTGCCGAAGGTTTCAACGAAGTAACATCCAGTAACGACCCAACCGCACATGCTGAGGTAGTTGCAATCCGAAAAGCTTGCGCTGTTTTAAATACATTTCAACTAGACGATTGTATCGTTTATACTTCCTGCGAGCCTTGCCCCATGTGTTTAGGTGCTATTTATTGGGCGCGACCAAAAGCCGTTTTCTATGCATGTACAAAGGAAGATGCCGCGGAAATAGGCTTCGACGATGATTTTATTTACGATGAAATAGAAAAAAATATCGAGAACCGAACGGTTAAATTTATTAATCTGGATAGGGAAGAGGGCCGAAGAGTTTTCAAAAAGTGGGAAGCGAAAGAAGGAAAAATTGACTATTAAATAAATACATCCTGCAAGATTTTTAAAACCTTGTAGGTCTTTCAGTATCTAACAAAATTACTTCTCTAAAATGAACAAAATAAAATACATCGTTGCCGCTGGAATTTTTGCATTTGCAATTTCCTGTCAAAACGAAAAACCAACAAGCCCATTAATTAAAGGTCTTTGGAAGCTCGAAAGTATGCAAGTGCGCGACACCGCGACAAACACTTGGAGTCATTATCGCGGTGGAATGGACGGTTATCTGCTTTATGATGATAGTGGCCATGTGGCGCTTCATTTATATGATAAAGGCTACGAAAACACGGGAATTGAATTTCCAAATTTTACCGATACCATTCCATTGGAATCTTTAAAGTATATCACGAAATCATACTATTATGTGGGGAATTACAAAGTTTCTGAAGCAGATAGTATTGTTTCGCATTTCAAACTTTCGCACTCAAACCCATCCGAATTTGGGTTAACGGCAGAAAGACGTTTCTACTTTAGTGGCGATACTTTGATAATGCAGCCTGTGGAGCGAAAAAACTCAAAACTAAAGCTGAAGTGGTTAAAAGCACAATAACTTCAAATTTAAAAACTGAGCATAAAAAAACCCGCCACATTGGACGGGTTTTTTATACACTTCTTTTTCTTAACCTTCGGGAAATATTGTAGTTTCATAAGCTCCGGCATCTGGCGGAGTGCTACGCGAAGTTCCATTTAAATCTAATGCTGGACCAACACCATTTTTACCAATATTTTCTGCACCAGAAGTTTGAGCTTCAATATTGAAATTATTCATATCTGTATTTTGAAAAATAGGATCTAAGTTTAATTGAGTTGCAGTGTACAAATTGTTATTGCTAAAATCGTATAATGGATTGTCGCTAAACTCTCCCGTTGGATCTTCAAAACGGACTAAACAATTTTCAAAATTAAAATTGAAAGCGGCCGCATCATTTTTAAAAACGGAGAATTCTCGGCGTTCGTTACCGTAAATTATACAGTTTTTGAAATTCGCTTTTATTAAATCTGCCACAAAAATATCATCACCACTTTCTAGGCTATTATCTATTGAAACAGCAGGGAAGGAGCGGAAACTGTTGGTCCAATAATTAGCAAAAGTACAATGTCTAAATTCATAGCTACCTCCTAATTCAATTGCCAATGAGGAACGTCCGCTATTGTTTATCACCATATTTTCACCTTCAATTACACCAGTTTTTGCAAGTATGCCGTAAAATGAACTATTATAAATTTGCACATTTCTTAAGGTTACGGGGCTATCCTCCACATTCAGACTAATGCTACTATTTTTTATCGTGGTATAATTAAATTCATTGTTTACACTACCAGATGTTAGCCAAATGCTAAGCCATTGCCCCGGAATGTCAGCGAATCCAGGCTCCAAACGGTCTCCTTCAAAAATCACTTCTTTTTCTAAAGCAATGGGATCGTCACTTTTTTCACCCATGGATTTTATTGTTCCGTTCTCAGCGACTAAAAGAGCGCTGCCATTGTGAAAATGTACGCGAGCACCTGCTTCAATAGTCAGCGTTTTATTGCTGGGAACAGCTGCGTAACCGTAGATTACATATGGCTTTTCATTTGTGAAGGTTAATTCGTCATCGTCTAATAAAAATCCTTCTATATATATTGGTTCTTCGTTCTCGTCAAGACCGAAGTAAAGTGATTCGGTAGTTCCGTCGGCATATTTTTCAGGGAAAAGGAAAATGGCATCTTTTACAAGGGTTACCAGATCTACTTTTTGCTGATTTCCACCGCTATCAAAAAGCAATTCGTCTGTATAAAGAAAATCCAGTTGATTGGTAGGTAGGTTGTTTATATCGAATGTAGTTTCAATAAAAATGAAGATACTGTCTTTTGCCAAAACTTGTACGTTTTCAAAAACCTTTCCGGGCATTCCGTCAACATTCAAGCGATATTTAGAAGCTTCGCCCTGCGCCAAACGAAGGGTAGGAATGTTAATATCCTCATCGCTTCGGTTATAAACTTTTAAGTTATAGGTGCTAGAACCAATGTTTGAAAAAATAGTATCTAAATAAACCGTGTCTTTTGAAAACTCTAAGTTTCCGGTGCTGGCAACGGTTTCAAAATCGTTGCGGCAAGAACTCCATAATACTAGGCAACACAAAATTGCCAAACCGTATAAATATCTCATTCAATTATAATTTTGGTAAAAATATAACTTTTTATGAAGCTAATTATTGTAATGCTGGTAGAAGTTTTCTGTCGGGATTGTATTGAGAGAATCCTGTGCCAGAAAAAAGAATAACCACGAATACACGAATATTTTAAAAAAAAAATATTTCGTGTATTCGTGGTGTAAATTTTCTCCTTTCTAATCAGAAACGAATAACTATTTCTAAATAATCTCGAGCTTCACCATTTTGCTGCATCCCGCTACTTGTTTTTACGCGCCGCTTTTTTGCGAGCTCTTTGAAGTTTATTGAATTTAATAGTGTTTTTATAAGCAGCTTTTGCTTTTTCGTACCAATTAGGATCTTTATCAGGTACATAATAGTCGTTATAAGAAATTCCACCAGTAACAACAACTTCGCCCATCATTGCTCCCGAAAGTTCTAAATTTATAGTATTTGAAATATTTGAAACCGTTATTTCTTGGGTTTCAAATCCTACGTAGCTAAAAACCAAAATATCGCCTGGTTTAGTTTCAATGCTATAATTGCCGTCAAAATCTGATTGTGTTCCAGTGGAAGTTCCTTTTATTATAATATTTGTCCCGGGTAGCGGCAAGCCCGTGTCATCTGCAACTACACCTTTTGTAAAGTTGGATATTGAATCAGGCTTAATTGGCTTTTCAATAGTGGGAGCTATTTTGCCAACCATGATACTTTCTATAATTACCTCACGATTCATTGAAACAGCAATTGTTTTTGAGGAGCTACTTAAACTAATTACTTTGGTATAGTAATCCTTTAGATTATAGGAAAGACGTTCGTTATCCAGTGTTACAATTCTGTATTCGCCTTTTTTATTGGTCCATTCACGTGCTCCCGTTTCGTTGGAAGTTATTTCAACATTTCTTAATGGGTTTCCGTTTTCATCAGTTACAACTCCTTCGGTAATTATTTGAATTCTATCAAGTGCTTTGCTAAAACGACCAATTCCCAATGAAATCATCGGTTTTTCTGAAAGTGAGTTAGTTTCAGTTTTTGGATTATTTGAAAGCAACGTCAACGGAAGTAACATTGAAGCCGCAATGGGAGCGAAGCTTTGTCCGCTTTTGCGCTCTAATTTTACTTCGCGGTTGAGTTGTGATTTTTTCACCCTTCCACAGGTATTTTTACTTTTCGAAAGAATTTTCACCAATTCTTCATCGGTTTTTGAAGTTAAGTCGACCACTTCTTTGGTGCAAACCCCGCAGAATTTGCCTTTTTCGGTAGTAGTCATTTTAGCCCAATCTTCGTGGCAAGGCTCTGGAATGCGGATTGTGATAGATTTTTTCATGATTTCGATGGTTTTGTTGATTCAAAGAAATCAAATATTGAACCATGAAAAAATAGCTTTTGAGGGAACTAGCTATTTGGGTGAGGGAAAAGTGTTATTAAAAAACAAACCACGAATGCACGAATATTTTTAAATAATTATTCGTGCATTCGTGGTAAAATTTTTCCGCTTTGCTAATCAAAAACAGCTAATTATTTCTGAATTATCTCGATTTTAAAAAGCTTGTCCCAGTTTTTTCCTGTTATATAAAGTATGTTTGGTTCGCCGTTGTAAGCAATTCCGTTAAGCACATCCAACTTTGGGTGTTGGGTAACTTTATCTTTTAAATCGGTTAAGTCTATCACACCTTCTACCGCACCGTTTGTAGGATCAATAATAGCGATGGACCCCTGCTGATATACATTTGCATAGATTTTCCCTTCAACCCATTCTAGCTCGTTTACACTGCTTATTTTGCTGGTATTTGTAAAAATCTCTATGTAATCTTTTTCAGCAAGTGTGTTCGAATTTAATGTCCAAATTCTGTCGGTGCCATCACTTTTATAAATATTGTTTTCGGAATCGTGGCAAAGCCCCCAACCTTCGCGACTTTGTCCGTAAACAAATGTTCCTGTTTGCTCCATGGTTTTAAGATTGTAAATAAAACCTGTGTTTTCGCGCCACGTAAGTTGGTATATTTTGTTGTTTAAAATAGTTAGTCCTTCGCCAAAATATTGTGCGGCTAAACCAACTGTTTGCAATACTTCGCCTGTTTTATAATCTGTTTTTCGCAGCGAAGATTCTCTGTATTGTCCGGTACTTTCGTACAAAGTGTCGTTTTCAAATTCTAAACCTTGAGTGTAGGCATTTATATCGTGCGGATAGGTTTCTAAAATTTTATAAGTGTAAATTTTTGGTTTTATAGCGGACAAAATAGTGATGTTTTGTGAAGCTTCAAATTCTTCTCCATCTCTATAAATCTTAGCTATTAGCATTTTTTCGCCTAACTTTTTCCCCGAAAGGGAAATGGTTTTACCAGAAACTTCAATTTTGTCTTTATTCAAAAAGTAAAGGATAGAATCGGTTTCAATATTCTTTTTGTTGATTAATGAAACTGTTAGCACATCTTTGGTGGTGTAAGTCTTCTTTGGATTCTCAATTTTCAATGAAAAATTATCTTTTTTTTCTTCAGAATTACTTCCGCAGCCACTCAAAAAAAGAAGTAAAAGTGTAGGAGCTAAAACGTTATATATTTTCATGTGTAACAATTAATTTGCTGCAAGGTATTTATTAAAATTGAAATGTAAAAATACTTGCAAAAACTTGAAAAAGCCTTATCTTTGCGGCGGCAAGTCCTACACAACCAGCTCCTGTTGAATCCTCCAGGGCGGGAACGCAGCAAAGGTAAATAGTTGAGCGGTGTGATGTAGGTAGCTTGCCATTTTTTGTGCGCTAAACTTTCGTTCTGAAAGGGAAGCACGAAACAGGACTGAAGGGAAACAGGACAGATTCCAAAAAAATATCTCACACCCGTCTTGATTCTTGCAGCAAAGCGATATTGGTTCTTGTGTCTTTTTGCAAAAACTATTTGGAAAACCCAGCACATAAGCGCACCTTTGCCCTTCAACAACCATTTATGCCAAAAGTAGTACTCATTACAGGCGGTTCTTCGGGAATAGGTAAAGCCATTGGCGAATATCTTTCTGAACGTGGCTACCAAGTATTCGGAACTAGCCGAAACCCCGATAAAATTACTAATTCTGCGTTTCCACTTCTGAAAATGGATGTGAACGAAACTGATTCCATTAAAGCGGTAATTGCTGAAATTATTAGTAAAACCCAAAAGATAGACGTTGTAATAAACAACGCTGGCGTCGGGATTACGGGCCCAATTGAAGAAACTCCCGAAAGCGAAATTAAAAATGCCTTCCAAACCAATTTTCACGGACCTATAAATGTAATTAAAGCCGTTTTGCCACAAATGCGCAAACAGGGTTTTGGGCATATTTTAAATATTACTTCTATCGCTGGATATATGGGACTTCCGTACCGCGGAATTTATTCTGCGAGCAAAGCTGCATTGGAAATTACCATAGAAGCAATGCGAATGGAAACTTCGCAATTTGGAATAAAAATGGCGAATATTGCTCCGGGCGATTTTGCTACAAACATTGCCGCTGGTCGTTATCATGCGCCAGTGTTAGAAAATTCGCCTTACAACAAAAACTACGGCAACACGCTAAAAATGATGAACGAGCACGTAGATAATGGTGGTGATCCGTTGGAAATGGCTAAGGTGGTATATAAAATTATTGAAAACCCGAATCCGAGAATTCATTATAAAGTAGGCTCATCACTACAGAAATTTTCAATTGTACTGAAACGTGTTTTGCCAGATAAAGTTTATGAGCGCATGCTTTTGAAGCATTATGGGTTGAAGTAAAATTGTTGAATTTTCAACTTATCAATCTTTGTAAACAACGGTATTTAATTTACACATTCTTCGCTATTTTTGCTAAACTTAATTTGAAACCTTACCTATGAAATTCTTTATCGATACTGCAAACCTTGACCAAATTCGCGAAGCCCAAGATTTAGGGGTGCTCGACGGCGTAACCACTAATCCATCGTTGATGGCAAAGGAAGGCATTACTGGCCGTAATAATATTCTGAAGCACTACGTTGATATCTGCAATATTGTTGATGGCGATGTTTCGGCAGAAGTTATTGCAACAGATTTTGAAGGAATGGTAAAAGAAGGCGAGGAACTTGCTGAACTTCATCCACAAATTGTGGTAAAAGTACCGATGATAAAAGAAGGTATTAAGGCGATTAAATATTTTACAGATCACGGCATTCGTACTAATTGTACCTTGGTTTTTTCCGCAGGACAGGCATTGTTGGCTGCAAAGGCGGGAGCAACGTACGTTTCGCCGTTTATCGGACGCTTGGACGATATTTCGACCGACGGGTTGGAGTTAATTGCAGATATTCGTTTGATTTATGATAATTACGGTTTCGAAACAAAAATTCTTGCAGCCTCAATTCGCCATACAATGCACGTAATTAACTGTGCAAAAATAGGCGCCGATGTAATGACAGGCCCGCTTTCTTCAATAGAAGGTTTACTAAAACACCCATTGACCGATAGCGGTTTAAAGCAATTTTTAGAAGATTATAAAAAGGGTAATTAATATTTTGGGAAATTGAGCGGAGTCAGAATGACACTAATTGCTTCGGCTCCTCTTGGCTGCCAATTCTGTTTATTGTGTGCAATCTAATAGCAGGCGTTGCACAGAGACGAAAAGATTATCTTTTGGAGCGGTTACTTATTTAGAAAACCAAGAAGTAGTTGCTCAAAATTAGTGTTGAACAAATTGATCTTCCCTTCAAGTATTACTCCGTTTTTATCCAATATTATGGCGCTATTCATATATTTTACGAGCAACTTCTTTTCGGCATCATTTAAATTTTCAATTTGAAATTCGTTTGATGGATTATAACCAGCATTGATTATAGTTTGTCGCCATTTTTTAAAGTGAGTGTCGGTATTTATTCCCAAAAAGGTATATTCTGGATATTTAGATTTTAGTTCTGCGGCACGACTATGTATGTTTTTATACAGCGTAGGCGATTTTCCAGACCAGAAATAAAGAACCGTAGGTGTTTTAATAACGCTTAATAAATCTTTTACAATATTATCTGCATTTACCAAAGTAACGTTGGGAATTGTGTTGCCAGGCGTGAGTTTAACAGTTGTATTGTACATTTTGCTAACCTCTTTCAGATAATTTTCATCCGTATTCATTTTTGTGAATGCCTCTAGAAATTTACCTTCCTCGTCGGCATTCTTAGCATTTAGAAAATAATAAAGAGCGTTAGAACGAAGCAAACTATTTTTTAGCGTGTCTGAAGTAACTATGCTGTCAATAAGTTGAATTTTTCTATAATTAAATTTGTACGAGTTACGGTCTACAATTGTATTTGCTTTGTATTCTGAAAACACTAGATTTTCAAAATATCGGTTCATAAATCGGTAATATGGATAGTAAAATTTAAGTTCGTCTAATTCAAAATTTATTTTTTTTCTATAGTCGAAAAAGTTTTTATCGAATTCGGCTATATTCTTTCTATTCGCTGCGGTGTATTTTTCTTTTTTTATATAATAATCGTAAGTAATATTTGCCAAGGCTGTTCTTTTGAAACCGTCTGCAACAGGGTTTTGAGCTATATAATTTTTGTATTCTTTAAGTTTAATCTGTTTTAAAGAGTCAATCTTCTTTGTGAAATCTTTAGAAGAGAGTGTATACCAATTTGGAAGTTTTTGATTTTCAGTTTCATTATTTAAATACAGATACATTAGTAGGTTGTTCTGTTCGCCACCTCTTCCAGAATAGGCTAGCGATTCATCAAAATCAATAGTGTTTACGTGGAGTAACAAACTATCACCGGGCTCAATAAAAAATACTTGAGTTTCGTTATGCTTAAAATTATAAAGTCCAGCCTTAATTTTATCGGTTTTGTATAAGAAGAAGTTATTGGAGTCTAATTTAACGGTGTCTAATATTTTATCTCCTTTGGAAAAAATAATATAATCGAGAGTTGGATTTATTATTTGGCCGCTTATCCAAGTAGTTTCTACAATGTTCTCTTCCTTATCTTTACAGGAAAGCAATAGTGTAAATATTAAGAGAGGAAGTAGTTTTTTGAACAATCGATTTTAATTTAAAGATAGCTAACAAATTTAGCAACACATTGGCATCAATGTGTTAAATGGTAGTTAAAAGGATTTTTAAAACGTTAATCTTTTCGGGGTGTCGCTTAAATACCTACTTTTGCGCAAAATTTAAAAAGTTATGCTTTCAATTTCAAATCTTTCAGTACAGTTTGGAAAACGTGTATTGTTTGACGAGGTGAGTACACAGTTCACTACGGGCAATATATATGGAATTATTGGTGCTAATGGCGCCGGAAAATCCACCTTATTAAAAATTATTTCAGGCAAACAAGATCCTACTTCTGGCCACGTGCATTTGGAAAAAGGAAAACGTATGTCTGTTTTCGAACAAAACCACAACACCTATGATGATTATATGGTTTTGGAAACCGTTGTTAGGGGGAATAAGGAATTGTTTTCAATAAAAACGCAAATAGACAAACTTTACGAAGATTATACCGATGATAACGCCGAAAAAATTGGCGAACTTCAAGTAACTTTTGAAGAAATGAACGGGTGGAATGCAGACAGTGATGCAGCAGCAATGCTTTCAAACTTAGGTATTGATGCAAGCCTTCATTTTACTTTGATGAAAGATTTGGATGGAAAACAAAAGGTGCGAGTGCTTTTAGCGCAAGCGCTTTTTGGAAATCCAGATGTGCTTATTATGGATGAGCCTACCAACGATTTGGATTACGAAACCATCAATTGGTTAGAAAACTTTTTAGCCAATTACGATAACTGCGTAATCGTTGTTTCTCACGACCGTCACTTCTTAGATGCGGTGTGTACACACATTAGCGATATTGACTTCGGAAAAATTACGCATTACAGCGGTAACTATACTTTCTGGTACGAAAGTAGCCAATTAGCTGCACGTCAACGTTCGCAGCAGAACAAGAAAGCTGAAGAAAAGAAGAAAGAACTTCAAGAATTTATTATGCGTTTTAGTGCAAACGTTGCAAAAAGCAAACAAGCAACTTCGCGTAAAAAAATGATTGAAAAATTGAATATTGAAGAAATTAGACCTTCAAGCCGTCGCTACCCAGCAATTATTTTTGAACGTGAGCGTGAAGCTGGCGATCAAATTTTAACTGGTGAAAATCTTTCGGCCTCTATAGATGGCGAAGTGCTTTTCAAAAATGTGAATATCAACTTAGCGAAAGGCGATAAAGTAGTAATTTACTCTAGAGATTCTCGTGCTGCTACAGCTTTTTATGAAATATTAAACGGCCATATGGAAGCAGATACTGGATCTTTTCAATGGGGAATTACTACAAACCAAAGTTATTTGCCACTAGACAACGAAGATTTTTTTAAAAATAATCTGTCGCTAGTAGATTGGTTGCGTCAATACACTAAAACGGAAGAAGAGCGCGAAGAAGTTTTCATCCGTGGTTTCTTAGGAAAAATGCTTTTCAGCGGTGAAGAAGCACTTAAGACGAGTAATGTGCTCTCTGGAGGTGAAAAAGTAAGATGTATGCTTAGCCGTATGATGATGCAGCGTGCAAACGTTTTAATGCTAGACGAGCCTACAAACCACTTAGATTTGGAATCTATTACGGCTTTCAACAATTCATTAAAAAACTTTAAGGGAACGATTTTGCTTACAACTCACGATCACGAGTTTGCACAAACCGTTGGAACACGAGTTATAGAACTTACTCCAAGCGGCGCAATAGATCGTTACACAACTTTTGATGAGTATATGAACGATAAAAAATTGAAAGAGCAGCGCGATAAAATGTACGCTGTAGAAGCTTAAGCATAGCTTTAATCAAAAATTTAAAAAGTCAGTATTGATTTGAAAAACCTTCAAATCAATACTGACTTTTTTTTAATTGGAGAAACTAAATGAAGTTTCAACCGTTTTCGTATTACTATATTTGTCTTCAAGAGTATTTCCATTTATTAGAAATACAAGTGCACTAATTGGAAGAAATAGAATACTTATCATTTTTAATACTGTCCGATATATTCGTGATTGTAGGCTTAATTGGTCATTGTTTTTTAGAACAACTTTTATTTTCATCACTTGCTTCCCAACTGTAATTGCATTGTTGAAAATATCGAAAATAATAAAATACATCGAATAGAATAAAAAGGACCAACTGATTCCGTAGGTAAAAGTTGTGTCGAAAATTGTCGTTGTGCCCAACTCTCTTTCAATCTCAAAAAACCCTGAAGATAGCGCCGAGATCGTTGCGATAATCAGTAAGTCGATTAAAAACGCGAATATTCTTTTGTTGTTAAAGTTCATTAATACTGACCTTCATTTTATTCTTCAGTAATTTCTACTAAAAACTCCTCTATGGTGCTTTGCGCCTTTTCATATTCATCATTTCTGATAAAAACCATAGTTTGGTTAGCAATACTCATTGTAAAGCCTGCGCGTACACTGCTGTCGTGATCATTGCGTTCAATTGGGTTGATGCCAATTTCATTTAAGCGTGCTATCAAACCTTTGGCAATAAGCGTTGGGCCGGTATAAATTCTTTTTGTTTCAGACATAGTTTTTTTTGGTAAAGGTAGAATAGTAAACGTGTTAAAAAAAAGTATTTCACTCACCGCTCACTGTTAATTCATTTATTCTTCTATTTCTTTAAGATATGCATCCACGATAGGTTGTGCAGTGGCTAGTTCGTCTTTACGCACAAATACGCGCACTTGATCGTCATATTTGCTGCCGGAACCAAACATAACGCCGCTTTGTTCATCATCACGAAGTATTGGGGTAATATTTGCGTCTTTTAATCTTCCTACTAAGGCTGCGGCCATAATATCTGATCCGGTGTATATGCGGATTGTTTCTTCTTTGTTATCTGACATTTTTTATGTTATTGAGTTAATATATTTTTTATGTTTTTTGACCACTGACCACTGACCACTGACCACTGACCACTGACCACTGACCACTGACCACTGACTATTGAAATCAGGCATTATAATATTTACTGTTCCAAATAGCGCCATTAAAATTCTTTCCTTTTGAAAAACCATAGAAAATCACCATTCCGCCTACACCTTTAAAAATAAACAAGAACAGAAATAAATATTCTGAAAAATTTGGTTCTTTACTGAACCAGTGCATAGGTGCGATTGTGGTAATAAAAGCACTCAGCAATGTAACAGTAAATAAAAGGTTCTCAAAATTTTTATAAGGCCACATCATCAATTTTCTAAAGGGATGCAGGTCTTTGCCCCATTTATAAATTAAGTAAAAGTAGTCGTTACCCATTGGTGCAAAAAGCATCGGGTCGTCTGCGTTCTCTAATTTCATCAATTTTGAGGGAGCAACTATTTTAAAGTTTTTAAGTGTAATATTATGTGAATTTTCAAGGCTTCTAATTTCTGAAATTGCTTCTTCGGGAAAATCTCCTTTAAAATAATGCGAGTCTAAAAAGCGTAATCTGTAAGTAATACAGAGGTTTTTAATATCTTCAATGTGAAAAATATGTGTGCTATTCAATAAATCAAAATTGAAATGATTTTCAACTTCAATAGCTTTTTCGGTTAAATTAGAAAGATTTTCTTTGCGTTGTTTTTCGTTTTCAGAAAATATACACTGAATTTCGTCCATAATAGCTTCTTCTTCAATTCGTTTAGATCGAGACTTTAGAAGCTGCTTTTCAATATTGGTCCTCGAAAACATGGAAACTATTTTTTAGATTACTAAAATTACACAGTACATTCCAGCATGACAACAATTTAACACATTTCGAATCATTTTTTTAATAAGTACAAGTCTTTTACGTTTATAGAAGTGTTGGCTTTGTTATATTTACAATCTTAAATTTTTTCTATGCAACTCAAGAATACATTTTTACTGCTTTTAATAGTATGTTTCGCAACCACGGTTTCGGCCCAGAAATACATTTCGACCAATAATGATGAAGTTTCAAAAGTACTGGGTGAAAGTACTTTTACATCTAGTAAAACTTTTTATGAAAATCTGGAAGAAGCGCCAGATTTCACAATTATGGCGAAATTATTAAAGAACGACCCGCTGCGCAAAACGTTGGAAGCTCAGGAAATGGTTACAATTTTCGCAATCGCAGATGAAGCTTTTACTAATTTATCTAAGAAAAGTAGAGATTCGGTATTGGGAAATACTAGGTTGATAAATTCAGTTGTGAAATATTTAGCCGTACCAGGAAGATTAGACAGCAACAGCCTTATAATGGCGGTTGAAAAAAATGGTGGTATTGCGTATTTAACTACAGTTGAAGGGCAAAAATTAGGAATAAAAGAGGAGGCTGGGCAACTTATGCTTTTCGATGAGGATAATAATACGGCAACATTAATAGCTTCAGATTTCTACCATAAAAATGGTTTCTTTCATATAGTGAATGGTTTAGTTTTTCCGCCAGCGGCAAACTAGTTTTATAAAAGTTAAATAAACATTAAAGTCCCGAAATTGCGAAACCGCAACTTCGGGACTTTCGTTTATAGGTACATAAATATAAACCTAAAAACATATTATGAAAACAAACATTTTTACAGCAGCAGTATTTGCTATCGCACTTTTAGTAGGAACAACTTCTAGTTTTGCACAAAGCAAAATGATGAGTAATGAAAAAACAGTAATGGTAGGTGGTGCCGAAATGTACCCAAGTAAAAACATCGTTGAAAACGCGGTAAATTCAAATGACCACACTACACTAGTGGCAGCGGTAAAAGCAGCAGATTTAGTTGAAACACTTCAAAGTGATGGGCCATTTACAGTATTTGCGCCAACCAATTCGGCATTCGAAAAATTGCCAAAAGGAACAGTGGAAACATTGTTGAAGCCTGAAAATAAGGCAAAACTACAATCTATACTTACGTATCATGTAGTTGCTGGAAAACACAGTGCTGCAGATATTATGATGGACATAAAAAAAGGAAACGGAAAAGCAACTTACAAAACTGTAAGTGGTGGAACTTTAACTGTAATGATGAAAGGTAAAAAAGTAATGCTAATGGACGAAAACGGTGGTATGGCAACAGTTACTATAGCCGATGTAAATCAGTCTAACGGAGTTATACACGTAATTGACAGCGTGGTTTTGCCAATGTAATATTGCCAAAAAATCCTTTACTAAAAACGGCGACCTTTTCGGGTCGCCGTTTTTTAATTTTAAGTTTTATCTATCGCAGCGCAGCACCAAATTCATTTTCGAATTTTTGCTTTAGCTTGCTCATAATTTTGTCAATCTGCTTATCTGTCAATGTTTTTTCGTCATCTTGAATGGTGAAGCTAAGCGCATAACTCTTCTTTCCTTCGGGAAGGTTTTCACCTTTGTAAACATCAAAAAGCGTTACTGTTTTTAAATGTTTTTTATCAGTTTGAAAGGCCGCTTGGCGGAGATCATCAAACTTTACAGAATCGTCTAAAAGCAATGCAAAGTCGCGTTGTGCAGCTTGAAATTTCGCGATTGGTTTTAATTTGAAATTTTTAGTGGTAAGTTGTTTCAACACTTCATCCCAATTAAAATCTGCATAGAAAACTTCCGCATCAACATCAAATTCTTTGGTGATTTTCTTTTTCACAATACCGAATTCAACAATAATTTCTTTGTTTCTTTTGAAAGCAATTGCTTCGGAAAAAATATCATTTTCAGTATTTTCTTCCGAATAACCATCAAGACCCAAACGCTCCATTAAACTTGAAACGGTACCTTTTCCGTAGAAAAAATTGCTCATTGCTTCAGGTAAAGCCCAATTAACGTCTGCCTTTAATCCTGTAATAAAAAGTGATAAATGCTTTGTTTCGGTTCTGCCGCCAGGAAAATTATGATAGGTCTTTCCGTATTCAAAAAACTTTAAGTCGCTACTTTTTCTATTGCTATTGTATTCAATTGCTTCAAGGCCAGAAAATAACATAGATTGGCGCATCACCGATAAATCTTGGCTTAGCGGATTAAGCATTGTTATATTATAATGATCTTTTAACGTTTCGCTTAAAGCTGAATAATTTGGTGAGGTAAGCGAATTGTTCAACATTTCGTGAAAACCACGCGCCGTAAGTTGCGAAGCTATTTTATTTTGAACCGTATAATCTCCACCTGGCAAAATAGTGGAAATAGAAGCGTTTAATTTTTGGGTGAATTTCACGTTATTATAACCATACACCCGAAGAACTTCTTCAATAACATCCACATCGCGGGTAACGTCGTTGCGGTATGCTGGAATAGTCATCCCAATTCCGGTTTCAGTTACGTTGATAATTTTCATCTCTAGCGATGTAAGAATTTCCTTGATGGTTTCCTTTGAAATTTCCTCGCCAATTAATTTATTCGCCTTTTCAAAATGTAGAAAAACTTGGTGGTCTTCAATCTTTTTTGGATAAACATCAATCAAATCACTGGTTATTTGTCCGCCAGCAATTTGAAGAATTAAAATAGAAGCGTGGCGAAGTGCATAATCTGCAATATTAGGATCAATTCCTCTCTCAAAACGAAAAGAGGCATCTGTACTAAGACTGTGGCGTTTTGCAGTTTTACGAACGCTCACAGGGTTGAAATATGCGCTTTCTAGGAAAATACTGGTTGTTTCTTCGGTTACCCCACTATTCATTCCGCCAAAAACACCAGCAATACACATAGGTTTTTCGGCATCACAAATCATTAAATCTTCTTCGTGAAGTTCGCGTTCAATACCTTCGAGGGTAGTAAATTTTGTGCCAGCTGGAAGTGTTTTTACATGTACCGTATTCCCAGAAATTTTTGCAGCATCAAATGCGTGCAGGGGTTGACCAAGTTCGTGGAGCACATAATTTGTAACATCCACAATATTGTTAATTGGTGTTTGCCCGATGGCTTTCAGTCTATTTTGAATCCATGCAGGCGACGGACCAACTTTTATATTGCTAATTGTAATTCCGCAATATCTTGGTGCGAGCGCATTGTCTTCAACTTTTACATCAATTTTTAATGTGCGGCTGTCTATTCTAAAATTACTAGAAGATGGTGTATTCAGTTTTGTGGAAATACCATGGTGAAGAAGTCCCGCTTTTAAATCGCGAGCAACTCCCCAATGACTCATTGCGTCGGCTCGGTTAGGGGTAAGGCCTATTTCAAAAACTTTGTCGTTTTCAATTTGTAAAACTTTGGCTAATGCAGTTCCAGGCTTTAATTTAGAGCTAAGAACCATTATACCGTCGTGCGATTTTCCGATGCCGAGTTCGTCTTCGGCACAGATCATTCCTTCACTAACTTCGCCACGTATTTTACCTTTATTTATTTGCCAAGGATTTCCATCTGCATCATAAAGTGTAGTGCCCACAGTGGCTACAGGAACCTTTTGACCAACGGCAATGTTAGGAGCGCCACAAACAATCTGAATTGGTTCGCCTGTGCCCACATCTACTTTTGTTACCTTCAATCGGTCTGCGTTGGTGTGTTGGGTGCATTCTAAAACGTAACCAACTACTACGCCTTCTAAGCCACCTTTTACGGAAGAAAAATCTTCTATTCCTTCTACTTCAAGACCGAGGTCTGTTAATAGTTCGCCAGTTTTTTCGGCGTCCCAAGGTAGGTTGATAAATTCTTTTAGCCAGTTAAATGAAATTGTCATAAGTGTAAAATTCTAAACAGTGGGCAAAGATAATATTCTATTGGTTATTGTTTATTGTTTATCGTTTATTGTTTTTTGGAAATGTGGCCGTTTGTTGAATTATTCGAAACAAGTATTATTAAAACCTCCTGCAAGGTTTCAAAAACCTTGTAGGTCTTCACTAAAGATTATTGTTTAACCGACGATGAAATATTCCCCAGAAAATAAATAACGACTATTAATGTTGCAAAAGCAGATACAAAAAACGTTACGCTTGCGCCAAAATAAAACCACAATAGCCCCGCCATAACACTGGCAACCATTGCAACAATGCTTTGGAAAGCAGAATAAGTGCCCACGGCGGTGGCGGTATTTTCGTCTTTGGAAATATTCGTAATCCATGCTTTGGAAATGCCTTCGGTGGCTGCGGCGTATATTCCGTAACCAAAGAAAAGAGCAATAATAACGTACAAGTTTGTGGTTAAACCCATTCCAAAATACACCAGACTGAAAATTACTAATCCAAAAACGAACATTTTTTTAAGTCCAATTTTATCTGCGAAACTACCCAAAGGATATGCTGTGAGGGCATATATTAAATTATAAAAAATGTAAATGCCAATTACCCAAGTGTCGTCCAATCCAGCATCTTTCGCTTTTAACAATAGAAAAACGTCGCTGCTATTAAAAAGCGCGAAAAATAAAAGTCCGAGTACTACTTTTCTATATTCGGGGGGGCTTGTTTTCCAATATTTTATAAATGAAAAGAAACTGATTTTTTTCTTTTCAGAAGTGAATTCAACTTTTTTATCTTTCAAAAGAAAAGAGGCAACAACAGCCAAAACTCCTGGGATAAAAGCGATGTAAAAAAGATTTATATAATCTGCGGGATAAAAATATAAATAGAGTAGTGCAAGTGCAGGACCCAGCACGGCGCCAAAAGTATCCATGGATCGGTGGAAACCGAAAACTTTACCTTTGTTTTCTTTAGTAGTTTCTCTGGAAAGCATTGCATCCCGTGCGCCAGTGCGGATTCCTTTTCCCAATCTATCCGTAGTTCTTGCGAAGAAAATCCAAAGTGGGTATACAAAAAACGCCATCATCGGTTTTGAAATAGCGCTTAGAGCATAACCCAATTGTATAAAAGGAGCGCGCTTGGCTTTGCTATCGCTTAACTGTCCAAAATAACCTTTACTCAATCCAGCAACGGCTTCCACCAATCCCTCCAAAACACCAATTAAAATAATGGAAAACCCAATACTTTTTAGATAAATGGGCATTATTGGGTAAAGCATTTCGCTGGCCATATCTGTAAACAGACTGACGAGGGAGAGAATCCAAACGGTGCGGGTGATTGTGGTTTTCACTTTACCTTTCTTAGTTGGTCTAGGAAAGGTAGTTTATTTTTTCAGATTTTGAAACCGCTGCAAAAGCGTAGGATGCGAGTAATGGGCAAAAACATACAATGGATGCGGAGTTAGATTACTCAGACTATTTTTTGAAAGTTTTTTTAAACCTGAAATCAATGGGGGAGCGGCATACGTTTGTTTCGCAAAATTGTCTGCTTGGTATTCAAATTTCTGGGAAAGGAAATTCATCAAAAGACTTGTTATCCCAGAAATAGGACTGTATAAAACCCCAAAAACAACCAACCCGATATGAAACGAAGGTTGCGAAACATTCAGCGCTTCAGAAAATAAAGGATTGCCGATAAATAGTGAAAGTAACCAAAGCGTAAATCCTGTGGTTAGGATTGCGGCAAATAGATTGATGATGATATGGTTGCGTTTGTAATGTCCAACTTCGTGCGCGAGGACGGCTACTATTTCCTCTTCGTTTAAATCTTTTATTAGGGTGTCGTAAAGGGTTATGCGCTTTTCACTTCCGAAGCCAGAGAAATAGGCGTTTGCTTTTGTACTGCGTTTACTGCCGTCAATTACGAATATTTTATCGAGCGTAAAACCCACTTGTGACGCGTACGTTTCTATTTGTGAACGCAGCGAACCTTCTTCCAGCGCAGTTTGTTTATTGAAAAGTGGAACGATGAAACGTGCATAAAACAGATTCATTAAAACGGTAAAAACGGTGACGATTCCCCAAGCGTACAGCCAAAAGTTTTTGCCCGTAGTTTGGTAAAACCAAATAATGGCACCCAAAATAATACCGCCGATAACAGCGCCCATCAACCACCCCTTCAGTTTATCGAGAAAAAAAGTTTTACGAGTGGTTTTATTAAAACCGTATTTTTCTTCAATAACGAAAGTGCTGTAATAACTAAAAGGCGTGCTGAGAATATCGCTAGCAATCATTATGATTCCGAAGAAAGCTAAAGCGATAATTATTTCATTGTTTGCAAAGGAACGCGCTAACTCGTCTACATACGCAAAGCCGTCAAAAAAGAAAAATAGGAGGGTAGCAACAAGTGAAATTGCTGAGCTGAGTATCCCGAATTTGTAACCTTCCTTTTTATAGCGCTGCGATTTTTTATATTCATCCTCATCAAAAACGTCCTGCAATTCTGCGGGAAGTGGATCATTAAAATGTTTGGCGTTTAAAAAATCAAGCAATTGATCAATTATAAAACTGACAATTAATATTGCTATTATTATGAGGAAAAGGGTTTCGGGTTTCAAATGGAAAGATTCAAGGTTTAAAATTCAAAATTCATTTTTTTTCAAAGACTGGGAGCGAGTTCCCCCTTTGGGGGCTAAGGGGCTTAGGGGGCAATTCGTTGCCGCTTCGCCTCAAATATAAGGATTCCCGCAGCTACGGAAACGTTCATACTATCTATTTCACCTTCCATTGGGATGATGATATTTTGGGTGCTGTTTTCGAGCCATTCATCCGAAAGTCCGGTGGCTTCAGTTCCAACAACAATCGCTGTACTTTTTTTGAAATTACAAGTGTGGTAAGGTACCGAAGCTTGTAATGCGGCGCAATAAATATTGACCTTGTTTGCTTTCAAAAACGCAATAATTTCTGAAGTGCTTCCCGTAGCAATTTTATTGGTAAACAAACACCCCACACTGCTGCGGATGATGTTGGGATTGTACAAATCTGTTTTTGGGTTGGCAATAATTACAGCATCCACATTTGCCGCATCTGCAGTGCGAAGTAGGGCGCCGATGTTGCCTGGTTTTTCGGGAGCTTCGGCTATTAGGATTAAAGGGTTTTTGGTTGCAAGTTGCAGGTTGGCAAGTTCCAAAGTTTTAGAATGCACAATTGCCAAAACACCTTCGGTAGAACCGCGATAAGCGAGTTTTTCATAGATTTCTGAAGTAATTTCGATGAATTCTGCTTCGTTATTTGCCGATTCTTTCAACGTGAATATTTCTTCTTCGGAAATAATTTCGGAACAGAAAAGGAAGGTTTTAAAGAGATAGCCGCCCTTTATTGCTAGCGAAATTTCGCGAAAGCCTTCAATAATAAAAAGACTTGTTTTGCGGCGTTCGCGCGATTTTTCCTGTAACAGGACAATCTGCTTTATCAACGGATTATGAAAACTTGTAATGGACTTGTGCATTGCGCAAAGATACGCTACTGAAAATTATTTATGAAGAAGCTTTTTGCTTTCTATTTCAGCATAGAATCAGATTGAACTTTCAGGAATTAGAACCGATTTGATTTTTGGCACTCAGTGTTAAAACTTTCTTAACGCTTTGAATTGTTTTTATATCTTGCAAGAAAAATATTTCTTATGAAGAAATTTGTACTTTTAGTAGGCTTTCTTATAACTACCATTACAATATCTGCCCAAGTAGTGGCAAATCCAGCTCTAGATTTATATGCTTGCGATTTAAATAATGACGGCGTTGAAATGTTTGATTTAACAGTAAACGATACTATTATTATTGGCACTCAAAATCCCGCGGAACATAGTGTTACTTATTACCAAACTTTGATTGATGCTTTAAATGGTACAAATGCAATAGCAAACCCTGAGAGCTATGTAAGTGCTGGAGAAACTATTTTTGCTAGAATTGAAATTGTTGTAACAGGCGATTTTGATACAACTAATTTTGAATTAATAATAGACCCAACACCACCAAACCTGGGCCCTTTTGAAATGATGCTGTGTGATGATGAAATCAACGGCAGCACACCAACCGATGAAATCTCTACTTTCGATCTTACCAGTGTCCACAATGAAGTAACAAATGGCGATCCCAGCCTAACAGTTGTATGGTTTATGAACGCTGCCGATGAAGCGGCGAATGTACCTATTCCTAATCCAAATTCTTTTCAGAACACTTCTACCCCACAAACCGTAATTGGTAGAGTCGCAGCCACTAACGGTTGCAAAACCCTTGTTACGCTTACGTTGGTTGTAATGCCAAATCCAAGCCCCAATCAAAACCCCTATCCGCTTGAAATGTGTGATGATGATAATGATGGCTTTGCTATTTTCGATCTTACAGTGAAGGATGTTGAAATTGGCAATGGACAATCTAATATTAGTATTACTTATCATGAAACGTTAATTGACGCAGAGAACGCAACATCCCCACTGCCTAGCCCATATGAAAATATAGTAGCATACTCACAAATTGTTTATGTTCGTGTTGAAGGTAACCAAATTCAATGTGCAACTATTGTTGAATTGGAACTAAGGGTAATTAATCATCCTTTAATAACCCCACCTAACAACCTCTTTATAAATGAAGGCGATGGCGACGGGTTTGCAATTTTTGATCTTACGGTGAATATTCCGGTGATTTTGGCTGGGTTGAACCCTTCTGATTATATAGTAGGGTTTTATATAACACTGGCAGATGCCTTAAACAGTTTAAATCCAATAATGAATTCAAATTCGTACACCAACTCTTCCAACCCACAGACAATTTATGTTCGAGTTGAAAATATAAATACGAGCTGCTCTGTTGTAACTACTTTTGAAATCGCTACAGATGAACTAGCCCCCGATGCAGACGGTGATGGCATTGCCAATGAAGATGAAGACATAAACAACAACGGCAACCTAAACGATGACGACACCGACGGCGATGGTATTCCAAATTATTTAGATGATGATGACGACGGCGATTCAGTTTTAACATTGGTAGAAACAACTGGAATTGGCGCTGGCGTTGCACCGTCTTATATCTATATTGACACCGATGGCGACGACGTAGAAAATTATTTAGACAACGACGATGATGGCGATGGTACTTTAACTATTGATGAAGACTATAACAACAACGGCACACCATTAGACGACGATATTAATGGAAATAGCATTCCAGATTTCTTGGATGATGAAGTGTTCCTTTCTGTAAATTCATTCGGTTTTGAAGATTTAAGTGTTTACCCAAATCCAACTGCTGAAAACTTTACAGTACAATCGTCCCAATTGGTTTTAGAAACAACCATTTCACTTTATGATATTCAAGGGAAACAATTGTTTTCTGAAACTATGCTCCCGCAAAACGGCAAGTTGAAGATGAATGTTTCTGTTTTGGAAAACGGAGTGTATTTCGTGAAAATCTCTTCGGAAGGAAATTCAACAGTGAAGAAAATTATAAAGCACTAATCACGCAAGTCTAAAATCTTAGATCTCCAATCTCACATCTATTAATCATAAACATTTCTAAAAAGCTTCCCCAACACGGGAAGCTTTTTTACATTTAGTGGTTAATAAACCAACCAATTATGAAAAAACTGATTTTATTAGCTGCAATTGTCCTTTCACTTTGGGCATGTAAAAACGACAAAAAAACGAGTGGCGAAGATCCACGGATAGAAGGAACAGAACTAGACAGCACCGGAATAGAAGCGCCCGATGGGGAAGCGAAAAACACGGCAATGAATGTTGAAAAAACATTTCCGTCTCAACTTCAAAACATATTTACAGCTCACGGAGGCCTGAAGCAATGGCAAAAAATGAACAATCTTTGTTTTGAAATGAAAGGCAAAAATGGCGACGAAATCCACACAATTTCATTGCCAGACAGGAAGACCAAAATTGAATCTAAAGATTGGAGCATTGGTCTTGACGATAAGGGCGTTTGGTTACTAAAAAACGAATTAGGCTACAAAGGCAATCCTGTTTTCTATCATAATTTGATGTTCTACTTTTACGCAATGCCTTTTATAATCGCAGATCCCGGAACCAATTATACCGCCGTTGAAGCAACTGAATTAGACGGAAAAATGTACAATGGTTTTAAAATTTCATATAACGACGGCGTGGGCGATTCGCCCGATGATGAGTATATTTTATACTTCGATTCCGTAACAAACCAAATGACGTGGTTGGCTTATACAGTAACATTCAGAGACCAAAAGAAAAGTGATGACTGGCATTTTATAAAATACGACAAATGGGAAAATGTAAATGGATTGTTGCTTCCAGAGCGATTTACTTTTTGGAATGTTGAAAACAATAAGCCAAAAGATAAAAAGTTAACTTATAAATTCGATAAAATCACAGCTACCGAAACGATGCTCGATGCTTCTGTTTTCGCAAAACCTGCCGAGGCAGAATACGTTAAATAGACTTGAAATTTTAGACGTGAGACGTGAGAAGTGCGATTTTCAGTTTCGATTTCGATTTTGATTTCACAGCGTTTTATCTTCAAAATAATTTACAACCAGAGCCACCATATAATCATAACTCATGATTCCGCGGCTTTGGTTGTTTGCTTTTAAAAAGTTGTCCCAAAATATTTTTGAAAAATCCTCCAATGGGTTTTGATAGCTTTCCCAGAAATCGCGCATTTCTTTATAGCTTTCCAAAATACCTGGGTTTATCGTGGTTAATAGTTCGAAGTATTTTGGTTCGTCTCTGCGGGCAATTTCATTAATTAAATAACGCAGTGTAAAAATATATCCAGCATACTGAATATACGGGTCGTCATTGTGCAATGTGGAAAGTGTGGCTATAAAATTGGCTTCGTTTTCTGCGGCATAGCCTATTTGGTGCGCTTCTTCGTGGCAAGTTACTACCGGAAACTTGTAGGTTGTGATGAGGTTGTTTACTTGTGCTTCGCCTGAAAAAGGGTTTAAATAGCCACTATAACCCATAATGGTAAGGCCTAAACTCCAACCACTTTTTTTGATGCTTCGCGGCGAAATGGCCAGCTGCGGAAATTCTTTCTCCAGATTTTCATAACCATTCAATGTTTTTTTGAATATCTCCTTTTGAGTGTACGGTAGCTCAATTTTTACGCTATCGGCATAGCCCAATTCGCGGTGCAATGCATTGCTCTTTTCAATAAAACGGTTGGTTGTGTTTAAAAGTTGTTCAGTGGTATAATCGCTCTTTAACTGCAATGATTTGTGTAAGGGAAGCCGGTAATAATTATACCCCCAAAGCACGTGAAACATTAAATACACTACCGAAACAGCCGCCAGAATATCTACAAAAAAATACAATTTGTCGTTTTTTAGTCTTTTCACATTTTTATAGAGCCAGTGAATGGCAACTATAATTATGAGTAGATAAAACAAATCGCCAACAGAAAATGGAACCCAGCCAAAAAGGTAGCGGGAGATTTTTGAAATCCAAGGGTAGATTCCGAGGCTGTAATATTTTTCAACGAACGCTGGAAAATGCTTTAAAACCTGAAGTGCAATTATCTGCACAAATAGAAATAAAGCGAGGAATGCTGAGGTTCGTTTTTGCATAATCCAAACTTACAAAGGAATTCTTTCACTACATAATTTTTATAGCGATCACAAAACCGTAAATTTGCGATTAGTTGACCACGAATACACGAATGTATTTTCATTGTATTTAGTTTAAATAATTCGCGCATTCGTGATGGATATTTAACCACTAATGCATGAATTATTTTTTAAAATATTTGGAAAAACACAACAAAGAGAATTTATTGTTATTCGTGTATTCGTGGTAAAAAAAATCACAACTCAAATTATAAATTATAAACTATGAACGAAGAAATAAGAAACCTAAAGCCCAAAGCGCTTTGGAACAAATTTGCAGACCTAAACGCTGTGCCGCGCCCTTCTAAAAAAGAGGAACGCGTTATTGCTTTTATGAAAGACTTCGGAACGAAGCTCGGTTTGGAAACTATGGAAGATGAAGTGGGTAATGTTATAGTTCGCAAGCCTGCAACCAAAGGAATGGAAGATCGTAAAATGATTGTTTTACAAAGCCATCTTGATATGGTTCACCAAAAAAATAACGACACCGATTTCAATTTTGATACACAGGGAATTGAAATGTATGTAGATGGAGATTGGGTTCGTGCAAAAGGAACAACGCTGGGCGCAGACAATGGTTTGGGAGTTGCCACTATTATGGCGATTCTTGAAAGCAACGAAATTGAACACCCTGCAATTGAAGCGCTTTTTACGATAGATGAAGAAACAGGAATGACGGGTGCCAAAGGATTAAAAGGCGGTTTGCTAAAAGGCGATATTCTTTTAAATCTTGACACAGAAGAAGATGACGAAATAGGCGTTGGCTGTGCCGGCGGTGTTGATGTTACTGCAACTGGTAACTATTCTGAAGTTGACGCTCCAAAAAATGCAACTAGCTTTACTATAAAAGTGAAAGGTCTTAGCGGTGGTCATAGTGGAATGGAAATTATTAAAGGTTTGGGTAACGCCAACAAATTAATGAATCGTTTGCTTTTCGCTGTGCAAGATTCTATGCAATTGGCGAAACTGGAAGGCGGAAGTCTTCGCAATGCAATTCCGCGCGAAAGTGTAGCTAAAGTTGTAGTTACTTCGGAAGAAGATTTTCTTTTGGGAATTGAAAAAATGAAGCAAGTTATTGTTTCAGAATACAAATCTTTAGATCCAAATCTTTCTATTACTGCTGAAAAAGCTGATGAAGCTAGTACGAAAGTAATGAGTGAAGCCGATCAAAGAAATTTCTTTAATGTAATGAACGCTGCACATAACGGCGT
The DNA here is from genome assembly GCF_058068265.1 of Aequorivita sp. IT1183. NCBI lineage: Bacteria > Pseudomonadati > Bacteroidota > Flavobacteriia > Flavobacteriales > Flavobacteriaceae > Aequorivita > Aequorivita sp. IT1183. Next base: position 500,394 of record NZ_JBYRHS010000003.1, on the reverse strand, counting down.
TTACAGAATGAGCCCAGATATTGAAGATTTGGTGGAAACTTCAAATAACATTGCGAAGGTTTCAGTTGAAAATGGCAACATTAAAGTAGAATGTTTAACTCGTAGTTCAGTAGCGTCTTCTAAAGATGTTTTGGCAAACGCATTAACCTCAGTTTTTGAACTTGCAGGCTATAAAGTAAAATTAGATGGCGATTATCCTGGTTGGGCGCCAAATATGGACAGCGCAATTTTAAAGGTTTTAGACGGTCTTTATCAAAAAATGAACGGCGAAAAAGCCGAAGTAGCTGCTTGCCACGCCGGATTGGAATGTGGTATTTTAGGTCAGAATTATCCTGAAATGGATATGATTTCTTTCGGTCCAACAATTAGAGGAGCACACTCTCCCGATGAACGCGCAAGTATTTCTTCCGCTCAAAAATATTGGGAATTTGTATTGGAAATATTGAAGAACATTCCGAAGAAATAGAACCAAGACTCAAGACCGCTGCGCTACACGAGGCACGACGGATTCTTCTTTAATAATAAGTTTATTGATTATTAGAAATAGTAGTGTTTCCCTTTAGTAACGCTTCAAAAAAAAAGAGGAACTAGTTTAAAAACTGGTTCCTCTTTTTGTATTTATTACTAGTCCAATCGTTTAAATTTTTCTGCGCAACCTTCGTCGCAGGACGATGGGTTTGGTGTTAATATCAAATTTCCTTCCTCAAATGTTACATCGTAATCCCCGAGTGAACCAGCTTCTAGACAATCAAACGTGATATTAATATTGTTGGATGAATTGAACGTCCAAACCCCATTACACGTAAAGTCATTTGAAGTAATTACATCATTACTCTGAAAATTATAAGTGAAGCCATTCGCCACTGAGTACCACTCTGGAAAGTTTGAGCCATCACTTCCATAGAACTCTATCATTTGCCATGAACCAATTATAGAATCTTTCACACTATCATCATCCTTATTACAACTATTCAATAATAGTAATAAAAAGAAGAATGTGACAATCGATACATGTTTGATCAATCCATATTTGTGTGATTGTCTCATTATCTTTTTGGACTTAAGATTAGTAGTACTTTAATCTATTATAAATTTAAACTTATTTACGCAAAAAAAAAGGAACCGAGAGATCGATTCCTTTTTTGCAATTGTATTTTGTCTGAAATTACTCTACTATCTCAACAATCTGAAGGTTGAAAATCAATTCAGAATCTGGAGGTATAACTCCTGGAATTCCTCTTTTGCCATAAGCTAAATGAGCAGGAATGAAAATTATGGTTTCATCGCCTACTTTCATATTCAATAAACCTTCACGGAAGCCTGGGATCAATTTTGCTTCAGTACTATAATCTGTTGGTACCGGCACATATTGTTCAGCAGCTTTGCGCATTTCGTCAACCATTTCAAATTGTTCTGCGTTTGAAAGAATATTCGAATCAAATAAATGTCCGTCTGCAAGATATCCTGCATAGTTCATCAAGATTTTATCGCCTTCTTTGGGTTGTGGGCCTTCTCCTTTTTTCGCGAAAAAGATTTTAATACCTGAAGGAAGTGAATCTGCTTTTCCTCTGAAAGCTTCAAGCTCCTTAGCTTTGTTTGTTGCTACTTTATTGATGCGTTCTTCTTTCTCTTTCTTTTCTTTTTCAAGCTTCGCCATTTCTTCAGTGAAATAAGGAACTTTTACTTTTCCTTTATTTATAATATTCACTTTTTCAAGAATAATTGGCTCTTTTGGCTTATCGCCTGGCTTTTCAGTTTCAAGATTTCCTATTGAATCTACAACTTCTTGTCCCAATACTATTTCGCCAAAAATTGTGTGTCTTCCATCAAGCCACGGAGTTTCTTTTAGTGTGATAAAAAACTGGCTACCGTTAGTATCTGGGCCAGAATTTGCCATTGCTAAAAGTCCTTTTTTGCTGAAACGGATCGTGTCATTTGGTTCGTCAGGAAATGCAAAACCTGGATTACCAGTACCATCTCCTTTTGGATCACCACCTTGGATCATAAAATCCTTAATAATACGGTGGAAAGTTAGACCGTCATAAAAACGTTTTCCTTTGTAAAGTGAGTCAACCATTCCGTTGGTTCCTTCGGCTAAAGCCACAAAGTTAGAAACCGTAAGTGGTGCGGTTTCGTTTTTAAGCTGTGCAACAAAAGTTCCTTTATTGGTAACAAATTCAGCATAAACACCGTCTTTTAGCTCAGGATATTTTTCCTGACAAGAGGCAAGAGCAAGGGTAAGTAATAAAAATAAAAATGTTAGTTTTTTCATCTTTTAAAATTAATTTTAGTTTGATTGTTCTATTGAATGTAATGTAATAGTGCTCTGCACCGGTATGTTGGTGCCGAGTTTTTCTTCGATCCCATAATAGCCATATGCTTTATAGGAAGGAAAAAGGAAGGTTACTTTTTCGCCCTCCTTCATAAGCTTTATGCCTTCGCGAACGCCAGATATTAAATCTTGGTTGCTTTGGTCAACTTTATATTGTTGTAGGCCGTTTTCTTCTTCTGAAAGAATTACACTGCCGTCGAGATTTTTTATATCGTACGTAAATTTTACTATATCGCCTAAATCTGGCATTTCTGTATTTGCGGTATCTTTTCGGTTGTAATAGTACCAAAAACCATTTTCGGAAGAAATATAATCTGTAGTAGAGTCGATAGCCATCATTTTTTCGATGTAACTTTTCTCTTCGTCGTAGATTTTTTTGTTGCGTTCTGCAGATTCCTTAATAAATGATCCTGAAGCACTTTGCACTGGGCGTCTAGCCTCCGGACTTTTACAGGAAATAACTAAGGTAAAGAATAATGTACTATAAAGCAGCTTACGAAGCATCTGTGAGTTCATTTTTATAACGGGGCAAGATACTAATAAATTCGTTTATTGTTTTGTTAAGGTCTTGCGAACTTTTTCCACCGGCAGCATTAATGTGGCCACCGCCGCTGTAATGGTTACGAGCAAAATCATTCACTGAAAATTTACCTTTACTTCTAAGGGAAATCTTCACAATACTTTCCTGCTTATTTTCAATAAATATCACTGCGAAATAAACACCTTTTACTGAAAGCGCATAATTTACAAAGCCTTCGGTATCGCCCTTTTTGAAATTATTTTCGTCCAGTTCCTTTTGGGTTAATGTAATATATGCAGTGTGCAATTCGGGCAAAATTACCAGATTATTTAAAGCTACACCCAGCAATTTCATTCTATCTGGACTGTTAGTATCGTACACATTTTGATTTATAATTGCGCTTTCTGCACCAGCTTCAATCAATTTTGCAGCAACTCTGTGTGTAGTTGGGCTAGAGGAGGAGAAGCGGAACGAACCCGTATCTGTCATAATTCCTGTGTAAAGATTTACAGCAATTTCTTTCGAAAGCTTTTCTGCTAGACCTAGCGCTTCCATAAAATGGTAAACCATTTCTGAAGTGGAACTCATTTTCACATCGCTATAAGTTGCTACTGCATAATCTGCAGGTTGCTGATGATGGTCAATCATTACAAATTTAGCAGAACAGTTTTCGAAAACCGTTTGTAGATCGCCAACTCTGTCTAAACTATTAAAGTCCAACGTAAACACCAATTCTGATGCGTTTATCAATTTGGTGCTCTTTTCTTTTTCTTTTTCGAAAATGATAATTTCTTCAACCCCGGGAAGCCATTTTAAAAATTCGGGGAAATCGTTGGGCATAATTACAGTAGTATTATGACCCAAACTTTTCAGAAAAAAGGAGAGTCCCAAACACGAGCCAACTGCATCGCCATCGGGGTTTTTATGGCCCACAATTACAATATTTTGTGGAGAGGCTAGCAGTTTTTCAACTATTTGAGTAGTGTCTTTTTTCATAAGGGGCGAAGATACAATAAAAGCCCCCTAACCCCCAAAGGGGGAATTCGAACAATTGCATATTTACGTGGAAATTTAAAAATTTATCTCGAATATAAAAAAGTAAAAAAGTCTGCCAGGTTGAGCAGTTGATACTGCAATTGCTTTTCCCTCAATGAAATCAATACTTCAAAAGAATTTTTAGTTTTTTGGATGATCGGTGTTTTTGTTTTTTTGTAATTGAAAAAGATAACTTTTGAATGTTGAAAATATAATACCTACTTTTGCCGAAATTTTAAAAAACAAAATGAGAACAGACAGAACATTTACAATGTTAAAGCCAGATGCGGTTGAAAAAGGAAACATCGGCGCCATTCTTGACAAAATTAACGCTTCAGGTTTTAGAATCGTAGCGATGAAACTTACCCACATGACTACGCAAGATGCACAAGCATTTTACGAAGTACACAGTGAGCGCCCTTTTTATGGCGAATTGGTAGAATATATGACACGCGGTCCTATCGTTGCAGCAATTCTTGAAAAAGAAAACGCTGTTGAAGATTTCCGTACTTTAATTGGAGCTACCAACCCTGCTGATGCAGCTGAAGGTACCATCCGTAAATTATACGCAGCTTCTATTGGCGAAAACGCCGTTCACGGAAGTGATAGCGATGAAAACGCAGCTATTGAAGGTGCTTTTCATTTTGCAGGTCGCGAAATGTTCTAAGCATTTACGATATATAATAATTGAAAACGCCTTCCAATTTGGAAGGCGTTTTTTTATAAATTTTCTTTAAAATTTCTGGCAGCAATTGGTTTGTTTCAGCTATATATTCAACTTAGATTGTTTTCATATTAATACCTTTATTCAAATTTAAGAATATTTCCTTTAAAAGTATTTTCGATAATTAGTATTCATTTTAATTACCCAAAACCAATTTTTGATTGCCTACGATCTTTCGGTTTTTTAAAAGGTTAATGAAATAAATGCCTTCGGAAATGTTTGGAAGGGAAATTCTATTGTTTTTCTTTAATGATGTTTCCACTAAAACCTTCTTTCCATTTAGATCTAAAATTTCAATGGAAATACCTTCCAAATCTGAAATGTTGATTTGTAAGTTGAATTTACCATTTACAGTTGGGTTTGGATAAATTGTAAACATATCGTCTTTGTTGAAATCTTCTACACCGGCGGCTTCATAAGGTGTTTTTAAAATACGAGGGCCAAGTAGAACATATCCCACATCTTCTGAAGGAAATATAATATCGGCATAGCCAACATTGGCGTTGCAGTTTGCGGCATTGGTTTCTTCATCGTAACTATCCGTCCAAGTTACAGCGCCATCGATGGTTTTATCGATGTAAACATAACAGCAGTCGCACAGCAAGGCATCCGAAGCAATCATAAATCCCAAGTCATCGTTGAAAAAGTACATATTGGATGCGCCACTTAAGAAATCTTCAATTTGAGAATGAATCCAAATTTGGTTATCATTACTTTTATAAATTTCGTTTCCGGAAAAGCCATAGTCACTAAAATATGAATTGGCATAACCCGATAAAATATATATAAAATCTCCATTTAACGAAAGTGCAAAAAGATCATTTGTAGCTGGAATTGCTAACAACTCCCAATCATTTCCCGCGTTTTCGGTATAAATTAGCGTGCCATTATCTCCAGCTATATACCCGATATTTTCATCTTTGAATTCTACGTCATTTAGATTTTCTATTGTCAATGTGCTATTAGAAGTCCACGAATTTCCACCGTCGATAGAATGTAAAATAGTGCCATTATTACCCACAATCCAAATGCTATTTTGAGCATTAATAGCTACGGATACAAGGGCCTCCGTTGTCCCAGAGTTAATTGTAGCCCAAGTTTCCCCAGTATTTTCGGTCTTCAAAATACTCCCATTCGCGCCCACTGCATAACCAGTGTTAAGGCCGTCGAAAGCAAGATCGAAAAAGAATTCTTGCACACCGCTAACAAACTGTGTCCAGGTTTCTCCGCCATTTTCAGTTTTATAAAAAACGCCATTATCTGAAACCACCTGCACCACACTTTCGTTTAGTGCACAAATGGCCCCGTGATAGTTGTTAGTAATTTCCACAGGAAGGTAGTCCCAGGTTTCTTGAGAAAAACCTATTACTGAAAGAAAACTGAAGATTAATAGGAATAGGGGTTTCATAATTGGTTATTTTTGAGACAGAAAGGTATTATTTTTAACCAAAAAATCCTAATAGGATTTTATATTTGATAGTGTGCGATTAATTGCACAAACGTTTTATACGTGTTTGCAATTTAACGCAAAACCAATTTTTTAATCAATTCCTTCCCTAATTCCTCATTTAGCAATTTGACAATTTTTTCCTTCCCATAACCCAATTCTTCGCGTAAAACAGAAGAGGAAAGTTGCACATATAAAGTTTCACGGTCTAATTTTATATCTGTCGTGTATTTTATAATAGCAACGCCCATCACCGAATCCCAAGCTTCTTTGGCGTTCACTTTGTCTAAGCCTTTGTCTAAGCGATTTTTGCCGATAAATTCTTTCAAAGCGTCTCCAATTGATATGTTTTCTGCGTGTCGTTTTGCCATTTTAAAGTCTTGAGTTATCTGGTGCTGGTTGTGAGTAATCAATTGTTGTATTCCCTAAATCGAACTTTCTGAATTTTGAATATGTGTAAATTTTATTGTCTCTATTAATCACTGTGAGCGTACTGTCCTTGGCTTCAATTACAGTTTCTTTCCATTCATTAAAAGGGGTTTTGTAGTACATTCGCAAACTGTCCTCTTCAATTTTTAAAGTGAAATCTTCCGAAATTCCGTTGGTTGTAAAAGAACCATCAAATTTTGGGGAAACCTTTGTTCGAGTGCCACTGTCTCCTTTCATTTCAATATAATCAACAATCGTATTTATATTGAATTCCTTCTTTTCGCCATCGGGCATTTCAACGGTTTTTATTTCCCAATACCCGCTGAGGTTTTGTTTTTGCACTTCCGGATTTGGTTTTTCACAGGAAATGATAAAAAGAGCAAATAGTAAATATGTGATTTTATACTTCATTTGGTTTAAATTTTTTCTTTGCGCCTTTGCGAGATAAATTGCACGCAAAGTAACTATTTTTAATTCCCGCTTTTAGTGTTAGGGGGCCAACGGAAACATTTTATAAGTCTGATGCACTTTTTTAATTACTTCCTCCGTCCGTTCTGCGTGGGTGTCGCTGATAAAAAGTTGCCCGAAGTTTTCATTGTCAACCAAGCTAATTAAATGCTCCACTCGCGTTTCGTCCAATTTATCAAAAATATCATCCAAAAGCAAGATTGGATTTGTTTTTGAATGTCTTTTTATAAAATCGAATTGCGCCAGTTTTAAAGCAATAAGATACGATTTTTGTTGCCCCTGCGATCCAAATTTTTTAATTGGGTGCCCATCAATTTCAAAAACCAAATCGTCTTTATGTATTCCGAAGTTGGTGTACTGCGAAAACCTATCTTTTGAAATATTAGTATTAAGCAGCGTCAACAGGTCGTTTTCTTGTAATTGACTTTCATAAACTAGATTTATACTTTCTTCGCCACTGCTAATCGATTTGTATCTATTGAGAAAAATAGGTAAAAATTCTTCCAAAAAAGCAGTCCGCTTCCCAAAAATTGAAGTGCCAAAATTGTGAAGCTGCTCGTTGTAAATATCAATTGTATCTTGGCTAAAAGTGTTATTCGCCACAAAATATTTCAGCAATGAATTGCGTTGTGCAAGCACTTTATTGTATTTAAGTAACGTATTTAAATAATCCGAATCGCGCTGCGAAATTACACCGTCAACAAATTTTCGGCGGGTGTCGCTACCTTCAATTATTAAATCTCTATCAGCTGGCGAAATGATTACCAACGGCAAAAAACCAATGTGTTCGCTGAATTTATCGTAAGCCTTCCCGTTTCGTTTTATAATTTTTTTCTGTCCTTTTTTGGCACTTACTACAATTTTTTCAAGAGTTTCTTTTTTCTCGTAAAAACCTTCAACCACAAAAAATTCTTCGCCGTGTTTAATATTTTGGGTTGTTATAGGGTTGAAATAACTTTTTCCGAAGGAAAGATGATAAATAGCATCGAGGATGTTGGTTTTCCCAACGCCGTTATTTCCCACAAAACAATTTATTTTTGGGTCGAATTCGAAGGTTTCAGTTTCAAAATTTTTATAATTGAGAAGGGATAGTTTTTGTAAAATCATATAAAAGGAGCCAAAAGACATTTAGACTTGCAGGCGAAGACAAAAAAATTAAAAAGTTCAATTTAGAAAGTATTTTAAAAGGTTGTAAAAATACAAGCTTTGGTGTTATTTTGACGCAAGATGCAGGTACTTTTAACTTTCGTCATTATTTAAGTTGTTCAATTTCACTAAATTTAGTGGCTAAACGACGCGATACAACCGCTTTGCAAATTATTAAAAAATAAGAAATATTATCCTTTCAAATTCCATTAAAAATTTTATTTTTGCGCCACTATAACCTATAACTATGGCAACGTACAAAAAACGCGGAGGCAAACCATCAACAAAGGCTGAGAAACAAGATCAGCTTGAAGAAAACAGCACAACAGCAGAAGTGTTTAATACGCTTGACGAAGGCGCATCTAAAACTGAAGCTTGGGTAGAACAGAACCAAAAAGGTATTTTAGCCTTTATAATTGTGGTGGCTGTTTGCGTGTTGGGATACTTTGCATACGATCAATATATAAAAGGACCGAAGGAAACTGAAGCGATGAACGAAATGTTTCAAGCTCAAAACTATTGGGAACAAGCTTTAACAGCTCCGGCAAAAGATTCACTTTACAATCTTTCGTTACAAGGTGGTGAAGGAAAATACGGTTTTATCGATATTATTGATAATTACGGTGGTACAAACGCTGCCAATCTTGCGCATTATTACGCTGGAATGGCTTATTTGAACACTAACAAATATCAAGATGCTATTGCACAATTAGACAAATTTAGCAGCGATGATGATATGTTGGGACCTTTGGCAAAAGGCGCAATTGGCGATGCATTTGTTCAATTAGGACAAAATGAAGACGCTTTAAAATATTACGAAGAAGCAGCTTCAATGCGCACAAACGATTTTACAACCCCACGTTTTCTTTTGAAAGCTGGTATTGCTGCAATGGCTTTAAACCAAAATGATAAAGCATTAGCGCACTTCAAAAAAATAGCTGACGAATATCCAAAAGCAACCGAAGCTACAAAAGCTGAAATTTATACAGGTCGCGCGGAAGCAATGAAAAAATAAATGGCTACAGCAAATACAAATTTATCGACTTACGATAAAAACACAATCCCAAACGCGAAAGATTTTCGGTTTGGGATTGTTGTTTCAGAATGGAATCACGATATCACCGAAGGTATGTTTCAAGGCGCTTTTGACGCTTTAAAGGATTGCGGAGCTATCAACGAAAACCTTGTTCGTTGGAATGTTCCCGGTAGTTTTGAACTTATTTACGGTAGCAAACGAATTACCCAAAGTTACGATATGCTCGATGCAGTGATAGCTATTGGAAGCGTAATTCAGGGTGAAACAAAACACTTCGATTACGTTTGTGAAGCAGTTGCCCAAGGCATAAAAGACTTAAATGTGCAGGGTAATATTCCCGTTATTTTCTGCGTGCTTACAGATAATAATATGCAACAAGCCATAGACCGAAGCGGTGGAAAACACGGCAACAAAGGCACCGAGGCGGCAATTGCAGCCATAAAAATGGCGCAACTTCGGAAAGAGTCTAAGTTTTAATTTTCTTTATTTAATTCCCAAATCTCAAATTACCCCGACTACTGTCAAATGCTTCGGATTACTGAACACTTATCCTTGGTACAGTAATTGTTTAAAATGGCTTCGTAATTACTTTTAGAAAACACACTATTTTAAGTAACTTTGAAGCACGACAATTATGGGACTAATAGGCAAGAGAAAAAACAAAAAGTACAGCTACAAACCGCGTCATTACGAATTTGATGGTGAAAGCAGCCCGTTTGCAATGGGGCATAAGTTTGATGAATATCGAACTACTGTTGGCGACAACAAAGGTTTAAAAGGAAAATTTAAAACTGCGTGGTCAGATTTGCGACAATCTTCAGACAGAACCGCAAACCGAAGGCTGATTGTGATAATTGCGATACTCGTGCTACTTTTCCTATTTATAATCGATTTTGATTTATCTATTTTCTACGCATAAATTTTAATGGCAGACATTATTCAGTTATTACCAGATCACGTTGCAAATCAAATTGCAGCTGGGGAAGTTGTGCAACGGCCCGCTTCGGTAGTTAAGGAGCTGTTAGAGAATGCTATTGATGCAAATGCAACTTCCATTACACTCGTAATTAAAGATGCCGGAAAAACCCTCGTTCAAGTTACCGACAACGGTTCTGGAATGAGTGTTACCGATGCGCGGCTTAGTTTTGAACGGCACGCAACTTCAAAAATTAAATCGGCAGAAGATCTTTTTAATCTGCATACGAAGGGTTTCCGTGGCGAAGCATTGGCTTCCATCGCTGCAATTGCGCACGTTGAACTTAAAACAAAAACCGATGTTTCAGAAATAGGCACGCACCTCACAATTGAAGGAAGTAAAGTTATTTCGCAAGATCCTGCGGTGGTTCCAAAGGGAACTACAATTTCAGTAAAAAACCTTTTTTATAATATTCCTGCGCGGCGCAATTTTTTAAAAAGCAACGTTGTAGAAAATCGTCATATAATTGATGAATTCCATCGTGTGGCTTTGGCGCACCCAAGTGTTGCTTTTCAAATGCTTCACAATGGAAGTGATGTTTTTAATCTGCCGTCAACTAATTCGAGACAACGGATTGTAAATATTTTTGGTAGTAAAACCAACGAGAAACTAGTTCCGGTAAGTGAAGAAACCGAAATATTAAAAATAGAAGGGTTCGTCTTAAAACCTGAATATGGAAAGAAAAGTAGGGGAGAGCAGTTCTTTTTTGTGAACGATCGATTTATAAAAAGCCCGTATTTGCACCATGCCGTTTCTTCTGCTTTTGAAGGGTTGATGAGAAATGAAATCCATCCAGGTTATTTTCTGTTTTTAGAAGTAGATCCGCATTCCATCGATATAAACATCCATCCCACAAAAACTGAAATAAAATTTGACGATGAGCATTCCATTTATGCAATGCTTCGTGCAACCGTAAAGCATAGTTTAGGGCAGTTTAACATTGCTCCGGTGCTGGATTTTGAAAGAGACAAAGGTTTTGACACGCCTTATGAATACAGCAAAAAATCGCCCACCGTGCCATCAATAGATGTAGATCGCGATTTTAATCCGTTTAAAGAAAAACCAAAACAGGGTAATATTAACTTTCCTTTTAAAAGGGAACAAACTCAGTCTTGGGAATCTCTGTATGTTGGGTTGAAAGATGATACCGCAGCAGTTTCGGGAGTTGGTGATATTGAATTTGAAAGCGAAGAAGTAACCGGAAGTCTTTTTGAAAGTAAAGAAACTGAAACCGGACAAGTTACGCTTCAGCTTCAGAATAAATATATTGTAAGTCCGTTGAAAAACGGAATGATGGTAATTCATCAAAATTTGGCGCATCAACGAATTCTTTATGAAGAATTGTTGAAGAATATAACGATTAAAGAAGCCGTGAGTCAGCAATTGTTGTTTCCGCTGCAGCTGCATTTTTCAAAGCCCGATGTAGAAATTATTGAAAAGGTGCGCGAACAACTGGAACACACGGGTTTTATTTTTTCAGAATTGAAAGAAGAAACGGTTGAGATTAGCGGAATTCCAGTGCTGATACTAGAAAGCCATGTTGTAAATTTGCTGAGCCAATTGGTGCACGATATTAAAGAAGAAGTGCCCGATAGCGGATTTAGCCAAAACGATATGCTGGCAAAATCTATGGCGGCAAGTATGGCAATAAAAACGGGTGTTTCGCTGAATAAAGAAGAACGCGAACATTTAATAAATCAACTCTTTGCTTGCAAGGAACCAACAGTTAGCCCTACTAACAAACCAGTTTTCACTACTATGGATGTGAGTGAATTGGATAAAAAATTTATGTAAAACAAACCCTCGGAGGGTTTAAAAAGATTCCAGCCTACGCGGGAAATAAATATGGGAAAAATAACCGATACTATAAAATTTCTTTTAATACTGAATGTGATCTTTTATATAGGGTCATTTATAATTGGTGATTTATCAATAAAACTGTTTGCGCTTTATTACTTTGAAAACCCGAATTTTCAATATTGGCAGCCATTCACGCATATGTTTATGCATGACCCTACTTCCATATTTCACATACTTTTTAATATGTATGCGCTATGGGCTTTTGGTTCGCCATTGGAAATGCGCTGGGGACAGAAAAAGTTTTTGTTCTTTTACTTTTCTGCAGGTTTAGGGGCGGCAATAATACATACTTCGGTAAATTATTTTCACATTCATAGCGTTATGGATTCACTATTAGCAGGTGGGTGGAGTCAAGCTGAAATAATGAGCTATTTATCTGGTGGTAATGGAGGAAGTCAGGCTGTATTAGATACGGTTTCTATGGAAAGCATTCAGTCTATGGCTCAATCATACCATGGCGTGGCCTTAGGGGCTTCTGGCGCTGTTTATGGTATTTTGGTCGCTTTCGGTGTTATGTTCCCTAATGTGGAGCTAATGCTAATGTTTGTGCCGGTACCAATTAAAGCTAAATATTTCATTCCTGGTCTTATAGTTATGGATTTGGTTCTTGGAATTTCAGGTGCACAAACGGGCATTGCGCATTTTGCACATTTAGGTGGCGCGCTTTTCGGTTTTATAATGGCTTGGTACTGGAAAAAAAATAGTTTTAACGATCATCGCTGGAATTAACTATGGCTACTACTAATTTTTTAAATCAATATAAAACTGCCAACCTTTTGGTAAAGCTCATTGTTATCAATGTAGCTGTATTTTTGGCGGTCTATTTGGGATCCTTTATTTTAAGTACCAGCCCACAATACTTTTCGCGTTGGTTTGTGTTGAGCGATAATTTTGATACGCTATTGTTCCGTCCGTGGACTTTAATTACATACGGTTTTCTGCATTTTGGCTTTCTACACACACTGTTTAATATGGTCTGGCTTTATTGGTTTGGGCAAATAGTTATAAATCTATTCACGGGGAAACGATTGTTAACGGTCTATTTACTGGGAGCCCTTTTTGGTGGGTTACTATTTGTAATAGCTTACAATCTATTTCCTGCTTTTGCAGAAAGTCGCGGTTTTCTAATTGGCGCTTCTGGCGCAGTAACAGCTATCATGGTTTTTATTGCTACCTATACACCAAATACTGAAGTGCGTATTTTCACTTTTACAATAAAGTTGTGGCATATTGCGCTTTTTCTATTTCTTTTCGACTTGGTTAGAATTCCTACTTCTGGTAATGCTGGTGGGTTGATGGCGCACGTTGGTGGTGCGATCTTCGGTTATATTTATGCAATTCAGCTGGCAAAAGGGAACGATATAGGCAAGTGGTTTGAAAATATTTTGGATTGGGTTGCGAATCTTTTTAAGTCGCAAAAGAATAATCCATTCAAAAAAGTACATCGCACAACACATGCTACTTCAAAGCGTTCTAAGACAAAAGAGGCAAAATCTGGTCATCAAAAAAAGGTGGATGGTATTTTAGACAAAATTGGTAAAAGTGGCTATGAAAGTCTTACAAAGGAAGAAAAGGACTTTCTTTTTAAGGCTGGAAAAGAAGATTAACCTATGCGGAAATTTTTCAATAAGATGATTTACTGGGGCAATTTGCTCGCGGCTACTCTTTTGTTGATATCCTTTATTCTGCCGTATTTACCACCAAAAACCTTTCCCACACTATCGCTGCTTAGCTTGATAGTTTCGTTGCTAATAATTGTGAATATCATTTTCGCAATTTACTGGGCAGTTCAGTTTCGAAGGAGGTTTTTCGTATCGTTTACCGTACTTATATTTTCCTACTTTTACTTTAATGTATTTTACGAAGTATCTTCTGAAGGTGATGCGTCTCAGTACGAAAATTCATTAAGTGTTCTTTCCTATAACGTTCGTCTATTTAATGCCTACGAAAAAGATCCCGATACTGATGCGGCCCAAATATTTTCTGAAATATTAGCTGAACAAAACCCAGACATTGTTTGCTTACAAGAGTTTTATAAAGCGAATAAAATCGATTTTTCGAGGTATCCGCATCAATACATTCACTTTAAATCTGAAAAGGCAAAACTTGGCCATGCCATATTTTCTAAATATCCGCTAGTGAATACTGGAGCCTTCGACTTTAAAGATACTTACAACAATACCCTTTATGCCGATGTTGTAAAAGGAAAAGACACTATTCGTATTTACAGTGTCCACTTGCAGTCGCTCGGTATTATTCCGCGCGTAAGTTTTTTACAAGAAAGTGATAACGATAAACTTAGAAAACGTCTTTCACGAGGCTTTGGAAAGCAACAGTTTCAAGTGGAATCTATTTTAGAGCATAAACAAAATACTTCGAACCCCGTTTTAATCTGTGGTGATTTCAACAATACGCCATTTTCGTATATCTACCGAAAATTGAATGGCCCGATGAAAGATGCTTTTCGCGAACGCGGAAATGGGTTAGGAACTACCTTCAAATTTGAAAAATTTCCAATGCGAATAGATTATATTTTAGCTTCCGAAGATTTAGAAGTTTTATCATTCGAAACTTTAACAAAAACCTTTTCAGATCACTACGCAGTGCGTGCTACCATTGGTTGGTAATCTATTTTTAAACTTCAGTTTGGGAAACTAGTTTTTGGCTTTCCAAATAATTTAATGCATTCGGGCCTTCGTTAAAAAGTAAATCTAAAACCGAAAGATTTGGCAAAAACGGATGATTTGCTTCGTGTACTTGGGTATATGCTTCGGTGTTAAAAGGTGAATTTCTTTTGGCATTAACTAAAATGCGGAGATCCATTATTTCAGGAGTTGTTTCGAATATTGTTGTTTTTGAAACTTCCACTTCAATGCCGATAAGTTCACAGAGCAAATCGAAGATTTTAAGATTGTGCTCCATTAAATTTCCAACGGGTTCTGTAAATAATAATTTTAAATCGTCTTCGTAATACTCAAAAAATGGTGAAGTGCGGTATGCGCTTTGCAGGCTTCTCCAGTGGTGTTCCTGCCACGGAAAATCATTTTCAACCATCACATCTTTCGATTTTTGGCGCTTTCCGTTTTTATTGTGTTTTATAGGAATATTTAAAAGTAACTTTCCGTTGCTATGCGCAATAAATGCACGGTTTCGATAGGTTTGTTTTTGGTAATTATCTTCAACCTCAAAAACCACTTTTCCAGCTTGCGCCACGGCTGCCATTTGTTCAATGGACGGAAAATAGGAGGGATGTAGCAGTATTGTTTTCATTCAAATTTTAAAGACTTCAAAAATAGCGAAAAAGAAAAAGGAGGAGTGAATAAAGATAAAAGAAAAGAAAAATCTAAATTGAAGTCGCTAAGTTGAGTTTGGGGTAAATTTCTCAAAACTTATAAATTCATCGACTCATAAACTACCTTATAAACTATAAACCTTTTATTACATTTGTATAAACTTTAAAACTATGCTCATAATTGGCATCGCTGGCGGAACTGGGAGCGGAAAAACAACTGTTGTAGACCAAATTGTGGAAGAACTTCCCGTTGACGAAGTGTGTGTTATTTCGCAGGATTCCTACTATCACGATACGAGTCATCTCTCTATTGAAGAACGCAAAAAAATAAATTTTGACCATCCAAAAGCAATCGATTTCGATTTGTTGGTGAGTCATTTAAAAGAATTGCGAAACGGCAACGCATTTGAGCAGCCTGTATATTCGTTTGTAGAGCACAATAGAACCGGTGAAACTGTTACCACTTTCCCGAAAAAAGTTATTATTGTTGAAGGTATTTTAATACTAGCGCATCCCGATATTCGAGAAATGTTCGATATTAAAATATTTGTTCACGCAGATAGCGATGAACGACTTATACGACGATTAAAACGCGACATTGCCACCCGTGGCCGCGATTTGGAAGAGGTTTTAAATAGGTACCAAACCACGCTAAAACCAATGCACCAACAGTTCATTGAGCCAACCAAAGAATTCGCAGATATAATTATTCCCACAAATAGATACAATAGCGTTGCTGTTAACGTAATTAGAAGTATTATTCACCAAAAAATAAGTTACTCTGAACTGTGAAACTGTCTAAAATAAAAAAGAACAAATGGCTTAGATTTATAAGCAATAAATACGTGCTTATTGTAATGCTATTTATTGTTTGGATGATTTTTTTTGATGCCAATTCATTTTTAATTCATCACGAATTAGATAATGAAATCAATGGTTTGGAGGACAATGCTGAATTTTATCAAAAGGAAATAAATAATGATAAAGTTTTCATCCAAAAAATGGAGGACAGTAACCAGATGGAAAAGTTTGCGCGCGAAAAATATTACCTGAAAAGAGAAAACGAAGATATTTATATTATTGAACACGAAGACAGCATCAAAAAAGAAGAAAAACGATGAGTAAATTTTTATTTGAGGACTTTGATGAAGTTTCCGCGAAACAATGGAAACAGCAAATTCAGGTCGATTTAAAAGGTGCAGACTACAACGAAACTTTAGTTTGGCAAAGTCCGGAAGGCATCAATGTAAAACCGTTTTATCATCAAGATAATTTTACGGAAGATTTTCAGCTTATTCCCGGGCAGCCGAAGTCTTGGAAAATAGCCCAAAAAATCTTTATTGATGATGAAAAGATAGCCAACAAAATTGCTTTGGATTCTTTAAGCAGAGGCGCAGAGGCGCTAATATTTACAGCGGCGGAAGATTTTGATACGAAGATTGTTTTTAAAGATTTTACCTATAAAGACGTTTCAATTTATTTCAATCTAACATTTCTTTCTGAAGTGTTTTACAACAAACTCATCCAGTTTTTTTCTTCTAAAAAAGCGACTGTTTATTACAATATAGATGTAATAGGAAATCTAGCTCGCACCGGAAATTGGTTTCATAATTTAAATAGAGACCATGAACTTTTAGAAAGTGTTTTTCAAAAAAACAGTTCTGAAAATTTACTTTCGGTAGATACAACTTTGTACCAAAACGCAGGTGCAAATATGGTGCAACAATTGGCTTATGCTTTAGCGCATGCTAATGAATACTTAAATCATTTCGTTTCGGAGGAGTCGCCATTGAGTGATGCCGATAGGAGTGAAATACAAATGACCTTCCAAGTTGCATCCGGCCCAAACTACTTTTTCGAAATAGCGAAAATCCGCGCACTTCGCAAATTATACGCAACTTTAGCAAAGGAATACGGCGTTAAAGAAAGCTGCCACATAATTGCTACACCTTCAAAAAGAAACAAAACACTTTACGATTACAATGTAAATTTACTGCGAAGTACCACCGAATGTATGAGTGCCATTTTGGGTGGCGCAGACTCAGTTTGCAATTTACCCTACGATGCGCTTTATCATAAAAGCAACGAATTTGGCGAACGCATCTCTCGTAATCAATTATTGATTTTAAAGCACGAAAGCTATTTTGATGCTGTAAGCAATCCCGCAGATGGCACGTATTATATTGAAAGTCTAACGGAAGAGCTTGCCGAAAAAGCGCTGCAACTTTTAAAAGAAATAGAAAAAGGCGGCGGTTTTCTTCAGCAATTAAAAGACGGAAATATTCAGAAAAAAATAAAGGAAAGCGCCGAAAAGGAACAACAACTATTTGATAGCGGCGAACTTAAATTGTTAGGAACCAATTATCATCCTAATAAAAATGACCGAATGAAAGACGATCTGAAACTTTTTCCTTTCGTAAAACACAACCCTGTAAAAACTTTAATCACTCCAATCATTGAAAAACGCTTGGCAGAAAATGTTGAACAGCAAAGAATAAGCAATGAGTAGAAAAGATTTACAACATATAGAATTAAAGACGGGAGACGGGAGACTGAAGACGGAAGCAAATACAACCTTGCACCCTGAAACAAGCGACCAAAAACCTGAAGCTTTTTCTACGGCCGAGAATATTGAGCTAAAGAAAAGTTATAGTAAAGACGATATAGAAAATCTTCAACACTTAAATTTCGTTGCGGGAATTGCGCCAAACCTTCGCGGTCCGTATTCCACAATGTATGTGCGCCGTCCGTGGACTATTCGCCAATATGCGGGTTTTTCGACGGCAGAAGATAGTAATGCTTTTTACAGAAGAAACCTTGCCGCAGGTCAGAAAGGCCTTTCCGTGGCTTTCGATCTTGCCACGCATCGCGGGTACGACAGCGACCACGAAAGGGTAGAAGGCGATGTTGGGAAAGCAGGTGTAGCGATTGATAGCGTTGAGGATATGAAAATTCTTTTCGACCTAATTCCGCTGGATAAGATGAGCGTTTCCATGACGATGAACGGGGCCGTGCTTCCCATTCTGGCTTTTTATATAGTTGCTGCGGAAGAGCAGGGAGTTTCACCAAAAGACTTAGCGGGAACTATTCAAAACGATATTCTAAAGGAATTCATGGTGCGGAATACATACATCTATCCACCCACGCCATCGATGAAAATTATTAGCGATATTTTTGAATACACTTCCAAAAATATGCCCAAGTACAACAGTATTTCCATCTCTGGTTACCATATGCAGGAAGCTGGAGCTACAGCAGATATAGAGCTTGCGTACACGCTTGCCGACGGTTTGGAATACATTCGCACCGGAATTAAAGCGGGAATGGACATAGATACGTTTGCGCCGCGATTATCCTTCTTTTGGGCAATTGGCTTGAACCATTTTATGGAAATCGCAAAAATGCGCGCTGCCAGAATGCTGTGGGCAAAAATTGTAAAACAGTTTAATCCAAAAAGCGATAAATCACTTTCGCTACGTACCCACTGCCAAACCAGTGGTTGGAGTCTTACGGAGCAAGATCCGTTTAATAACGTGGCACGAACTACCATTGAAGCAGCTGCAGCAGTTTTCGGGGGAACCCAATCTTTGCACACAAATGCTTTAGATGAAGCCATTGCTTTGCCAACAGATTTTTCTGCGCGAATTGCTAGAAATACACAGATATTTCTTCAAACTGAAACCCAAATCACCAAAACGGTTGATCCTTGGGCAGGTAGTTATTACGTAGAAAAACTTACCAACGAAATCGCAGACAAAGCTTGGGCGCTTATTGAAGAAGTTGAAGAACTGGGCGGAATGACCAAAGCTATTGAAGCTGGGATTCCTAAACTTCGCATTGAAGAAGCCTCGGCTAGAAAGCAAGCGCGAATTGATAGCGGACAAGATATAATTGTAGGCGTAAACAAGTATCGCCTCGCTAAAGAAGACCCGCTGCAAATTCTTGATGTGGACAATCAAAAAGTGCGCACCTCGCAGATTGAAAGACTAAACCAAATAAAAGCGACGCGCGATACCAAAAAGGTAGAAAGTGCTTTAGCAGATATAACCGAATGTGCAAAGACAGGTCGGGGAAATTTATTAGCTTTAGCCGTAGAAGCTGCCCGTCACAGGGCGACACTTGGCGAAATCTCTACCGCAATGGAAAAGGAATTCGGCAGATATAAAGCACAAATTAGATCTTTTAGCGGCGTGTATAGTAAAGAAATTAAGAAAGACGAAAGTTTTGAAAAAGCAAGACAACTAGCAGACCAGTTCGCAGAATTGGAAGGCCGCCGTCCACGTATTATGATTGCCAAAATGGGTCAAGACGGTCACGACCGCGGCGCCAAAGTAGTAGCTACAGGCTATGCCGACGTAGGTTTTGATGTAGACATTGGTCCATTGTTCCAAACGCCTGCCGAAGCTGCCAAACAGGCTGTGGAAAACGACGTACACATTCTTGGTGTTTCGTCTCTTGCTGCAGGCCACAAAACTTTAGTGCCACAAGTAATTGAAGCCCTAAAAAAGTACGGCCGCGAAGATATAATGGTCATCGTAGGCGGTGTTATACCACACCAAGATTACCAATACCTTTTTGATGCTGGAGCCGTGGCAGTTTATGGCCCAGGAACCCGTATTAGCGATGCCGCTATTGAAATGTTGGGGGTTTTAATTGCGGGGGTAAGTTAAAACTTATTTCAAATATGGAAAATTTAAAAGAGCATTTAGAAGAACGACTCTGGAACGTTATTAAGAGAAATTATATTGCAGAAAGCTATAATAATGCAATTCTGGATGCAATACAATTCATTGGAGATGTTATTAGGGAAAAATCAGGGCTAGATAACGATGGTAATCAGTTAATTGGAAATGCCTTTGGAGGTAATAATCCTAAAATAAAAATAAATAAACTAAATACTGAATCTGAAAAAAATATTCAAAAAGGAATAGAGAGTATTCTTCGGGGAATTTATTCAGCCTATAGGAACCCGAGAACTCATTCATCTATCGAAGATACCGAAATTGAGGCTTTTGAAATAATTATTTTCATAAATCATTTATTGAAAATTATTGACGTTTCAAAGGGTAAATTTTCAGCAGACATATTTTTAAAACGTGTTTTTGATAGCGATTTTGTTCCTAGTCAAAAATATGCTGATTTGTTAGTAAAAGATATTCCGAGTAATAAATTTCACGAAGTAGCAATTGAAGTTTTCAATAAAAAAAATATAGGTAAAATTCATAATATAAAATATGTTTGGAGAAGTCTTGTAAAAAAACTAAAAAAAGAAGAACTAGAAGAACTTTTTGAATTGGTATCTGAAGAATTACGTTTTACTGAATCATTATCAAATGTTACAAAGTGTATTGCTTTATTTAAGAAAGATTGGGAAAAAATAGATGAGGATGCTAGATATAGAGCAGAACATAAAATTATAAAAACACTGGAAAGAGCAGAAATTGGACCAAATGAAAAAACAAATGAATATGGCTCTTATGCTTCGTGGCTAACCGAAATATTAAATAAATCGCTATTAAAAAATGAAATCGCAAAGAAATTACTTGAAGCACTTAAATCGAGAGATGAAGCACGGCAAGAATTTGTTTTACAATTTTTTGGAAATTATTTAGAAGAATTAGAAGAAGAATTATTTTTCGGAGAAAATTTTCAGGATATATTCAAGTTAGAATTATTAAATGGAAATGTTTTAATTTATAATTGGATTCTTGAAAATTATGGTGAAGACAGTGACTTTAAGGACGAACTAATATCTTTTGTGGCAGAATATCCCGAAGATAATCTTCCTTTTTGATCCAAGCTCGCGTACGTTTGCAATGTGTCCCGCAAAAAACATGAATTTAACTATCCAAGGCCTGTTAATATACTTAACCTAAACAAGCAAATGAAAATCTTCGTTCTTTTGATATTTTTCATTCAGCTTTCAATGTATTCTCAATACTCAGCGGAGTATAAAACTTTGGTTGAAAAAATTAGCGCTCCAAGAGATTCAATTAAAGTTGAGCATAAATATAAAGATGGCAAAATAAAAGACTCAGGCTGGCAAATATATTATACCGTAAACAACCGAGAATATTCATTTCTAACCGGGAAACATTATCTCTATTTTAAAGGCGGTCAATGGAATGAAACCGATTATGATGCTTTTGGGAATATAATGCTTCACAGAGGTTTTGATTCAGAGGGGAATGTGCTTTATGAAGATAAAAGAAAATACATTTCTACCACAGCATTAAGTGCTTATGAGTTTCTTGAATCTGATAAACACCTTAGGTTCGTTAGTGATATAAAACGTTATTTATTTTCAAACAAGCTTTGCAAATACTACTTAAAAAAGGAAGGTGAAATTACTAACGGTAGAAAGAGTGGGGTGTGGAGAACTTACTACCCGGATGGAAAGCTTAAAAAAGAAAAAGTATATTGAAAGTATACTTCCGCGCTAGTTAACCTTTGCAACATAATATTTTTTAATGACCAAACCAGACCATTCTAAAACAATCAACATATTGATGTTTATTGCGTTGTTGTTAGTTTGCGGTGCATTTGGTCTTTTTATAATATTAAATTGGAAATACATTTCAAACCCAGATGTCCATTTTAGAAATGTTTTTTCGGAAGCTATTTTCGCATACAGTAGAGAAGATTCTGCAATAATGCGCTATTGGGGATTTTATTATCCTTGGGTCGTTATATGTTTTCTGATTTATTTGCAATCTGTAATGATGATCTATTTATTGATAAAGAAAAATTTAGGCATTTCCCGCAACCATTGGATAGTTTTAATATGTGTTCTCATTGTATTTCTGTTTTTGCCAACAATCCTTGAATATCTTGCAGATTTATTACAATCTAAAATTTTGAACAATTTAGAATTTGATGTTAGTGATTTTATTACTGCTGGGCTAATGATTCTTACAGTGGTTATCTTCATTATTTCAATAATACTGTTCTTCTTAAAAAGGTTTAAAAGTTATAGACAATTTTTAGCGCTCAGTTTTTTTACTGTTGTAATGAATTTGGTTTTCACATATTCTTTTATGGAACTGTTTTTTGATTAAGCGCCTGCAACTTTAGAAAATCAAAAAAAATCTAAATTATTTGGAAAATGTTATCCTTTAAGATAACTTTACCGAATGGTTAGAACCATAATTTTTTACGAAAATCATTTTCTCGAATTCTATAAAAAGTTGGATCATAAAGCAAAAGCGAAGATTCAATATGTTTTTGAGTTAATAAAACAAGTGGATCAGGTACCTTCAAAGTTCTTAAAACATTTATCAGGAACCGATGGACTTTATGAAATCCGGATAGAATACCAATCAAACATATACAGGGTTTTTTGTTGTTTTGACGAAGGCAAATTGGTTGTCCTTTTCAATGGGTTTCAGAAAAAGTCACAGAAAATACCGAAATCTGAACTTGAAAAAGCAGTGCGATTATGGAGAGAATATTTTGAAAGCAAAATTTAAAACTATGAAGGATTATAAAAACATAAAAACATTCGATGAGTTAACTGAGTTAGAACATGGAAAAATTGGTTCTGAAAGCCGTAACAAGTATGAAGAAGGCGCTCAAATGTTTATTGTTAGTGAAATGCTAAAGGCGGCTCGAAAGGAAGCAAACCTTACACAGGAACAACTCGCAGAAAAAGCTGGGACTAAAAAAAGTTATATTTCAAAACTGGAAAACGGAAAAGGAAATATCCAACTTTCTACCTTAATACGAATATTTGAACAGGGATTAAATAGAAAGATTGGACTTACGTTTATATAAATTTTTCCCCGATATTCTTCATAATTATAAAACTCGAATATATTAAGAAGGCAATTATGGTAAAGAAATTATGACGTAAAAATAATGCCAGCGAAAAGGAGAAAAGTATCGTAAAACTTAAGCAATAAAAATTATGGATAAAGACGAAATATTTCAATTAATTATTGACATCTCAACGGAGGTAATACCAGAATTAGAAGGTAAAGACATCCCTATAACCGATTCACTAAAGGATTGGGGAGCAAATTCTATAGACCGTGCCGAAATCGTGATGATGACTTTGGAGAGCTTATCTTTAGATATCCCAATGGTGGAGCTTGCTACTACCAGAAATATTGAGGAATTAGTAGATAGAATACACGCTAGATTATAGACCTTGCAAGCGAGTATCCAAATTATTAGTAAAGCAGATTTACAGTCTCTCAATCCCTGCAAGCACGTGCGGCCCGCTAGTGTTTAGAAAGTTCAAAATTTTAAAAGTAAAAGAGGCTTTCAAAAAGGGCAACAGTTTCCCCCTCTTAGGTATGCAGTGTATTTCAAAACACGGCAATTTTACCCTTTGGTCATATCAATCATATGGTTAATTACAGGTGTATGCTGCTGCTGAGGGCTAAACATCACAATTTCAGCATCTGCATTTACCTTTACATTGTGACCTGAAGGCCAGTAAAATAGTTCTTGGGCATTTACTTGCTCTTCAATACCCTTTGCATCCGTAGTGGTAATTTGACCACTTATAAGAAATCCCCAATGCGGACACTGGCATAAATTACCTTCAAGCCCGATAAATAATGGCGTTGTATCTACACCCGCAGAAAGACTAAAATACTCGGCACTTATTTTTCCCAGGCCTGTGGCATCTCCAAAATTGGTTTTCTGCCTAATAATTGCCCCCGGAATTTCTAATTTCACTTCAATGTCATCTTTTGCTACTTTCATAATAGTTTTCTTTTGTTAGGCAGGATAGTCGCATCCCTGGAGAAAAACATTTGTAGCATTTTTATTTTAGAAGAAAATTACATAACTGCCTAAACAATTGTTCCGCTCTAAGTAGAAAGGTAGTGTAAAAACACTCATTTTGAGTGCTTTACGAATTATTAATTTAGGGTACTGCTTACCTTAGCCCGAATGAAACCTTGGTACTTAATTCCTAACAATCTTCAAAGTCTCATTTCCTACCCGAACATAATAAATTCCTTTAGAAAGATTTGAAAAGTCAATCTGCTTTTCGTTTTGGGTAAGTTCACCTGAAAGTAATCGTTGCCCGAGTGCAGAATATACTTCAAAATGTGCTGTATTGGTGGTGTTAACTGTTACAAAGTCTTGTGTTGGGTTTGGATATACGCTTACATCAAAATTATTTTCAGTTATACCCAGCACCGACTCACACTCAAAACTAGATTCAACTTTAGAAGCTGCAGGAGGATTAACCAACAGTGATTCAGTTAATAACGGACAATAGCAGTTATTTTCATCTACATATAATTTAAGCCACGAAAGTGCAATTTTACCCACAGCACCGTTACCACCGTTTGGTGTGTTTGCAACTGAATGGTTTCCGTTAGCAACTTCAAAAAGAAGTTTATTGGTTGTATTAGGAGTAACGTTATAATGAATATCTGCGTGCTGCGCGGGAGGAGCGGTAGGATCATTTTCACCACTAAAAATTAGCACAGGACTGTCGTGATTTAAGATTGGGTTTGGTAACCACGGACACAAAGCAACTACGCCTTTTATCGTATTGTCTAAAACTGCTGCACGCTGTGCTCCGCCGCCGCCCATTGACCATCCGCTAACTGCAAATTTATCTACATCAAGTTGGTTTTCTAACGGAGAGGAGGTTCGCGTATTTTCTTGTCGCATAGTTTCTAAAGCATCAATAAGCGCTATTGCTCTAGTTTCTGGATTATCAAATAGTGAATTGGTTCCAATAATTATAGTAACTATTCCATGAGAAGCATAAAAAGGACCCCATTCTGCAACACTTGAAGGCAGTGCTGTAAACCCGGGAACAATGGCGATACTCATAAAAGGAGGCGTGGCATTTGTGGGATAATATACGGTTGCGCCTGCATAATCTGGACCATTTCTAAGGCCATCTGCTTCGGTAAGTGTGGCAACATCGTACGGTCCAGGATTTGTTAAGCTCTCAATTGTTACATCGTCGCACTGCGCGAATATAATATTAGGTGCAAATGAAGTGGCTAAAAATAAAAGAGCTACTGCGTATATTTTTTTCATATGTATTCCTTTAATAAGTATTTCTATGTTGAAAAATAATCTTTTTAAAAATCTTAGCAAAATATATATTTCGAGCAACTTTTTGTGTTATTATACACTTCTTCTGAAACAATTTTCTAATCACTGATTCCCTATCTTTGCGCAAAAATTTACTCAATGTTGCAATCCTTGGTACATTATACGCTGCATCTATTAGTCCCTGGGCTAATCGCGTATGTTTTCTTTAGGAAAGAATGGAAAAAAGCTTGGCTCATTATGCTGGCCACAATGCTGGTAGATGTAGATCATCTTTTTGCCTCCCCCATTTTTGATGCTGGCCGTTGTAGTATTAATTTTCACCCGTTGCACACTTATTGGGCAATGGCTGTGTATATAGTTTTATTGTTCTTCAAAAAGACCAGAATCATCGCCGTAGGATTGTTATTCCATATGCTAACAGACTTTATAGACTGTCAGTGGTAATTTCGATTTATTTTGTTGCTCTACCGATGATGATACGGTTCGTTCCGTAGAATTGTATAACCTCTATAAAGTTGTTCAATAAAGAAAAGCCGAACCATTTGGTGCGAAAAGGTCATGGATGAGAGGGATACCTTTCCGTTAGCACGGTCATAAACCGCGTCACTAAAGCCATACGGGCCTCCAATTACGAAGATGAGGTTTCTTAGTCCGCTGTTCATTTTCTTTTGTAGAAACTTCGAAAAGCCTTCCGAAGTAATAGTTTCTCCTTTTTCATCGAGAAGTATTAATACATCGGGAGTGGAAGTTCGTCTTAAAATTTCTTCACCTTCAGCTTGCTTTTGTTGCGATTCCGAAAGATTTTTAGCGTTTTTTATATCTGGAATAATTTCCATTTCAAACGAAATATAAAACCCCAACCGCCTGGTATATTCATCCATCAGGGTTTGCAGTTGTTTATTATCGGTTTTGCCTATTGCGAGTAGTGTAATTTTCATTGCATTTTATTTCAAAATTCAAAAATACAAAGATAAATTACTATAATTTTAAATTTTTGCGGTGCCGAGCGGAGCCGAAGCATCGTCCTTCAAACTTTTTAAAGTATTTTAGCTGAAATTTCCTTGCTATGATTTCAGAAAAACAATTCAACAAAGAAATAGACATCATCATTGCCAACGCTATAAGAGAAGATGTTGGCGATGGCGATCACAGTTCATTGGCTTGTATTTCAGAAGATGCTAGAGGCTCCGCAAAACTTTTGGTGAAAGACGAAGGTATTATAGCTGGGGTAGAATTTGCCCGCCAAGTTTTTGAATATGTAGACCCCGGTTTAGAACTCGATATAAAAATAAGGGACGGCAGCCCAGTAAAATATGGCGATGTAGCTTTTTATGTGTCAGGTTTATCACAATCTATTTTGAAATCGGAACGGTTGGTGCTAAACGCCATGCAGCGTATGAGTGCCATTGCTACT
Organism: Aequorivita sp. IT1183; assembly: GCF_058068265.1. NCBI lineage: Bacteria > Pseudomonadati > Bacteroidota > Flavobacteriia > Flavobacteriales > Flavobacteriaceae > Aequorivita > Aequorivita sp. IT1183. Next base: position 473,683 of record NZ_JBYRHS010000003.1, on the reverse strand, counting down.
AAAACACACCAATATGTAAAATTGCTGGAGGGAACGAATACTAAAATTCTCGATACCCGTAAAACAACTCCCGGAATACGAGCTTTGGAAAAATGGGCCGTAAAAATTGGCGGTGGAGAAAATCATCGTTTTGCACTTTACGATATGGTGATGTTGAAAGACAATCATATTGATTTTAGTGGTGGAATAACGCAAGCAATTGAGAAAACGAAGCAGTATTTAAAAAGTCGTCACTTAGACTTAAAAATAATTGTTGAAGCAAGAAACCTAACCGAAATAGAAGAAATATTACAGAGTGACGGCGTGTATCGTATTTTGATAGATAACTTTAATTACGAAGATACCCGAAAGGCGGTAACCTTAATTAATGGCAAATGCCTTACGGAATCGAGCGGTGGAATAACACTTGAAACTGCACGAAAATACGCAGAATGTGGGGTAGATTATATTTCCAGTGGCGCATTGACGCATTCGGTTTACAATATGGACCTTAGCCTAAAAGCTATTAAATGAACGAAGAAGGCGAAAAGGAAATAAACATTCCTGTAATTCGAGATCTTGTACGAATTAGTAAAAAGATAAAACTACCCGCAATGGGCGAGTTTTCGTTGTATAATTTGCTGGATGTTTATGGAACTGGAATTTTAAAGGGAACTTTTTCCTTTCGTGCTAGTTCAATTGCCTATAGCTTTTTTCTTGCGCTCTTTCCATTTCTTTTGTTTTTGCTAAATATGATTCCAATAATCCCCATTGATGGATTTCAAACGCGATTTTTAATTTTTATTGAAGCGCTTTTGCCTGCACAGACAACGCAGTTCTTTTATCCAATCATTGCAGATATAGCGGTAAATCCCAGGGCAGGCTTGTTGTCTTTTGTGTTTTTCCTTTCCATATTTTTATCGACAAACGGAGTAAATGCTATTTTCAGTGCTTTTGAATATTCGTTTCATGTAACTATCAACCGAAGTTTTTTTAGACAGTATTTTGTGGCGTTAGTGGTTTCAATCTCCTTGGCACTGTTGTTGTTAACATCAGTTGGGGTTATTCTTTATGGCGAATATATAATTCACGACCTAAAGTCAAAAGCCTATATAGTTAATGATACTTTTTGGATTTCGTTCTTTCAATTTATTGTCTTTTTAATAATGATATACGTAGTTATCGCAACTTTGTATTATTACGGCACCAAAGAAGGTAAATCTTCGCGATTCTTTTCAATTGGAGCAGTAACAACCACGGTGCTATTTGTACTAACAACCTATTTTTTTGGGGTGTATATCAATAATTTTTCAAATTACAACGAGTTATACGGTTCCATTGGTGCACTATTGATATTGATGTTATATATTTGGATTAACTCAAACCTGTTGTTGCTTGGTTTTGAATTAAATGTTTCAATAAAGCGACTAAAAGAAAAACTTTAAAACTGAATTTAACACATTTAAAATTATGAAAAAAATACTTTTAACCTTCTCACTTATTGCGTTAACAGTAATTACTGCCGCTGCACAAGATGTAACAGGTAAATGGAAAACCGTTGATGATGAAACCGGCGAAGCAAAATCTATCGTTGAAATCTACAAAGACAATGGTAAAATTTATGGAAAAGTAGTAGAGATTTTAAATCCTGCGAAGAAAAACGCCGTCTGCGATAAATGCCCGGATTCTGATAAAGGGAAACCAATTTTGGGATTAGTAATTATTAAAGGTCTTGAAAAAGATGGCGATGAATATAACGATGGTACCATAATGGATCCAAACAACGGAAAAGTGTACAAATGCTACATTGAACTCGATGGCGCTAACAAATTGAATGTTCGCGGATATGTAGGCTTCTCTCTTTTTGGAAGAACACAAACTTGGAGTCGCATTAATTAAAAATTATTAAAAATAGTATCTTTAAGCCACCAATTTTGGTGGCTTTTTTATTCGGGAAGTAGGAAAGAAGGCAGTGAAAACTGAGACCGTATTTTCAACATCAAAGCGACCCAATAAAGAATTTATAATAGTAATAAATAATAGTTTTCCATTTGTATTTTATAGACGTCATTCTCCCAATTCCACTGAAACAAGCATTCACATATAGTGTGAATAAGGACGAAGCTGCTTTTTTGCAGCCTGGAATGCGAGTTGCAATTCCCTTTGGAAAATCAAAGGTTTATACGGGCATTGTGTATCAAGTTCATGACCAAGCACCGGTAGGTTACGAAACTAAATCTATAGATCATATTTTAGATGAAACACCTATTATTACAGCGCATCAATTAAAACATTGGGAGTGGATGGCGCATTATTATATGTGTTCTTTGGGTGAAGTAATCAAAGCGGCGCTCCCGAGTGCCTTTATGCTGGAAAGTGAAACAATTATTAAACTTTCTTCGAAAGAATTTAAAGATGAAGCTACGCTAAGTGATGATGAATATGTTTTATACGAAGCCTTGCAACATCAATCTTCTTTGCACATCAATGATGCGCGATCAATTCTGGATAGACGAAATATTGTTTCTGTGATTCAGAAATTGTTGGAGAAAAATATAATTGAAGTCGAAGAAACTGTATATGAACAGTACACTCCCAAACTAAAACGCTACATAAAATTATCTTCTGATTATACTTCCGAAGAAAATCTACGCCAACTTTTAGAAACTTTAAGCCGAGCTCCAAAACAACGCGATGTGCTAATGCATCTATTTATGTTGAGCAGCCAAACTAAAAAACCTATTAGCTCTACAGTACTTCAAAAGAAAAGTGAAGCTTCAGCCGCTACTTTGAAAACATTGGTGGATAAGGAAATTTTAGAAGAATATTACATTCAGCACGACCGCGTAGAATTTTCTGGTGATGCTTCAACAGAAATAAAAACGTTGAACGAAGCACAATTAGTGGCTTATCAACAAATAAAAACATCTTTTGAAACAGACGCTGTGGTTTTGCTTCACGGAGTAACCTCAAGTGGAAAAACTGAAATTTATGTTCGGCTAATTGAAGAAGTAATTAATTCTGGAAAACAGGTTTTATATATGCTTCCTGAAATTGCTTTAACCACGCAGCTAATTATTCGACTTCAAAAGTATTTTGGCGAAAAAATTTCTGTTTATCATTCCAAGTTTTCGGTTAATGAAAGAGTTGAGGTTTGGAAGAATGTGCTTGCAGAAAAACCGAAAGCACAAGTAGTAATTGGCGCGCGTTCGTCTTTATTTCTTCCTTTTAAAAATTTAGGACTTATTGTGGTGGACGAAGAACACGAACCGAGTTTTAAACAATACAGTCCGTCGCCACGCTACAATGCTCGCGATAGCGCTGTGGTTTTAGCAAATCTTCATAAAGCTAAGGTATTGATGGGTTCTGCAACGCCTTCGTTGGAAAGTTATCACAATGCAAAATCGGGGAAGTTTGGATTGGTGACGCTTAAAAAACGCTTCGGAAATGTTATGATGCCAGAAATTGAACTGGTAGATATAAAAGAAAAAACGCGTAAAAAACAAATGACTGGCCATTTTAGCGATCGTTTGTTAGAAGAAATGCGCGAAGTTTTAAGTAATGGCGAACAAATAATTCTTTTTCAAAATAGAAGAGGTTTTTCGCCAGTGGTTGAATGCACAACCTGCGGAATTTCGCCCCAATGTCCAAATTGCGACGTGAGTTTGACTTTTCATCAACAAAAAAATCAATTGCGTTGCCATTATTGTGGTTACCATATGGCAATGATGCATAGCTGTATGGCTTGTGGAAGCGAAACACTGGACACTAAAGGTTTTGGCACCGAACAGATTGAAACTGAATTAAAAACTCTTTTTCCAAACCACAAAGTGGCTAGAATGGATCAAGATACAACCAAGGGGAAAAATTCTTATTCAAAATTAATCGAAGCTTTAGAAAATGAGGAGATAGATATTTTGGTAGGCACGCAAATGCTTGCCAAAGGTTTAGACTTTAGAAATATTAGTTTGGTTGGAGTCATGAATGCAGACAATCTTCTCAATTTCCCAGATTTTAGAGCCCACGAGCGAAGTTTCCAATTGCTTCAACAAGTATCGGGTAGGGCAGGCCGCACGCAGAAACGCGGCAAAGTTTTAATACAAACGTACAACCCGTTCCATCAAATTTTGAAGCAAGTAAGTGTGAATGATTTTGAAGGAATGTACAAGGAACAGCTCGAAGAGCGCTATAATTTTAAATATCCTCCTTTTTACAGGACGATCAAAATTATTTTTAAAGATAAAAATTTAGGGCGCGTTCAAAAAGCTTCAATCTGGTTTGGGCAAGCGTTAGAAATTCAGTTTAAGGAAAATATATTGGGGCCAGAGCCGCCACCAGTGGGTAGAATAAAGAATAAATACATCATTAATCTTCTTGTTAAAATCCCCAAGAAGCAATCTTTGGAGAAAACGAAAAAATACATTGAAAACGTTTTGCGCACTTTCAATTCTATAAAAGAATTTTCAAGTGTGCAGACAACTATAGATGTAGATAATTACTAAATGTTGTGCGTTGCGGCTAAGGCATCAACCAAATCGGCCTTTCTATTTCGGCTTAATGGCAATTTGTCTTTATCAAGTTCTATTGTTTTGCTATTATAGCGCTGTACCTTGTCTAAATTCACGATATAAGATTTGTGAATTCTAAGGAAACGTTCGCCAGGTAATAATGATTCAAAAGCCTTCATGGTAGAAAGCACCACAAGAGATTCGTGTTCGGTTACTAATTTTACATAGTCGCCTAAAGCTTCAATGTAACGTAGTTCGTTTAAAAAAACTTTTCGTTTTTTGAGGTTGCTTTTTACGAAGATAAAATCTTCATCGTCAAAGCCTTCCTCATTTTTTAATTTATAATTAGTAATTGCTTTGTGTACAGCATTTAAAAAACGATCTTTGGCAATAGGTTTTCTGAGGTAATCTACGGCATCATAATCGAATGCTTTAAAAGCGTACTTCGTTTTTCCAGTAACAAAAATTACTTGAGGCTTTCTCTGGATATCGTCTAAAAGATCAAATCCTGAAAGAATTGGCATCTCAATATCTAGAAAGATAAGGTCAATTTCTGTAGAGGCAAGCCCCATTTTAGCTTCGATGGCATTCTTATATTCGCCAACAAGTTCAAGAGATGGGTGCATTTGAACAAGCTTCACAATAGAAAGTCGCTGCAGGGTAGAATCATCTACAATTGCGCACTTTAATATGGTTTTTTCCATAATAGTAGGTTTTACTTAAGGCAATAATATGGAAATTATCGATGAACTGCAACTATTTTGTGTTTAATCGTAAAAAATACACACTTAATCTATGTTTTTTATTTCTAAAGTCTCTTTAAAATAAGGTTTGATAATACCAAATAAAGTATTATTTTTGCACCCTCTTTGGCAGAAGGCCAAGGTTTTAATTATTAATTTTAATAGATTTTTTATGAATCATTACGAAACTGTTTTCATCTTAAATCCCGTTTTATCTGAAGATCAGATAAAGGAGACAGTAAAGAAATACGAAGATCTTCTTGTTTCTAAAGGTGCTAAGATGATATCCAAAGAAAATTGGGGCTTGAAAAAACTTGCTTACCCAATCCAGAACAAAAAAAGTGGTTTTTATCACCTTTTTGAGTACACCGTAGATGGTGAAGCTGTACATGAATTAGAAATTGAATTCAAAAGGGATGAGCGTTTTATGCGTTACCTTTCAGTGAGCCTTGACAAGCATGCAATTGCTTGGGCAGAAAAAAGAAGAAACCGCGATAAAAAATCAGCATAAATTATGGCCACACTACAACAACAAGCAAAAGGAAAAAAAGACGGAGAGATCAGATATCTTACTCCTCTTAATATAGAAACCAACAAAACTAAAAAATACTGTCGTTTCAAGAGATCTGGTATTAAGTATGTTGACTATAAGGATGCAGATTTCTTATTGAAATTTGTAAACGAACAAGGTAAAATTCTTCCAAGAAGACTTACCGGAACTTCATTGAAGTATCAGCGCAAAGTGGCTGTTGCCGTTAAAAGAGCACGCCATTTAGCACTTATGCCTTACGTAGCCGATTTATTAAAATAAAAAACCAGAGATAGTATGGAACTTATATTAAAAAAAGACGTAGAAAATCTGGGATTTACAGATGATCTTGTAACCGTGAAAAACGGTTTCGGAAGAAACTTTTTGATTCCACAGGGGCACGCAGTTCTTGCAACCCCATCGGCTAAAAAAGTATTGGCTGAAACTTTGAAGCAACGTGCTTTCAAAGAAAAGAAAGTTGTTGACGAAGCTAAAACACAGGCTGAGAAACTAAACGGACTTGAAATTAAAATCATCGCCAAAACAGGCGAAGGTGATAGATTATTCGGTTCTGTTACTAACGGAGATCTTTCTGACGCACTTGAAAAAGAAGGTGTTTCTATCGAGAAGAAGTATATTACTGTAGCTGGTGGCGCTGTTAAGCGTACTGGTCAGTACGATGCTACTATCCGTTTCCACAGAGATGTAGTATCTAACTTCGCTTTCGAAGTAGTTGCAGAAGCTAAACCAGAAGTTAAAGGGAAAGCTAAGCCAGAAGTAAAAGCTAAAACAGAAGAAAAGTCTGATGATAAAACAGAAGATAATTCTGAAGCAAATTAAATAACACGATTAATTGTATTAAAACCTTTCTCGTTTACGGGGAAGGTTTTTTTATTTTATCTTTTTTTTCAAAGAAAAGAGTGAAGATTACAAAGTAAAGCAAACGGATTACAGATAACTGTCAACAGAGAACTGATATGAAATACGCCAGATTAACAAAAGAACAATTTGAAGAGCTACATCAAGAATTTATAAATTTTCTTGCTACGCAATCCATCACTGCTGATGAATGGAAAAAGTTGAAAACTGAAACACCCGAAGTTGCCGAACAGGAACTCGACATTTTTAGCGATCTTATTTGGGAAGGGGTTTTAATTAAAGTGAAGTATATAGAGCACATTTCGCCTAACCAGTTAATGCTTTTTCATATTACAGATGCGTTTATGGAGTTGATTGCTATAAAAGTGGAAGATGAAACTATAGACATTACCACCCAAATTGGCTACAAATGGCTTCAGCAAAACATACATGATGATTCGGTAAACCTTTACACGTCTACCAAAGCAATTACAGACGATCGCAACAAAGATATTTTTGTATTGATTCAACAAGGTGCCGTAATTACTAAAGGAGAGCTTTATAATTATTTTGGGGATCTTCTGAAAGAATAATAATCAATTTTCAAATTATTCGGAATTTGGAATGTAATATTTGTGTTTTAAAAATTTACAGACCTTATTCGTATCGCAAACTTTCTATAGGGTCCAATCCAGCCGCTTTTGATGCCGGATAAGATCCTGCGATTACAGCTACAACAAAGGTTATAATTGTCGCCCAAATCATTGCTGTCCAAGGAAGAGTGAAATCGAACTCAAAGATTTTTGCAAAGGCGAAACCTGTAAGTACACCGAGAATAATTCCTAAAAGACTACCAAACTGACCAATTACAATCGTTTCCATAAAAAATTGGGTGGAGATTGTAGAACGTTTAGCGCCAAGTGCTTTCCGCACACCAATTTCGCGGGTGCGTTCGGTTACCGAAACCAACATTATATTCATTAACGCAATAGAAGAGCCAAGAATAGTGATGATGCTAATAATCCATGCGGCAGCTTGCAAATAACCAGTTATCATCGAAATTCGATTAATTAAATCGTCACTGCGCTCTATTCCGAAGTTATTTTCTTCAATCGGGTTTAGTCCCCGGATATTTCTGAATGTTATAATAGCATCGTCCTGGGCGGCCTCCATCATTTGTTTGTCGTCTACTTTTACACTTATATTGTAATTTATATTAGGTTGTGTGTAAATGCCGCGGGCAACTTGTACGGGGATTAGCACTTTTAAATCTTGATTGTTTCCAAAAGTTGAGCCTTTAGACTCTAAAAGACCAATAATTTTAAATTTCACTCCGCGAATACTAATTGTTTTGTTGATGGGGTCTTCGTTTTCAAAGAGGTTTTTCGTAAAATCTGAGCCTATTAAGCAGACTTTATTATTATTTTCAATATCGAAAATTGTAAAATTTCTTCCACGATCCACTTCGGTTCCGGTGTTGTCTAAATAATTTTCATTCACTCCATAAACGCGAATTTCGGGATCGGTCTTTTCAGAACCATATTTTACTTCGGCCCCTGCTGTTCCTATAAAAGAGAGCGATGTTTTGGTGAAGGGGTATTTGTATTTATCCGTAAATTCTCGAACGTTATTATAACTTATTATGGGGTTTATTTTTTCGCGTTCGCCGCCATTTCTGGATTGGACCGAAAATTCATACTGCTGAATATTAAACGTATTGGCGCCCATGGAAGCAAAATTGCCTGAAATGGTATTTTCCAGCGCAGCCACTGCGCTTAAAATGCCAACGAGCGCCCAAATACCAATCCCAATTATAACTATTGTTAAAATGGTTCTTAAGAGTTGGCTTTTAATGCTGTCCATCGCAATACGGACATTTTCCCGGAAAAGTGAAAACATATAATTAGTGTGTATTTTACATTAGACTGCAAAAGTGGGATAAAGTTACAGAATTCCTTCGAAGACATGAATCGCCTTTACGTAATCTTATTGTGGCAAACTTCATTATTATTTAGGATATTTGTCAATTCAAAATACAAATTCAAAAAACGTAGAATTTTGTCAAAAAAACCATCAATTCCTAAAGGCACCCGCGATTTCAATCCAGATGAAGTTGCGCGTCGCAATTATATATTCAGTACTATAAAGGATACATTTTCGCTTTATGGATTTCAACCAATTGAAACGCCGTCTTTCGAAAATAGTGATACCTTAATGGGGAAATATGGCGAAGAAGGCGATCGATTGATTTTTAAAATTTTGAATAGTGGCGATTATTTATCAAAAGTTGATGATAAGTTATATTCCGAAAAGGATAGTAATAAAATAACTTCAAAAATTTCTGAAAAAGCGCTCCGTTACGATTTAACAGTGCCATTTGCACGCTACGTGGTGCAACATCAAAACGAAATAACATTTCCTTTTAAACGCTACCAAATACAGCCCGTATGGCGAGCAGATAGACCTCAAAAGGGACGTTTCCGTGAGTTTTTTCAATGCGATGCCGATGTTGTGGGTTCAACTTCACTTTGGCAGGAAGTGGAATTCGTGCAGCTTTACGATGCCGTTTTCAGCAAACTTAGTTTGAAAGATGTAACAATTAAAATCAACAATCGAAAAATTTTAAGTGGAATAGCAGAAACCATAGGTGCGGAGGACAAGTTAATAGATTTTACTGTGGCGCTAGATAAACTCGATAAAATAGGCGAGGACGGCGTGAAGAAAGAGATGCGAGAAAAAGGTATTTCGGAAGATGCACTTCAAAAATTACAACCGCTTTTTTCTTTTAAGGGAAGTAACGATGAAAAAATTAATTCTTTAAAGCAATTGCTACACAGCTCGCAAATTGGGCTGAAAGGTGTGGAAGAACTCGAATTTATCGCAAATAATATTAAAACACTTGGTTTGCAGGCTGCTTCATTGCAAATTGATGTTACACTTGCCCGAGGATTGAATTACTACACAGGTGCAATTTTTGAAGTCTCAGCTCCTGCAGAAGTGAATATGGGAAGCATTGGTGGTGGCGGAAGGTATGACGATCTCACCGGAATTTTTGGCTTAAAAAATATGAGCGGTGTGGGTATCTCCTTTGGTTTGGACCGTATTTACTTGGTTTTGGAGGAATTGAGTCTATTTCCCGAAACTGTTTCAGAAAATAGCAAAGCGCTTTTTATAAATTTCGGTGAAAAGGAGGCTTTGTATGCAATGAAAGCAATCACTAACTTGAGAAAAGTAGGTGTTAAAGCAGAATTGTATCCTGATGAAGCAAAGATGGGTAAGCAAATGGGGTATGCAGATAAGCGTAAAATACCTTATACTGTTTTGGCTGGTGAAAAAGAAATGGAGGCGCAGTCTTTCACGCTTAAAAACATGAAAAGTGGCGAACAGTTTCAAATAACTTATTCAGAATTAGAAAAGCACTTAGCTTAGCCCAATTCCACCCGTGAACCCGATGGAGAATTGGCTCTATGAGGTTTTCGCGTTAACCTGTTTTCAACTTCTAAGCGCGCAGACTCAGATAGCAAACCAGCTATTTGTAGTTTCGTTATGTTGCTTAAAGTATCATTCATCTCCAATTTCATTAATTATTTTCTCGTAAGAAATAACGTAATCTATTTGTTTTTCTTCTGAAACATGCTTTTGCGGAGTTTCAAGAATTATAAAATCAAATAGTTTTGAAATTATTTTTTTAAGACGTTGCTCTGTAGTTAACACTGCATTATGTATATAATGTGCGACTATGGTAAGCACAACGGCAAGAGCCAAAAGAGTTACATAATAAGTTGTTATGGAATAATCTCTAATAGGCAATAAAATATAAATTGCAAAAAAGAAGCCTACAAAGAGGAATGCATTTGCTATATAGTTAATGGGCTTTTTTAAATCGGCTATAATATAGCCCGATACAAATTTCAACAACAAACCAGATGAAATTGCCATAATTGGTAGACTTATAGAAAATAAGAAAGAGGACATATACGCATAACCGAATAAGCCCTCTTTGTCTTCAATAAGATATATCATGTGTAGAAAAGGTGATAAAATCGCCGCTACACATAAAAATATTAAATATATATTAATCTTGTGGCTCCAAGTGGTCTGGAATCCCATTACAGTTTCTGTCGCTTGGGGGACATGATTTGTGCTTGTCGATTTGTTGTTCATCACTAATTTGATTTTCTGGGGTACAGCTAAAGGTTAGACCGGCTAGCATTACAATTGCGAATACATAATTTTTCATGATATTGAGTTTTAAGGATTAAATGTAAATTTAAGCCTTCAAACGACAGATATCAATAGGTTGAGCAATAACTTATTAACGCATTCTTAACAAATGTAAGTAAAATAGCTACAACTGCAATATGTTTTCGATAAACGGAATAAATATGTGTGTTCTGGTAAAAAGTAAAATATAATAGCAGAAGGTAGCGCAGAGCTTTCAAATTCTTCCATAAAAAAATCCCCTCAGAATTATCTTTGGGGATTTTTAGTAGCGAGAGGGGGGCACGATCCCCCGACCTCCGGGTTATGAATCCGACGCTCTAACCAACTGAGCTACCTCGCCGTGTTTATTATTGTAATAAAACTCAAGCTATATGCTTAAGCGGGTGCAAAGATAGAAACAAAATTATGTGTGGCAAATTTAAGTTTCAATATTTGTCATAAAAATTGCATCTTTCTCAACACGCTCTTTAAAATAAAAAATTTCAATCTTTAATTTGAGTTTAAGATTAATATCTATATATTGGGCATCAACTAACAAAAAGCTATGGAAGATAAAATTAAATATGAAATGGAATTCCCTATACAGGTTTCCCCTTCACTTTTATATCAGTATATTTCAACGCCTTCGGGACTTTCCGAATGGTACGCCGACAATGTAAATTCAAGGGGCGAATTCTACACTTTCATCTGGTCTGGAAGTGAAGAACGCGCAAAATTACTAAGTAAAAAGAGTCCAGAACGAATCAAATTCAGATGGATAGAAGATGAGGGCGAAGAGTTCTATTTTGAATTGCGTATTCAAGTTGATGAAATAACAAAAGATGTTTCATTAATGGTAACGGATTATGCGGAAGAGGATGAAATAGAAGAAGGAAAAATGCTATGGGAAAATATGGTTTCCAATCTAAAGTCAATCTTGGGATCCGTTTAAAATCCCTTTAAATTATAATACCTTTGCACCGTCCAATAAAAATGGGCGGTTTTTTTTATGGTAAATTTAAACGGAACATTAGTAGCGAATAACCAGGCAACGGTTACAACAGATAATAGAGGCCTCAATTATGGCGATGCCGTTTTTGAAACGTTGCGATATGGTGGCGGAAAGATTTATTTCTGGGAAGACCATTACTTTCGTTTAATGGCTTCTATGCGAATTCTGAGGATGGAAATCCCTATGAATTTTACTATGGAATTTCTGGAAGAAGAAATAATGAAGACCGTTAATTCTTCTGAAGAAGTAAACGCTACATTTCGTGTAAAAATGCTAGTATGGCGTAAAACTGGTGGTAAATATACGCCCGAAACCAACGATGTTGAATATACAATTTCGTTTGAAAAACTTGAGACGCCATTCTACATTTTAAGTGAAGAGAACTACGAAATTGAGCTGTATAAAGATCATTTTATCACCTCTAGTTTACTGGCCACCCTTAAAACAACTAACCGACTTATAAATATACTTGGCAGCATTTACGCTAAAGAAAATGATTATAAAAACTGTCTTTTGTTAAATGAAAAGAAACAGGTTGTTGAGGCACTGAACGGAAATATATTTTTGGTTTCAGGCAATTCTATCAAAACACCGCCACTTGCAGATGGTTGTTTAAACGGTATTTTGCGCAAACAACTTATTGCAATTATTAAATTGATGCCAGAATTTTCGCTTGAAGAAATCTCGGTTTCACCATTTGAATTGCAGAAAGCTGATGAAATTTTTATTACAAATACAATTCAAGGAATTGTTCCCGTAACAAAATATCGGAAAAAAGAATTTGTAAATGCTACTGCGAAGTTGTTATTGCCAAAATTGAACCTTAAGGCAAGAATGAGTTAGTTGAAGCTGGGATTTTCTGGGGCATTAGACCATAATATATAATCTCCACCAAATTCAATCATTTTTTCTTTCCAAAAATTTATATTGGTTTTGCCTATAATTTTATTGTCATAATCGTTTGGCACTACTACCCAACTATTAACTTCTAATTCCTGTTCCAGTTGCTCGCTTTCCCAACCAGAATAGCCAAGGAAGAAACGAATTTGGTCTTTTTTTAATTTGTCTTCTTTTAAAAGATCAACAATTGCACTAAAATCGCCACCCCAATAAATACCACTAGATATTTCTATGCTGTCGGGAATAATATCAGGAATGCAATGAATAAAATACAGATTATCTTGCTCTACTGGACCTCCGTTAAAGACAGGAAGCTTAGAATTTATCTCCGGCACAAAATCACGAAGCTTGTATTGTAAGGGCTTATTGAGAATAAACCCAACAGATCCATTTTCAGTATACTCGGCTAAAAGTACTACTGAACGATTAAAAGAAACATCACCAATTATTGATGGTTCTGCAACTAATAGGAGGCCTTTGGCGGGTTTTAGAGTGGTCATAGAATATATTCAATACATTAAATCTAAGTAATAATTTTAAAAATACCAAAAAATTACTAAACTGATGTTTAATTTAAATTTAATTGAATAATTATGATAAAATGTTACGAATTTTCAATTTGCTCAAAATCAGTCTTATAAAAAAAATCCTTCTTTTCAACTTAATGAAAAGAAGGACTTAAAATTTTGTAAAATATTTTACAATTAGTTTACGCTATTTTGTAAATCTGAGCCAGCTTTGAATTTAACTACTTTTTTAGCAGCAATCTTGATGGTTTTACCAGTTTGAGGGTTTCTTCCTTCTCTGGCAGCTCTTTTTGATACTGACCAAGATCCGAAACCTACAAGTGATACTCTGTCACCTTTTTTAAGAGAACCTTCAACATTCCCTAAGAAAGACTCTAAGGATTTCTTAGCAGCAGCTTTTGTAATTCCGGCATCAGCTGCCATTGCATCGATTAAATCTGATTTGTTCATAATTTTTTTAAATTAAATTGTTGGTTAAACTTCGATTAATTGCTCTACAAATTTAATAGGAATATCCGTTCAGGCAAGTAACCACGCAGGAAATCATTATTATTGTTAATAACTTAGACTGTTTGTTAATAAACATGACGTGTTTTTTAAGAAATTTAACCAAATCAGTGATAACAAGGGTTTACAATAGTTTCGAATCGTCCTCAAAAGAATACCCATTCAACAGCGCAGAAACATCCATTTTTCGTTTTCCGGGGAGTTGTATTTCCTTAATAATGATGAAACCCGCTGAACATGCTACTTTCAGTTCTTTTTTTGAAGCTTGGATAGTTCCCATTTCTAAATTATGGTCGTCCATTTCGAAACTAGCCGCATAAATTTTCGCTTTTAATTCCTCCTTATTATTATACAAAACTGACCACGCCACAGGATAGGGAGAAAGACCTCTTATAAAAGCATCTATTTCTAGTCCAGGTTTTGTCCAATCTATTCTTGTATTCTCTGGAGTAAGTTTTGGAGCATCTTTTAAATCACCGCTTTCGGGTTGTGGTTTTGGATTAGCATTTCCTTTCTCGATTAAATTCAAGGTTTCCAATACAAGTTCACTGCCTTTAAGCATTAACTTATCGTGAAGGGTTTCAGCGCTTTCATTTTTTTCAATAGGAATTTCCTTATTCGCGATTATGGAACCGGTATCGATCTTTTCGTCAATAAAAAATGTGGTGACGCCAGTTTTTTCCTCCTTATTAATAATAGCCCAATTTATTGGCGCCGCACCTCTATATTGTGGAAGCAACGAAGCATGAAGATTAAAGGTGCCTAATTGCGGCATTTGCCAAACTGCTTTTGGGAGCATTCGGAAAGCCACTACTACTTGAAGGTTTGCATTTAAATCTTTCAACTCTTTCAGAAAAGATTCGTCCTTTAAATTTGTGGGTTGAAGGACGGTTAAGTTTTGCGAAACGGCATAGTCCTTTACCGCAGAACCCAAAAGCTTTCTGCCGCGGCCCGCAGGTCTATCTGGAGCGGTAATGACGCCCACAATATTTTGGCCCGTTTCAACCATCGCTTTTAAAACCCCAACAGCAAAATCGGGAGTTCCCATAAATACTATTCTCAAATCGTTATGCATTTTTTCAGTTTAAGTAATATTGGTTTTTCGGATTTATTTTTATCTTTTCGGCATCCATTAGAAGACGGATAACCTTTAAAACATCAGCTTCGGCAAAAGTAAGTTTTTCTGAAATCTCGCGCGAACTTAATTCTTCCCCTTCAAGAAATGCAAGTATTTGTCTTGCCATCTGCCGAACTTCACCTTTTGAAAGTTTTGAAGTTTGCCCTTTACAAACCGAACATATACCACATTTTGAAGCAGTAGTTTCACCAAAATAGTTGACTAATTGCACGCTTCGGCAGGTTTTGGTGTTTTCAATATATTGTAAAACCGAATTAACTTGGGCCGTTTTTTTACGATTTAATGCTTCTACTTCGCGCGAAATAACATTGATAGTTTTGTCGTCTTCGCGCGGTATTAAAAAGGTGAGCGTAGCATCGGTTATCTGCAAAGTCATTTCCACAACTTGGTCGCGTTGCATTTTATTCAAAACAGCAATAACTGTTTCAATGGATTGCCCCGTTTTGGTAACAATTAAATCTAAATTAATTGAAGTGGGCATTTCAAAAATTCCACCGTAAATTCTTAGTATTGTTTTGCCGATGACGGAGGCGGTGATGTCTTTTTCAAAATAAGTTAAAACTTTTTCTGAAGAAATTAAGAAATGGACCATGGATTTACGTCCAAATTCCTGCGACAACTGAATAACGCCCAATCGGTCTAAGCTGTTTAAGGCATTATAGGCAAGCAAAGTATTTAAGGTGTATATTTTACAGAATTCAGAAAAACCGAAATTATGTTTTGTAAATTCTCCTTCACCGTAGGGAATCTGAAAATAATTGTTCAGCGTGCGATAGATTTTTTTTAAATCTGCAGTGGTAGGCAGCGATTCTATAAATTGCTGCTTTACGTATATTTTATCGTATTCATTATAAAGAAGCACTGCAGAAGCATAATTGCCATCGCGCCCTGCTCGACCGGCTTCTTGAAAGTAGCTCTCTAAACTTTCGGGAATTTGAAGGTGAATTACAAAACGCACATTTGGATGGTCAATTCCCATTCCAAAAGCATTAGTTGCAACCATTGTAGAAAACGATCCATTGCGCCACGACTGTAGCTTTTGAGCTTTTTCTTTAGCTGAAATTCCGCCGTGATAAAATGTTGCCGAAATTCCTAAACTGTTAAGCTGTTCGCTTATTTCGACGGTGCTTTTTCTATTTCGAACATATACAATTGCAGAGCCAGTATTGGTTTTTAGCAGCTGCTCGGTTTTATATAGTTTGTCTTCTTCTTTAAAAACTTGATACGAAAGATTTTCGCGAACAAATGAATTCCTATAAATTACAGGAAGTTCCATTTTTAATTCAGAAATAGTATCTTCTAAAACTTCGGGCGTCGCAGTGGCAGTAAGTGCTATAATGGGAACCAAGGGATGAATTTCCCTAAGTACCGTTATGTTTTTATAGGCTGGTCTAAAATCATTTCCCCATTGCGAAATACAGTGTGCTTCATCTACCGCAATGGAGTTAACATTCATCTGCCGAATGTAATTTTTAACTATCTCTTGCTGCAGTCGCTCGGGAGAGAGGTAAAGAAATTTGTAATTTCCGTAAAGAGCATTGTCTAATAAGGTATTTAACTCATCGAAAGTAATTCCGCCGGTCAATTTTAAAGCTTTTATGCCGTGATCTTTTAATGCATTTACTTGGTCGCTCATTAAAGCAACAAGTGGCGAAACTACTATGCAAATACCGTCCATTGCCATAGCGGGAACCTGAAAACACAGTGATTTTCCGCCGCCGGTTGGCAATAATGCTACCGTGTCTTTTCCATTTAACACAGACGCAATTATGTCTTCCTGCATTGGTTTGAAGGAAGTAAACCCCCAATATTTGTTCAGGATGTCGTGGACATTTGTCAAATTGTTCTCATTGGGTTAATGCGTTATTAAATTGTAAAGATAGTAGGTTGCCTGTGTAAAAGTGATTGATTTAAGAAATTCAATCACTTAATGACTAAATTTTACTTAATATGAAATTTGCCCGCTCTTCAATAGTACCTACGGGCACTTCGCATATTTTGTAGCCATAGTTTTCGTAACCAGTTTTCAGAAAATGAAATATTTTTTCAGCTTGAGCAAAACTCTCGTAACGCT
Organism: Aequorivita sp. IT1183; assembly: GCF_058068265.1. NCBI lineage: Bacteria > Pseudomonadati > Bacteroidota > Flavobacteriia > Flavobacteriales > Flavobacteriaceae > Aequorivita > Aequorivita sp. IT1183. The sequence continues at coordinate 456,705 of NZ_JBYRHS010000003.1, read as the reverse complement.
CGTTATCCTGTTTGTAAATTTCTTCCCAGGGTGGAAGAAGAAATATTTTATTATACCGAAATTCGTTACAGGTTATTGAGAAATTTTCGGGGTAATCCGTTCCCATATAATCCATATATGCAGTAACATCGGGCATGCCACGATCATAAAAAAGTATGGATGCGGCGCATTCTTTTCCTTCGTGATATTGTTTCAATCTACCTTCCAGCAATTTTTCGCTGAATAGAATTGGGCTTTCCAGAAATAATTGCTCAATCCCTTGTTTTTGAGCTTCCAAAGTTACAGCTCTTGAAATTTCGTGCATCACTACATGTCCTTCTTCTTCCAAGTATTTTATAAGCGCTGTTTTCCCTGTGCCAGGTCCGCCAGTTATTACAATTTTTTTCGTTTTCAAAAGATTCAATTTTATGCAAAGTAAGTAAATAAATATTTGAGGTGAAAGTGTATCTTTGTTGCTCACAGAGCAAAATTATTTGATGGATCAAAATAAGAACACTTCAGAATTTTACGACCGTTTAAAAAAGCAACTCGAAGAAGATACTACTTGGCCCGCGCCCTATCTTTTTAAATTTATAGTACCTGCCGAGCTCGAAAAAATTGCTGAGATAGAACGAATTTTTGATGGCACCGATGCTAAAATAAGCACCCGCGATTCTTCCAAAGGAACCTATTCAAGCCTATCTGTGAATGTTACGATGGAAAACCCAGACCAAGTGGTAAAGAAATATCTTGAAGTTTCCAAGGTTGAAGGCGTTATTTCACTATAATTTTTAGTATTTTGCGTCTGAAATGATTTTCAATCTTTCCGAGTACATTAATATTCTTTCCTTAATAAAAACATTTTGATACAAGAAGTAGCCCAAATAGAGTATAATACAGAACGCCCAAAGCTAATTATTCCAGAATACGGGCGTCATATTCAAAAAATGGTGGATCACGCCATTGCCACAGAAGATAAAGACGAACGAAATAAAATTGCCAAAGGCATAATTGCTGTAATGGGAAATCTAAACCCGCATCTTCGCGATGTTCCAGATTTTCAACCGATGCTTTGGGATCAACTTTTTATAATCTCAGATTTTAAACTTGATGTAGATTCTCCATATCCAATTCCTTCGAGAGAGGAATTAATGGAGCGTCCAGAACCATTGGGTTATCCTCAAAACTTTCCTAAATATCGTTTTTACGGTAATAACATCAAAAGAATGATTGATGTTGCGGTAAGTTGGGAAGAAGGAGATAAAAAAGATGGACTTATTATTACTATCGCGAACCACATGAAGAAATGTTTTCTGAATTGGAACAAAGATACCGTAGAAGACGACGTAATCTTTGCACATCTTTTGGAACTTTCCGAGGGGAAAATCAATCTGAAAAACAGCGATGAAGATTTGAGCGATGCTTCAGATTTATTGAAGAATAAAAAACGTTTTAACACGAGTAATTCTTCTGCTAAGAAAAACTACAAACCAAGCAATAACAACCGCAACCGTAAACGTTATTAAAATTCCAACCAGTATTTATGGGAACTTTCCAAATAGAGGGCGGGCATAAACTTAAGGGTGAAATTACTCCACAAGGTGCCAAAAATGAAGCGCTACAAATTCTTTGTGCCGTATTATTAACTCCAGAAAAAGTTATTATTGAGAATATTCCAGATATTCTGGATGTCAATAAACTGATAAAAATTTTAGAAAATCTAGGTGTAAAAATCCAAAAGTTGGCTAAAGGCAAATATGCTTTTATTGCAGACGAAATCAACCTAGATTATCTAGAATCAGAACTTTTTAAACAGGAGGGAAGCTCATTACGCGGTTCCATCATGATTGTGGGTCCTTTATTAGCAAGGTTTGGCAAAGGATATATTCCGCGGCCAGGAGGAGATAAAATAGGAAGAAGAAGGCTTGATACTCACTTTGAAGGTTTTATTAAACTCGGCGCGAAATTCCGCTATAACAGAGAAGAGCGTTTTTACGGTGTAGAAGCTCCCAATGGTTTAAAAGGTGCTTATATGCTTTTAGACCAAGCTTCGGTAACAGGAACTGCCAATATTGTTATGGCAGCTGTTATGGCTAAGGGAACAACAACCATTTACAATGCCGCTTGCGAACCGTATATTCAACAACTTTGTAAGATGCTGAATTCAATGGGCGCTAATATTAGCGGGGTTGGTTCTAATCTTTTGGTTATTGAAGGCGTTAAGAAATTGGGAGGCTGTAGGCATCGCATTTTGCCAGATATGATTGAAATAGGAAGTTGGATTGGCCTTGCAGCTATGACACGTAGCGAAATAACTATTAAAAACGTAAGCTGGGAAAATTTGGGATTGATTCCCGAAACTTTTAGAAAACTAGGTATAATACTCGAAAAAGTAGGAGACGATATATATATTCCTGCACAAGATGAATACGAGATTCAAGGCTACATAGATGGGTCTATCCTTACTGTCGCAGATGCACCATGGCCAGGTTTTACGCCAGATTTATTAAGTATAGTTCTTGTAGTTTGTACGCAGGCAAAAGGAAGTGTGCTTATTCACCAAAAAATGTTTGAAAGTCGCTTGTTTTTTGTAGATAAGTTGATTGATATGGGTGCAAAAATTATTCTTTGCGATCCTCACCGCGCTACAGTAATAGGCCATAACTTTGAATCTAACTTGAAAGCTACAACAATGGTTTCACCAGATATTCGTGCGGGAATTTCACTCTTAATTGCAGCATTATCTGCGCAGGGAACCAGCACTATCCACAATATTGAGCAGATTGATCGTGGGTACGAAAATATTGATGAAAGACTTAGAGCGCTGGGTGCAAAAATAACTCGAACCGAGCCCTAATTAATTAGACTTTTCGGTGTTTATTAATTTCGTCCTGTAATTTTCTACGAAGTTTTTGTTCGCGATCTAAACTGTTTCGGCGATAGTCTTCAATTTCAATTTCCATCTCTGCCGTTTTAAGTTGGGCGTCCTTGGTGATTTTATGACTATTCAAAAATCTGTAGAATAGAAGTCCGCTAATTAAAAGCAAAACTAAAATGATACCCCATAATATTGTATTATAGGTAGCTTTAGAAGTAAGAATGCCGAAAACTTCAATTCCGTCTTCTTTCTCCTTCGATTTAGATAGATTTTGTTGGGTGTTTTTTAAATTCTGACGAAGTGAATCAATCTCACTTTTCTGTTGTCTTAATTCAATTTCTTGATTACTTATATTTTTTTCCAATGAAGAAACGGAGTCTAAAACGTTTCTTTTCAGCTTGGCCAACTGCGTCTTTTTAATAACTTTATATTCTTGATAACTATTGCTATTATCAAAAGCATCGGTCATTTGGTCGTTCAGACTGTTTTTGATAACTTGTATAGAATCCTGAGCCGAAACATTTAAGGCAAATAGAAATAGGGGAAAGATTAATATAAAAATCTTCTTCATGTCTTTTGGTTTGATGTAGTGCATATCTTAACTGTGCAAGAGTAGCAAAATTGTGCTGAATGGCATAAAAATACAATCCCTTTACCTTTTTTTTAACAAATTTAAATAAGCGGAATAGCTATTTGCTAAGAAACGGCAGCTTTATAAACCTTTAAGCAGCGTTCGCGTGCTTCTTTATGATCTACTATTTTATCGGGGTAGGAGTCAGTTCCAAATTCTGAAACGTAATTTTTTATGTACTCGTAATCTTTATCAAACTTTTCAATTTGAGTTGTTGGATTAAAAATTCTGAAATATGGCGCGGCGTCAACGCCACTTCCTGCAGCCCATTGCCAATTGCCAACATTGCTGGACATTTCATAATCTAAAAGTTTTTCGGCGAAGTACGCTTCGCCCCAACGCCAATCAATCAAAAGGTGCTTGCAGAGAAAACTGGCAACAACCATCCGCACACGGTTATGCATATAGCCAGTTTCATTTAATTGTCGCATTCCTGCATCTACTATTGGATAGCCAGTTTTACCCTCTTTCCACTTTTTAAATTCAATTTCGTTATTGCGCCACTCAATTCGGTCGTATTTCTTTTTGAAAGCATTTTCAACCGTTTCTGGGAAATGCCACAAAATTTGCATAAAAAATTCGCGCCAAATTAATTCCTGCCAAAAGACTTCGTTTTTTTCGGAAGTTGCTTTTTTCATAATTTTCCGAATGCTAACAGTACCAAAGCGTAAGTGTGGGCCCAAATGTGAAGTTGCATCGGCCGCAGGAAAATTTCTTCTTTTTTCGTATTCTTGAATAGTAGTGGGCGTTACGACATAATCGGTGATCTCAATTTTCGATTTACGAAAACCAATATCGCTTAATGTGAGATTTGGTAACTGTGAATTTTGAAAGTTATTTTTTAAAACTTCTGTGGTATTATAAATCTTCTCGTTGTATTCCTTTTTAAACTTTTCTTTCCACGTTTTCATGAAGGGAGAATAAACTATATAAGGATCGCCGTCGCCTTTTACCACTTCATCTTTTTCAAAAATAACTTGGTCTTTGAATGTTTGAAAACCGATATTTTCCTCAGAAAGTAATTTTTCTATTTGTTCATCGCGACTCTTCGCATAAGGCTCATAATCGCGATTTGTTATTACATTTTGAATATCAAATTCTGAAATTATTTTTTTGAATATAGCTTCTGGTTTGCCGTGAAACATAGCAAGACTGCTGCCGTGTTTCTGCAATTCATCGCGCATTTTTTGAAGTGTTTCAAAAATAAAAGTAACTCGTGCGTCGTCCTGGGGAAGTTCACCGAGTATTTCTGAATCGAATATAAATATGGGAATTACGGGAAAATTTCCGTGTAAGGCTTCGTAGAAACCAACATTGTCATCCAATCGCAGATCTCTTTGAAACCAAAATACATTTACTTTTTCCGCCAAAATTTAAATTATTTTTAAAGTTGAAAGACCACTCTTTTTCCACAAAAACCAACAATTAGTAATATTATTTTCCGCATCTTAAAAATATTGAAGTTATATAGTGCCGAAGAGCTCTACCAATTTATTGTGTCTGTATTTAAAAATTTCGTCCAGCTTCGGTTTCACCAAAAAGGGATGAATCATTTGGCCTAAAAAACCAAAGGGTAACTTATAATGTAATAAATCTTCCATCGCTACGCCGCCGTCAATTTCTTTTATAAAATGTTTATGGTGCCAAAGTGCATAGGGACCGAAGCGCTGTTCGTCTACAAAGTATTTACCTTCTACAGAATGCGTTATTTCGGTAACCCATTTAGTTTTAATACCTAAAATTGGGGTTACAATATATTCAATAATCTGCCCAGCAAACATTGGTCTATCTGCGCCGGACTGAATATTGAATCCCATATAATCTGGGGTTATAACCTTCAAATTTTTAGGATTTGACAGAAATTTCCAAGCTTCTTCTATGGTAATAGGTAAGTGTTGTTTTGCGTGTAGCGTATAAATTTTCATTCAATCTTTATTTTTCTTGATCGAGTGTTAATTTACGATTCATGCGTAATAACCTATACGTATTTGCCCTAACGTCTGCTTGACGAAAGCCCGGTCTAAATAATTTTTTAAATAACTTTAGCATTTTTTTGAAATTTTCTCTAAAAATACTTTGTTTTACCATATTTAAAAAAGTTTAAACAAAACATTAACTATTGTTCGTAATTCATTCTATAGCTTAGTATTCGGGCAATTGTATTATCTTAATTTTTATGTTAATTTAAGTTTTCCTTAACTCTTCTAAAATTTTCAAAAGAGTAACTTCGTAAAAAATATAACCTTCTTAAAACCATTACAATGAAAAAGATTATTTTACTTTTTTCTGCTTTAATGCTAACAGTTAGTATTCAAGCTCAAATAGAAACACCACAATCAAGTCCATTTCAGAAAATTGAACAGAAAGTTGGCTTAACAGATGTAACTTTAGAATATTCTAGACCTGCCATGAGAGGTAGAACTATTTTTGGAAGTTTGGTGCCTTATGACGCTGTATGGCGTACTGGTGCAAATGCTAATTCTAAAATTACATTTAGCGATGACGTTGAAGTTGGTGGAAAAACCTTAAAAGCAGGATCGTATGCTATTTACACAAAACCAGGTGCTACAAGCTGGGATGTTTATTTTTATAGCGACGCTAATAACTGGGGAACTCCAGAAAAATGGGATGATAACAAAGTTGCAGCTAAAGTAACAACGCAATCATACCCAATGCCAATGAATATTGAATCATTTACAATGAGTTTTGATGACTTATCAAATGATGGAGCTACATTAGGTATGCTTTGGGAAAAAACTTATGTTGGTGTGCCAATTAAATTTAACACAGACAAAACAGTTTCTGCAAGTATTCTAAAAACAATGAATGGTCCATCTGCAAACGATTATTACTCGGCTGCAGTTTATTATTTAGAAGCTGGTAAAGACATAAACCAAGCTAAAACTTGGATTGACAAGGCTATTGATATGAACAAGGATCCAAAGTTCTATCAAATACGCCAAAAATCTTTGATCTACGCAAAAGCTGGAGATAAGAAAGGTGCAATTGCAGCGGCTAAAAAATCGTTGGAACTTGCAAAAGCTGCAGGTAATACTGATTATGTAGCTTTAAATGAGAAGTCTTTAAAAGAATGGGGAGCCATGTAATTTAATTGGTTTCATTATATAAAAAAAGCCCCGAAAATTTCGGGGCTTTTTTTTATCCATTTTTTACTTTTCTCGACTATTTCGGTATCGGTTAAAAAGCTCTCGTTTAAAATCGTCTTCTGCTTTTTTAAGGGAGATTATTTTTTTTGGCGAAATTACTTTCCGCAATTCCGCTGTCATCTGTTTCCTCAATTCTAATTCAGTAGATTCAATTGAAAGGTTTTTATCTATAAGTTCATTAGCTTCAGTATCGGTTAAATTGTCTAAACCTCCCCGAAGTTTTTCGAAAATCTCGGTGCGCTCCTTAAGTCGAAGCACGTGGAATTTGTCGTGATAGCTATTGTAGATTGGCCAAAACTTTTCGGCTTCTAAAGAGGTAAGCGCTAATCGTTCTGTTATATAAGCCGTTTTTAAAGCTTTTATTTTTTCGTGCTTTCCGTCTTGCGCCTGCACAGTGGCGGCTAATAAGAGGAACAATATTACTAATTTTTTCATTGCTCGTTAATTATAGTTTCTGCATCCAGGTTTTCTAAAAGGTAATCTTCTAACGCATTGTCTGAAAACTGCTGCGTGTCAAAATCAATGTCTTTAATGTCTTTGTCGTCTATATAAGTGGTTAAATCATACAAATCAAAATTTAAATTACCATCTTCAATATAGGTGTCAATTGCAGCTAATTGTAGCGCATCGAGACCCGATTGATTGCTATCGTTATTGAAAATAGTAAAGCCAATTAATAAGCAAGCCGCAATAGCTGCCGCATAACCGTAGTATTTCTTCGGAAAAAGTGGAATAACCTTTTTAGGCTTTTCTGAAATTGTAACCGTTTTCAAAATACGTTCGTCCAAAACTTCAAAATAACTGTCGGGAACTTTAAAGCCAGCAGACTTCGGAAAGTTTTCTTCTGCAATTTTACTGAAAAGACGCTCCTCGAAAGTTTCGAAATAACCTTCGGGCACTTTAAAATCTGGTATGTTATTATCTTTTTTCACTTTAAGTTTTGACTTTCAATATTTTATAAGGTTTTATCTGTCTTGCTTATTTTTTTTGATAGGACAGTTAGAACAACCTAATTATATTTATTACTTTGATTCATTTCTAATTTAAGGATGTTTCATTCGATTTTATAAATTGTGTAATTTTCTTTACTGCAATGTGATAACTGCTTTTTAAACCACCTGTTGACGTTTCAAGAATTTCTGAGAGTTCTTCAAAGGTGTGGTCTTCAAAATATTTCATTGTGAAAATTAATCGCTGCCTTTCCGGAAGCGTTGCTATCGCCTTTTGAAACTGAAGCTGGATGGCATCGCCTTCAAAATATACATCACTTTCTAAATTCCGAAGCGCTTCATCTTTTACATTTTCTAAGGAAACATTATTGCGTTTGGCCTTTTTGTTGAGAAAAGTAATGGATTCATTTGCGGCAATTCTGTACATCCAAGTGTGCAATTTGCTCTCACCTTTAAAAGAATTAATATTTCTGAAAATCTTTATAAACGTATTTTGAAGCACATCGTCGGCATCATCGTGGTCCAGAACCATATTCCTTATCTGCCAATAGAGCCTTTCTTTATACTGCGCTACAAGGTCGCGAAAGGCGGCCTCTTTGGCTGCTTCGGTCTGTAATGCCGTTACCAGTTTTTTTTCTTCAACCATTGTTTGCGCAATCGGTTTTTGGACTGTGAAAAGCGAGAAAGGTTTAATCGGTACAACTCTTCGTGAAACTTTGTGTATTTTCTTTGTGCGCCTTTGTGAAATAACTATTTCAGTGAGTTACAAAGAATCACAGCGGTTCGCAAAGTAATATGGGTTATGCCAAAGACTGCATTTCCACTAAGCTATAATAAACGCCTTTTTTCTCCAAAAGCTCTTGATGTTTTCCTTGTTCCACAATTTTTCCTTTGGAAAGAACCACAATATTATCTGCGTTTTGAATTGTAGAAAGCCTGTGAGCAATTACGATAGAAGTTCTATTTTTCATCATTTTATCTAACGCATCCTGCACCAAACGTTCGCTTTCAGTATCTAAAGCAGAAGTTGCTTCGTCCAAAATCATAATCGGCGGATTTTTCAAAACAGCGCGGGCAATGCTTAATCGCTGTTTTTGTCCACCGCTGAGTTTGTTACCGCTATCGCCAATGTTGGTTTCAAAACCTTCAGGAAGGTCTTTTATGAATTCGTAGGAATTGCTTATTTCTGCAGCGTCACGCAATTCTGCTTCGGTAGCATTAGGTTTTCCGAGTTTAAGATTGTTTGCAACCGTATCATTAAAAAGAATAGAATCCTGCGAAACGATGCCCATTAAGCCTCTTAGCGACCTTTTCGACATATTTTTTATATCTACACCGTCAATTTCAATAGTCCCTTTATTTACGTCGTAGAATCGCGTTAATAGGTTAGCAATTGTACTTTTCCCACTACCAGATTGACCCACGAATGCAACGGTTTTCCCCTTCGGTATTTCAAGTGAAAAATCTTTCAAAACATACTGATCTTCGTATTTAAACGAAATATTTTTAATTGAAATTACACCGTCAAAACCTTCTTTTTGAACAGGGTTTTCAATATCAGTAATTGTATTTTCGGCTTCCAGCAATTCCAAAATACGCTGCGCAGAACCATCTGCACGTTTTATAGAATAACTTGCTTTTGCAATGGCCTTTGCCGGAGTTAAAATATTATATGCCAACATAATGTAACCAATAAAAAAACTGGCTTCCAATGTTCTATCAACAAAAACCAAGTAACCGCCGTAAACTAAAAGAACGCCAATAGTAATAATACCCAGCAACTCGCTTAACGGCGAAGCGAGATTTTGACGGTTTAAAACCGTATTAGAATGTTTATAAAACCTCTCGTTACTATCTTCGAATTTTTTCTGAAATAAATTTTCAGCGTGAAAAGCTTTTATAATGCGCAATCCGCCCATTGTTTCTTCCAAAATAGAAAGAAAAACACCTTGTTCTTCCTGCACTTTTAATGAGCCCTTTTTTAAAGATTTACCAACTCTAGAAATTAGAAATCCTGAAATGGGTAAAAATAGAAACACAAAGAGTGTCAACTTTGCACTTATAAAAAGCATCGTAACCAGTGAAAATATAATGGTTAAAGGCTCGCGAACAATCATTTCTAGCACAGAAAGCACGCTGTTTTTTACTTCATCAACATCAACGCTTAATCGCGAAATAGTATCGCCTTTTCGCTTTTCGGAATAAAACGCCAACGGGAACTGAATTACCTTACTGTAAAGCGCATTCCGAAGATCTTTTAACACGCCATTACGCATAAAAGTAGAGTAGAACATTGCCAAATAATTGCTCAAGTTTTTCAACAAAAACAAAGCGATAATGATCCCTACCATATACATCAACACCCGAAACTCGCCGTGATTATTGATGTTTTCGATAATAAAGTAATTTAAGTATTCTTGTGAAAAATCTTTAATACTAGAGATTCCTTCGTAGACTGGTGGGGCGCCTAATTCGCGATCATTGCTGAAAATTATTTCTAAAACCGGTATTAACGCCACAAAAGAAAGCGTGCTGAACAAGGCATACAAAATGTTAAAAAAGATGTTTAAAAAAGCATATTTTTTATAAGGGTATGCGTAGCGCAGTATTTTTTTGAAATAACTCATTAACTAATGTTTAGTTGTGCGGCAATAGCGTCTATTTTTTTCTGAAGTATTTCTTCAAAATTTTCCTTTTCGGAAGTATTCACGCTAATGTAGAACTTTATTTTCGGTTCTGTACCGCTTGGGCGTGCGGCAATTTTGCTGCCGTCTTCGGTATAATAAATTAATACGTTCGATTTTGGAAGGTTTAGTGGCGAAGTTTTCTGATTCAGAAAATCGATAGTCTCGTTTTTCGATACATCATCCATTCGCGTCACTTTGCTTCCGGCAATTTCTTTAAACGGATTTTCACGAAGCGATTTCATCATTGCTGATATTTCTTCGGCACCCTGTTTTCCTTTTTTTGTAATTGATATTAAATGTTCGCGGTAATTTCCGTACTTACTATAAACATCATTTAAATATTGAAACATACTTCCGCTTTCGTGCTTTTTCTGTGCAGCAATCTCACAAGCCAGTAGGGTAGCGGTAACGGCGTCTTTGTCTCGTACAAAATCGCCAACCAAATAGCCGAAGCTTTCTTCGCCACCACCAATAAATTCGAGTTCGGAAAAGTCATTAATCATTTTGGCAATCCATTTAAAACCGGTTAAACCTTCAATATATTTCACATTGAAATCTTTTGCAACCTTTTCTACCATTGGGGTAGAAACAATTGTGGAGGCAACAAATTGTTTACCGTTCAATTTTCCCGCTTTTTTCCATTGTTCTAAAAGGAAATGCGTCATTAAAACCATGGTTTGGTTTCCGTTGAGCAAAACCATTTCGTTTTTATCGTTTCTAACTGCAACGCCTAAACGATCACAATCTGGGTCGGTACCAATAACGATGTCTGCATTTTCTTTTTCTGCCAATTCCAAAGCCATTTTTAAAGCTGCTGGTTCTTCGGGATTTGGCGATTTTACCGTTGGGAAATCTCCGTTCGGTTTTGCTTGTTCTTCAACAATTAAAACATTTTTGTAACCCGCTAGTTCCAAAACCTGCGGAATCATTGTGATTGATGTTCCGTGAAGCGAAGTGAAAACAATTTTCAAATTGGCTTTTGCTTCATTTGAAGTATTAAAAGTGCCGTTTTCAACTGAAGCCTTTGCAAAAGCTTCGTCAACATCGGTATCTATAAATTGAATTAAATTTTCGTTTGCTTTAAATTTTATGTCTTCGTATTTAAGCGAATTTATTTCGGTAATAATTTCACCATCCTGCGGCGGAACTAGTTGTCCGCCATCTTCCCAATACACTTTGTAACCATTGTATTCAGGCGGATTGTGAGAAGCTGTTAATACAATTCCAGCTTGACAATTTAAATGCTTTACGGCGTAAGATAGCTCGGGCGTAGCGCGCAATTCTGAAAAAAGAAAAACCTTTATTCCGTTGGCAGAAAAAACATTCGCTACAATTTTCGCGAACTCTTTACTATTGTGACGGCAATCGAATGCAATTGCGACTTTAATCTCCTGATTTGGAAATTGCTGTTTTAAATAATTTGAAAGCCCTTGGGTGTTTTTTCCTAAAGTATATTCGTTAATTCTGTTATCGCCAACGCCCATTATACCTCGCATTCCACCAGTTCCGAATTCAAGGTTTTTATAGAAACTATCTTCCAACCCAACAGGGTCGTTAGCTATTAATTCCTTTATACTATTCTGGGTTTTTTGGTCGAAAAAGGGGGTGAGCCATTGGTTAACGCGGGCTAAAATTTTCGGATCTACGTAAATCATTCGCTTAAATTAATTTGTAAAAATAGGTATTTTAATGGGGAGAATTCAAAAATTGAAGGTTCAACGTTTAAAATTCAAAAAACGCAAAGTTTTCTGACTTTTAAATCTCGAATTCTTAATTAACCTTTTCCTTTATTATATAATTTTGAGAGTCTTTCTTGCTTCTAAGAATCAATTCGCCTAAAAATCCAGCAAGAAAAAGTTGTGATCCTAGTATCATTGCGGTTAGCGCAATAAAAAATTCGGGTCTATCTGTAATAAGTCTTGCCGAAGGATTTATAAATAATTTGTCGATGCCTAAATACAGAGCGAAACAGAACCCTATAAAAAGCATAAATGCGCCCCAAGCTCCAAAAAGATGCATTGGTCGTTTTCCAAAACGTGACAAAAACCAAATGGTAATTAAGTCTAAAAACCCGCGGACAAAGCGTTCTGCGCCAAATTTGGTAGTTCCGTATTTTCTGGCTTGGTGCAAAACAGGTTTTTCTGAAATTTTAATAAAACCTGCATTCTTAGCCAAAACAGGAATATAACGGTGCATTTCGCCCGTTACTTCAATGGATTTTACAACATTTCTTTTGTATGCTTTTAGACCGCAATTAAAGTCGTGGAGCTTAACACCAGAAGTTCTACGCGCAGCATAATTAAATAATTTGGAAGGTAAATTTTTACTCAATACAGAATCGTAGCGCTTTTTTTTCCAACCTGAAACCAGATCGAATCCTTCTTCCGTAATCATTTTATAGAGGTCGGGAATTTCTTCGGGATTATCCTGCAAATCGGCGTCCATAGTGATAATAACATCGCCTTGAGCCATTGCAAAACCGGCGTGCAACGCTTGCGATTTTCCGTAGTTCTTCTGAAAACGGATACCTTTTACTTCGGTGTTATTAGTAGATAATTTTTCAATTATTTCCCAAGAACTATCAGTACTTCCATCGTCAATAAAGATGAGTTCATATAAAAAACCATTGGATTGCATAACAGATGCAATCCAACGGTGAAGTTCATTTAGCGATTCTTCTTCGTTAAGAAGAGGTATAACGATGGAGATATTCATTAATTAATTTAACGGATTTGGATTCTTCGTTTTGAAAATAAGTGCAACAAGTAATCCGATTACACTCATAAAAGCAAGACTGAAAACGTAATTTTTTAGCTGCGTAGCAATAGAAAAATTATCTTGTTCTGCCATTTTTGCCATTTGTTCGTCAATTGCAGTTTGTGGTGTGCCCATTTTTTGCAAAAATTCTGCAGTCATTTCTAGCGTTTTCTCTTGAAGAAATGTAGCCATATCTGGGTCAATAATATTAAAAATTAAGATACCTACAACGGTACTAATTATTAGGCCAATTGCAACAGTAATAAAATAGACTGTAAAGGCTTGTTTAAATGTCATTATACCGCCAAGCAAACCCTTTCCCTTTCCTGTAGACACGATTCCTAGTGCAATTATAATAATAAAACTAATAATGCCAACCCACCATTTTGTAAATAAATCTGGGTTTAAAACATACATTAAGGTAGTCATTAGCGCTAAAATAGCCCCTAGAATGAAGCCGTAATTGGCTGCTGATTGTTTAATTGAAATAGGTTGATTTTCCATTTTGAAATGTTTATATTGGTTCGGTTTGTTAGTAAACAAAGATAGCAAAACGTTACATTTGCAGGCGATTTAGAAATGAATTAAAAAAGTGAATAATTTTGTTGCTAGTTTCCAATTAATACTTAAATTTGCAAACTCAATTCCGAAAGGTCGGAAGAGCGCATTTTAAATAATAATATTAAAGAGATGAGAAAAGGTATCCACCCAGAAAATTATAGATTAGTTGCTTTTAAGGATATGAGCAATGAAGATGTATTCCTTACAAAATCAACTGCAGATACAAAAGAGACTATCGAGGTAGATGGTGTTGAGTATCCTTTGGTGAAGATGGAGATTTCACGTTCTTCACATCCTTTCTACACTGGAAAAGCAAAACTTATCGATACTGCAGGACGTATTGACAAATTCAAAAACAAATACGAGAAGTTTAAAAAGCCCGCAGCTACAGAAGCTAAAACAGAAGAATAATCTTCCGTTTGGTACAATATATAAGAGCCTTCGAGAAATCGAAGGCTTTTTTTATGAAAGTTTGTATTGAGCGCGGTCGGAAATGCTCAGTATCCATTTTGTTTATTATTTTTGTGAATCAATGGTCGTTAAGCAGAGTCTAAACGACATTTTAAAGCAAAAAATGAACTACATCCTTTTTGACGGCAGCGTCCGTAACCAGCTTTTACCGTTTACATTTACGCGCCCAGTGGCAGATATCCGTGTGGGTATTTTAACCATTCGCGAAAAGTGGGAACACCTTTTAGGTTTCACTACAACTACAGTAACCGAAGATTATCTTTCTGAAAAATATCCTTTTTTAGAATTGGAAAAGAACATTTTAATAAATGCTTCCTTTCTTCCTTCAGAAAATTTGGCGAACATAATTAAAGGCTTATCAGAAAATCAAGCTGTATTTTTTGATGACGAACCAATTGCTTTTTTCACAACAGAAGGACAGGAAGTAGATTTTGACACTTTTGATGTAATTCAATACGAGCACAACGACATTCTGCGAATTGAGCACACTTGGGATATCTTCTCAAAAAACGGTGAAGCGATAAAGCGCGATTTTGAAATGCTTACCAAAGACCGTGAATCGCAACCTATTCCCGAAGGAGTTTGGGCAAAAAACCCCGAAAATATTTTTATTGAAGAAGGCGCAAGAATAGAATTTTGCACTTTAAATGCTTCCGAAGGACCAATCTATATTGGGAAAGATGCCGAAATTATGGAAGGCGCATTAGTGCGTGGCCCATTTGCACTATGCAAACATTCTACTTTGAAAATGGGTGCTAAAATTTATAGTAACACTACCATTGGTCCACATTGTAAAGTTGGGGGAGAAGTGAACAACTCTGTGCTTTTTGGATTTTCGAATAAAGGGCACGATGGGTTTTTAGGCAATTCTGTTATAGGAGAATGGTGCAATTTGGGTGCTGACACAAACAATTCAAACTTAAAAAATAACTACGCTGAAGTTCGTCTTTGGGATTACGAAACTGAAGGTTTCGCGAGAACCGGATTACAATTCTGTGGGATGATGATGGGCGATCACAGCAAATGTGGCATTAATACAATGTTTAATACTGGAACAGTTGTAGGCGTTAGTGCGAATATCTTTGGCAGCGGTTTTCCTCGAAATTACATTCCCAGCTTTAGTTGGGGTGGTAGTGGAGGTTTCACAACCTACAAAACCGATAAGGCTTTTGAAGTTGCAAAAGTGGTTATGAGCCGAAGAAATATTGAGTTCACAGAAACAGAGGCAAAGATTTTAGAGCACGTTTTTGAAGAAACTGCAAAATGGCGAAAAGCCTAATGAAAAAATAAAAAGTAAATCAACACACCAACTACTACCAACATTACGCCGCCAAAAACAATAGTTAAACGTTTTTGACGGCGTAATTCGTTCTCTTTTAATTTTTGTTTAAAGGCAGTAAACTGGGCAGGCGACATTTTTTTGTAGTCAACAATTTTGCCGTAGTTTTCGTTGGAAGAGACAACGTCTTTTTTAAAATATTTATCTCGTTTGGCTAGTTGCTTCGCATTATTGCGAATTGATTGTGCCATTGCGGCTGCCGAACCTCCAAATCCCATAGATTACTTTTTATTTTTTTAAAAAAGTAATTTACAAATTATTTTGATTTCTTTACGTACTTCAAAATCAAAAAATTCTGTGGATTAATACCCAAACCCGAAACTTTTTTGTTTACAAAACGAACAGCCATGTCATAAAACAAAGGCACTACGGGCGCTTCATCTACAATAATAGAATCCATTTTTGTGTATAATACTTTACGTTCGTCAATATTTGAAATTGAAAGCGATTTCACATAAAGACTATCATAAAGCTGATTTTTGAAATGCATATAATTAGGGCCATTTGGCGCAAAGTTAGGGCTGTAAAATAGTGAAAGATAGTTTTCGGCATCGGGATAATCTGCAATCCAGCTAGCTCTAAAAATATCTAGCTCTCCGCTGCTCTTCATCTGGCGAAGCGTGGAAGGCGGCATTACGTCTATCGTTACGGCAATTCCAAGTTTTTCAAGCTCGCGTTGCACATATTCGCATAAATCTAAATATTGGCTATTCGTACCAATGGTTATCTCTGGTTTTGAATCGCCAGTTTCTATTTTATATTGTTCAATTAATTGCTGTGCTTTTTCGGGTTGATAAGAGTATCCGTCTATTTCGGCGTAACCTGGCAATCCTTTCGGAATAAAACCGTGAGTGGCAGGAATACCCATTCCATTACGCAAATACATTACCATCTTTTGACGGTCGAAACCATAATTTATAGCTTGGCGTAAGGTTTTGCTTTGTATTTCGGGCGTATTCGTACCGAGGAAAAAACCGAGATATTCCGTGTTCAAATACGGCCCCGTAATCATGTAGGCCATATCTTCATATTTTGACTGAAGTTTGCCGTGAGTAGTTAAAAGTTCGTCTTTATAACTACCGTCCAAACCTGAAATAAAATCGAGTTCTTCTTGTGCGAATTGTAAAAATTCACTCTGTTTATCGGGTAGAAAAGTGATTGCTACGGCTTCTAAATAGGGAAGTTTTTCTCCGTTTTCATCTCTTTCAAAATAAAGAGGATTTTTTCGGAATACCAGTTTTACATTTTCCTCCCACATTTTAAACTGAAAAGGACCGGTGCCCACAGGATTTCTTCTAAATTCATTTCCGTAAAATTCCACGGCTTCCTTCGGAACTACCGAGCAATAGCGCATTGAAAGCAATCCCAGAAACGCAGGAAACGGTTGTTTTAGTTGAATAACCAATGTGTTGTCGTCTTGAGCTTTGTAGCTTTTTACGTAATTCATCACCCAACTTCCGGAAGAGGCTACCTTTTCGTCAGTAAGTCTGTCAAAACTATATACAAAATCTTGCGCTACAACTCTTCGTGTATAGCGGGTTGGTTCGTGAAGTCCATCTTGTGCAAAAGCTTTGTTTTGGTGAAAAAAAACATCGTCTCTCAGGTAAAATGTATATGTATAAGTTGAATCATTCACTTCCCAACTTTTGGCGATGTCTGGTTTAATATTCAACGAATCGTCGAGTTGAACTAATCCATTATAAAGCTGGTTGTCTGGCCAAATAGCTTGTGGATTACGAGCAAAGGCAGGGTCTAGCGTTGGAATGTTTCCGTGCTCGTTATAGCGGAAAACGAGATGGTCTCGATCTGTTTCTATGTCATTTCCGCAGGATAGCAAAAAGAGTGAGGCGCAACAGGCTGAAAATAGTAGTATTAGATTTTTTAAAGGCTTCTGCATGTGTTTTTGGGAACCGATTTTAGTTTGTATTTTTGTGCCCTCAATTGCCAAAAATACAATAATGAACGCACCAAAAAAAGTCGCTTTTTACACGTTAGGCTGTAAACTGAACTTCAGTGAAACTTCTACAATTGCCAGAAGTTTTGAAGGAGAGGGTTTTGACCGCGTAGATTTTTCTGAAAAAGCAGATATTTATGTTATTAATACCTGCAGCGTAACTGAAAATGCTGATAAGCGTTTTAAAACCATTGTTAAGCACGCACAAAAAGCGAATCCAGAAGCATTTGTTGCAGCAGTGGGGTGTTACGCCCAGCTGAAACCACACGAATTGGCAGATGTTGATGGCGTTGATTTGGTATTGGGTGCAACAGAAAAATTTAAACTTACCTCATATATTAACGATTTACTTTCTGTGCCCGACCGAATAAGAGGGAAAGCCGAAGTGCATTCCTGCGATATAGAAGATGCAGATTTTTACGTGGGATCGTATTCTATTGGCGACAGAACCCGCGCTTTTTTGAAAGTTCAGGACGGCTGCGATTATAAATGTACGTATTGCACTATTCCGCTTGCTCGCGGTATTTCGCGAAGCGATACTTTGGATAATGTTTTGCAAAATGCATCAGATATTTCAGCACAGGGAATTAAGGAAATCGTTTTAACAGGCGTAAACATCGGTGATTATGGAAAAGGTGAGTTCGGAAATAAAAAACACGAACACACTTTTCTGGACCTTGTAAAGGCTTTAGATGAAGTGAAAGGTATTGAGCGACTTCGTATTTCTTCAATTGAACCTAATCTTTTGAAAAATGAAACCATAGAATTTGTTTCAAAATCGAAAACTTTTGTTCCGCATTTCCATATTCCATTGCAAAGTGGGAGCGATGCTATTTTAAAGTTGATGCGCCGTCGGTATATGAGCGAGCTTTACACAGAGCGTGTTGCTAAAATTCGCGAAGTAATGCCGCACGCCTGCATAGGCGTTGACGTAATCGTTGGATTTCCAGGAGAAACGAATGAACGGTTTTTAGAAACGTATCATTTTTTAAATGAACTTGATATTTCGTATTTACACGTTTTTACGTATTCGGAAAGAGACAATACACCTGCCGCCGAAATGGAAGATGTGGTGCCTACAAAAGTGCGAAGCAAACGCAGTAAAATGTTGCGTGGGCTTTCCGCAAAAAAGCGAAGAGCTTTCTATGAAAGTCAACTTGGAACAATCCGAACTGTTCTTTTTGAGGGCGAAAATAAAGAAGGCTATATTCACGGTTTCACCGAAAACTACGTAAAAGTGAAAGCACCCTGGAATCCAGAATTAGTAAACACTTTACAAGAAATTAAACTCACCGAAATTGATGAAGATGGTTTAGTTCGGTTTAAGGTGACGGAAGCTGCCTTGGCTTAAATATTTATACCAACTGGCAATAAATCCTTATATTTTCTACGGTTTTTTCGCATAAAACCAGCAACTTCTGGACTTGTTGGTACTAAGCTAATGCCTCGGTTTTTTACTTCCTCAAAAACGGCTTTAATAAAAATTTCTCTAAAGCCTTGCTCTTCGAGTTCTTCAGACATTTCATACTTGGTAAGAAATATTTTTCGGTCCTGCAGTGCGTATTCTATGCGAGCCATATTGTCGCCAATTTCTAGTTCGAACTGTCTTAAAAATTCGTTATCGGTAATTTCTACATCTTCAATCATTATGATTTATTTTAGATTTGGAATAATGTGTTTGTAATGGAGTGAAGGGGATGGGCTATTATATAGATGATTTGGTAGAATAAAAATCTATTTTTGTTTAAGCAATTACTGGTTGTTCGATTTGTTTTCAAAGCAAATTATGACTGATATTATTCAGTTGATAAGAAACTAGTATATAATTCTATCTTTGTATTCGTAAATTTACGAATAATCTTTGGGCTTTACCATTTTCTTCACAAAAGACTTATGAACTCTGTAACAATGCATGTCTATTTTGTTCCTGGCTTGGCTGCCGGAAGTGAAATTTTTAGAAACATTAAATTTACTGAAAAATACGAAATCCATATTTTGGAGTGGCTAATTCCCGAAATTGGGGAAGCTTTAGAAGTTTATGCAAAAAGGATGGCTTTGCGCGTAAAAGAAAAGAATGCAATCTTGATTGGCGTTTCTTTTGGAGGAGTAGTGGTGCAAGAAATGAGCGAGTTTTTAAAGTTGAAAAAACTCATTATTATTTCGAGTGTGAAATCTAGAAATGAGCTTCCACGACGTATCAAGCTTGCTAGTTTCACCAAGGCATATAAGTTAATTCCCACGAGTTTGGTTTTAAGTGTAGACGATTTAACCAAGTTTTCAATTGGACCTAAAACCCAGAAAAGGTTGTCTCTTTATCAGGAATATCTTCACGTTCGCGATAAACAATATTTAGACTGGGCACTCGAAAAAATGATTACTTGGGATCGGAAAGAACAAATTAATAACATTGTTCATCTCCACGGTGAAAAAGATATGGTCTTCCCAATAAAATATATTGATAATTGCCAAGTTATTAAAGGCGGAACACATATTATGATTTTAAATAAAGGCAGGAAAATTTCGGAAAAACTTTTGGAAATTTTCGAGGAATAATTATTGCATTCCGGTTTAAAAAGTAGCTGAATTCACTATCTTTAATTAAAAAATTCGTATTTTATAAGTTGCAAGTTATTCTCTCTTATTTAAAGTTAAAACTAGCAATTAAGGCATTCCAAAATATGATAAAGGCTTAAGAAATATTCAAAAATAAAAAGATTATACAGATGAAAATGATAGGTAAAATAGGAGTAGGTATCGCTATTTTAGCGGTGAGCGCCGTGAGTATTAACGCGGTGCAGGATGCGCCGACAGATGCAAATCTTGAGAAGAAATTAGTTAACGACTATAATGTTTACGCGCTTCCATTACCTGAAAAAATGGAATTTGCGGGTGAATCTGTTCCACTTTACAATCCAGATATTAGAGAGCGAATGGATCGGGAACTTTTGGTTAACACCTATTGGCAGTCCAATGGGCTTCTGCTTTTTAAGCGGGCAAATAGGTATTTTCCGTTAATAGAACCCCTTTTGAAAAAATATGGTTTGCCAGATGATTTTAAATATTTAGCTGTGGCTGAAAGTGGCTTAGAATTTACAAGTTCGCCAGCGGGTGCTTCAGGTATTTGGCATTTTATGAAAGGCACCGGATTAGAATACGGACTTGAGATAAATGATTATGTAGACGAACGCTATAATCTTGAAAAAGCCACAATGGTAGCGGCAGAATATTTAAAGAAATCTAAAAATAAATTTGGTAGCTGGACGATGGCTGCTGCTTCATACAATGCGGGAGTAGGAGGAATGAACAAACAAATAAACCGTCAGAAAGAAACCAGTTATTACGATTTATTACTAAATACCGAAACCAGCAGGTATGTATTTAGAATATTAGCGATAAAAGAAATAATGGAGAATCCGCAAAAATATGGTTTCAACTTTAGAGAAAAGGATCTTTATACTAACATTCCTACTTATCAGGTAAAAGTGGATACTGCGGTTGAAGATTGGGCAGAATGGATTAAACCCTATGGAATTAACTATAAAATCTTGAAGCTTCACAATCCGTGGCTGCGTGATACGTATCTTAAAAATTCTTCGGGAAAGGAATATTTTATTGAAATTCCTGAAAAGGGTTATTATAAGTAGACCTTAATTATAAAATTTTAAAACCCGTATAAAGTAAAATTTCTACGGGTTTTCTTTTGAAGCAAATCGCGATTTATCGTCGTCTACCAAGGTTTTCAGAAGTGAAATTCCGTTTAAAAAGGAATTGTAGTTTAGCTCGAAAGAAATCTCGTATTTTTCGTTATAAGGGTGAAGTGCGCCTCGCCGAACATCTACAATACGTTTGTTTTCATCTATAAAAAATGAAGTGGGAAAACCAAGGCTGTGCTTCATTATTTCGACCACGTGGTCGTTTGTATTCTCCTTTTCATCTACGTAGATTATATTTATTCTATTAGAATAATCGTGTGTAGATTTGCGAACACTTTCTTTTGAATCCCAAAACAGAATTACAAAATCTATGTCTTTGTAATATTTTTCAGCAATTTCGTTTAAAGCGGGAATTTCTCCAATACCGGGTGTGCACCAAGATGCGTAGGTCATTAAGAAAATTGGCTTTTCAAACTTATAAAGCGTAGTTTTTCTACTTGAAAGTTTTCGCACTTTGAAGTTGTCAAGATAACTACCATTTACCACGTTATTTATTAGGGAATCAAATAAGAACTCAGCACGTTCAAAATTCTGCTCGGCGTATGCTTTTTGCGAATTTCTCGTGTAATGTTTTATGTTTTTTCCAATAGCTTCAGAAAAAAAAGTCCTTTGCTCAATCTGTGATTGTGCGGAAAAGAATAGTAATAAGAACAGGTAAAGTAGCTTTCTTTCCATAAGCAAAATGCTTTTAGTGAAGATAAGCTTTTACATAGTCTCTTATTCGGCTATTCGACCAAGGGTGGTTTAAAATCGATTAACTGCAATATGCTTAAAAACAGGAAGCTGAGGGAGTTAACTTAAAATTTTCTGCCGCCGCCGCCACGACCACTCTTGCCAAATTGTTGGCGAGGTTGACCCATTTTCTTCATTTGCTGCTTCATCATTTTTATTTGATCGTCCAGCATATTGTGTTTGTCCAGATTTTTAGCCTCGGTCATAAGCTGTTCTGCCTCGCGCTTACGATTTTTGGTCATCGCAATTCCGGCAAGGTTTAGTTTTGTCATTGCCATGTCTGCAGACATATTTAAACCTAACTTTTCAGCTTTTTTGAAGTGCTTTTCGGCTTCAACCATATTGGTTTGCGAAATCATTAAACCGTTTAAATAGTTGTAATAACCTTCTTGTTTAGCCACTAAAGCGCCGCTTGGGTTTTTTATTTTATCTAACCATTTTTTTGCACCTGGAAAATCTTGTTTCCGAAGACGAAGAAAGGCAAGCAGGATGATTTCATTCTTAAAGTAGAGAAAAACGAACATCAATGCAAGTAATATCAACATTATGCCGTTGCCGATATTTGTTTCGGTGAATTGCCAAACAGCTGCACCAATTACCAATGCAGCCAAAACTAATTTTATATTTTTGTTAAACATGTGTCATCTTTATAAGAGCCTGCAAAGGTATAAAAACCAAATGCTTTTTGAGAATATTTTGTAGCTTTGAAGGGAATTTCTTTTATCTGCGTATTTAATATAGTGACGTTAAATTAGGAATGAAAAAAAATACAGATATTTTTCAAAAAAGGTTTGCCTAAGTGAAAACTTGTTGTATTTTTGCACCCGCCTACGCAAATAACTGCTTTGGCAAACGAGCCCAACTTTTGAAGAGGGTAGAGTGTCTAAAGATATAACGGAAGTTAAAGAATACTATAATGAGCAAAAGAACATTTCAGCCATCAAAAAGAAAAAGAAGAAACAAACACGGTTTTAGAGAGCGTATGGCTTCTGTAAACGGAAGAAAGGTATTGGCTGCCCGCAGAGCGAAAGGCAGAAAGAAACTATCTGTATCTACTGAAAGTCGTCACAAAAAATAATGTTGATAAATTATATATAAAAGGTGTTGTTTAACTAAGCAACACCTTTTTTTTATACCCTAATGTGCCGTAATTTTGCAGCACCGAAAAAGTAAACAAAATGCCTAAAAACCCTTCCATAAAATCAGTTCTAATTATTGGTTCAGGTCCTATCGTAATCGGTCAAGCTTGTGAGTTTGACTATTCCGGTTCACAATCGCTTCGTTCTTTGCGCGAAGATGGGATAGAAACCATTTTGATTAATAGCAATCCGGCAACGATTATGACCGATCCTTCTATGGCCGATCATATTTACTTATTGCCACTTACTACAAAATCACTCGTAAAAATATTAAAAGAGCATCCACAAATAGATGCTGTTTTGCCAACAATGGGCGGGCAAACAGCACTTAACTTGTGTATTGAAGCAGATGAAAAAGGAATTTGGAAAGATTTTGGCGTAAAGCTAATAGGTGTAGATATTGACGCCATAAACATTACAGAAGACCGTGAAAAGTTTAGATTATTGATGGAAAGAATAGGCGTGAAAATGGCGCCTCAAGCTACAGCAAATTCATACTTACAAGGAAAAGAAATTGCGCAGGAGTTTGGTTTCCCGCTGGTTATTAGAGCCTCTTACACCTTAGGTGGCGCGGGTGCGTCCATCGTTTACAAAGAAGAAGATTTTGATGAGCTTTTATCATACGGTTTGGAGATTTCTCCAATTCACGAAGTGATGATTGATAAAGCAATGATGGGTTGGAAGGAGTACGAACTAGAACTACTTCGCGACAATAATGATAATGTGGTTATTATCTGTACCATTGAAAATATGGACCCAATGGGAATCCACACAGGAGATTCCATAACAGTGGCTCCAGCAATGACGCTAAATGATCGCACTTTTCAAAGAATGCGAGATATGGCAATATTGATGATGCGTAGCATTGGCGATTTTGCAGGTGGATGTAATGTTCAGTTTGCAGTGAGCCCTGATGAAGATGAAGAAATAATTGCAATTGAAATTAACCCGCGTGTGTCTCGCTCTTCAGCGTTGGCTTCAAAGGCAACGGGGTATCCAATCGCTAAAATAGCAACTAAACTTGCAATTGGTTATAGACTCGATGAGTTAAAAAACCAAATTACAAAATCTACTTCAGCGTTGTTTGAACCGACTTTAGATTATGTAATTGTGAAAATTCCACGTTGGAATTTTGATAAATTTGAAGGATCAGACCGAACTTTAGGATTGCAAATGAAATCCGTTGGAGAAGTGATGGGTATTGGCCGTTCTTTTCAGGAAGCGCTTCACAAGGCTACACAATCTCTAGAAATTAAGAGAAATGGAATTGGCGCCGACGGAAAAAGCTACACTAACTACGAGCAAATTCTCGATAAACTGAAAAATGCAAGTTGGGATCGTGTATTTGTAATTTATGATGCAATTCAGATCGGAATTCCTTTGAGTAGAATTCACGAAATCACTAAAATTGATATGTGGTTTCTTCGTCAATACGAAGAATTATATCTTTTGGAGAAGGAGATTTCAAAATATACTTTGGAAACACTTCCGAGAGAATTGCTTTTGGAAGCTAAACAAAAAGGTTACGGCGATCGACAGATTGCGCATATGCTGAAATGTTTGGAAAGCCAAATTTATAAGAAACGTGAGGATATGAATATTCAACGCGTTTATAAATTAGTAGATACTTGTGCTGCAGAATTTAAAGCGGAAACACCTTATTACTATTCTACTTTTGAGAATGAAATGCAGCTAGAGGGTGAAAAAGCCTACGCTGAAAACGATAGTATTGTAACTGCAAAGAAGAAAATTATTGTACTCGGTTCTGGCCCAAATAGGATAGGGCAGGGTATCGAATTCGATTACTGTTGCGTGCACGGTGTATTGGCAGCTGCAGAATGTGGGTACGAAACAATAATGATAAACTGTAACCCCGAAACTGTTTCTACAGATTTTGACGTTGCAGACAAGCTTTACTTTGAACCTGTTTTTTGGGAACATATTTACGACATAATTCGTCACGAAAAACCCGAAGGCGTTATTGTTCAATTGGGCGGACAAACAGCATTGAAACTTGCTGAAAAACTAGATCGCTACGGTATAAATATTATTGGAACAACCTATAAGTCTTTAGATTTAGCCGAAGACCGCGGAAGTTTTTCGAATATTTTAAAAGAAAATAACATTCCTTACCCAGAATTTGGAGTTGCCGAAACAACGGAAGAAGCTTTAGCGCTTGCCGATGTACTTGACTTTCCACTTTTAATTCGTCCTTCTTATGTTTTGGGAGGTCAGGGAATGAAAATTGTAATCAACAAAAAAGAATTGGAAGAGCACGTGGTAGATTTGCTTCGTAAAATTCCGAATAACAAATTGTTGTTAGATCATTATTTAGATGGTGCTATTGAAGCAGAAGCCGATGCAATCTGCGACGGTGAAAATGTATACATCATTGGAATAATGGAACACATTGAGCCTTGTGGAATTCATTCGGGCGATTCAAACGCAACATTGCCACCTTTTAATATTGGTGAATTTGTAATGCAACAGATAAAAGACCATACAATTAAAATAGCTAAATCATTAAATACGGTTGGTTTAATAAATGTTCAGTTCGCTATAAAAGATGATATAGTATATATTATTGAAGCCAATCCACGAGCTTCGCGTACGGTTCCGTTTATTGCGAAAGCATACGGCGAACCTTATGTTAATTACGCTACCAAAGTAATGTTAGGCCATAACAAAGTGACCGATTTTAACTTTAACCCGAAGCTAGAAGGATTTGCAATTAAACAACCTGTGTTTAGTTTCAACAAATTCCCGAACGTAAACAAACAATTAGGCCCAGAGATGAAAAGTACCGGCGAGAGCATACTTTTTATAGATAGTTTAAAAGATGATGCGTTTTACGACCTTTACGCACGTAGAAAAATGTATCTAAGTAAATAACAGTATATTTCGTTATCATCAGATTTTGTGTTAATAATTTTTCGTAAATTAGATTACTAACCTACTAGACCGTTCATTTATGAAAAAAATTACAATGTTCTTTTGTTTTATTGCAATTAACATCCTCGCTGCGCAGAATGTTGTTGAAATTGCGTGGGAACAAGGGATTAACGAATCTGTTGCCAGTCCAACAATTGAGGTTGGCGACACCGTTCTATGGACGTGGACCGATGCTTCTCAAAAAAGTGTGACTGCCCTTCCCAACGGAAGTGAATATTTTGATAGCGGTACATTAAAAGACGTGAATAACGACTTTTCGTATACTTTTTCAAAAACAGGGGTAACGGAGTACCAAAACGATTCGAACCCTTTAATGCACGGCAAAGTTACGGTTGTTAACAAGCTTTCTACTGAAGATAAGTTTGTAAAAAATCTAAATTTCTACCCCAATCCGGTAAAAAATAATCTTACTATTTCTTCTATTTTCAAAATTGATAGCTACCAAGTTTATAATGTATTGGGTACACTTGTTTCGGAAGGAAAAGGAATGGGCAAAGTAACCCAAGTGGATATGAGCAGGTTAAATAGTGGTTTGTATTTTGTGAAAGTTATTTCAAAAAATATGCAAACCACCCTAAAAATCGCCAAAAAGTAATTCGGGAAAGTTAGCCTAATTTAATTTCGATTGAAGTGAGGCGAATTTTCTAATTCAACATCGGTAATAAAATAATTTGTCTCACCCCAAATTGCAAAGCTTGCAAATCGTTCAATATAAGTAACCTTCACATAGTTACCCTGGAATTTCTTTAAATTTTTAATAACGTCCTTATCTTGGTCCAAAACTGAAAAGGAAAAAATCTGCGCGCCGCTAATACCTTGGCTTATTTCGCCTTCCCAAGTTTTAATAACCACTCCGCGATGACTGAACTTTATTAGCTCGCCTGCGCGTGTTCCTTCACTGTAAGGCACAAAATAGACAAAGGCGAAGTAAAGTAGATACAAAGCCAAAATACTTCCTAGGATTATAAAGAGAACTTTTTTCATTCTCTAAAAATAATCAATTTATCCGCAGCTTTTATAGAAAATTGAACCCAGCAATTATGGCAAATGAATTATATGCTGAATCTATATTGTCGTAGTTTAAAAGCTTACGCGAACTGTGGTACCTAGCTTCTATGCTGTATTTATCTTTAAATCTAAATCCTACCCCGAAAGCGACCGCAGCATCAGCCATAACATTAAGATCGTAGCTGGTTTCATTACTTGAATTTACTTCAGACCCCAGCGTTGTTAAATCCATTATAACTGCAGCATCAATAAAAAATGCTGCGTTTTTATTTAAATACATATAATGACGCCCACCTATCGGAAGCTCAATAGATTCGTAATTTACCGATATAAGTGTGTATCGCTGAAATGTAAGCATATCTACATACAGATATTCCATCTCGGCTTTATAGTTTCGGTAAGTTGGTTCAATAAAAATAGACCATTTACCATTATTAAAGGGAAGTACATACTCTGCTTCTAAGCCAATTCTTAGACCGGTGTTGCTGTCAAAGTTTAATTGTTCATCACCTCTTCTTTGCATTGAAAAAGAAGAAAAAGTTACCCCCGGACGTATGCTTAAATTAAATTTAGCTTTCTGCGAATTCTTTTTGAATTCGATAGTTTCAGCATTTTCGCATTTGTTATATTTAGTAATTATATTAACCAAATTAGAGTGTTTGTATTGAAGGCTTTCATAACTATTCTCATTTAAGGAAGTACAGTTTAAATCTGTAGCAAGTTGTTGTTTATAGCGTTCGTTTTTACCCATTTTAGTTCGGGTAACCATATATCTTTTATAAATTAGCTGTTCTATTTTTCCGCCATCTTTACTATAAAAATAAAGCGATATGTTTTCTCTTGAAGTGAAATAAAGTGATGCTTTACCCTCCACCAATGTTTTTAGAAAAAGTGTTTCTTCTTTCATCTCAGGATTGCGATTATCCGTAAGAGAATTTATATTATCGCTAGATTGGTCTACTTTAATCGTTGCTTTTACGTATTTAAAAGATTGGCCGGAACCAAATTCATTTACATTGGCAAGAGTTCCTATTTTAGTCTCCCCATTTTCCCCAAGTTTATAAATAAATGTAGTCGGACTTCCTTTCCAGTCTTCATTTTTTATTAAGCAATCTACTTTTGTACCATTGGTTTGAATAATATAACCTGGTTCAAAATTAGTTTGTGAAAAGGCGGTAATTGCTGAGAATAAAATAGTTAGAAGGAGTAATTTTGATTTCATTTAATTTGGGGTTTTTTAATTTTGAAAGGGTAAATATATCATTATTTTATTAGTCTTCATCCCCATTATTTAGGGCTTTATTCAGCAATTTATCGTCAATGCTTTTATTGGCTTTAGCGCCAAGTTTTTTCAGTTTTTCTACTCTTGAAACTAGATTTCCTTGTCCGGTAAGTTTTTTCATTGCGCCGTCATAACTTCCTTGTACAGTATTTAATTGCGCCCCAACTTTTAAAAGATCGTTGGTTAAATTCACGAAAGAATCATAAAGACGGCCGGCTTGCGTGGCAATTTCAATGGCGTTTTGTTGTTGCTTTTCATTGGTCCACATACTGTCCACAGTACGCAATGTGGCAAGTAACGTTGAAGGTGTAACTATAACTATATTTTTTTCGAAAGCCTGATTATAAATATTATTGTCTTGGTTAATTGCCACAGCAAAAGCGGGTTCTATTGGAACAAAAAGTAGCACGAAATCTGGACTTTCTATTTCGTAGAGCGTGTGATAGTTTTTAGCGCTTAATTGTTCAATATGTTTCTTAAGTGAAGCAATGTGTTCCTTCAAAAAGCGGGCGCGCAAATCTTCATCATCTTCGTTCACAAAGCGCTCGTACGCAACAAGTGAAACTTTTGAATCAATTATCATCTTTTTATTATCGGGCAAGTGCAGCACAACATCGGGCAGTACTCGGCGGCCTTCTTCTGTGGTAAAACTGTTTTGCACAAAATATTCCCGGTCTTTTTCCAGTCCGCTTTTTTCCAGCACGCGCTCCAAAACTAATTCACCCCAATTACCCTGAATTTTGCTATCGCCTTTCAGTGCTCTTGTTAGATTAGTAGCTTCTTTGCTCATCTGCTCGTTCAATTCTTTAAGACCGATAATTTGCTGACGAAGCATTGCGTGGCGATCAATGCTCTCTTTATGGGTATCTTCAACCCGTTTTTCGAAGCTTTTTATTTTTTCTTGAAGTGGATTCAAAATTATCTCCAAACTATCTTTATTCTGTTTGGTGAATTTTGTAGATTTTTCATCCAAAATTTTATTCGCAAGGTTTTCAAATTCCTTTGTGAATTTTTCCTGCAGTTTTTCAACTTCTTCTTTCTGTTCGCGGTTGCGAATCTCAAGATTATTAAATTCTGAATTTCGCCGCGTAAGTTCCATGTTGAGAAATTCTTTTTCCTTCCTAATTGCTTCACCTTCGCGCAAAGCTTTCTCAAATCGCTCGTTTAGTTTATTCTCTTGAAATTGCGCATTTTCAAGCTGCGCTTCTAGTTTGCTAGTTTCAGTTTTACTTTTTAAACGCGCAAAGTAATTACCTAAAAACGCTCCAATTAAAATGCTTATTGCAGCCAATAAGAGGTATAGAAATGTTTCGTTCATTACAGTAAAATTTAAAGTAAATATATCTATTTGCGAATGGTAAACCGACCAGTTTTTCCATCAAAATCTATAGTTTCTTTGGGGAAAAGTGCATCAAATCTTCCTGCTTCAATCAGTTTACAGGGATCGTCAAAATAAGTTTCGTTCGTTGCCATTACCAACATTTTGTCTGTAAGTTGAATGGCTAAATCTATTTCGTGGGTTGAAAAGAAAATAGTTTTCTGAGTTTCTGAAGCTAGTTTCTTCAGTAATTTTAGAACATATGCACGGTGATAAATGTCTAAATGGGTTGTGGGTTCATCTAGAATAATAATTGGCGTATCCTGCGCCAAAGCCCGTGCAATCGCCACACGTTGCATCTGTCCGTCGCTTAATTCAAAACATTTTCGGTGGGCGAGGGTAGCGGTGTCTGTGGCTTCCAAAGCAAAACGAATTGCTTTATTATCTTCTTCGGAAAGAGAGCCAATCCAATTAGTATACGGTTGCCTTCCCAACGAAACCATTTCTAAAACCGAAAGATTTTTTGAGGCGGGCGCTTCGGTTAAAACTACACTTAATTGTGTGGCGAGTTGAAAGGAAGAATATTTGTTTAAGCGTTTACTATTCAGAAAAACGTCGCCATTTAAAGCGACCTGCATTCCCGTTAATGTGCGTAGTAATGTAGATTTTCCAATTCCGTTTGCGCCAACCAAACCAACTAATTCACCTTTTAAGATTGAAAAATTGATTGCATCAGCAATCACAGAATCGCTTCCTTTTTTTGAGTAACCCACAGAGAGGTTACGTACTTCTAAAATGATATTTTTTTCTTCTGAATTCATTAAAAGAAAAGTTTTCGTTTTCGAACCAACAACCAAATTACAACCGGCGCACCAATAAGCGAAGTGATTGCATTAATGGGCAACGTAAATTCGCTAAAAGGTAATTGTGCCACGGTATCACAAATCAGCAGCAGCAAACTTCCGCAAATGAGAACCGCGGGCAATAAGACGAAATGGTTTGAGGTTTTATAAAACTGACGCACCAAATGTGGCACCGCAAGCCCTACAAAGGCAATTGGCCCAACAAAAGCCGTAATACTTCCTGCTAAAATACTAGTTGCCAAAATTATTATGAAGGTTGTTCTTTTAATGTGTAAGCCCATGCTTTTCGCATAATTTTCACCTAAAAGTAAACCGTTTAAAGATTTACTGCTGAAAACACTCAATGTTAAACCTGCTAAAAAGCAAATTCCTAAAATTAATACGCCTTGCCACGATTGATTTCCCAAACTTCCAAAAGACCAAAAAATGTATTGCTGAAGCTGTTCTGCATTACTGAAATAAGACAAAACCGAAACCACAGCGGTAGTAACACTGCCAAACATTAAACCAATTATTAAAATTGCCATGGTGTCTTTTATTCTGAAAGTTACCGCCAAAACGGCTAAAAGGACTAAAAAGCTACCTAATGCCGAAGCCACGACAAGGCTCCATTGACTTAGTAGTAAAGTTCCAAAAATTCCGCCAAAGGTACTTGCACCCAATATTAAAATGGCAACACCCAGGCTCGCGCCGCTGCTCAATCCTAAAACAAAAGGACCGGCCAACGGGTTGCGAAACAAGGTCTGCATTAGCAATCCCGAAACAGCCAAACCGCCACCGGCAAGTATTGCTGTAATTGCTTTTGGTAGTCTGTAATCCATCAATATATAGCGCCAAGTTTCTTTAGAAGCACCGTTGCCAATGAAGACAGAAATAATTTCATCAATAGGAATTGAAACCGATCCGATGCTCAAATTCACCAAAAACGCAGCAATGAGCGCTATAAATAGCACCGCAAATTGAAGGCGAAATGTTTGGGTAGTTTGCATTAATTCAATTTATCAAAAAAGTAAAATTGGTGCTCCGGAAACAACTCTGGGTGTAGAATTTTAATTAAATCTTTTAAAACCAAATCTGGACGATTGGGTGCCAATTCATAATAAATCACACCGCCCGTTTCGCCTTTTTTCATACTGTAAGAATAAACGTTTGCAGTTTTATACGCTTCAAATTGGGCATATACTTGGCTCGCATTTTTCATCTCGTCTAGGCTTGTAAATTGTCCGGGACCTATCCAATATGCTGCATTTTGGCCTTTCTCCAAAACAGATTCTAAATTTAATGCGAGGCTGCCAGTGCCTTCTGAATCTTTCCAAAGATAATCACCATTGGCATCGTCTATAAATTGTGCGCCCCAACTATCACCCTGCGGCATATACCAAACGTCTTTGTACATTGCCCCGCTAATAACTGTGGGGGTTTCTTTTGCTTTGGAAGCAATTTTCTTAGCAGCGTTATAATCGGTTTCAATAGTTTTAAAAATACTATCTGCTTCTTTTTCTTTATTGAAAAGTACTCCAAAAAATTTAATCCATTCTGCTTTTCCCAAAGGTGAAGTTTCTGTCCAATCTGAATTATAAAGCACAGGAATCTCTGTATTCTGAATGGTGGCAAAAGCAGAATTATTTCCGTCAACCGCAAAACCAATTACTGCTTCGGGATTTAATTCGATTAAAATTTCGGTGTTGATATCTTCGTTTTTACCGAGCTCTTTTACTTTTTCGGCTACAATTAGTTGTCGTGTTTTTTCCGAAGAAATATAGTTGAGATTAGGAAAACCGACCAATGTTTCAATTTCCCCCAACATTTCCAAAGAAGGAATGTGTGTGGTGGAAGTAACAACAATTCGTTTAACTGGTATTTCAACTACTGCGTCATACTTTTCAGGATTTTGAATCGCACCGTTTTTTTCAACTAAAGCATACGTAAATGTTTTCTCGGTTCCGGGCCACGGGTTTTTTAGGGTGATGGTTTTGTAACCGTCAAAAGTGGCTATCTCAAAACCTTTGGCGTATTTTATATCCGTCAATATTCCTTCAGCATTTGAGGTATCGGATGATTGAATATCGTTATTGGTGTTTTTACAAGCGGTAAAAAAAAGGAAGCAACTTATAATGAAGACAAATTTTTGCATCCCCAAAAATAATGGTTTTGTTTGGGTGTACTAGTATTTAAAGTCTATTTTTGCGATGAATTTTGGTAAGCAGTTTTCCACACTGGAAAATGCTTTTAAAAGGGAATTCGGTTAAAACCCGAAGCTGTTCCCGCAACTGTAAGTCGTCCCAATATATTTTGGGCGTGCATAACTTCAAAAACCACTGTCAGTCATAGGCTGATGGGAAGGTAGCACAAAAGACAAGCCAGGAGACCTGCCAGATTCATAATTTAAAAATATCAAACTTTCGGGATAAAGGTTGAATTATGAAACAAACTAGTATCCATATTATTTTATTTTTTTTGCTGTGTACGGTTTCTGCCTACGCGCAACTGGATAGCATTCAGCAATTGCCGGAAGTGATGCTTACCGATGCAAAACTCATTCATTTTTCAAAAGGGTTCAAACTAGAAAAACTCAATGATTCTGTTGTT
Organism: Aequorivita sp. IT1183; assembly: GCF_058068265.1. NCBI lineage: Bacteria > Pseudomonadati > Bacteroidota > Flavobacteriia > Flavobacteriales > Flavobacteriaceae > Aequorivita > Aequorivita sp. IT1183. The sequence continues at coordinate 423,735 of NZ_JBYRHS010000003.1, read as the reverse complement.
GAAAGAAATGCCACTTCTTTAACTGAAACGCTTCGCTACAATACTTCAATCTACTTTAAAGAAAATGGTTTCGGAATGGTTTCATCTCCCTCTTTCCGTGGAACAAACGCCGCTCAAACTGCTGTGGTTTGGAACGGCATCAATATAAATTCGGTTTTTACGGGACAGACAGATTTCAATACTATTTCACCTTTAAATTACAATGAAATTGCAATAAGAAGCGGTGGCGGCGGTGTGCAATACGGCAGCGGTGCCGTTGGCGGAAGTATTCATTTAAACAACACATATACCTTCGAAAAGATTGATACTACTGCAATCGGACTTCGTTACGGAAGTTTTTCTACAATTGGCGGAAATGCAACCACTACTCAATCTTGGGATAACCTTTATTTAAATGTAGGCGTAGATTTTACTAGTTCTGATAACGATTACGATTATGTGGGTAAAAACCAAAAAAATCAACACGGTGAATTTCTGCGCTTAGCAGCTAATGTAAATGGTGCCAAAAAATTGAAGAATGGCGTTGCTACGTGGAATTCTGAATACACCTATAACGACCGTAATTTTTCTGGCAGTTTAAATACTATCGGCAAGGACGGTTATAAAGATATTGCAACACGTAACCTTTGGCAATTGCAGCAAAGAATTGGGTTATTTACAACAAAAGCTAGCGTTGCGCATCTTTTTGAACAATACCGCTATTATCCAAATAGTGAAAAACCTTTGTTTGACGAGGGCAGTGCGAACACATTTATAAGTGCCCTGCAATCTGAAGTTTTTCTTCGGGAAAAACTTCGGCTAAACGCAAAAGTTGAATACACATACATAAATGCCACTGGAGACAACGTGGGTGAGAATTTGCGAAAAACTTTAGCTGCTGTAATTCTGTTAAATCATAAAATTTCGAAAGATTTTAGCTACGGTTTAAATTTTAGAAAAGAATTTCTGAATGATTTTGACAACCCATTTCTTTTTTCGGCTGATGCTAAATGGCGACTTTCAGAAAAGTATGCGCTTCGTATAAACGGTTCAAAGAACTATCGCGTGCCAACCTTTAATGATTTGTTTTGGTACGCAGGTGGCAATTTAAATTTGCAGCCAGAAACTTCATATCAAATTGAATTGGGGCAGGAGTTTTCCGTTGGAAATTTGAAAGCAGATTTTGCGGCATTCTATATCTCTTCCGAAGATTTAATAAAATGGGTTCCTGCCAGCGGCAATGTTTGGGAGCCTATAAATATTAGTAAAACACGAAATTACGGCCTCGAAGCATCTGTTGGTTATTTTGTGAAAATTAACCAACAGCAATCGTTGGATTTTAGTGCGAATTATTCCTATACCAAAGCAGAAGATTTAGAAAAGCTGAAGCAGCTTATTTATGTACCGTTTCACAAAACGTCTGGCACATTACAATATAATTTCGCAAATTTCTCTGCTTATGCGCAAGGATTATTTAACGGCGAAATATACACAACTACAGACAATAGCGAGAGCCTCGATGCTTTTACGGTTTTTAATTTAGGAGCTGAATATGTGTTGCCATTTAATCCAAATATCACGGTAGGTGGCAGATTCAAAAATGTTTTTAATACCTATTACGAAAATGTGGCTTATCGGCCAATGACTTCCCGAAACTTTCAAATATTCTTAAACTTTAATATATAACAAATGAAAATTATGAAAAAACTATTGTTTCTATCTTTAACCACGATGCTTTTTATATCCTGTAGCAATGATGATGATGATGTGCAACCAGAAATTATTCCTGCAGCTTTTGAAAATGGAATCCTTATAACTAATGAAGGTCCGTTTAGTGGCGGAAGCGGAACAATTACATACATATCTGAAGATTACAGTACAGTTTCTCAAAATATTTATAAAACTGTGAATGGATCTGACTTGGGTAATATAGTTCAGTCTATGGGTTTTCAGGATGAGAATGCTTATATAGTTGTAAATAATTCGAATAAAATAATGATAGCCAATCGCTATACTTTCGAGAGTGTAGATTCGATAACAGTGGGCATTAACAATCCAAGATATTTTATGAGTGTTGATGGAAACAAAGGCTATGTAACCAATTGGGGCGATCCAAATGATAATTCTGACGATTATGTGGCAGTTTTAGATTTGAGAACTAATACTGTTTCTAGTACAATTCCCGTGGCTTTTGGTCCTGAGAAAATGGTTGTTTATAACGAGAAAGTATACGTTGCTCATCAAGGAGCTTACGGACAGAATAACTTGATTTCAATTATTTCTGCTAACGGTTTAGACGGAACAATTACGGTTGGCGATGTGCCAAATAGTATGGTAGTTTCTGGAAATTCCTTATTCGTATTATGCGGTGGAAATCCTGATTACACGGGTAACGAAACAGCTGGTTCTTTGGTAAAAATTGACCTTTCTACCGGACAAGTTTCAAACACATATAATTTCGGAACAACTGAACACCCATCAAACTTAACAATGGACGGAACGAGTCTTATATATGCAATGAATGGAAAGGTTTCTAAACTGAATAGTTTATCAGTCTCTTTACCGGGAAGCGATATTATTAATGGTTTCTTTTATGCGCTTCAAGCAAAAGATGGAAAGCTATATGCTACTGATGCGAATGATTTTGCAAGCCAAGGTTCGCTGAAAATATTTGATCTTTCTACAAACCTTGAAATTCAAGATTTGCAAACTGGTATAATTCCAGGTGGAATTTATTTTAACGAATAAACGCTTCTGATTTTAATGAAAAGACTCCCTTAAATTTTGAAATTTAAGGGAGTCTTTATTTTTTACAGGCTACCTAATCTAATTCCCAATCATTTTTCCGTTAATGGGAGAATTCGCTTTACTGTCTGAAATTTCCTTTAAACGCGGAGCGTCTGCGTTTCTTGGTACTGGTCTGCCAGCGATTTCGAATAGTGCTGCAGCAAGCAATGGTTCGTTTTCATCACCAAGTTGACCAAGATTGAAATAGTTTTCCTTTAAATTAATTTGTGGAAATAAACCATCAACAAAGTCTGTAGTTCCAGCTGCATTGGCTGTTTTAAACACTAAAGGAAGCATAGCATACGTATGTCCTGGATTTGCTGCACTTCTGCTAAATTGTGGAGCAGGCGCATCGTAAAGTAAAAAGGAGGCCTGAAACTTACCTGTAGTAGTGTCGCCCACTTGCACAGCATCGATATACGGTTTTAGTCCGTTAAGCACTAGTTCACTTGCAGAAGCAGATCTTCTGGTTGTAAGTATATAAACTTGTGAAAGATTTAAACTGTTTATAGCGCTTCCGTTGCTAATAGAGTTATCAAAAAGACCGTCTTCTGCATTTTCCTCTTGACGATCGTCGTTCCAAAATTCTTTGTAAAAAATCTGTCCGTTAAACTGTCCAGTAATCATACTCGCCAAATCGGTTGCAGTTTCTACTGAACCACCGCCATTGTATCTAAGGTCGAGAACGAGACTACTTACTCCATCAGCTTTAAATTGTGCGAAGGCATTATTTAGTTCAGTATCGTAATCTTTAATAAATCCGTTGTACATTAAATAACCAATTTTATTGCCATTCACGGTAAGTGTTTCGGCTTTGTAAACTGGATTCTCGTTATATTGAATTTTGTTTAAAAGCACAGTTTCACCAGTAGCGGTAAAGTTGGTGCCATCGTAAGTTGCAAGTCCGATAGAATAGCTATCTGCAGCGAGCAAATCATTAAAATTGTTTTCGTTTATTTGCTGGCCATCTATAGTGGTAAAAAGATCGCCGCGCACTAAACCTTGCGACTGTGCATCGGTATTTGGGAGCACGTAACGCACATAACCAAAAACATTTCCACTATTGTCTGGATAAAACACTAAGCCGAATTCCATTCCGTTGCTTAATGTAATTCCACTTAGCGCATTTTCAATTAAAGTATAATCGCTGAATAAACTGCTAAACCTATCTTGAGGCGACAATAAATAATTGAACAGGGTTTCAGGGGTTTGATAGTTGTCTAAAAATGCGTTTAAATCGTCTTGATTTGCAAAGGCGTCGTTCGCTAATTCTGGCGTATCCGCTTTGTACAGATAAAAATAATTTAGACCGCGGTAAATAAAATTCTGAATTTCTTGAGTTGAAGCCGTTTGAAGATTATCATCGGCATCTTCAAAACATGAAACAAAAAGGATTGAAACAGCTAAAAGGGAAATGAAAATTTTTCTTTTCATAAAAAGGTTTATTAAGGTATTCTGTTTAAACAGGTAAATTAGGGATTATATTGTAATGGTAAAAATATGCTTTTTTAGTCGAAATTGTTTCGAGACTTTTCAAAGTGAATAAATTTAGAATTGAAAGAGTATTTATGGAAGGTCTTGATTTTTTTCAAAAAAAGAATGTAACAAAAACTCAACCTGTTCGTCATTTAAATAGACGGCACACCAACCACAACCAACCAAGATGGAAAAGACCGAGTTTATTACGATAATAATGCCTTTTAAAGATAAGCTTTACCGCTTAGCAAAGAGGATTTTGGTCTCCAAAGATGAAGCTGAAGATGCTGTACAGGAAGTATTTTTGAAATTATGGAAGGGTAAAAAAGACATTGAAAATTATAAAAACCCCGAAGCGTTTGCAATTACAATGACGAAGAATTATTGTTTGGATCGGTTAAAATCGAAGCAGGCATCAAATTTAAAGATTGTACACAGCAATTTTCAAACTTCTGAAAATATTGAAAAGAATATTGAAGCGAATGACGGGGTGGAAATGGTTTTCAAAATAATGGAAACTTTGCCCGAACAACAGCGAATCGTACTCCAGCTGCGCGATGTGGAAGAATTTGAATTTTCCGAAATAGCGCAAATGCTTGAGAGTAATGAAACCGCAGTACGAGTGGCACTTTCCCGTGCACGTAAAACAGTTAGGGACGCATTGATAAAAAAATATAATTATGGAATTGGCTAAAATAAAAAAACTGCTGGATGCTTATTTTGAAGGTAACACCAGCCTTGCAGAAGAAAAAATGCTTCGAGATTATTTCAATAATGAAATCGTTGCGGATGAATTTGTTCAATACCAACCCATTTTTGCGGGTTTAAAAGCCGCAAAAGCAGAGCATTCAACTAAGGAATTCAATTTACTTGAATCTAAGTCAACGAGCGTTAAAAGTTGGTGGTACTCTGTAGCGGCAATACTTGTAGTAGCATTTGGGGTAGGTACTTTCTATTTTTCACAACCCAATTATACCCAAGAAGAAAAGGAAGCAGTTGCGGCTTTTGAAAAAAGCAAAGAAGCAATGCTGCTACTTTCCGAAAATTTAAATAAAGGTGCAGAACGACTTACTTTCGTGGGACAATTTGAAGATACTAAAGATAAAATTTTTGAATAAAGAATAGTTTAACGGAGTTTATCTTTCGCAGTATCAAAAGACGCTGTGATTGAAAATTTCAAAATCAATAAAAAACAGAAATAACAAAACAAAAATAAATAACGATGAAAAAAATAGCAATTTTAGTAGCACTGGCAATAGCGCCAATGGTTTCGTGGGCACAGAATGCTTTCGATTCCTTTGAAAACGAAAAAGATGTAACTTCGGTAGTGGTTACAAAAAATATGTTCAAACTTTTGAGTAAAATGGATTTAAACTCTGCCGATCCAGAAGCTCAAGCATACCTGAAAATGGTTAATGATTTAGAGAACATTAAAATATATACTACAGATAATCCTGCTGTTTCGCAAAGAATGGATGCTGCTGTAACAAAATATATTTCAACCTCTAAAAATTTAGGCGAATTGATGCGCATAAAAGAAGACGGCAGAAATATACGGTTTTACAGCAAAGAAGGAAAGAGCGAGAACTTTGTAAGCGAACTGTTGATGCATATGGATGGCATTGTGGACGGAAAACCTACAACCGTAATTATGAGCATAACCGGAAATATAGATTTAAAACAAATATCTAAACTTACCGAAGATCTAAAAGTTCCTGGGAGTGAAGAGTTGAAAAATATTGATAAAAAGCAAAGACAATAATATGGTACTTGTAAGATATTTTATAGCCTTAGTGCTCGGATTATTAACCATTACTTCCTGTAGTAACGAATCACTTCAGAAGTATTTGGTGGAAAAGCAGGACGACGATAAGTTTGTGAAAATGGACATTGCCGCTAGTTTGCTGCAAGGAAAAAATAGCGACTTTACCCAAGAGGAAAAGGACATTCTGAAAACTATTAAAAAAGTGAATGTAGTTGCGTATCCAATTATAGAAGGCGACACAGCCGATTACGTACAGGAAAGACAAGAATTGAAAGCTATTTTAGACCAAGAGCAATACAAAGAATTAACCCGAATTAAAAGCAATGACTGGAACGCCACCTTAAAATATACTGGCGATGAAGATGCCATAAATGAGGTTATTGTATTTGCAAGTGATGATAATCGTGGTTTTGCGGTTTTCAGATTGCTGGGAGAAAATATGCGCCCAGACCAAATGCTAAAACTTATGGAATCTGCCGAACGTGGCGATTTGGATGTCTCCAAACTAACAGGTTTCGGAGAAATATTTAAAGATTAATTTTCGTTGATTAATAGTTGAAAAAGGCTTCTCCCAATTTGGGTTGAAGCCTTTTTTTATTTCTTAATTGTTGAGGTTTTTTCCTCTAAAAAATTTGTGTTGTGTATTCTTAAATCCCCGTGTAGTTACTCGGAGTTATGTTTCGCATTTCCTGCTTTACGTTTTCCGGCACTTCCAAAGATTCAATAAAGTTAGCCATCGAAGTTTGGTTGATACGTTCGTTTGTGCGCGTAAGTCCTTTTAAAGCTTCGTATGGATTTGGATAACCTTCGCGGCGAAGTATTGTTTGTATTGCTTCCGCAACAACCGCCCAGTTATTTTCAAGATCTTCATTAAATTTTGGCTCGTTTAGCAATAATTTGTTGAGTCCTTTTAAAGTTGAATAAAAGGCAATAAGTGTATGTCCAATTGGCACCCCAATATTTCGCAACACCGTACTATCTGTTAAATCACGCTGTAATCTGCTAATAGGAAGTTTTGCTGAAAGATGCTCAAAAATAGCATTTGCTATTCCTAAGTTTCCTTCACTGTTTTCAAAATCAATTGGGTTTACTTTATGTGGCATTGCGCTGCTACCAATTTCTCCCTCTTTAATTTTTTGTTTGAAGTAATCCATCGAAACATAAGTCCAAACATCGCGATCTAAATCAATCAAAATATTGTTTATCCTTTTTAAACAGTCAAAAAGAGCGGCCATATGGTCGTAATGCTCAATCTGTGTAGTAGGGAAGGAGTGGTGTAACCCTAAAGTATTTTGCACAAATTTTTGAGCAAATGCTCGCCAATCTACATCTGGATATGCAACTTTATGAGCGTTAAAATTACCCGTTGCGCCACCAAATTTCGCAGCGCTTTTTATATCGTTCATTAAATCGAACTGCTCTTCAATACGCACTACAAAAACTTCTAATTCCTTTCCTAAACGGGTCGGAGAAGCCGGCTGTCCGTGCGTACGGGCAAGCATTGAAACATCTGCCCAATCTTCGGAAAGTGATTTCAATTTATTTTTAACTTCCATTAAAAGTGGCACATACACGTTGTTGATGGCATCTTTTAATGAAAGCGGAATCGCAGTATTGTTTATGTCTTGTGAAGTCAAACCAAAGTGGATGAATTCTTTATATTTCTGAAGATTTAATGCGTCAAATTTTTCTTTTATAAAATATTCAACCGCCTTTACATCGTGATTTGTAACCTTTTCAGTTTCCTTAATAATTACAGCGTCTGTTACTGAAAATTCAAGATAAAGATCTCGAAGATTCGAAAAAAGACTTCGGTCGAAGTCTGCTAACTGCGGCAAATCTAATTCTACCAAAGCAATAAAATACTCAATTTCCACTTGCACGCGGTAACGGATGAGCGCCTCTTCAGAAAAATACGGAATAAGACTTGAAGTTTTTGAAGCGTATCTGCCGTCTATAGGCGAAATGGCTTGTAAAGAATTGGTATACATGGTTTAAATTTTAAAAGCGCAAATATACAAAACGCTACCGAGTTAAATAGAAAGGGTTTCACTTATAAATGAAGCCTATTATTTGTAAATAGAAGGAATTGCCAATAATTTATAGTTTTAAGATAAAGGATAGTTAATTAACAATACGTCTAAGTTTTTTTATGATTTTGTTAGGCCAACGCACTTTCAGTAATGATTAACTTAGTCTTGAAAAAGGAAATGATTTATTAATTTAAACAAATTTGCTATGAGTACACAAAATCAAAATGAGCAAAGGAATCCTCAAAATCAACAAACAAATCAGCAGAGGAATCCGCAAAACAGACCACAGAACCAACGCAATGAAGAGGAAGAAGAATAGGCGTTTGGATTAGAAATGTTCGTATCCGGGATTATGGGTACAGTGAAACCCCTTAATCATCGAAATGAGAAAGGGGTTTCATTTTTGTGGGGATAAAAAATATAATCGTAAAAATAGATAAAAGAATAACTTGGATGCTAGCATATTAGCATATTTCTTTTACTGTTTATTTAAGGGAAAGATGAAAATTTGAAACTAATTCAATAAAAAAATTTAAAGATGAGTGATAAAAATGTAAGTCCGAAACACAGCACTGGTAAAGGCGCACAGGCAGAGCAACATAATGCTGATAGCGAAGAAAGCTATGTTGAAAATTCTAAAGAAGTTAAAAAGGATGAATCTGATGATGGCGATTATTTGAAAAATAAATGGAAACAGATTTCAAAAGATTTTGAAAAGACCTATAATTTAGATGTTAGTGAATCTGAATATAAAGGCGAGTCTTTTTCAGATACACTTAAAAAGTTGGAAACAAAAACTGGTAAGTCCAGAGTAAATTTAGAAGACGAAATTAGAAATTGGGAGAATAGCTAATACGGTAGTTTATTGCTTTATTTTCAGCTATTTCACTAAGAGATGATATGGGTTAATGATTAACTCTTTTGAGTTAATATGTAGTTTTAGGAATTGCTACATTAGCCTCGAAAAGAAATGCTATGAAGAAGAAAGCCCCGACTGAAAATTTTTCAGCGGGGTTTTTTTTATTTGCTTCTGTACTTTTTACGAAAATCTGAGGGAGAGATATCGTGTCTTTCCTTGAAGATTTTCGAAAAGTAACTTTTACTGCTCAACCCTATAGCATTCACAATTTCTGAAATAGTTAAATCAGTTTGGGTTAAAAGTCCATAAGCGGCATCTAACCTTTTTTTCTGAATGTGGTTGTTTACCGTCGCACCGTACAACTTTTTAAAACCTTCCTGCAATTTATTGATGTTAAGTCCCGCTTCTTTAGCCAGAATTTCAACAGTTGGTATTTGCGAAATATTGTTGTCTATCAAATTTGCAATGAGGTAAATTTGTTTCAATTCAGACGAACGCAGTAAAGTACGATTGCTTTCTTCTATGCTATCGTCTTGGTATTGTAGAATTTGGTGCGATAGTATTTGATAAGCCATACCTTCTAAAAAGAGTTTTCGCATAAAATTTTCTCCAGTAAATTCCGTCATTTCGTCAAGAATCACTGAAATGTTGAGGCTATAATTTCCGTTGTAATAAAAGGTTCCGTTGCCTTCAATATCTTTAAAAAGCTGTAGAAGCTCGTCGTTAAGGCTATTAATATCGCATTCCATTTTTGCCTGAAACGTTCCTCTTTCTATTTCTAGACTGTTCACCTTAATTTTCTGGTTCGCCTTAAAAAATAAAACGTGGCCGTTGTGCTTACTACTAGCAACAATAGCATTTTGAAATTGATTAATTTCGTGTAGCTCATCTTCGTTTTCAAAGCGATGTTTCAGCGTTCCATTAACCGTATATAGAAATTTAAGTGGGTGAATATTATTCACAACAAAATGTATTTCCATATCCTTATTAAACATACAGTCGTATTGAATAAGCCCCAATCCGCCATCGAAGTTGATGCCGCGAATGCTACCTTCGCCCACTGATGGTGGCAGCTGCAGTAAATATTCGCCGCAATTTTCGGTATAATTAATGTCAAAATTGGCGGCAATGTCTCTAATAACTTCTCTTAGGGGAAGTGAGTTTACTTGAATGCAATTCATTTTGTTGGTTCTTTTGTGGTAGCAAATTACTATTTCCTACTCAATAGATTACCACATATACGGTTATTGTTAGCATTAATGTTCTTTTTGTTACGCTTTGGATACTAATTAGTTTGCAGATTTTGCCTTAGAAAAAAAACCGCCCAATTCAGTTTTGGCGGTTTTCTGTGAAGTTTTGCGTGTTATTCGTAATATCTTTTGCGTTTTTTTCGCCGTTCAAGGATAAATGAAAATAACAGACAAATACCCAAAACATAAAATGCTGTTTTGGCTGGTTCAATTGGGCCAAATCCTAGGCCTAAAAACCCAAGGACTGCGGTCACTGCTGCAAGAAAAAGAAACAAGATGGTCCAAATCATTGTGAGGAGATTATTGGTTTGTAAATGTTTCGCTATCAACTTTATAAATATATTGAATGGTAATTCTTTTAACTAATTTATTTCGAATAATCTTTAACACATTTCAAAAAGAAGTGGTTTTTGTTATAAAAGTGTGTAATATTTAATAAATCTGAATTTTTACTAAAACCATTTTTCGTCATTTTTAATGCCTGTTTCTAGGTAGAAATGCATGAGTCTTTTAATAGTGTTTCTTGTTGAAATTCCTTTTTTAGAAATGATAGGAAAACGATCTTTAAATTTTTCTTGATCTATATAAACATTGCACGGTTTCGGAGTTTTTACATAATCGTCAATTGAAGAATATGGCTGTACTGCCCCTTTAAATGCAAGAAAATGTTTATACTTCCAAATACCTTGTTTGAAAGACTGATACTGAAATTTCCCAGATTTACTATTTATTACCTGTACGTTGGTTCTATTTCCAAAGAAGTTAGATATTCTGCTAATAAATATTCCAGGATAATAAGATCGATGCAAGATTTTGATGGACGGGAAAACATTTTTAGTAATGTCTTTTAATAGTACAGATTTAAACCCAATGTTTTCAGCTGTTTCACAAAAGTTTTTTTCAATAATAAATTTGTGAATCGCCCATGAATCGCCCCATTTTTTCAATGTTTCTGCTTCAATTTTACTTTGAGTAGGTCTCGTAAAATAGTCCGAAATTAATAATCTGCCTCCGGGTTTTAGAATTCTAAAAGCTTCGGTAAAAAAATCGCTTTCATTTTCTGCGTGCACGATACTTTCTATACCCAAAATAACATCGAATGAATTATCTGGAAACGAAGTATGACAGAAATTTTGCACTGAAAATGCAACTAAATCATTGGGGTCATTATTTTTCTTGTATTGCAATGCACGTTCAATATGTGCTTCTGCAAGCGAAATGCCATGCACCGAACAACCTATATTATTTGCAAGAAAAAAAGAGGTGCCTCCAACGCCACAACCTGCATCAAGTACGAGATCTTTATTAGTTATTTGTGCGTGCTTTGCAACTTGATAATTCATATTCCAAAGTGCTTGGCGGTGGGTGTTGGTGTCCTCATCCCAATAACCATAATGCAAAGCCATAGAATCTTTTAATTGCCAAACTATTTCATAATCACGTAAAGATTCGTCGTAATAGGTGGTTATTTGATGTTGGTATTTTTTATTCATTTTTTCGAATAACTCAAAGCGGTTTTATTGGGCTAAGATATAGAAATGGCAAATACACCGCCTAAATTCGATGCCTGTTTCTGAAAAAATATTAAATAATTTTATTTTCTTGCTTGCAGATGTATCCAATAATCTTCTTTAAAGCAAATTTCAACATTACTAAAACCAACCTGCTTTAACCACTCTATTTGAAGTAAATAATCTGTTGGTTTGTCGAATGCTTTGTAATGTTCCATAACCCAGGTCCATTTTTCGCCATCTGGAAAATTACCATTTACAAACGCTTCCCATTGTACTAATAAGTTTGCGTGATCTGGATTTGTTTTATTTATCATTAAATCACTATATGAAAATATCCCCCCTTCATTTAAGGAATTATAGATATTCTTAAAAACAACTTGTTTTTCGTTTTCATCGCAATGATGGAGGCTAAATCCGGCTAAAACAAGATCATAACTATTAGTATTAAATAGAAAATCTTTGAAGTACTTATTCGCATATATAACATCGTACGCTTTAAATTGATTTTGACATAAATGTATCATCTCAGCAGATGCATCAACCAATGTATATGTAGCATTTGGAAAATAGGGAAGAAGTTGAGCGGTTACATTGCCATTGCCACAACCCAAATCTAGAATATTTTTAGGTTTAAAATTATTTGGAAGGTTTGTTGCGAAACTTGAAATTTGCTGCAAATAATGTGGCACGCAACCAATCATGTCATTGGTATAGTTTTTTGAAAAATCGTTAAACTCGAGCGCTATGTTTTCTGCAGTTTTCATTTGAGCGATGGTTAGACAATATCCTTATTTCTATATTTCTATGACTTTTAATATGTCAAAACATTTGTCCATTTTAGAAGAAACAATAGTAAAATCGTTATTCCCGTACTGGAGTATATTGCACCTTGCCAGTAAAAAAGTCTCGTTCCCCAATGGTTCCACAACTTTATACCATATTCTTTTTTGAAATAGCCATTAGTAAACTTCCAAAAGAGAAAAGTGATTACTAAAAAAAGTGATATCGCTATTATATACATTTTTACCATTTGTGGATTTTTATAATTTTTTAATTATTCTCGAATACTCCATATTTCGTGTATTGGGTCTCCTTTACTCGATAAGCCTGAATGGTGCCAATCACCATCTATAAGTTCATAATTAAATTGTAAGCTAAGCCCTGCTTTGGAATCGTCTTTTGAAAAGAATTCGATGTTTTCAGTATACTCACCGTTAATTGTGGTGTAGGTTCCACCGCCAGTTCCCATAAATTGTTTTGTTTCACTATTGTATGCAATCCATTGAAAACGAGTTCCAGTTAAAATTTTCATTGTTTTTCTTGGCCCACTTGTATCCCTTAATTGTGTTTCGCCGTCTTTTATTCTACCAGACATTATCCATGCGCCTCGTAATTTTCCTGGTTCACCATTATCAATTCTTTTGAGTTTTATTTCACTACCAACTATATCCAAAATGGAATCTTGTACAATTACCTCAAAACTTAGCTCTTTACCAACGTCTTCAGAATTATATGCATTAAATTCTACTTTTTCTGTCATCGTATCTCCTTCTAATTTCCAAGAACCTCCAACGGCCTGAATAAACTTTCCTGTCTTGGCGTTATAGGTTGTTGATACTTGATACCCATCTCCAAAAAGAACCACATTTCTAAGCTTGTCACCATTTTCAGAAATTGAAAAAGACTCCCAAGCACCAATAATACTCTGCGCTTTAATTCCCACTGAAAAGTAAAGACAAAGGAGCAATACAATTACTTTTTTCATAACCTTATTTCAATATTAAATTTTATAATAGGGCGAATGTGTTTGAGGATGGTTAAGCAACTAAATTAGCAAATAAAAACCAAATAGAAAACCGGCAACTTTCGACACTTCGAGATTGGTAAATAAATATAAAAAGCAATAAAGTTTATAGGTGTTATCTAAATTTTTCTTTGTCTTTTAATCAGTTTGTCAATTCGTCGTTTATTATCCTGTTGCAATAAAGAAGGATATAAATTCATTAAAATATTAAATATCATTATTGTGAATCCGAATAAATAATTGTTTGAAAAACCCTTGTATAAAGCAACAATTGTCATGAATATGAAACCGATTAAATGACCAATTTCCGCAATTGTCATTTCTTTTCGAATTTCGTTTAAATCAGTATTTTCAGCTTTCAATTTAATTTTCTGATTGAAGAATTTGAAAAAGGTATTTGTTACAATCCATTTGAAATATCCAAGTCCAATAATTTTGTTATGATTTTCATTCTTTATAAAATTGAGGTTTGACAAATTATTGTAGAAAGATGTATTTTTTATTCCAGCAATTATAATCATTGCCACTAACCATGAAATGAATGTAATTGTAATACTAAATACTATATAATTCATAAAATGTCTTTTATTAGATTGGAGTTAACGTCTCCGTATTACAACAGTTGCGGGTAAATTTATAAGAACCATTAGTAGCGCCTAAAAGTAGAGTGAGTCTCAGATTATCTCAACATTTTCACCATAGTTATCCCGTAAGGATATTTTTTTAATTTATTTCCAAATATTATCTTTTGGAAGAAAAAGCATCCCTGTTTTATAATCTTGCTTAAACCGCTCCATCCATAATTTCCTGCACCACTTCTGGGTTTAATAGGGTAGAAATATCGCCAAGATTACTTGTGTCTTTTTCAGCAATTTTTCTAAGTATACGGCGCATTATTTTTCCACTTCGAGTTTTGGGTAAGCCTGAGGTAAATTGAATTTTATCCAACTTTGCAATTGGCCCAATGTGTTCTGTAATAATTTGGTTTATCTCTTTGCGCAGGTTATCGTGCACACGGCCTTCGCCAGTTTCTTTCAAGATTACAAAGCCATAGAGTGCATTACCTTTTATATCGTGAGGAAAGCCTACTATCGCGCTTTCTGCCACTGCTGGGTGTTCGTTGATGGCATCTTCAATGGGAGCTGTACCCAAATTGTGGCCAGAAACAATTATTACATCGTCCACACGACCCGTGATGCGGTAATAGCCTGTACTGTCGCGTAATGCGCCATCGCCTGTAAAATACTTGTTTTTATAAGCTGAAAAATAAGTTTCGCTGTAACGTTTGTGATCTCCCCAAATAGTTCGCGCCATTCCTGGCCAAGGGAACTTTATGCACAAACGACCATTAACCAAGTTTCCTTTTAATTCTTCGCCATTTTCGTCCATCAATGCGGGTTGCACTCCTGGTAACGGTAGTGTGGCGTACGTAGGAATAGTAGGCGTAGAGTAGGGAATAGGTGAAATCATAATTCCGCCCGTTTCGGTTTGCCACCACGTATCTACAATAGGGCAGTTTCTCTTCCCGATATTGTCATTATACCAGTGCCAAGCTTCTTCATTAATTGGTTCGCCAACGCTACCTAAAATTTTTAGGGAAGAAAGATCGTAATTGGCCGAAAAATCTAATCGCTCTTTCGCCAATGCACGAATGGCGGTGGGCGCGGTATAAAACTGATTTACTTTATGCTTTTCCACAATCTGCCAAAAGCGTCCGAAATCTGGATAGGAGGGAACTCCTTCAAATAATACGGTTGTTGCTCCGTTAGCCAACGGACCGTAAACTATATAACTGTGGCCCGTAACCCAGCCAATATCTGCAGTGCACCAAAACACATCGTTTTCGCGATATTGAAACACATTTTTAAAAGTGTAAGCGGTAAAAACCATATAGCCAGCGGTGGTATGAACCATTCCTTTTGGCTTCCCGGTTGAACCAGAAGTATATAAAATAAACAGCGGATCTTCAGCATCCATAACTACTGGCACACAATCGTGATAGGCTTCATTGAGTAAAGGTTGTAGCCACTTATCGCGGTTGGGTTTCATCGGTATTTCAGAATTGATGCGTTTGGCTACCAAAACAGTTTTCACATTTGGGCAGGATTCTAAAGCTTCATCTACAATTCCTTTTAAATCTATTGTTTTATTGCCGCGATACGAGCCATCGCTGGTAATTACTATTTTACAATCTGAATCGTTTATACGCGTGTGAAGTGCCGTAGAAGAAAATCCTGCAAAAACTACGGAATGGATTGCGCCAATGCGCGCACAAGCTAATAATGAAACCGGCAATTCTGGAATCATAGGCAAATAGATACAAACCCGATCGCCCTTTTTCACCCCGTGGTCTAGCAAAACGTTGGCAAATCTACATACGCGCTCATGTAGCTGCGTGTAAGTTATATGCTCCGCTTCTTCGGAAGCGTCATTTGGCTCAAAAATAATAGCAGTTTTATCGCCACGGCTGTAAATATGTCTATCGATACAATTTTCGGTAATATTCAGTTTTGCGCCTTTATACCATGAAACTTCAGGTTTTGAAAGATCGTGCTCCAGCACTTTATCCCACCGTTTGCGCCACATAAAGTTTTCCTCCGCAATTTCTTCCCAAAAACTCTCGGGATCACGAATCGATTTTCTGTAAACCTGAAAATATTCTTCTAAATTTTTAATGTGGTAATTGCTCATATTTATATGGATTTGCGGAGTATTTCTGAAATTTTTTTTTGGATTCAGAAATATATCTAAATATGACGACTCTTAAAACTAAAAGACAAATTTTGTGACGAATTTCTTTTCAGCGCTCTCGAAGCTGAATGCGTGTTGATTGCTTTTTATGGAAGAAAAATTCTTCTGAAATGTAAAATTTCAGAAGAATTTAGTCGAAAGGAGATAATAAATTTTGGCACCTAAAAATCAGGCGTTTCATTTACGCTAACGTAGGGGTAACTATTCTTGAAGAGAGCATTTAAAACGGCTTATTGCTGAACTTCATTTTTTTGAGGTTAGTGAAGCATCATCATGTTGAATTTTAGAATTGAAAACTACGTTGTCAGGTTTTTTCACTTCGGTCGTTACGGGGTTTTAATTTCAGTTTAGATTTTCGAGTTGTTTCATAACTTCTTCGGCTTCAGCAGTTTTTTGATCGCTCAATTTTCTGTTGGTGGTAGAAAGGTTAAAGGCCTCTTTCTGTAATTTTCGGTATTTTTCCTCTAACTTTTCCTTTTCTGTTTTCTTCTTGAATATTCCAAACATAATATAGTTTTATACAATAATGTACTTACATCTTTAGAATGTTAAAGGTACAAATGTTTAATGTGAGCAATGAAACGTTAAACAAAACTTTAAGAGTAATATAAATATGATGTATAATAAAAGCCCATTATTTAAATGGGCTTTTTAAGAATTGAAGTTTTAATCATTAACGATAAAAGCGTGAATAACTCCAGGTAACCAACCGATAATGGTTAAAATTAGGTTTATAAAAAATGTTCCTCCTATGCCGTGTTTCATATATACAGCGACAGGTGGTAAGAAAATATTTAGAATAATTGTAAGTAAGGACATAGGTTTAAAATTTAGTTGTTAGTAAATAAATTGCTTTTTTGCGAATCGCTATTAAATCGCAAATGAGTAATTCTTTTTTTGTGTTTTAGTTTATCCACTTTACATCTTATTAAGTAATTTCAAACTTGCAAATAAAGGAATGCATTAAAGTGCGAAAAATAAAATAATCTCCATATAATTTAAGTTGATAATTAGATGATTAGTCTAAAGTTACTTAATCGTATTGCTTTAATCCAAGATTTTAAGATAGGTTTATGCAGCCCTGTAAACAAAGTGTTAAAGCGAACGTGGAAATTTTAAGCTAAAAAAAAGATCCAAAAATTGCGTCGAAAATTTATTCAGCTTGCTTTACCAGCAATTGGAGTTTAATAATAGTGCCAATAAAATACTTAAAAATTTGCTAAAATATTCTTGGAGAAAGGAGGATTTGATGTACTTCTTTTAGCATTTAACAAATAATTGTACATAGCTTATAGAAAGAACGAACGATTTTCGCTAAATTTGCGAGGTAATGAAATCAATTTTCCATAAAACTATATCTGTAGCCTTGGCGACTTTAGTGTTATTTACCACTATGTCGTTCACTGTAGACGTACATTATTGTGGAGCTACATTGGTTGATTTTTCAGTTTTTCAAAATGTGAAGACCTGCGGAATGGAAAAACAACAATCTAGAAAGGATTGTGAAAATGAAGTTTCAGAAAAATCCTGCTGTTCCGATAAACAATTAATTGTTGACGGGCAGGATGACATTAAAACATCTTTTAATAAGATATCTTTCGAGCAACAAGTTTTTGTTGCTTCATTTTTCTATTCATATATAAATCTTTTTGAGGCGTTAGATACTAATATCGTTCCTTTTAGAGATTATGCACCTCCCTTTCTCGAACAGGATTTACAAAAGCTTCACGAGACTTACCTAATTTGATTTTTAGACTATAACCCGATTACTATCGGGATTCGCCCAGCGGTTCTCTCGTTTTGGGCACATTTTGTTGTATTCAATTTTATGGATACAGTTAAAACCAAATAGTTATAATAGTCTAATTATCAAAGTTCATGCTAAATAAAAGCATCAAATTTCTTATAGAAAATAAGCTCGTTGCCGTTTTAATGCTCCTCGTTTTTGTGGGTTTTGGAACTGTTTACGCACCTTTCAATTGGAACACAGGAATTCTGCCAAGCGATCCTGTAGCCGTCGATGCCATCCCAGATATTGGCGAAAATCAACAAATTGTTTTCACTAAATGGGACGGTCGCTCCCCACAAGATATTGAAGACCAAATTACCTATCCATTAACAACAAGCTTGTTGGGAATTCCTGGTGTGAAAACGATACGGAGTTCTTCTATGTTTGGTTTTTCAAGCATCTATATCATTTTTGAAGAAGATGTTGAGTTTTATTGGAGTAGAAGCCGCATTCTTGAAAAATTGAATTCGTTGCCAAGTGGTTTGTTGCCAGAAGGTATAAATCCTGCTTTGGGTCCCGATGCCACAGGTTTGGGGCAGATATTTTGGTACACACTGGAAGGTCGTGACAAAGATGGAAATGTTACGGGCGGTTGGGATTTACAAGAACTGAGAAGCATTCAGGATTATTATGTGAAATATGCTTTGGCATCTGCAAGCGGTGTTTCGGAAGTGGCATCTATTGGTGGTTACGTAAAGGAATATCAAATAGACGTGAAGCCTGAATTGATGCGCCAATACAACATAAGCTTGGGCGCAGTTGTAAAAGCGGTAAAGGAAAGTAATAAAGACATTGGGGCACAAACTTTAGAAATTAACCAGGCGGAATATCTTGTGCGTGGCTTGGGTTATGTGAAATCTGTTGAAGACATTGAAAATGCTGTCGTAACATCTGAAAACTATACTTCCATTAGAATTAAAGACATTGCAAATGTCTCTTTAGGGCCTGCAGCAAGACGTGGTATTTTGGATAAAGAAGGCGCCGAAGTTGTAGGAGCCGTGGTTGTAGCCCGTTATGGCGCTAACCCAATGGAGGTGATCAATAATGTGAAGGATAAAATTAAGGAGTTGAGTCCCGGACTTCCCACTAAAATTTTGAGCGATGGTAGAACTTCCCAACTAACAATTGTTCCTTTTTACGACCGAACCGAACTCATTCAAGAAACATTGGGAACGCTCAACGAGGCTTTATCTCTAGAAATACTAATTACCATTTTAGTAATAATTGTAATGGTATTTAACCTTCGGGCATCTATACTTATTTCGGGATTATTGCCCGTTGCGGTGTTGATGGTTTTTATTGCTATGAAATTTTTTGGAGTAGATGCCAATATCGTTGCCCTCTCGGGAATTGCTATTGCAATTGGTACTATGGTTGACGTGGGAATTATCCTGTCAGAAAATATTATCCGACATTTGGACGAGGATGATAAAAAACTCCCAATAAATACAGTAGTTTATAACGCCTCTGCCGAAGTTTCCGGAGCTATTGTTACGGCCGTTTTAACAACGATTATAAGTTTCATTCCAGTATTTACAATGGTAGGTGCAGAAGGAAAACTTTTCCGCCCGTTGGCTTTTACCAAAACATTCGCACTTACAGCCTCTATTATTATCGCCCTGTTTTTAATCCCTCCTTTTGCGGCATTTCTTTTTAGGGGTAGAAATATTAGAAGGAGCACAAATTACGGCATCAACGGGCTTTTATTAGTTGCAGGGTTTATTGCCGTTATTTTTGGTCATTGGATTGGGCTCATGCTGATAGCTTTTAGTTTTGTGGCCTTTGCAAAGCTGCGTGGTAATTGGTCTAAAGAGCGCTCAAGCAAATACAGTATTTATATTTCGGTGGCAGGAATAGTATTTTTATTAGCAGAATATTGGAGACCATTGGGAGTTGATAAAAATCTTTTTTGGAATCTTATTTTCGTTGGCATTATCTGCTTTGGTCTTCTAGGAAGTTTTTCACTTTTCAAAAATTATTACTCCCGAATCCTTAAATGGGCTTTGGCGAACAGATATATATTTTTAACCATTCCAGCCACGCTTTTAATTCTTGGTTTTATCATCTTTAAAAATACAGGGAAAGAATTTATGCCCTCCCTTAATGAAGGCTCATTTCTTTTAATGCCCACCTCGATGCCACATGCAGGCATTGAAGAAAACAAACGTGTTTTGCAACAATTAGATATGGCAGTTGCAAGCCTTCCGGAGATTGAAACCGTGGTGGGGAAATCTGGAAGAACCGAATCTGCTTTAGATCCAGCACCACTTTCAATGTACGAAAATATGATTCAGTATAAAACTGAATATATGGTAAACAGCGAAGGCGAGCGGCAACGATTTAAAGTGAACGATGACGGATTATTCGAATTGAAAGATGGCAGTCTTATTGCAAATCCGAATAACGATATTAGTTCGAGCACAGTCGAGAACTATCGGAAAAACGGAAAGAAAGTGTCTATTACAGTTGATGAATCTGCTAACAAAATGATTGCAGATGATGATGGCGAATTCTTCAGAAATTGGCGGCCAGAAATTAATTCGCCTAATGATATTTGGAAAGAAATTGTAAGAGTTACTAAACTTCCGGGGGTTACTTCGGCACCCAAACTACAACCTATAGAAACGCGATTAGTTATGCTGCAAACTGGTATGCGTGCGCCAATGGGTATAAAAGTTAAAGGGCAGGATTTAAGACAGATTGAAGCTTTTGGTTTAGAACTGGAAGATATTTTAAAACAAGCCGAAGGCGTAAAACAGGAGGCTGTTTTTGCAGATCGTATTGTGGGCAAACCATACCTTCTTATTGATATTAATAGAGAAAAATTGGCCCGTTACGGCGTTACCGTAGAAGAAGTTCAGGATGTTTTAAAAGTTGCTGTTGGCGGAATGTCATTAACCCAAACTGTGGAAGGCAGGGAACGTTATGGGGTTCGCATCCGCTATCCTAGGGAATTACGCGCAGACCCTTCAGATTTGGAAAAGATTTATATTCCTGTTGAAAAAGGAAGCCCAGTCCCGTTAAGCGAACTTGCAACTATCCGTTATGAACAAGGTCCGCAAGTAATAAAAAGTGAAGACACGTTTTTGGTAGGTTACGTACTGTTTGACAAATTGGACGGTTTTGCCGAAGTAAACGTGGTTGAAAATGCGCAAGCGTTAATTCAACAAAAAATTGATAATGGCGATTTAATCGTTCCCAAAGGCATCAGCTATAAATTCACGGGAACCTACGAAAATCAATTACGCGCCGAAAAAACGCTTTCTGTTATTGTTCCTTTAGCCTTGCTGGTTATCTTTTTGATTCTGTATTTTCAGTTTAAATCGGTGGCCACAACTTTTATGGTTTTTACAGGAATTGCAGTAGCTTTTGCAGGTGGTTTCGTTATGATTTGGTTTTATGGACAGGATTGGTTTTTGAATTTTAATTTCTTTGGCGAAAATCTGCGGGATCTCTTCAATATAAGCACCATCAATTTGAGCGTGGCGGTTTGGGTAGGTTTTATTGCCCTTTTTGGTATTGCTACTGACGATGGGGTGGTAATGGCAACCTATCTCACACAGACTTTCGAGAAAAATGATCCTACAGATATTCAGGAAATTAGAAGATCTACTTTGGAAGCTGCTTCCAAACGTATTCGTCCATGTTTAATGACCACTGTAACCACCATTTTGGCACTCCTGCCAGTTTTGACTTCCACAGGAAAAGGAAGCGATATTATGATCCCTATGTCTATCCCCATTTTCGGCGGAATGCTTCTGGATACAACATCGTATTTTCTTGTACCGGTACTTTATAGTTGGAGGAAAGAGCGGATAGCTAAAAGAAGGTTGAAAAATGAATCACAAACTATAACTATTGAATAATGATTAAACAGAAATCACATATAAAATTGGTCTTGGCCTTCCTGATTTGCCTTTCGGCATTCAATAGTTATGGTCAAGACTTACAAACCTATATAGACGAAGGGATTTCCAACAATCCGGAAATCCAAAAGTTTCAGATGCGGTACGAAATTGCTTCGGAAAAGGTTAACGAAGCTAATTGGATTCCCAACACCGAAATAAGCGCAAGTTATTTTGTTACGGAACCCGAAACACGTGTGGGAGCACAACGCGCCCGCTTTTCAGTAAAGCAAATGTTACCTTGGTTTGGAACTATTTCGGCTAGAGAAAATTATGCTTCTTCAATGGCAGAAGCGGACTATGTGGAAGTAACCATCGCAAAACGTAAGCTTGCACTTTCGGTTTCCCAGTTCTATTACCAGCTATATGAAATAAGGGCAAAACAGCTTGTGCTTGACCAAAATATAGAGCTGCTACAAACTTATGAACGCTTGGCCCTTACTTCCGTGGAAGTTGGGAAGGCATCGGCAGTTGATGTGTTGCGTTTACAAATTAGGCAAAATGAATTGCAACAGGAAAAAGAAGTGCTAACGCAACAGTCAATAGGTATTCAAGCAGCTGTGAATAGTTTGTTGAATCGCGAGTATGATAAGGATATTA
Source organism: Aequorivita sp. IT1183 (assembly GCF_058068265.1). NCBI lineage: Bacteria > Pseudomonadati > Bacteroidota > Flavobacteriia > Flavobacteriales > Flavobacteriaceae > Aequorivita > Aequorivita sp. IT1183. The sequence goes on along the minus strand of NZ_JBYRHS010000003.1, from coordinate 401,223 downwards.
CGGTAGTTGATACTTTGGAAATGCCTATTGAAGATTTACAACTTTCATATGATGCACTTTCACTAAATCCGGAAATATTAAAATATGACAAGCTCTACGAATCGGTAACCCAATCTGAATTGCTCAATCTTCGCGAAGCCCAACCTATGTTTGGTTTTGGCTTAGATTATATTCCAGTTTCCGAGCGAACGGATATGACTATGATAGATAACGGCAAAGACATCGTAATGCCAATGGTTTCGCTCTCGATTCCTATTTTTAATAAGCGCTATAAGTCTATTTCAAAACAGAACGAACTTCGTCAACAGGAAATACATTTCCAAAAGGATGAGCGATTAAATATTTTGGAATCTGAATTGGCCAAGGCAATTTCTCAACGAAACCAAGCGCGAATAAAATTCGAAACGCAACAGAAAAATCTTGGACAGGCGAAGAATGCCGAAGAAATATTAATCAAAAACTATGAAACCGGAACTATTGATTTTAATGATGTGCTGGACATTCAGGAGTTGCAATTGAAATTTCAGATGAACCAGATTGAATCGGTTAAAAACTATTATGTGCAGTCAACAATTATAAATTATTTAATAAAATAAACACAGTGCTAATTTTAAAATGTAAAACAATGAAAAAACTAAGAGTAACAACAGCAATTATGGTAATGGCTTTAATAAGCCTAACAGCAATGTCTTGTAGAGACACTAAAAATGAAGAAGTGAATGACGATATGCATTCCGAAATGCCAGAAGAAGGTCATCACGATAGTTCAATGATGGAACACGACAATATGGATAAATCCAATACAATGAGCAATTCTAAGATGCAGAATCCTGATGTAAAAGTAGTATTGGCAGAATATATGGCGCTTAAAGATGCTTTGGTGGCAGATAATAAAGAAGCAGCTGCAAAGGCAGGAAAGAAACTTGAAAGTACCTTAAATACTTTTAACGTGAGTAGCTACACTGCTGCGCAACAAAAAGAGTTGAAGGATATTATCGAAGATGCAAAGGAACACGCAGAGCATATTGGCAAAAGTGAAATGAACCACCAACGCGAACATTTCAAAATTTTGAGTAATGATATAACCGATATGGTTGCGATTACCGGAACAGAAACGACTTTATATCAGCAGTTTTGCCCAATGTACGATGGCGGCAGTGCATGGTTAAGTATGAACAAAGAGGTTAAAAATCCTTATTACGGAAGTAAAATGCTTCATTGCGGAAAAGTGCAAAAGGAAATAAATTAAAAATGACCTAAGACAGGCTGACTTAGGACGGAAGACTAAAAATTCATAATTCGAAAAGCCCTATGTCCTACGTCTTACCGTCTCATTTCATATTAATATGAAGATTCTAAGAATCATATTGACTATTTTATTGGTTGCTTTTGTGGGTATACAGTTTGTACCCACAGAGCTTAACCAGAGCAATATTATACCTAAAGCTGATTTTTTATTGGCAAATAATTCGCCAAAAGAAATCAATTCAATATTACAAGAATCCTGTTATGATTGTCACAGTAACAATACCCAGTACCCTTGGTACAGTAAAGTTCAGCCCGTCGCTTGGTTTATGGAAGATCATATAAAAGAGGGAAAGGATGAGCTAAACTTCAATGATTGGGATGACTTTTCAGATAGAAGAAAAAACAGCAAGTTAAAGTCAATTATTAACCAAATTGAAGATGACGAAATGCCGTTAACTTCATTCACTTTAATTCATCGTGATGCCATTTTATTGAAAGCTGAAAAAGAAATAATTATAAAATATATGAATCGAATAAAAGATAGTTTGCAATAAAGCCACTATATAAAAACACGCTAAGATTATATAAATTAAACCATAAATTCAATACTATGAAAAATTCAAATCAACACTCAGAAAACAACAATTACACAAAGTTTATTTTGATGCTTGCAGCTTCTTTTATAGCAATGTACATCACAATGTATTTGAATACGTATGAAATAGACCACGTTTATTTTAGCCTTACCAGGTTTTATATGTCGTGTTTAGGTATTGCGGCAATGGCAGTAATTATGTGGTTCTTTATGCGGAAGATGTATCAAAACAAGAAAAAAAATATTGTAATTCTATTGGGAAGTTTAATTCTATTTATCAGCGCTCTTGGTTTAGTTAGAGCCCAAAGCCCTATCGTGGGTGATGTTTTATGGATGAAAGCAATGATTCCGCATCATTCCATCGCAATTTTAACCAGTAAAAGAGCTGATATAAAAGACCCTGAGGTGAAAAAACTAGCCAACGATATTATTAAAGCACAAGAAAAGGAAATTGCTGAAATGAAAGCAATGATTAAACGATTGGAGAATCAAAAATAAAATAAATATCAGATGAAGAAAAATATCATTTACCTTGGGATAGCCGTGATTGTTGGCCTATTAGGCGGCTTTCTACTATTCGGTGGAGATTCTGCCAATACGTCGGCAAATAATGTTAAAGACACTCACGGGCATTCAGAAGAGATTGCAGCAAATCAAATGTGGACCTGCTCTATGCATCCACAGATTATGCAACCAGAACCTGGCGATTGCCCAATTTGTGGAATGGAATTAATTCCTGCCAGTACAAGTGCTGACGGACTTGCATTGAACGAAATTAAAATGTCTGACAATGCAATGGCATTAGCAAATATTCAAACAATAATAGTGGGTAATGGTTCTGAAATTGTAGGGAACTCAATGTTGCTTTCTGGAAAAATTGTGCCCAATGAAGAAGCCAATGCTGTGCAGGCAAGTTATTTTGAAGGCCGAATTGAAAAACTGAATATCAATTTTACAGGAGAAGAAGTTCGCAAAGGACAATTATTAGCTTCCATTTATGCGCCTTCGCTTGTTGCCGCCCAACAAGAGCTCTTAACGGCAGCTTCCATGAAGGAATCGCAACCTGCGTTATATAATGCCGTTCGAAACAAATTAAAGTTGTGGAAACTTTCAGAAAATCAAATCAATCAAATTGAGACCTCTGGAAAAGTTCGAGAGAATTTCCCTATTTACGCAACGGTTTCTGGTACAGTTTCCGAAAAAATGGCGGTAGAAGGCGACTATGTTAAGCAAGGACAGCCAATTGTAAAGGTTAGCGATTTAGGAACAGTTTGGGCAATGTTCGATGCTTACGAAAACCAAATTTCGCAACTAAAGGAAGGACAAAAGATAACGGTTTCAACCAATGCCTATCCCAATAAGGAATTTGAAGCGACTATTTCTTTTATAGATCCAAGTTTAAATACCAAATCTAGAACTGTTTCAGTAAGGGCGACTTTAAATAATAAAGAGGCAATTTTGAAACCTGGAATGTTCGTTACTTCAAAAGTGCAATTGTCAAAAAATACAGAAACTAAATCGCAAATAACCGTTCCGGCCACAGCAGTTCTTTGGACGGGAAGTAGGTCTTTGGTATATGTGAAAACAAATCCTAACGAACCTATTTTTGAAATGCGGGAAGTAACCTTGGGTGCTAAAAACGGAGCAGTTTACACAATTGTTGAAGGTCTTAAAAATGGCGAAGAAGTAGTAGCCAACGGAACCTTTACGGTAGATGCAGCAGCGCAGTTACAGGGCAAAAAAAGTATGATGAATGCCGGTGTCGGCAAAACACAAACTGGGAATGAAGGACAATTGGAGGCAGATGCCACAAATAATTCAGCACAAATAGAAAGACTAGAGGTATCATCAAAGTTTCAAACGCAACTGAAATCAGTTTTTAACGATTATATCACCATAGAAAAAGCATTAGCTAATGACGATTCAGAAAATTCAAAGAAGGGAGCTATCAGCTTACTTAAAAGTATCGGGAATGTAGATATGAAATTACTAAAAGAAGAATCTGCTCATACCCATTGGATGCGACTGGAAAAGGAACTTAAAGAATCTGTCACCAAAATTTCTAAAACTTCAGAAATTAAAGCACAAAGGGAATATTTTGTTGCTCTTTCAGCGCATTTAATTAATGCACTGAAAACCTTTGGTATCAACCAAAAGGTATATGTAGATTATTGCCCAATGGCGAATAACGACGTGGGCGCATTTTGGTTAAGCACAGAGAAAGAAATTCGCAATCCGTATTTTGGGTCGGCAATGTTGAGTTGTGGGGATATTTCTGAGGAAATTGAGTAGAAGATTAATAATTATGAAGAAGGAAAATGCCCGCTGAAATAAATTCAGCGGGTTTTTTTAAGCATCTTTTATAATCTTTAAGTGGAGAAAATACTGGAGAAGGGTGGTTGGGTATTGCAACATTTTCATTAAATCGTATATTGAATTAAGGTTGCTTAAAGCCTCAACGCCTTAAATTGATCAAACACTCATTTAGTTGATTACTATATGTTTTCATAAAACATTTACAGAAAACGGGAATTAATTAATACCAGAGTTTTGTTTAAAGTTTTTACCATTCAGCATATTTAGACACACAAATCCAACGGTACCCCCCCCCAAAAAAAAGAGCTAGAATTTTCCCAACACTTAAGAATTATGTATTTAAGCATTTGCTTAAATAAGAAATAAATGTAACTTTGTGCTATGGAAAATAATTCTTGCATAAGACAACAGGCGGATATTAAACAAATAAACCGTTGCAAAGACACAGTTTCAGAATTAAATGAATCGTTCGACTATTTGGCGAATGGACTTTCATTGGTCGGAAATAGCGTTCGACTGAAAATACTTTACTTAATATTTGAGGAAAAGAGACTTTGTGTTTGTGATTTAAGCGATATCCTCGGAATGAATATTTCTGCCATTTCACAGCATTTGCGAAAAATGAAAGATCGAAATCTATTAGAAACGGAAAGAGAGGCGCAAACAATTTTTTACTCGCTCACCGCTGAATACGAAAAAATGCTAAATCCATTCTTTGAGATACTTGATAAAAACAAAATTTTAGAAACGATATGAGCAATGAAAACAAATTTATAGGTGCAGGTTTGTTAACTGCCATTACAGCTTCATTATGCTGTATTACTCCTGTTTTAGCGCTAATAGCAGGAACAAGCGGAATTGCTTCAACATTTTCTTGGCTAGAACCTTTTCGACCCTATCTAATTGGACTGACAGTTTTAGTTCTTGGTTTTGCTTGGTATCAAAAACTAAAACCTCGAAAAGAAATTGACTGCGAATGTGAGACAGACGACCTGCCTGCCGGCAAGGCAGGGAAGCCAAAATTTATACAGTCAAAAACCTTTTTAGGTATTGTAACCGCATTTGCAATTGTAATGTTAGCTTTTCCATACTATTCAGGAATTTTTTATCCAAACACAGAAAAACAAATCATCGTAGTTAACAAATCGGATATTAAAACAACAGAATTTACAATCAGCGGAATGACCTGTGCCAGTTGTGAAGAACACGTAAACCACGAAGTAAATAAACTAATCGGAATTGTAAACTCAAAAGCGTCCTACGAAAATGGAAACGCAATCATTGAATTTGACAGAACCAAATCTAATGAAACGGAAATTGAGAAAGCAATTAACTCAACGGGCTATAAAGTAACCGATAAAAAAGAAATCAATTAGTATGAAAGAATATGATGTATTTATAATTGGTTCAGGAATGGCAGGAATGACCATCGCCAATAAATGCGCGTCAAAAGGCTTGAAAGTCGGAATAACAGATGAATTACCTTACGGTGGCACTTGTGCATTGAGGGGTTGTGACCCAAAAAAAGTAATTATAGGCGCTACGGAAGTTCGAGATTTTGCCAAAAGGCTTAAAGGTAACGGCATTGATACCATACCTAAAGTCAATTGGAAAGATATAATGGCCTTTAAACAATCCTTTGTGGATGAAATGCCTCCAAAAATTGAAAAAGGATATAAAAAGAACGGAATAGACACCTTTCATAGTTCAGCAAAATTTCTGTCTGAAAACACATTAGAAGTTGGAAAAGAAAAAATAAAGGCTAACAAAATTGTAATCGCATCGGGTTCCAAGCCACGAGTTTTAGAATTTGAAGGTGGTCATTTTGCAAAATCCAGTACAGATTTCTTGAATTTAGAAAAATTGCCAAAATCCTTATTATTCATTGGTGGTGGCTATATCGCTTTTGAGTTTGCACATATCGCAGCTCGCTGTGGCGCCGAAGTAACAATTGTTCATCGTGGAGAAAACCCCTTAGAAAATTTTGAACAGGATATAGTAAAACATCTTGTTTCTGCCACAAAAAAATTAGGTATAAAACTCATTCTTAATACAGATGTAACAGCTATTGAAAAAGTAGATAACGAATATCGAGTGGAAGGTAAATCCGAAGAGAAAACAGCATATTTTGAAGCCGATGCTGTTTTTAATTCTGCCGGACGACCACCGGCAATATTCGATTTGAATTTAGACAAAGCCAGCATAGCCTTTACTAAAAAAGGTGTTACGGTTAACAAATTCCTACAAAGCATTTCAAACCCATCTATATATGCTGCAGGCGATGCCGCAGATACAGAAGGTTTGCCTTTAACGCCAATTGCAGTTTTGGAAGGTCATACTGTTGCTTCAAATATAATTAAAGGCAATTCTAAAGAAATAAGTTATCCACCAATGCCAACGGTAGTTTTCACTTTGCCTACTATAGCTTATGTTGGTTATACTGAAGCTAAAGCGAAAGAGTTGAATTACAATATTCGGGTAAATTATAAAGAGGCCGACAATTGGTTCAATGCTAAGCGCTTGAATTTAAAAGAATATGCCTTCAAAACTATAATTGATGAAGAAACCCAAACAATTTTGGGAGCGCATTTAATCGGACCAAATACAGAAGAAACAATAAACCTCTTCGCAATGGCCATAAAAACAAAGATGAAGGTTAATGATATTAGAACAATGATTTTCTCATATCCCACATTGGCTTCAGACATACCACATATGCTTTAATAAAAAATTGAATGGAAACTATATTAAAATCAGAAATTACCTGTCCAAACTGCCAACATATAAAATTGGAGGATTTGCCAACAAACGCTTGTCAGTTCTTTTACGAGTGTGAGAATTGTAAAACGGTTCTAAAGCCAAAAGAAGGAGATTGTTGTGTTTATTGCTCTTATGGAACAGTAGCTTGTCCACCAATTCAAGAAAACAAAAGTTGTTGTTAACAAGCCCAAACTTCAGTCAAATCACTATCCAAAATGTGCAAAAATTAAACAGATAAAATTTTGTAGGGATTTGTTAATTATTGGTTGTCTCATATTCAGAATATTTTAAGATGGTCTAGCTTTTAATAAAATTTGGTGTTTTTGTTTTAAATTATTATTTTTAAAAATGTAATTATCTGATTTTGTAGTGTTTACTAATTTATTTTTTTAGCAACCAAAAAAGTTAACATGATTCTATTTCATAAGAATCTGCATTTTCAAAATATTTAATCATTAAGCCTATCACTTCGGAACAGCCGTTTGGAGTGATAACGCTACAAATTGTACGGCTGATTTTAAAACAATACATTATGGCAATTAAGTTAATTAATCAGTACCAAGCTTGGTGGGATTCAAGCGTAAACCGAGGTTATTTTTGGTTTACATATTTCGATGGGCAAAGAAATCGCACTGGCTCGGTAAGTGCAGAGAGCTTTGCAATAATTACCGATCTTCTTCGAAATGAAAAACCAGTATATGGAGATCATACTAAAGCTATGGTTACAACGCAGTCTGAAGAGGTTGGGGAAGAAGAATCATAAATTTAAGCGCATTGCGTTATAATAACTATCGCAGGCAAGAACATCTTTTAGATGGGTAATCCTTGTTTTTTTTGTCAAACTTTTAAAAATAATTCCTAAATCAGAAATCTGATTTAGGAATTATTCATTAAAAAAGATTTTAATCTACTCCCTAATCCATCGTTGAAAGGGTTTGAGCAAAAAAGCTTCATTTAGCTTCCATTATTTATTGCAAGCTTCAATATTTCTTTAAAGGTGCATTAGAAATGGAGAATATTTCAAGAAGACTCTCAAGTTAGCACGAATTAGATTTCGGCTAATTTATCATAGAACTCAACAAATTTATAAGAGCTTCAAATAAAGAAAGAGCAAAAAATAATCTAACCTAGGTTCAAGAACTCACCAAAAAAGATGAGTTTGAGTGGATGGAACTTTTTGAGGAAAACAAGAAAAAAGCACAAACCCTACAAACCCAAATAACCACCACCGAAAAAGAAATAGACCAAATGGTTTATGAACTGTACGGCTTAACGGAGGAGGAAATCGCCATAGTGGAAGCATCTTAACTTATTTACAATCCTTCCTGTTTTTCAGCTAAATACTTGGGTATTATAGCATAGATTATTTCGATAAATAAAATAATTACATACATTTTAAAAGTTTCCGTAAACGGCAAAATTGGAAACTATAAAGTAATAAAGAACTAATTTTCGTAATTAGTTTTAGTTAGAAAAGCAGGCCCTTGTAATGCGGACCTGCTTTTTATTTTAAATTATTAATGAGATTAAATAATCTTTGTAAGAAGAAGTTATACCGAAACCTCGTAGGATAATATAGCTATAAGCTCCCTTCAAGTTTATAAGCCTATCATCTCAAAAGTTTATATGGCACAGCATTAAACTTTTATTACCTTTGGCATAGATGCAAAAACACAATCACATAAAAGCTCTTTTCTTTTTAGGGATATTTTCTATGCTGCTGCTGCATCAAGTGTTGCCGCATTTGCATCACGAACACAACCCTGAGCATACTCATAATACAGCTGCATTTAGTGATACACACAGCCATCATCACGATGTGCCAGAAAAAGAAAGTCCGAGCAAAGGCTTTTTAGATTTGTTTTTGGAAATGCATGTGCATACAGTGGTATCTAATGAAATACCATTAACATACGAAAGCAGTTCAAAACACATCCAAATTAAAAAAGATGTAAGTACACCAGTTTCTGTTGTATATTATTATAATTCTTTAAATTATGATGAGACCGAGAAAATAAAGGTCTATCATCCCCCTAATATTTATTTCAATTCTTATCTCTCATCCCTCAATACAAGAGGTCCACCATCTTTGGGTTAATCGTATAGGAATACTTCCATCTATGGCAGTAGTCCTTTCTATAAATTCAGGCCTGTCTGCTGACTGGCAAGATTAAACCTAAAAATCACATACAATGAATAAACACATCGTATTCGCAATTTGCGGATGCCTGTTCTTTATTAATAGTTTCTCTCAAACTATAAATGTAGAGGAACTACTTAATCAAATAGAACAGAATAATACAGCGTTGAAAGGCTATCAATCCTATATTGAAAGTCAACAACTCGAAAATAAGAGCACCAACAATTTACCCGATCCACAGCTCTCTGGATATTATTTGCCCTTTGGTGATAATACAACCGATGCCTATACCGAATATGAAATAGCACAATCATTTGAATTTCCAACAGTATATGCGGCACGTGGTAAATGGAACGATTTAAAATCAGAACAACTACAAACTACATATGCCAAGAAAAGACAGGAAGTTTTATTGAACGCAAAACAGTTGCTTATAGAACTTTCTTTTCTGCATAAACAGAAAGTCATTAAAACCGAAAGAAGAACCCAGAGTAAGCAGATTTTTGACCAAATTCAAGAACTTTTTAATAAGGAGCAAGTCGGTATTTTAGATTTGAATAAAGCCAAAATTGCTTGGATTCAAGAACAGTTTGTTATTGAACAGTTGGATAGCGATATTCAAATTCTGATGTCTAAACTAAACACCTTAAATGGTGATAAACCTTTAGATGCTCTTTCAGCAGAAACTATAACTTCAACAGAAGTAGAAAGTTTAGATAACCTTTGGCAAGATAAATTAGCGAACGATCCATCGTTACAAGAATTAAACGCGAATGAAAACACTTCATTTCAAAGAGTGAAACTGGAGAAAAATAAGATACTACCTAACCTAGCACTTGGCTATAATTATCAAGGTGTAAACGGTAATAATTATTCGGGTTTTTACGGTGGACTTTCAATTCCGCTTTGGAGTAGCAAGAACAAGGTAAAAGCTGCACAAGCTAATTATGAGTATCAGCAATCTAACACCCAAGTTATTACTACTTCGCTTTACTTGCAATTTCAAGAAACCTTTAGTCGCTATCAATTGATGCTTTCAAAATTTAACGAGTATCAAAGCACAATGGGCAGTTTAGAAAGTGAGGATTTACTATTTAAAACCTATATGTTGGGCGAGTATACATTTATGGATTACTATGTAGAGCTTCAGTTTTATAGAAATGCTTCAGATAAAATGTTGCAAATGGAAATGGAATTACAACTGCTTCAAGCACAATTATTAAAACATCAATTATAAATTTAAAACATACACTTATGAAATCGAAGATTCACGAATACCAAAACAAATATATAGCAATGAGTAAAATTTCAAAAATAATATTCGCAATAGCTATAGGTGCAATGATTACTGTAACTTCTTGTAGAGATACAAAAAAGAATACAGAAACTACAGAAGAACACGGGCACGAACATAATACAGATGGCGGTCATATGCACGATGAAACCATAGAGCAAGAAGAATTTCATGTAGAAAAAGATTCTACAGAAATAAAGACTGAAACTCACAAACACGAAGATGGCGCCGAACACCACGACCATTAAAAAACAATAAATAAATACACATGAAATATATAATAATAGTGCTTGCCTTTTTGGCAATGTCATGCAACAACACGGCAGAAGATGCACACGCCCACAATCCCGATGGTAGCCACGAAGGAGAAGAAATTCCTCGATTGGACCACACCGTTTGGACAGATAAAACTGAACTATTCGTAGAGTTTCCAGCTTTAATAGTAGGCGATCCAAGCAGATTTGCAGCCCATTTTACAGTTTTAAATAAGCACCAACCCGTTAAGGAAGGTTCAGTAACCGTTAGTTTGATTAAAGATGATAAAGGAATTAGAAATACAGTCGAAGCACCTTCATCACCTGGTATATTTTCGCCTACAATTCAACCTAAAGAAGCTGGTGTTTATCAGTTGGTTTTTGAATTAACGACACCCGAGTATTCAGATAAAATCACCATAGATGATGTTACTGTATATGCCAATGCAGGCGAAGCCATAAAAGCATTGGGTACTGCCGAAGATGATGGAAGTATTTCGTTTTTAAAAGAACAGGCTTGGAAGATCGACTTTCAAACAGCTCCAGTGGTTAACGGAAAAATTTATGATGTAATTAGCACATCAGGCGTTTGGACGCCAGCACCAAGTTCTGTAAAAACATTGGTGGCTAAATCCAATGGTGTAGTCGATTTTGCTGTCAGTAATCTCACAGAAGGAACGCAAGTAAAACAAGGACAATTATTAATCAATGTTAGCAGTCAAGGTTTGGCGTCTAATAATTTGAATACCGAAATTGCCAATGCACGTTCTAACTTTGAGCAATCAAAAGCTGAATACGAACGAAAAAAACAATTATACGAATCTAAAATTGTTCCTAAAGCAGAGTTTGAAAAAGTGGAGAGCAATTACAACATTGCTAAATCTAATTACCAAAGTCTTTCGTCCGGCGTTTCTGGTGGAGGAAAGCAAATTCGAGCACCTTTTGATGGGTTTATTACAGCAATTAATGTGTCCAATGGCGATTATGTTAACCAAGGTGTGACATTGGTAACACTTGGAACGCAACAATCCAGAGTATTAAAAACGCAAATAGCACCTTCTTATGGCCTTACAATGGAGAACGCAGAAAGTATTTGGTATCAAACCAATAACGGTCAATGGCGTAATGTAGCAACATCTGGAGGTTCAATCCTATCTATCGCTAAAGATGTAGATAATAACAGACCACTTATTTCAGTATTTGCGCAAGTAAATGATGAGGTTGACATGCCAGAAGGTAGCCTAACACAGGTTCAAATTGCAATGGGTAACGCAACCCAAAACACAATGATTCCTGTAAATGCTTTGTTGGAGGATTATGGAAGTTATTCCGTTATGGTTCAACTTTCCGGAGAAAGTTTCGAAAGACGACCTATAAAAATCGGAAAACGAAATGGCGAAAATGTAGAAATTCTTCAAGGCTTACAAATTGGTGAAGTGGTAGTAACTACAGGTGCATATCAAGTTAAAATGGCTTCAATGTCTGGTTCAACACCTGCACACGGTCACGAACATTAAAAACGAAGCAAATGTTAAACAAAATATTATCAATTTCACTTCAAAATAGATTACTCATTCTATTGGGAGCGGTTGCATTGAGCGTGTTGGGTATTTATTATGCCCGAACAATGAACGTCGATGTATTCCCGGACCTTACAGCGCCAACGGTAACTATTCTTACCGAAGCTCACGGAATGGAATCTGAAGAAGTAGAAAAATTAGTAACCTATCAATTGGAAACTGCCTTAAATGGTTCGCCAAATGTGAGACGAATCCGTTCGTCATCGGCAGCAGGGATTTCCATTGTATGGATAGAATTTGAATGGGGAACAGATATTTATCGGGCGCGCCAAATTGTAAGTGAACGCATCCCGATGGTAAGGGAAAATTTACCCGAAGGCATTGGAGCACCAACAATGGCACCCATTTCATCGATTATGGGTGAAATAATGCTCTTGGGCGTAACTTCCGATAGTTTATCGCCAATGGAAATACGAACCTTATCAGATTGGACAATTCGCCCCCGTATAAAAGCGATTGGTGGTATTGCCAATGTGGTGGTGATTGGTGGCGATTATAAGCAATACCAAGTATTTGCCAATCCTGAAAAGATGAAGCATTATGATGTAAGTCTATCTGAATTGGTAGAACACGTTAAGGAAGCAAACACAAATGCCCCTGGCGGCGTGATTAATCAATATGGTAATCAGTATATCATTAAAGGTAGTGGTAGAGCTTATGCGATAGAAGATTTACAGGAAGCGGTTTTAAAACAAGTCAATGGTCAAACCATCAAAATTAAGGACGTAGCAACTGTTAAAATCGGAGCTGCCGATAAAATTGGTGACGGTTCATTAAATGCAAATCCAGCAGTGATTTTAACCATTTCAAAACAACCCGATGTCAATACTTTGGAATTGACTGATAGATTGGATGAAGCGATTGCCGATTTGGAAACAACCTTACCTAAAGGTGTCAACATCAAAAATCACATTTTTAGACAGTCCGATTTTATCGATGCTTCCATCAGCAATTTAAATCAAACCTTATTGGAAGGAGCATTCTTTGTAATGATTATCCTGTTCATCTTTTTGATGAATTGGAGAACGACTTTAATTTCATTGTTAGCGATTCCAATTTCATTATTGGTATCCATTATTATTTTAAAATGGTTGGGTTATACCATTAACACAATGAGTTTAGGAGGTATGGCAATTGCCATTGGCGCATTGGTTGATGATGCGATTATTGATGTGGAAAATGTATATAAACGATTAAGAGAGAACATCAAAAAACCAAAAGCAGAACGACAATCAACAATTACTGTTGTCCGTGATGCATCAGTTGAAATACGAAGTTCCATCATTATCGCAACCCTAATTATTATTGTGTCATTTATACCGCTATTCTTTTTAAGTGGTATGGAAGGACGATTGTTGCAGCCCTTGGGTATTGCTTTTGTAACGTCTGTTTTAACATCATTGATAGTTGCTGTAACGGTAACACCAATATTATGTTCTTATTTGTTGGATAACGAAAAGCTTTTAAATAAACAGGCAGATGGTACAAAAGTAGAACGTTGGTTACAGAAACATTATGGTAACCTATTGGAACGTGCCACAAACATTCCAAAAACAGTCATTGGAGTAACAGTTGTGGCTTTTATCATAAGCTTATTGGTATTAACCCAATTGGGCAGGAGTTTTCTACCTGAATTTAATGAAGGTTCATTGGTGATTAGTGTGGTTGGTCCACCAGGAATGTCTTTAGAAGAGAGCAACAAAACAGGGAAATTGATAGAAACTATTTTACTGGATTTACCAGAAGTGGAAGTTGTTACTCGAAGACAGGGAAGAGCTGAATTAGATGAACACGCCCAAGGCGTAAATGCATCAGAAATAGATGTGCCCTTTATTTTGAAAGACAAAACCAAAGAAGAATTTTTTGAAGAAGTCCGAAACAAATTGAGTATTGCACCAGGTGTTAATATAACATTGGGTCAACCCATTGCTCACCGTATTGACCATATGCTTTCGGGTACACGTGCCAATATTGCCATTAAAATATTTGGTTCAGATTTACAACGTCTATTTGAAGTCGGTAAAAGCGTAGAGCAGAACATCAAAGATATTGATGGATTGGCAGATGTTGCGGTTGACCAGCAAATTGAAGTGCCACAAATACGTATCAAACCCAAACGCCAAATTCTTTCAGCTTATGGAATGACCGTTGGTAATTTAATGGAACAAGTAGATATTGCTTTTGCAGGAGAAGAAGCTGGCGAGATCTATGAAGGGCAACAATATTTTGATTTGATTGTTAGGTACGAAAAACCATTTAGAGATGATATCGAAAACATCAACAATACCTTAATCAGTTTGCCAAATGGCGGTCATACCACTTTGGGGGAATTGGCTCTTATTCAATCCGTAAGTAGTCCAAACACTATTAATCGTGAAGACGTGCAACGTAAAATTGTAGTTGCTGCCAATGTGCAAGGTAGGGACTTACGAGGTGCCGTAAACGAAATAAAGGAAGTGGTTGCAAATAATGTGAATATGCCGGAAGGCTATCGAGTGGAATATGGCGGACAGTTTGAAAGTGAATCTAAAGCATCGCAATTACTTATGGTAACTGCAATTATTGCAATAGCCATCATTTTTCTGTTGTTGTATTATGAATTTAAGGATGTAAAATTGGCTTTTGTTGTATTGATAAACCTGCCGTTGGCATTAATTGGAGGTATCTTGATTGTGTATTTCACGTCAGGAATCATCAGTATTGCAGCGACTATTGGGTTTATAAGTCTCTTTGGTATTGCAACACGTAACGGTATTTTATTAGTATCGCGCTATGAAGATTTAAGGAAGGAAGGCATGCAAGGGTTTCAATTGATAAAAATAGGAGCCTTAGACCGTTTAAACCCAATTTTAATGACAGCCTTTACTACGGGTTTGGCATTGATTCCATTAGCCTTAAAAGGGGGTGAACCAGGTAGCGAAATTCAAAGCCCAATGGCTGTAGTTATTCTTGGTGGATTGTTATCGGCTACAATATTAAACTTAATTGTAATCCCTTGTGTGTACCAAATAGTAGTTCATAAACGTGAAGGTTAAAAATTGAGGTAATAACCGATAACTGTAACCTATATAACCAGTTATAATAAGAAAGCCCCGTCATCATTGCGATAACGGGGGCTTTTTGCTGAGAAAAAGAGAGTAGCCTTGTTAAACTTTTTTTAAAAAAACTGTTCTTCAGTTTTCAAAAATTCTATATGAATTACGTACGTCATTGTATTGATACCTAATGCAGCTTACTTTAGATTTTTTAATTCATATATAATTAACTACTTCGGCCCTTCAAAACCGACCAAAATTTATACTTTTAGAGAAAACCAGACTGCTTATGAATACTCTTGAAATATACCGCCGCGTGGCCCAAGCCATAGCGGAGCGGGACTTTGATATTTTAGATCAATTAAAACCTATTAAACCAACTCATTTTAACTGGGTTACCGATATTTTTGAGCCATTAAATGTGCAACAGCACCCCAATGATTTGGCATTAATATGGAAATATAACGACCAACAGGAAAACTATACTTTTGCCGAACTTACTGCGCGTAGCAATCAGTTTCTAAATTTTATTCGGAAACATGACGTGCAACATGGTGATAATATATTTATCCAGTTGCCATTGGTGCCACCCAATTGGTATAGCTATTTAGCTTGTATAAAAGGAGGAGTGATTATTATTCCCGCCGCCACGAGTTTGGAAGTGCGCGATTTGGAATTCC
Organism: Aequorivita sp. IT1183; assembly: GCF_058068265.1. NCBI lineage: Bacteria > Pseudomonadati > Bacteroidota > Flavobacteriia > Flavobacteriales > Flavobacteriaceae > Aequorivita > Aequorivita sp. IT1183. Next base: position 385,321 of record NZ_JBYRHS010000003.1, on the reverse strand, counting down.
GTTTTAAATCTGTTTTCCCCCAAGTTGCTTTAGCCGATCAAGCAAACGCCGAAAAAATTGATAAGGCCGAAAAAACGATAGGCAAAAAGATAAAAGTAAAAATAATTACAGAAGGTACTCGCGAAGGCTGGGAATCTATAGACAACATTCTATCCGAATCTACCGAGGCGGAGGGTGCTAAAACCCAGAGTGATGAAGATATGTTCTATTTTTTCACTTCGGGCACTACCGGCATGCCTAAAATAGTAGTACATACCCACTATGGTTATCCAATGGGGCACCTAACAACCACTACTTGGGTGGGTATGAAACGTGGAGATTTGCACTACAATATTTCGCAACCCGGATGGGCAAAGTTTTCTTGGAGTAGCTTTTTTGCCCCGTGGAATGTAGGAGCTACGATACTTGGTTATCACATAGACAGGTTTGATCCGAAGGAACAATTACAAACAATACAAGATTTAAAAGTAAATACCTTTTGTTCGCCCCCCACATCGCTTAGAATGTTGATACAGGAAGATTTGAGTGCTTATTCATTTTCTCTTCGCGAATGTGTGGCTGCTGGCGAACCTCTTAATCCTGAAATTATAGAGGTCTGGAAAAAAGGCACAGGGGTGCTTATCAGAGATGGTTATGGACAGACGGAAGCCACAGCTTTGGTGGTGAACTTACCCAATAGCATTGTTAAATTTGGTTCTATGGGTAAGCCTACTTTTCTTTATGATATTGTAATAGCCGATGACCATGGCCAGCAATTAGAAAACTTAGAAGAAGGAAATATTTGCCTTACTCACAATAAAGAAAATGTCAATGGACTGTTTAAAACCTATTTAAATGATTCGGGCAGACATGAGTTGGTTTTTAAACACGGTCTCTATTATACCGGAGACAAAGCATATAAAGATGAAGAAGGTTATTTATGGTTTGTGGGCAGGGATGATGATGTTATAAAAGCTTCCGATTTTCGGATTGGTCCTTTTGAAGTGGAAAGTGTACTCCTTGAACACCCAAAAGTATTGGAAGCAGCGGTTATTGCAAGTCCACACGCATTAAGGAGCAATGCTGTTAAAGCATTTGTAATCTTGGCTCCGGATATTAACCTTACAGCCGAGGTGGCACAAGAGCTGTTTGATTATTCTGAAAAACAACTGGCGCGCTATAAGATTCCTAGAATTATTGAATTCGCTACTGCATTACCGAAGACCATTTCTGGTAAAATAAGAAGAATTGAACTCCGCGCCGAAGAAGCCGTTAGCAAACACAAAAAAGAAACACGCCCCAATGAGTTTTATCACGACAAGTATTAGACTTTAATTTTAAGAGGGTGGTAATTGTCAACTATATTGTCACCTAAAAAAACAAAGCCCCGTCATCATTACGATAACGGGGCTTTTAGCGGAGAAAGAGGAACTAACCAATTATCAAATTTCCTAACCTTCATAGGGTTTCAAAAACCAGCAAAATTTAACACGCACCGAATTACGCACCTCAATAAAAACTTTAACATATTTCATCTATTTCATGTTGGATTTTTTGGATTGCTCTTTTTTTTAAACTGCAATTCTTCTTTTACCTCTTTAAAGAATAAATATACAAGGCGTATGTAAAAAATTAGTAATCACACTTCTGTAAGTTATCCTCGTCTCTCTAATATTGGAATTTCAAATATTATTTTAGTGCTTGACCAAACAACACTTTTACGCTTGTTTACCATCGGTCGTCTCTAACCAGACAGCATCGGGTCGGCCCCTTCAACATTCATCGCTCTTTGTAATTATCTTATACGGAATATTTCGGCTTTAAATCTGGGTTAGTTATCAATAATTGCAACGCTTGGTTGGTCTTTTTTATGTTTATAGGGGTTTTTAAGAAAGTACACAAAGCCTATAGTAGCCAAGGTAATGCTTCCAGAAATTATGAATGGATAGTAAAAACCACCAGCAAGAAGCCAAGTTCCTAAAACGGGACCTAAAATCTGACCAATACTATTGGTCGAGCTTTGTATGGATATATTTCGACCCGTATTTTTTTTAGAAGTTAATGAAACTGCTGATAATAAATTAGGTATTACCATAGCAATACCAGCAGCAAAAACAACGATTAGTCCATATACGAAAAATTCATTCTTAAAAAATGGAAAGATGATCAAGGAAATTCCAGATATGAATAATCCTAGAGTGATTTGTTTCTTTGTGGATAAAACTTTCTCTCCGTAAGTAGCAAAAACGGGCTGTAAAATAGCCATTATAGCTCCACATAACATAAAGCCAATACCTACTTGATTACTGTTAAAACCTAAGTCATCTTTTCCGTAAATTGAAAAAACCGTTTCAAATAGGGTTACTGTAAATTGGATTACAAAGGATAGTATCAGTAATACGATAAAGTATTTGGAAAATATGAATCGCAAGCCCACTTTACGTGCCGTGAACTTATTTACACGAGCGGTGTTTTTAAGCCATTTCATTACAATGGATAGAACAATCAATCCGAGTAGGGCGGCGAATAAAAATGGTATTGAAAATCGGTCTAAATGTAGCAGACCTATAGAATATTGTAAATGAAAATCCGTCTGAGAAAGAAAGCTTCCAATAACGGGGCCGAAAATAACTCCTGAACTAATGGCAACACCAGACCAGGCCATTATTTTTGTTCTACGCTTTTCAGAAATAATGTCGCTTAAATATGCGTTGCTGACAGGAATAACCGAAGAAGTGAATATCCCGCCAAAAATTCGAGCTACATATAGCATTGTCAGAGATGTGGCTAGACCAGTAAGCAATTGCATTATTACAAAACCGATAAGACCAATAATTATAATAGGTTTGCGGCCATATCTATCTGAAAGCTTTCCCCAAACTAATACAAAGAGAAGCTGAAAAAGAGGATAAATACTGGTGAGCAATCCTATATGAAAATTGATACGGTCCGGATCGAGATTATCTGCTAATGCTAATCTTTCGGTATAGTAGGGCAGGGTTGGCAGTAATATACCATAGCCCAACATCACTACGAATAAACTCAACAAGATTAAAAATATCCTGTTGAGTTTTTCTTTTCTATTCATTTATTTTTTACCGATTTTTCGCTTTAATAATTGAGCATTTATAGCTACAATAATTGTACTCAAACTCATTAACACAGCTCCTACCGCTGGGCCTAAAACAAAGCCTGAAGAATATAGTACCCCAGCAGCTAGTGGAATGGCTACAACATTATATCCTGTTGCCCATATCAAGTTTTGAATCATTTTATTGTAGGTTGCTTTACCAAATAATATTAGGTTGGCAATATCCTGTGGATTGCTATTTACCAAAATAATATCGGCAGTTTCAGCAGCTACATCTGTACCCGAACCGACGGCTATACCCACATTAGCTACTGCAAGTGCAGGTGCATCATTTACGCCATCTCCAGTCATTGCGACAAACTCTCCTTCTTTTTGGAGTTTTTCCACTAGCTCAACTTTCTGATGAGGTAAAACCTCTGCATAGTAGCCGTCTAAACCAAGCTTATCGCTCACTGCTTTTGCCGTGATCTCATTATCTCCAGTTGCCATTATGACTTTGATATTGTTCTTTTTGAATATTTTAATAGCTTCAGCAGATTCTGGTCTTATTTCATCAGCAAGAGCAATGTATCCAGCTAGTTGCCCATCAATCAAAACGAAAACAACCGTTTCAGCAGCATCCCTAAAAGCATCTTTTGGAATTTCTATTTTTTCATCTCTTAAGAAGCCTGGACTAACCACTTTTACTTGCTTCCCTTCTACATCTGCCTCAACACCTTTACCAGTAATCGCATTAAAGTTTTCAAGTTTTGGGATGTCAATTTTGTCTTCTCTAACTTTTTTAATAATTCCTACGGCAATGGGATGTTCTGAACTTTGTTCCAATGCACTAGACAGTCGCAAAATCTCTTCGTTTGAATAGGATTCATTTACAGATTCTATTCTGGTAACACCAAAATCTCCTTTGGTCAATGTTCCTGTTTTGTCAAAAAGCAGCACTGAAATTTTACGTGATTCTTCAAAAGCCGTTCTATTACGAATCAATAGTCCATTTTGTGCGGATACTGAGGTAGAAATAGCAACTACTAAAGGAATTGCAAGACCAAGTGCGTGTGGACAAGCGATGACCATAACGGTAACCATTCGTTCCAATGCATATACAAATGGGAAGCCTAAAAGCAACCAAACTGCCAATGTTCCAAAACCGATACCCAAAGCAATATATGTCAACCATTTTGCAGCCCTATCGGAAAGGTTTTGCATTTTGGACTTGGTTTTTTGAGCTTCCTCAACCATTGTGATTACTTTGTTGAGATAGCTGTCTTTACCTGTATGCTCTACTTTTACCTTTATGCTGCCATTACCGTTAACTGACCCTCCAATTACTTTATCTTTTTCCTCTTTTTTTACTGGTTTCGATTCTCCAGTAAGCATAGATTCGTTTAAATAGCTTGAGCCTTCTACAATAATCCCATCTGCAGGAACTTTCTCTCCGGGCTTAACCAAAATGATATCGTCTATTAATAAATCTTCCAATGAAATATCTTCAATAGTATCGCCTTTTACGCGATGTGCTTCGGCTGGCATCATACTTACGAGAAGCTGTAGGGCTTTTGAAGCACCCAAAACACTCTTCATCTCTATCCAGTGACCTATAAGCATAATAGCGATAAGCGTAGCCAGTTCCCAGAAAAAGTCGACACCTTCTAAACCAAATACCGTGGCGGAACTATATACATAAGCTACGGTAATTGCCATAGATATAAGCGTCATCATTCCTGGTGCACCACTCTTTATTTCTGAAACAATACCTTTAAGAAAAGGCCATCCACCATAGAAATACACAATAGTAGAAAGAGCAAAAAGTATATATGGATTACCAGGAGGTAAAAATTCATATCCGAAAAATCCTTGGATCATTGGCGAGAATATTAATATGGGAATTGTAAGTACAAGCGTTACCCAAAATCGTTTCTTGAAGTCGGCAATCATCATTTTATGATGGTCGTGTCCAGCCATTCCCATAGGCGCATTACCGTCATGATTGGAATGATCCATTTTTGAATGGTCCTCCTTTTTGTTTTTCATCTTTGAATGGTCCATCTTTGAGTGATCCATTTTTTTGTTCTTGTGATGTTCGTGATTTTCCATTATAGTGTTGTTTTAGTGTTATCGTAATTTTTTCCGCATTGCTTCTGAAATGTTTTCTGCATACACTCCGTAGGCATCTACCAAAAGTCCTTTAACTCCGTCTTTGGAAGATATAGCATAAAGAATGCTATTGTCATCGGTACTGCTCATTCCTTCAAAGCGATAGGTTTTATCTACTTTAAAATCTTCAGGATGAATCTCAATTTTCAGCGAAGCACATTTCAAACATTCAGGCGTTAAATTGAAGTCATAGGGATATTCGTTTGCCTGTAAATCGTTAATAGCTTCTGAAAGTGTATCGTAATTCTTCATTTGTTTTTATTTATAGTTCATTGTAAAATAACTACCATCGGCTTCGGTAAATTTCTGAAAGTTCAATAAACCTTTTTCATTTAATTTCTCGTTAACGGTATAGTTGAGTTGTTTAATCCGAATTCCCCACGCATAGGCCTTAATATTGATTTTTGATTTAATGTTGTTTTTGTTATCGTCCAATTTTCTCTCGTAAATTTTGATACTGCTTTTTGAACCAAAAAAATTCAATAAGCCCGAATCAAAACTCATTTCTAGTTCTATATCCTCTAGATTATCTAAATCGTACAATTCTTTAAAATTTGTGGAAGTGGTGTTAATTTCGGTCTCTAGTGATTTTGGATCTGAAAACGGAAATGCCATTACCATTATACTGGCTTCATCTGGTTTACAGCGATAGGTTGTTGTGTATTTGTCGGTAGATTTTTTGTTTTTGTCAAACAGCTCTGTGATTACTTCAATTTCATAATATCCATTTTTAGCGATAACTTTTCCAGATTCAAAAGTTTGTTTGTTGAGAAAAGCACCTTTTTCATCAAAATTCTCGCGAACCACAAACCTCCCTGAAATCTGCCCAATAAGCATTTCGGTTTGGCTATTCACTGTGATACTGAATAGGATAAAAATTAATATAATCCCTTTAATTCTCATATATGGTGCATTAGGCTTTTGACTTCTTTTGCCATTATATCACTCAAATCAATAGCATTTGAAGGATGGGGAATGGTGTTACAGGTTACTATTTTTTCTACACCGGAATCCAACAAATCCTGATAGGCATTGCCCGAAAAAACTGCGTGAATACCAACACAAATCGGTGGTTTCATCCCTGCTTTTTTTAGGTGTTTCACAGTTTCAATCATTGTACGTGCGGTAGAAATAATATCATCTACCAAAATAGGTGTGGCATCTTTGTATTTATCTACATCTGGAACCGAGACTTCCACATCACGGTCACCGTGACGCACTTTTTGCAATACCGTAAATGGTACTCCAGCATTTTTGGCAACTTCCGATACCCATTGCTCACTTTCAGAATCGGGACCGATAAGAACTGGATTTTCAACATTTTCCTTTATCCATTCTGAAATAGCATTGGCTGAGTGAATGACTTTATTTGGGATTTGATAGACTTCGCCCAAAGAGCTTATTCTGTGCAAATGCGGATCAACCGTGGTAATGCTATCGGCAAATCCGGAAATCAATTTTCCAAAGAAGCCAGAGGTTACACCTTCCCCTTCATTAAATACTTTGTCCTGCCGCATATAGGCGAGATATGGTGCTACTAAACAAGTACACATCGCTCCGAGCGATTTTGCAGTATGGCTCAAAAAATAGAGCGGTAATAGTTTTTCGTCTGGTTCGTGCAGGGTGCAGACCAGTACTACACATTTATCCTTTACATCGGATAATATACGTGTGTAAGATTCTCCATCAGGGAAGTTGCGCAAAGAAGCTTTGCCCACTTCGGCATCCATTTTCGTTGCCAAAAGTTCAGTGAGCTTTTCATTTCCGGGAAGACTGAATAAAATTGTTTTCATCTGTTTATATTTATTTGTTTTTTATAGGTCAGATTGAATACCCTGTTAATCATATCGGTTGGTTTGCAAATTGTTAATAGGCATTTCATAGTATATTTTTTAAATTATGGTTATAATATCGTTGTGGTTATTTTTATACTCCATTGCATAGTTAAGTTCACCTTTGGATTCTGCGTACAGGGTATATAGTAATTGGTTCTCTTCAATTTGTTCTCCTAAATGAGCATTTAAAAGGATTCCTGCGGATTTAGATTTAGGTGCTCCTGAAAGTTTGGCGAGTTTTGCAATCTTTCTGTTATTGATTCTTTCTAAAACTCCTGACTTTTCCGCTTTAATTTCAACTTTATAGGGTGCCAAAACCGGTAGTGTAAAACGACCCTGTGCTTTGCAAATGGCGATAAATTTTTCATAAGCCTTACCCGATTTAAGTAATTCTTCGGCGGTTTGCGTTCCTTTTCCTATTTCCACTTTCCCCGAAAGCTCCAAAAGTTCGCCAGCCAAAAGCAACGCCCTTTCCTTTAAATCGTTTGGTGCATCAGCTTCATTTTTTAGAACCTTTAATATATCGATGGCTTCTAATGTGGGACCAATTCCTTTACCAACAGGCTGCGTACCATCAGTAATAATAACTTTCACTTTTAGACCAACAGCTTTGCCCACGGTTTCCATATGTTCTTTTAATTGGTTTGCTTTTTCGGTACTGCGTACCTTGGCGGTTTCCCCCACAGGAATATCAATAACAACGTGTGTGGATCCTGCCGCAGCTTTTTTTGAAAGCACCGAGGCAATTAATTGTCCTTCACTATCAATATCTAAGGCTTTTTCAATTTTTATGAGGACATCATCAGCAGGACTTAATTGCGCCGTGCCGCCCCACACAATGCAACCACCTTCACTTTCTACCACATTTTTTATTTCTTCTATAGAAAGTGTCACATTGGTCAGTACTTCCATAGTATCTGCTGTGCCTGCTGGCGAAGTGATGGCACGGGAAGATGTTTTTGGCATCGTAAGCCCATAAGCGGCAACGATGGCAACTATCAATGGCGTTGTTCTATTGCCAGGTAATCCACCAATACAATGCTTGTCTACTACGATTTCTTTGTTCCAATTCAATTGTTTGCCAGAAGCAATCATAGCTTTCGTGAGGTCGGATATTTCATTGATATCCAATCGGTCTCCTGCGCAGGCTGTAATAAATGCCGAAAGGTGGATGTTGGAATAATCGCCTTCAACGATATCGGTAATTATTTCGTTAAAGGCTTTGTAATCGAGCTTTTGATTATAGATTTTGGCCCTAACGTGGCCTAACGATTCAATAGGCTCCAAATGTGAAACATATAAGGTGTCATTTGGGGAAACATTCAGTTTTTTTGCAGCAGCATCCGATAGTCCAATTTCATTGAGTGACAGAATATCTGAATTTAAAACATTAAGACTTGCTACGATTGAGGTACTTGCATTGGATATTCTAATTCGGGTAAGTGCCTCAAAACCTTCTGAAATACAGACGTGGCAATCTTCGCGCATATACACCACGTTCTCATTTTGGGTATAAATGCCGAGATGTTTGTATTTTAATATGTTTGAATTTTGTTTCATATTTTCTTGATTATTAAAATTTTGTAACTAATCTATTTCTTCAATGTTGTATAGTTGTGGGATTTCAGAATCCCAACCATAGGTTTCTTTGATACCTTTTTGAACGGCTTCTGCGCCTTCTTTCTCGCCGTGTATAATAAATATCCGTTCGGGTTTATTTTTTATCTTACTCATCCAATCCATAAGTTCGGCGTGGTCTGCGTGTGCTGACAGGCCTTGAATCTCAGCTACCTCCATATTAAATGGCACCCATTTTCCATACACTTTTAATTCTTTATCGCCTTCCAGTAATTTTCTACCACGGGTTCCTTCAGCTTGATAACCCACAAAAAGTAACGTGTTATTTGGGTTTTGCGCTTGGGTTTCCAGATAATTGAGCATTCTGCCTCCTGTAAGCATTCCGCTTCCTGCAATCACAATTTTTGGTTTGTTATCTGTTCGCAATTCCATAGTTTCACGATAGCTGCTAACGACCGTAAAGTGCGAACACATTTCATCGCATTCATTGTCTTCTAGTCTGTGCCAATCCCTTGTGCGGTGGAATAGCTCTAAAACACTAGCGCCCATTGGGCTATCCATAATCATCTGTACTTTGGGTATTTTGTTTTCTTTTAGCAACTTCCATAATATAAGCATAATCAACTGCGCGCGCTCTACCGAGAAACTTGGAATAAATAGGCTACCCCCTCTGTTTATGGTTTCATTGACCAGTTTTTCAATCTCTGGAACTGCTTCTGCCTCTTCGGGATGGAACCTTCCGCCATAGGTGGATTCTATAAAAAGGACATCGGCTTTTTTTGGTCTTAGCGGCGGATAGAGCAATAAATCATTCGTTCTTCCTATATCTCCTGAAAAAACAAAGCGTTTTCCGTGGACGTCTAATTCGATGTAAGTTGCGCCGAGAATATGTCCGTTATATTGAAATCGAGCTCTTATGCCATCAAACAATGGAATCCATTGTGCTTGCGGAATGCCCTTAAAATGTGGAATGGTTTTTTCTACATCCTTCAAATCGTAAAGTGGTTCAGCAGGACTGTGTTTAGAATAGCCTTCTTTGTTGGCACGTTCGGCTTCCTGTTCCTGGATTTTGCCACTATCATTAAGTATGATTTTTGCGATGTCCAACGTTGGATTGGTGCCATAAATTGGGCCGTTAAAACCTTGTTTGACCAGTCTTGGTAAATATCCTGTGTGGTCCAAATGGCCGTGTGTAAGCAAGACGATATCAATTTCTGAAACTTCCACAGGTGGATATTCCCAGTTTTTAAGGCGTAATTCTTTCAACCCTTGAAAAAGTCCGCAATCTATCAGTATTTTTTTGTCTCCTGTGTCCACAAGATATTTTGAGCCGGTTACTGTACCTGCTGCGCCCAAAAAGTGGATGTTTATTTTATTGTTTTTCATTTTTATAGTATTTGTTTAGTGTCCACTACAACAAGATGTCGTGTTTCCTTTGTCTTGGCTAGATTCGCTCATATCGGCTATTTCATTGTATAGATTACGGGAATCTTCTTTGATAAAAAGCGCCAGTTTCTTTATGGATTTGGGTTCAAAATTTACCATCCCCAACAATATTTCAAGGGCTTCTTCAAGTCGTTTTGGGGCATCTTCCAATGCTTGGTAAAATGGTTCGAAATCTATGCTGTTCTGTTGTTTCAATTCTTCAGTTTTCATAACTTTTGTTTTTAGGATTGCTAAGCTTTTAAACTTTAATAGTTAAGTGATTTTACATAGCGCTTCTGAATCTTCTAAAATCTTTTTGTGTCTTTTTTTACTAATTCCTATTTGGTTTAATAGCACTGGGTTTTCGTGAAGCTCTTTGCAGAGCACAATGCCTTTATCTAATAGTTTTGTTTTTTCGGCTTTGGTGAGAGTTGTTAAGGCGGTTAGTGGGTGGAAGCCAGATTTATCTATTCGTTCTTTAAGCCCATTTCCCTTTGGATAATTCCAACTAGTCATTAACATTCCCACACATTTTCCGTATTTTATCGCATCTGTTGTAAAACGAGTGTTAGTGTAAACACCTCCTTTATGAAGTTTAGTTTCGTGGTCTTTTTGATGTTCCCACTTCGCTTTAACATCCAAAAATCTAGACTGGATATAGAGCGGGATTTTCACATTACAAGTCCTTCCTTGGTCGCTATGATATTTACATTCAATCATATAATGTTTGTTATCTTTTTGCGCTATCACATCTACTTCGTGCTGTACACAATTACCCTGTACAATCACACCAACTTTTGTTGTATATCCTTCGTGCGCAAATAGTTTGCCCACTAGATTTTCGAAAGGAAAACCCGTTGGGCCCAGTTCCATCAAGGCTTTTTTGAGTTTGTATTTTGAAGCACTTACTCTCGATTTGCTCTTTAGCATTTTAAATGCCAATCGATAGATTTTTTTAGTGGTAATTCCTTCTTCGAGTTGCTCTTGTACCTTACGGGCTATATCCTGAACAATGTCTTCCTCTGCTTTTGAACGGCGTAAGGAGTTGATGAGTTTGTTGACATCAAAGGCCTGAAGCTCACCGGAATACTTTGTTATTAAGACTGATTTATTCATCGTTATACTTTAATGGTCATCACAGGCAATTCGGAATGATTGGTTACACCTTCAGCTATACTTTTGGAGAACAGGCTTAAAAAACCAGTACGTCCGCTGGTACACATAGCAATCAAATCGGCATTTTTGTACTGTAGGAAATTGTTTATGCCGGTTTCCACGTCAGGCTCATTATATACATTCATTGAATATTTATCCACATCGGGGAATTTTTTCAGGAACTCCTTGATGGGGTTTAAACCTTGTCCAATACTATTAAAGTCTGTGTCAGTATTGACTCTCAATAAATGGATATTCGCGCCGCATTTATCAGCTATCGAAATAACCTTCTTAAAGGCTTGGTTCACATCTTGAAGAAAATCTGAAACAAATACGATATCCTTGAAAGGAAAGGATACTTCTTGATCCTTAACTACGATTACTGGGACATCAGATTTTCTTACAATTTTATCTACGTTGCTTCCTAGTAACTCACGTACTCCGCCTCTCGCACCACTACTTCCAGTAACTATAAAATCGTGGTGGAAATGACCAGAATGTTTTAGGATATTTTCCTGTCCGACATCAAATGTCAAAAAGGTTCTGCATTCAAGTCCTTCACGTTCCGCTGCTTTTTCCAGTTCGCGTAAAGCTGCTTTAGCGCTCCCAATTTGCTTCACTGTTTCGGGATACTGCATTTCTTTTTGTTTATCCAGCTTTACCCAGTCAACAGGAGTCTTCATCAAATGAAAAAAATGGATTTCGGAATTATAAAGCTTAGCTAATTTAATTCCGAGTTCTGCAGCTTTATTGCAGTTTTCTGAAAAGTCTGTAGGTACGAGTATGTTTTTCATAGTTTATTGATTTTTAGGCGTTCTGCGATTCTTATTTTTTTTAGATTATTATTAGGCTACTGTGATGCTATCTTCAAGGTATACCTGTTGCACCGTTTGCAATAATTCAATTCCTTTACTAAAAGGTTTTTGAAATGCTTTTCTTCCCATAATTAACCCAGAGCCACCAGCTCTTTTATTGATGACAGCCGTTGTCACCGCTTCGGTGAAATCTGATTCACCTTTAGATCCTCCTCCAGAATTGATTAACCCTATTTTTCCCATATAGCAATTAGCAACTTGCAGCCTGCATAGGTCAATGGGATGGTCTGTGGTAAGCGATTTGTACATTTCATCATCATATTTTCCAAACCCGATTTCTTTGAAGCCGAAATTATTGGTTGGTAATTTTTGTTTGATGATATCTGCCTGAATGGTTACGCCCAAATGATTTGCTTGCCCTGTTAAATCGGCAGCCGCGTTATAATTTTCTTTTTCAGTTTTGAAGGCTTCGTTACGCAAATAGCACCATAATATTGTAACCATTCCTAGATTGTGTGCCTCTTCAAAGGCTTCAGCTATTTCTTTAAGCTGTCTGTTGCTTTCTTTTGAACCAAAATAAATGGTGGCACCTACTGCAACTGCTCCCATATCCCAAGCCGCTTTTACCTTGCCAAATAGGGTTTGGTCATATTTAGTGGGATAGGTGAGGAGCTCGTTATGGTTGATCTTTACTATAAATGGTATTTTATGAGCGTATTTTCGGGCGTTCAATCCCAACACACCAAATGTTGACGCCACACCATTGCAGCCAGCTTCAGTAGCGAGTTTTATAATGTTTTCTGGGTCAAAATAATCTGGGTTTTTATAGAATGAAAAGGCTGCGCTATGCTCAATGCATTGATCTACAGGAAGAATACTTAAATATCCAGTGCCTCCCAGATTTCCGTGATTGTATAATTGTGCAAGACTTCGTAGTACCTGCGGATTTCTGTTGCTGTTGACAAATACCTCGTCAAGAGAATTCTTGCTAGGGGTTTGCAATTCATCTTTCGTTATTTTTTCACAAACGTGATTCAAATAGAAAGATGCTTTTTCTCCTAAGATTTCTGATATATTTTTCTCTGTTTTCATTTCAATAAAGATTAATGTATTCCTAAACTTGCATTGGTTTTTGAAATTGACTTTGCTCCATCCATTTCAATTCCAGTGAGTGCGCGAATGGCATCGATAGTTTCAGGTATAACAATAGCTTGGTTATCCACTACATAGGCATAGAACAGTTCGTCGCCTACTACTTTCAGCATATCTTCCCAAAGGGCAACTTCATACATATCGCCCCAAGGCCTGCCCATATCCAAAAACATTTCCTTAATGGTATTGTTGGAAACCAAACCTTGGTCATATTGAATGAGTTTAATACGGCTGGAGGTTTTAAAAGCCTTTAGTACTTCTTCCTTTGTGGTTTGTTTTTTCAATTTCACGTTCCAGTAATGCAAATGGCTTAAGGTTTCAGGTACTTTTATTGCGGAAGTGATTACATCCAAATCTGGATCGACACTTTGGGCATCAGGACCTTGATGGCTCGGAATATCTCTTTCGGGAACCATTGTGTTCATAATGCCTCCTAAATGACTTTCCCAAGGATCTGTAGCTCTTCTTAAAAGTGTACCTCTAGCATAATCTAATAATTCAGCTCTTTTTAAAGCGGTTAAAGTTCTTAAGATAGAAGTGGTATTACAGGAAACAACCCTTGTAGCATCTATATTTATAGCGGATTGATAATTGTTTTCGGCACTAAAGGAATGGCCTGTGGTTTCGTGTTTTTCGCCACCTTGAACAATAAATTTAATTTCTTTTTCTTTATATATTTTTACATTTTGAGCCGCTATTTTTTTAGGCGTGCAGTCCACGACGAGGTCTGATTTGTTTAAAAGTTCCTGCATATTGCCTTTTACTGAAATCCCTTCGGACTTCATTTTATCAGCGGCTTCTTGAGTAGCTGCGTAGATGTTATAATTCTTTCTTACGGCATTTTGAATGCGCCAATCGCTGATAATATCGCACACTCCCACAAGTTTCATATCGTCTTGTAGATTGATGGCATCGGCCACTCTTTTTCCAATGACACCGTAGCCGATAACTGCTATATTTTTCATTTGTTCTTTATTTTAATTAACTAAAATCTATGTTATTGTTTAAATATGTTTTTCTGATGGGTTTCAATTTTAAGGCATAAATAACGGCCTCCATCAATAAGAGGCCGAAGTTTCCAGAACTGACGGTTATCCACAACATCCACCACCAGATTTTTTTGGTTTATTTGTCTCTTGAGTTCCTACAATTCCATAATTGCCTGCTTTTGATAGTACTGCCTGTAATTGTGCCGTACTTATAGCGCTATCTGCTTGAATCACTGCTTGTGGTGGTGAAAGACTTACCGATACCGCTTTTACGCCTTCTATTTGACTCAAAGCTTTTTCAACGGTCCTAACACAACCGCCACAGGTCATTCCTTTAATTGCTACTTCTTGTTTCATAATCTTATATTTTTAATTGTTATTATTACTCGTAGTTTCCATTCCCATCGGCATATTTCCATCATCGTCTGTATGCGAAATCATAAATAGTCGTTCCGCAACAATTATTAAAATAATCCCGATAGCTGCAACGATAAGTACCAATGAGTCATTCAAGTATTTTAAATAAAGAAAGGCAGTGAGCACCGCGATATCCATTACTATGGCTATTAAGGGAATGAGAGGTTGAAATTTCACTTCTTTTCTTAGATGGCGGAAAAGCCCCCAGTGAATTGCAATGTCCATAATGAGATAAAATATAGCTCCTATAGAAGCAATCCTTGTTAAATCGAGTAGGGCAGTGAGTAAAATGGCAAGTGAAACCGTGAAGATGAGGGCGGGATTTTTAAAGTTCCCCATTCTTTTTAAGGAAGGTACTTGCTTCATATTGCTTAACATAGCCAACAGGCGCGATGATGAAAAAACACTGGCAATAACACCAGAAACTGTTGCTATTATTGCAATGCCAATGGTAAACCAAGTTCCCCATTCCCCAAAAACAGGTTTTGCGGCCGCCGCAAGGGCATAATCTTTTGCAGCAATAATTTCAGGAATGGTTAAGCCTCCGGCCACTGCCAAAGCCAGTGCTACATAAATGATCGTGCAGATTAGAATAGAAATAATGATGGATCGTCCCAAGTTTTTATGCGGGTTTTTAATATCCCCGCCCTGATTTGTAATGGTTGTAAACCCTTTATAAGCAAGAATTGCCAATGCCAGGGCAGCTACAAAGCCTAATCCCTGTGGCAATTCTTCGGTATTTTTTGGAATATAGTTTCCAGTAATATCTGCAAATCCGGAAACTATTAGACCAGCAATGGCAAGTATTGCTATACCCGCAACTTTAATAATTGCTGTAAAGGTGGCTGTTGTGCCAATTACCTTATTGCCTAAAATATTCACGATATATGCTGTTACCAAAAGCAGAATACCAAAAACCGATGCGTAACCGACAAAACTTTCCGGGAATAACCGAAGTGTATATGCTCCGAAAGTGCCTGCTACCAAGCTTTCTGAAACTACCATAGAGACATACATCAACAAAGAAAAAACTCCTGTTGTTGTTCCTGGACCGTAAGATTTATTTAAAAATTTGACGACCCCTCCAGAGGAAGGAAAAGCGTTTGAGAACTTTACATAGGAATAGGAACTAAAACCTACCACAATGGCACCAGCTATAAAAGCAATCGGGAATAAATCACCCACTAACTCTGCTATTTGCCCCATAAGGACAAATATGCCAGCGCCAATCATTACGCCTGTACCAAGAGATATGGAACCTATTAGGGAGAGCTTATTCTTTTGGTCTTTGCTTTTTTTCATAGTTAAATTATTTCTTCGTATTCTTAACTGAAGCTTTTGGTTTAAAATTTCTAATAATCACGCGATTGTTCTTTTCATAAGAGAAATAGCTTACCGCCCAATTAAAACCATCCATCAATCTATTTCTAAAACCGCTTATGGACATAAGTTTTTCACTTGTTTCATATTATACAACTTGGATTGTATGCATAAAAACTGTCCAACGTGTATGAATAATTACTGACCATACAAATTAACTATAGGGCATAGATGCTAACTAGCATTATTACTTTACAACCTTTATTTGAGCATTATAAAAAGCTGCTATGCACGCCCCAACCAACCAGCCCAGAATGAAAGTTTGAACGATACCAAAGAATGCTTCTAATAATGGAACGTCCATTCTGATGAGACTTGAAGTGTCCAAGCCGTGCAATAGGCTGTTGAAAAAGATAATTGTTCCTTCCTGTCCTGCTGTTGCCATTACAATCATACAGCCTAAATAAATTATGGCACCTGTAAGCCCGAAGGCAAAACCGAGTTTTTTTACATTTAATCGATACATAGTTTTATGTTTTTGTATTAGTCTTCTAATTTTAAAATCTTTTTCGATTCTTCAAATTCATCCTTGGATATTTCGCCTTTGGCAAAACGTTTTTTTAGAATATCCAGTGGGCTGTCTTTCTTTGTTTTTTGATATGGGATATCTGCCGGGATAAAGAATATCCAAACGATTAATATGATCCATATAATCCACCATATTAGGTGCATTCCCCAAAAACTTCCGTCGTAATAGTGCATAATTTATAGTTTTAAATTGTTATTGATTTATTATAGTTATTGTATATCCGTCAAGGTCGCTGAGCTGTTTTTGTAGCTCAGCTACCGAAAGAGCTTCTTTCATTGTGATAAGTGTAGCGCCTTTTGGCGTCAAGAAAATCTCGACTTCCTCAATATTGGGGTGTTCTTCTAAAGTCTTTTTGACCCTAGCGACACAACCGCCACAACCGATTACGTTTATTTGAAATTTTTGTGTCATTGTTTTTTTTTAATGATGATGACCCTTGTGTTCAGGGTCATTATCATTTCTTTTTCTATTTAAATTTTCATCAGACAGCCCGTGGGTATGGCCGCCGTGTTTCATTGGCATCAGTAAGTGAAAGGCAAACATCACTATGAATAAAGTAAATAGTGCCGTGCCACCTCCAATACCCAAGGAGGGGGCAAAGAATATAAATAGGAGTGGTAATCCACAACCCAGAACCATCCATAACCAGTGATTTTTCATAATTTTAGTTTTTAGGGTTCAACGTTCGTTTTTGTTCCTCATATTCTTCTTTGGATATTTCGCCCTTGGCGAATCGGTTGTCCAGAATATTCATAGGATTTTCTCTCTTCTCGCTATTTTGTTTATTTCTTCCATTGTATAGAAATACGCCAAATACAAGCACAACCGGTATCAGTATCCACCACCACATCATCATAATTATTAGTGTTTATGATTTTCTGAATTAGATTTTTTCTCTTTCATCTTTTCCATCATTTCTTCCATCATTTCAGGGTTGTCATTCATCATTTCCATCATCTTTGGTTTCATCTCCTTTTTCATCATTTCGTTGTTATGGATTTCATCCATCAGCATTTTACGACCCTTTTCACTCTCCATCATTTTATCGAGCATTTTGGATTGCATCTTTTGCATCATTTCCGGATTTTTTTCCATCATCATCTGCATATGGGATTGCATTTTTTCTTTCATTTCAGGGTTTTTTTCCATCATCATTTTCATATTTCCAGATTCCATCATTTGCATATGGTTCTGCATCATTATCTTTCTTGCTCCTGCATCTTGTTGTGCTAGGTCGATAAATTCGCTAAGTTGGCTTGGGGTCGCAATTATTTCTTGGTACACAGCGTTTCGATTAGCTTGAGTTTCCATTGTTTCAGTCGCATTAAACACTGATTTACAGCTAAATAATGTGCTTACTACTCCGATAATCATTAAGGTTTTTACAATTGTTTTCATTTTAATTTGAATTTAGATTAATACTCATTTATATAAAATTGTTGTTTATTCATTTTTTTGAATCAATGTCCCGTTTTATTTCTTCGTATTATTTTTTGGATATTTCGCCCTTGGCGGACCGGTTGTCGAGGATATCCATGAGATTTTGCCTCTTAACGGTATTTTATCTATTTCTTCCATTGTACAGATATACGCCCAATAGAAGCACAACCGGTATCAATATCCACCACCACATCATCATAATCGTATAGTTTTAATAGTTAATAATCCCAAAAATTCATTACCCAACTGGGAATAGTCATTACTACTTTCATAATTTTTGTACCGGAAGACCTAATGTAATCCAGTCATGCATTCCTCCCCTGTAATATAAAATTCTATCAGCAGGATAACCTGCATCCAAGAGGTTCTTTATAGCGCTTGATGACTGTGGGCATTGTGGCCCATTGCAAAAAAATATGCTGGGGTTGCTCTCGTCCAATTCCTCCATTCTTCCTACCAACTCGTCATAAGGAATATTTTTTGATCCTGGAATAGTTACTCCATCAGAGGTATCGGGTTTTCGCGCATCGATAATGGACAAATCCTTCATGTGGTGCTGATATACTTCTACCTCACCAACCGTATGCACGGTTTGTGCTGCCTTTATTGATTGAATACTGCCCCATGTTACATCAACTTCCACTAAGCCAGATTCTGTACCTATATTTTTGGGAATCATATGGTTCTTATCTCTTTTAGAGGTTCTAATCTCTGATATATCCCTATTTCTTGTCTTTAGATCATTTACTATATCTATTTCGGGCATACCAATGGATGCTACTTTTCCATCTACAATCAATAACGGTGAGTGTTTCAATTGATATTTTTCAAATATTTTGGGATGTTCTTCAAAATAATTTACTTTGTAGGGTAACCAAGCTTTTTGAAGCACTTTCTCAAGTGAAGGCCTATGTTGACAACTCTTGGTTGCTACTATTAAAATCTCCATAATAATTTTTCTTTATTTGATTTTAGTATTGAAAACTGTCTTAAATTTTATATCTCTAATATTTCGATGAATCGTGCACTATTTGTTATTTTTTCTGGAATTAAATATTATTACCATTAATACTATTAAAATTAGAGGTATGGCAATCCACCAGCCCATATGCATTCCCCAGTAATAGTGATCTTCGTTATTGTTCATCATAATTTTAAATTTTATCGATTAAACTTCAATATTTTCATCTTGTAACTCACTTTTTCATCTTATTCATTCCCTCCATATCTATTCCTTTTTCAGCCATCATCTTCTTGCACGACTCCATGCAATCTTCGCTCATCATACCTTCTTTGTGCATCATTTGCATCATAGCTCCCATCATTTTGCCATCATTCATCATTCCGTTCATCATTGATTGACGGCCTTCCATGTTGCCCATCATTCCCTGCATCATGTTTTTCATCATCATGCTATCTTTCATCATCATTTGCATTCCTTCTCCTTGCATCATAGAGCTCATCATTTTTTTGTTGCCCTGCATCATTTGCATGGCGTTTTCGTCGTTTTGCATATTTGCCATAAACTCTGTCATATAACCGTCATTCTCGGCAATGGCATTATAAACCTCTGTGCGGGATTCATGAGTTTCCATTAACGCTAGAGGATTTGTTTCTTGCATGCAACTGTTTAAGCTAAAAAGCCCAATAATCGATAAAATAATTGTTAGTGTTTTCATAGGTATTTGTTTTAAATTAATTGTTTAAAATTATTGGCTTTGCAGTATTATGCTCTGCATAACTTTCTTTCTTATCTATATAATTTCGTCATAGAAATTCCGTTTCCAGTTTTCCGTATTTTTATAGTCCGTCATACTTATACCCACTACTTCTTTAAACTGTCTGGACAAATGATTGACACTGCTATAATCCAATATATAGCCTATATCAGAAAATGAATATTGTTTAAGCTGAATTAGTTCTTTTACCTTTTCAATCTTTAGTTTTATAAAGTATTTCTCTATTGTGGTTTTTTCATACGCAGAAAATAGTTTGCTCAGTGCTTTATAATCCTTATGAAGACTTGATGCCAGAAGTTCGGATGTATTAACCTTAATATGTAATGGCAACTCTTGCAATTGTTCTATTAAAATAATCTTGATTCTCTCCGCGAGCATTTCTGCTTCATTCCGAACGATTTCAAAATCATTGGCGAGGATTACGGTTGTTACGGCATTGACAACTTCATCGTTGGTCTTTTTTGGTGCTTCTACTAACAAGTGTCCCAATTCCAGAGAAACTACGGTTACACCAAGTTGCTGTAATTCCTGCTGAATTACCTTTAAGCAGCGATTACAGACCATATTTTTAATCCAAAATTCTTTTGGCTTGCTCATAGTGTTTAATGTATTGCAGTCAGGTTTTAACCCAATAGTTTAAATTATTTGTAGCTAACAGGGTTAGCTCTGTACGGTTTTGATGAATAATGTACGGTGTAGTTGAAACAGGGTACAACAAATGTTAGCCAGAAGTAAAACTGTGGCTATAGAGGCAATGCAGATTAAATTCAATCTGCGATGTAGAAAATCAAATTAAAAAGGTCTCGTTGAGAATAATTATATCTGTAGAGAGCAGTGGTGGCCTGTAGGTTTGAAAGGAAATTATTTTATCTTCCAATCCCATAAAAAGATTGATATAACTATAAATGAAAGTATTTAAGAAAACCAGCGTTTCAGGTTCTGCTACGATATTGGATTTTTTGAAAGTGTCATCTCCTTTTTTGAATATGGACTGATTGCTACAACAATCTTTCTCTTGCAGGGTAGTACATTGTTTGGTAGGAATAACTGTTTCTTGAACTTTATCTTTACAGGTTTTGACCTCGCCCAGAATTGACATATCGACCAATTTATTACAGCAAAAATGCAGATCTACCTTAAAAGAAGAGGTAGAAAACAGTATGACTACTGCTAAAAAAAAGGACAATATTTTGGTAAAAAAAGATTTCACAGTTTAAATATTATTTGACAATCAAAATTATTTGAAAGTTTCAGAGTGCCTTTTATTCGAATCATTATCAAATATTTACATCTTAATGGCAAAATTAATCTAAGCGAAGATAATTTTAAAGTTAGAACAAAAATATGACCATTGTCATAAATAGTTATTGCTAATTAGATTTCATTTGCAATCATATTTAATGCATTGTAATTATACATTTGATAATTTCATAATTCTAATTATTTGTTAAATAAACGTTTTGATATAAGTTTTTCATAACTTTGTAACTATAATGAAAAAAGTTTTTCATAAAATAACGTCATTTTCTCTAGCACTTATCGTGCTACTATCAACTTTTTCATTTACTGTTGATAGCCATTATTGCGGCGATATTTTAGTGGATTCTTCTTTATTTGGTCACGTTGAAACTTGCGGCATGGAAATTCAGCAGCAATCTCCGTCATCGGAGTGCGACATTTCCAAAAAAGATTGTTGTAGTGATGAACAAGTTCTTGTTGAAGGCCAAGACACATTGAAAACGTCGTTCGACAAAATTGATAAAAACCAACAAATATTTGTTGCTGCTTTTATCCATACCTATATAAATTTATTTTTTGAATCTCAAGAAGATTTAAACTCATATAGAGATTATACTCCTCCTCCCTTGGTCAAGGATATTCAAGTTTTAGACCAAACTTTCCTTATTTGATTTTTAAGTAATTAGAACTGTAGTCCTGCATTAAATTGTTTTGGACAATTCTGCTTGTACATCACTTTTTAAACAAGATTTATAATTACTTAATAATCATATCTATGCTGAATAAAAGCATCAAATTTCTAATAGAGAATAAACTGGTAGCTGTTTTGCTATTAGCTTTATTCGTGGGTTGGGGTGTCGTAAATGCACCTTTTGAATGGAACACCGGCTCATTTCCACGTAACCCTGTAGCCGTTGATGCCATCCCAGATATTGGCGAGAATCAACAAATTGTATTTACCAAATGGGATGGACGTTCCCCACAAGATATTGAGGATCAAATTACTTATCCTTTAACGACTTCACTTCTAGGTATTCCGGGGGTTAAAACCATACGAAGTTCTTCCATGTTTGGATTTTCTAGTATCTATATCATTTTTGAAGAGGATATCGAATTCTATTGGAGCCGAAGCCGAATACTTGAAAAGCTAAATTCACTACCACCAGGACTTTTACCAGACGGAGTAAATCCTGCATTGGGTCCTGATGCTACTGGGTTGGGTCAAATATATTGGTATACCCTAGAAGGTCGAGATGACAACGGAAACGTAACAGGCGGTTGGGATTTGCAGGAATTACGAAGCATTCAAGATTTCTATGTGAAATATGCACTGTCTTCAGCTAGCGGTGTTTCTGAAGTAGCCTCGATTGGAGGTTATGTTTTAGAATACCAAGTAGATGTCAATCCAGAGTTGATGAAACAATACAAGATTGGTTTAAATGAAGTTGTTAAAGCAGTAAAACAAAGTAATAAGGATGTGGGGGCACAAACCCTAGAAATAAATCAAGCGGAATATCTAATACGTGGCTTGGGATATGTTAAATCCATTGCTGATTTAGAAAATGCTGTAGTCACATCAGAGAATTTTACCTCAATACGCTTAAAGGACATTGCAAAAGTTTCCCACGGACCCGCTACAAGAAGGGGTATTTTAGATAAAGAAGGTGCAGAAGTGGTAGGTGGAGTTGTTGTTGCAAGATATGGTGCAAATCCAATGGATGTCATCAATAACGTAAAGGAAAAAATTAATGAATTAAGTTCTGGTTTACCATCGAAAACATTAAAAGATGGAAGAACGTCACAGCTTACCATTGTTCCATTTTATGATAGAACAGAACTCATTCAAGAAACATTGGGCACGCTCGATGAAGCACTATCATTAGAAATACTCATTACCATTTTCGTCATAATTATGATGCTGTTCAATTTAAGGGCATCAATACTAATATCAGGATTATTGCCAGTAGCTGTATTGATGGTTTTTATTTCGATGAAACTGTTCAATGTGGATGCCAATATTGTAGCCTTATCTGGTATTGCAATTGCCATTGGTACAATGGTTGACGTGGGTGTTATTCTTTCAGAAAATATACTGCGACATCTAGATGAAAATGACGAAAAAATACCGATAAATACTGTAGTTTATAATGCAACTGCTGAAGTTTCAGGGGCTATATTGACGGCGGTAATGACTACTATTATAAGTTTCATTCCTGTATTCACAATGATTGGTGCAGAAGGAAAATTATTTAGACCCTTAGCATTTACTAAAACTTCTGCACTAACTGCATCCCTTATTGTTGCCTTATTTTTAATACCGCCATTTGCCGCTTTCCTTTTTAAGCAACGTAGTGTTAAAAAAACATACAATTATATTTTAAATGGAGCACTTGTAGTTCTTGGTATCATTGCTATTGTGTATGGTTACCTTCTCGGTTTGATATTATTGGCCTTTGCGGTTACTGGATTTTTAAAGTTAAGAGAAAGGTTAACTTCAAGTCGTGCAAATACTCTTAACATTTATATTTCCGCGTTTGCCATCATATTTTTACTGGCTGAATATTGGAGGCCATTAGGAGTAGATCGAAGCATCTTTATAAATTTAATTTTTGTAGGTCTCATCTGTTTTGGTCTTCTTGGTATTTTCACCCTTTTCAGAAAATATTATGTGCGAATTTTAAATTGGGCATTACGCAATAAGCTGTTGTTTCTTTCCGTACCCACCGCAATTATAATTTTTGGGGTATTGATAATGCGCGATACAGGTAAGGAGTTTATGCCATCACTTAATGAAGGTTCATTTCTGTTAATGCCCACTTCTATGCCACACGCTGGGGTTGAAGAGAATAAACGTGTTTTACAACAACTAGATATGGCAGTAGCAAGCCTTCCAGAAATTGAAACCGTTGTTGGTAAATCTGGTCGTACTGAATCGGCATTAGATCCAGCTCCTTTATCGATGTATGAAAACATGATTCAGTACAAATCTGAATATATTTTAAATGAGAATAGGAAAAGACAACGTTATAAGGTAGACGAAGACGGACTTTTCATTTTAAAAGATGGAAGTTTAGTTGTAAACCCCAATAGCGAAGTTAATGAAGCAGCCGACTACGATATTTCCAAAACCAAAGATCCATATTCGGTTCATCGTTCACAACTGATACCAGATGAGGATGGCGAATACTTCAGGAACTGGCGACCTGAAATTCAATCCCCAGATGATATTTGGAAAGAAATCGTTAGGGTTACAAAGCTTCCAGGAGTTACTTCAGCACCTAAATTACAGCCCATTGAAACCCGTTTGGTAATGTTGCAAACTGGTATGCGAGCACCAATGGGAATAAAGGTAAAAGGACAGGATTTAAAAGAAATTGAAGCGTTTGGAGTACAGTTGGAAGGCATATTAAAACAGTCAGAAGGTGTTAAAGACGAAGCTGTTTTTGCTGACCGTATTGTCGGGAAACCCTATCTGCTTTTGGATATTGACAGAGAGCGACTTGCTCGATATGGTATTACCGTAGAACAGGTACAGCAAGTTATACAAGTGTCTGTTGGTGGAATGGTACTCACCCAAACTGTTGAAGGTAGAGAACGATATGGTATTCGAGTTCGCTACCCAAGGGAGTTACGCGCAAACCCAAATGATTTAAAGGACATCTATGTTCCTGTGGAAAATGGAAGTCCAGTTCCATTAAGTGAACTTGTAACTATTAGATATGAACAAGGTCCACAAGTAATCAAGAGTGAAGACACCTTCCTAGTGGGTTACGTACTTTTTGATAAACTTGATGGTTTTGCCGAAGTAGATGTGGTAGAAAACGCACAAGCCCTTATCCAATCAAAAATAGATAGTGGCGAACTTATAGTCCCTAAAGGTATTAACTATCGATTTACAGGTACTTATGAAAATCAATTGCGAGCCGAGAAAACTTTGGGGGTTGTAGTACCATTGGCACTAGGTATTATTTTTCTTATTCTCTATTTCCAGTTCCGTTCTGTTGGCACATCGCTAATGGTATTTACGGGTATTGCTGTAGCCTTTGCAGGAGGATTTTTAATGATTTGGTTTTATGGGCAAGATTGGTTCTTAAACTTCAACTTTTTTGGTGAAAACTTGCGAGAGCTCTTTCAAATGCACACCATTAATTTAAGTGTTGCAGTATGGGTTGGATTTATTGCCCTTTTTGGTATTGCTACGGATGATGGTGTTGTTATGGCAACTTATTTGACCCAAACCTTCGATAAAAATACACCAGAAACAAAACAGGAAATTAGGGCGTCTGTAGTAGAAGCAGGAGAAAAGCGTATTCGTCCGTGTTTAATGACAACGGCAACTACAATTCTTGCACTATTACCAGTTTTAACTTCAACCGGTCGAGGGAGTGATATAATGATTCCAATGGCTATACCGTCCTTTGGAGGGATGCTCATTGCGCTTATAACCTTATTTGTTGTGCCAGTTTTATTCAGCTGGAAACAAGAATTTCAATTAAAACGAGCTACAAAATGAGATATATAATTTTAATAACAATTGTTTTTTTCGCTTTTGCGGAATTAAATGCACAAGATTTAGCATCCTATATTCAGGAGGCCGAAAAGAACAACCCAGAAATCCAAGCTTTTGAACTGCGCTTCAATGTAGCAGAAGAAAAGATAAACGAAGCTAATTGGATTCCCAACACCGAAATAAGTGCAGGTTATTTTGTTACGGAACCTGAAACACGTGTGGGAGCACAACGTGCTCGTTTTTCTGTAAAACAAATGTTGCCGTGGTTTGGAACCATATCAGCAAGGGAAAATTATGCCACGTCAATGGCCGAAGCCCAATTTGTGGAAGTGACCATTGCAAAACGAAAGCTTGCGCTTTCTGTTTCGCAATTCTATTACCAACTATATGAAATCAGGGCGAAGCAGGAAGTGTTAGATGAAAATATAGCACTCCTACAGACCTATGAACGTCTTGCGCTTACTTCCTTAGAAGTAGGAAAGGCATCAGCAGTAGATGTGTTGCGTTTACAGATTAGGCAGAACGAATTACAACAGGAGAAAGATGTTTTGATTCAGCAAAATAAGGGCATACAATCAGCTATGAACAGTTTGATGAACCGAGAATATGATAAAGATGCGTTAGTGGTTTCTTCTTTGGAAATTCCAGAAGTGGACAATTTTTATAGTTACGAGGCCCTATCTGTAAATCCAGAATTGCTCAAATATGATAAGCTTTATGAATCAGTCGCTCAATCGGAGCTTTTGAATCAACGGGAGGCGTTGCCAATGTTCGGTTTTGGATTGGATTATATACCCGTTTCTGAAAGAACGGATATGAGTCTAATTGACAATGGGAAAGACATCGTTATGCCAATGGTTTCAATTACTATTCCCATTTTCAACAAGCGCTATAAGTCAATTTCAAAACAAAATGAACTGCGTAAACAGGAGATACAATCCCAAAAAGATGAAAGGTTGAATGTGCTAGTGGCTGAATTATCAAAGGCAATTTCTCAACGCAATCAGTCGCGAATTAAATTCAACACACAAGAGAAAAACCTGAAGCAAGCTGAAGATGCGGAAGAAATCCTCATAAAAAATTATGAAACAGGAACTATTGATTTCAATGACGTGTTAGACATTCAGGAATTGCAGTTAAAGTTTCAAATGGGACAGATTGAAACAACAAAGCTTTATTATGTTCAAACCGCGCTTATTAATTATTTAACGAATTAATTGAGCGCATCATTCAATGACTCAAACTTGAAAACAACAAAAATTTATATTCTTGATAAAACTTTTAAAATGAAAATTATACATCTTATTATAATTATTATCGCTACCAGTAGTCAGGTACTTTTCGCACAGTCTGTGGAAGGAAACGTCGATAATTTACCGGTAAAGGAATATACCATTACCCTTCGTGAAGAAATAGTTAACAAAGCTGGTAAGGAAGTAAAGGGTATGACTGTAAACGGAACAATTCCTGGTCCAACACTCGAATTTACTGAAGGCGAATATGCGGTCATTTATGTGAAAAATGAAATGAGCGTTGAAACTTCGGTGCATTGGCACGGAATTCTTTTACCGAATTTTTATGATGGCGTTCCTTATTTAACTACACCACCCATAAAGTCTGGAACCACTTTTAAATATGAGTTTGCAATCAACCAAAATGGAACATATTGGTATCACTCGCACACAATGCTACAGGAGCAAAGCGGTGTTTTTGGCTCAATCGTCATTCATCCAAAAGAAGAAAACTTGGATTACGATAAAGGATTAGTATTAATGCTGTCTGACTGGACAAACGAAAAACCAATGAATGTTCTCCGAAATTTAAAGCGAGGCAATGAGTGGTACCAAATGAAGAAAGGTACATCTACACCTTTAAATCAAGTAATTGCAAGAGGTGCTTTTGGCGCACAATTAAATTTCTGGCGCCAACGAATGGAAGGTGCAGATATAGCAGATATTTATTATCCCGCGTTTTTAGTTAATGGCAAAGAGGTAGCAGAATATCCTGAATTTAAAGCTGGCGAAAAAGTGCGCTTGCGAATCATCAATGGTGCTGCTTCATCTCAATTCTGGATGACATTTGGTGGTCAAGAACCAACACTAGTTTCGGCTGACGGAAAGAACATTGTTCCTATAAAACGTAGTAAAACTTTTATCGCCATTGCAGAAACCTATGATTTTATAATAACAGTTCCCGAAGATGGTAAAATTGAGTTTCGATCAATGGCGCAAGACGGATCTGGTACTGCCTTAGCATATATTGGTAGTGGTAAAATTCTTCCTGCGGAAATCGTGCAGAAACCTGATAAAATCGAAATGATGCAAAAAATGGCGAAAATGAAAATGAAAATGGGTGCACACGCTCTTAAATTTCAACCGGGTAAAGACGAACGTTTTGAAATGAAAGATGAATATGGAATGCAGATGGATGCTATGAAAGGTATGGAAATGGATGGGAATATGAAAATGGATCATTCCAATATAAAAACAGATAAGATGTCTGACGGTATGAAGACGGATTCTACAATGACACATATGGATCATTCTAAAATGGCAAATAGTGAAATGAAAATGGAGGAACCTGCAAAGTCTAAAACGATGGATATGAATGATAAGGACTCAAATACGATGCAGGGAATGGATATGTTTTCAGAATATAATTATGATTATTTGAAGTCCCCCGAAAAAACAACCTATGCGCCAGATACACCTGTAAATGAAATTTTATTGAACCTCACAGGGAATATGAGCAGATATATTTGGAGTATGAATGGGGTTCCGCTGGCCGAATCAGATAAGATAAAGATAAAAGGAAATCAAGTTACTCGAATCAAATTAAATAACCTAACAATGATGCACCATCCAATGCATTTACACGGTCATTTTTTCAGAGTCATCAATAAAAATGGGGAATACTCGCCTTTAAAACATACCGTAAATGTGCCGCCAATGCAAGAAATTACTATTGAGTTTTATGGGGATGAATATGGCGACTGGTTTTTCCATTGTCATATTCTATATCATATGATGGGTGGAATGGCTCGCGTAATAAGTTATGATACACCTAGAGATACGAGAATGGAAGCATCTCCTGTTTCAAAATTAATTCACGAAACAAATCAATGGTATTCGTGGGGAATGGTTGATGCTGTTTCTCATATGACTGGTGCAACATTTATGACGTCCAATATTAGAAATCAGTTTACGCTATCGGCAGAATACGGATGGAATGAAAATATTGAGGCGGAATTTACATACGAACGCTATCTGCACGATTATTTCCGTGTTTTTGGTGGTGTGAATGTTGAAAATGAAGGAGAAAATAGTCTTGATGAAATTAATAAAACTGCAATAGCGGGAGTACGATACTTAACACCCTACCTGTTTAATCTGGATGTTCGTATGGATAGTAAATTACGGCCACAAATCAGTTTAAGTCGTGCCATAACCATTTTTCCGAGAACTGTTGTTTTTGGAATGTACGAGTATCAAGCAGACTTTGGATGGGTGGACGAGTTACCACAAGATATAAATTTTAAAAAAGAAGTAGTCTGGAGCGCTGGTGTTGAGTATGTCTTGTCGCGAAATTTATCACTTATGGCTAGCTATGATAACCGTTTTGGTGCAGGGGGAGGACTATCCGCAAGATTTTAATAACTAAATAACAAAAAGATGAACTACTACTTTAATAAAACAGTTAATGGAACTTTTGAAGCGGTTATCGAGAAAGTGAAAAAAGAATTGAAGGAAGAAGGTTTTGGAATACTCACAGAAATTGATATTACAACAACCCTAAAGCAAAAACTGGATATAGACTTTAAAAAATATAGGATCCTTGGTGCTTGTAATCCGCCTTTTGCACACAAAGCCTTGCAGGCAGAAGATAAAATTGGAACGATGTTGCCCTGCAATGTCATAGTGCAGGAAATTGAAGCAGGTATCATTGAAGTTGCAGCCGTTAACCCAATGGCATCGATGCAAGCTGTAGAGAATGAAAAATTGAATGAGGTTGCCAGTGAAATAACTGCAATGCTGGAAAACGTCATTGAAAAATTATAAGAATCTTATCAAAAAGCAGTAATAACAATTAATAAACACAAATTTAAATTAAAACAAAATGAGCAAATTAAAATCAACAATAGGTATAGTTGCGATAGCATTTATAACCTTAACAGCAGTGTCTTGTAAAGACAACAAGAAAGAACAAAATAACACGGATGGAAACCATTCTGAAATGAGTCCTGGTGAAGATCATTCAGAAATGAATCACGATAATGGTGATGGTCATCACGATGCCGATAAAAAGGAAATGACAATGAGTGGAACGGGTAATTCACAAGCCGTATTGAAGGACTACTTCAACCTTAAAGATGCATTGGTTGCAGATGATAATGCTAAAGCAAAAGAACTTGGAGCAGTAATAGCTATAAGTTTTGGAAAACTTGATGTTTCATCAAGTTTTTCAGATACTCAAAAAGCTGAATTAAAAGATATTATTGAAGATGCTGTGGAACACGCAGAACATATTTCTGAAAGTGACATAAACCATCAACGAGAACATTTTAAAATATTGAGTAAAGATGTAACCGATATGGTTGCAATTACAGGAACTGAAAGTACGCTATACGAACAGTTTTGCCCAATGTACGACGACGGTAGTACTTGGTTAAGTATGACTAAAGATGTTAAAAACCCTTACTACGGAAGTAAAATGTTGAAATGCGGTAAGGTGCAAAGAGAGATTAACTAAATGAGAATAATAAAAATCATAGCAATAATAGTATTGGTAGCGTTTGTGGGAATTCAATTTGTTCCCACTACACGCAACCAAAGTGATACTGTTCCGTCAACCGATTTTATGCAGGTTAATGATGTGCCAGAAACTATTCAAAAAAAGTTACAGGTATCCTGCTATGATTGCCACAGTAATAATACTGCCTATCCTTGGTATAATAAGATTCAACCTGTTTCTTGGTTTTTGGAAGACCATATCAAAGAAGGAAAAGCTGAGCTTAACTTCAACGAATGGGATTCATTATCCAGTCGAAGAAAGAAAAGTAAGTTAACGTCAATTGTCAAGCAGATCGAAAATGGCGAGATGCCTTTGGATTCTTACACTTTGATACATAGTGAAGCATCATTTTCAGAAGTTGAAGCAGAAGAATTAATCAATTTTATCACACAATTAAAAGATAATTTATAAACAACAATTTAATATAAAGAAAAATGAAAAATTTAAAAATGAGTATAACAGTTATCCTATTGTTAGCAGTTTCTTTTACCAATGCACAGGAAAAAGAAAAAATGAATAATGATCACGGAGATATGAAAATGGACCATAGCAAAATGATGAATAAAAATAGTGATGCAAAGGCAGAAGCTATATTAAAGGATTATTTCAATTTAAAAGATGCTTTGGTGGGAGATGACACTAAAAAAGCGGCAGAATCAGGCACTCAATTGGTAGCCTCTCTTAAAGCATTTGATATGACTAGCTATACAAAAGAACAGCAAACAGAGCTGGCCGATATTATAGAAGATGCGACCGAACATGCAGAACATATTTCTGAAAGTGCCATAGACCATCAACGTGAGCATTTTAAAATATTGAGCAAGGACATTACTGATATGGTGGCAGTTACGGGGACAAAAATCACGTTATACGAGCAATTTTGCCCAATGTATGATAAGGGTAGTGTTTGGTTAAGTACAAGTAACGAAGTTAGAAACCCGTATTACGGCAGTAAAATGCTTAAATGCGGAAAAGTTCAAAAAACTATTCAATAGTTAAGCTTTTACATAAAACCTTTTTAAGGTCCTGTTTATTTATTGTCAGAAGGTTGTAGCATAAAAGGGATATCTGAAGAGTTATCAAGTCCTGCCGTGGGAAGGAAAATAGGATTAATAGTTAGTGAAATCCTTCCCGTGTCAGGCACAAAGAATTTTGAAAAAGAGAAGTTGATTTAGTTAATACCAGCCTGCACAAGGGAGAGAGATAAAGTATCCCCTAAATAATAAAATCTCTCTTCCTATGTCAGGCAATTAAAAACTTATGAAGAAGAGAAGTTTAGTGAAGAATACTTCATTTTGAGGGGTAAACATTTTGGATGGCTTATTGATTAATAAATGCTTGCCTTTCATTTTTAATTATTATTTAAAGGATTTTGCATAAAAAAGATCATATAACATATGAAAGAATTTTGCAAAGACGGGTGTCAAACTACAACGGATAAGTCTGTAGTTAGAAAATGGTTCAATTACGCCATTATTGCCATTATTTTGATTGGTGATTTATACCTGCTATTAAGAAGGGGCTAATTTAGTAACAGCCTGTTTTTCAAATATTGACGGTATTCAAATTAAGATTAATAATGTAATAGATGCGTAGAAATAAAAACTCTAAAAAAGATATAAGGAAACATCGTTATTTTAATTTTTCTAGTAGAAAGGAAATCAATGAGGAGTAATATTAAGGAATGGTTTATAATAAAGCCCTGATCTTGGAGGGGACACATAGTTTACCTGGTAGTTTCTATGTTCCCTTCCGTATCAGGCACTTTGAAGTTTTATCTGAATTTTTTCAAACTAAAAGGTTTTAATTAAAAGAATTAATTAGTTACAATGGATTATCAAGGCAGAGACAATTTTAATACCATAGTATTGCGAGCGTTTTCATTATTAGGCTTAATTATGGTATTAAGTGGTTTTCTACTTTGGTATACATCATCGCCAACCATTAGAAAAATAGTTAAAAAGAAACGAAAATAAGTAACCTTAAAATCAACATAAAATGGAAAATTCACATCAAAATTTAAAGAAAAATAATTACACAAAATTTGTGGGTATGCTCGTAGCATCATTCGTGGCAATGTACATTACAATGTATCTTAACTCTTATCAATTAGATCACGTCTACTTTAGTCTTACAAGATTTTATATGAGTTGCTTGGGTATTGCTGCTATGGCCATTATAATGTTTGTAGCAATGCGTACTATGTATCAGAATAAAAAGAAGAATATAGCAATTGTTTTGGGTAGTATTATTCTTTTTGCTGGTTCGTTAGGCCTTGTAAGGGCTCAAGCCCCAATTATTGGCGATGTACTCTGGATGAAGGCAATGATACCGCATCACTCTATCGCTATATTGACTAGTAAGCGAGCTGATATACAAGATCCAGAGGTTAAGCAATTAGCGGATGATATAATTAAAGCACAAGAAAAGGAAATTGCAGAAATGAAAGCAATGATAAAACGATTGGAGAATAACAAATAAATAAAATTAAAATGAATAAAAACATCATGTATTTAGGCTTAGCCGTGATTGTTGGCCTATTAGGCGGCTTTCTACTATTCGGTGGAGATTCGGCAAATAAGGCGACAAGTAATACGAAAGACAAGCACGAACATTCAGAAGAAATTGCATCTAATCAAATGTGGACATGTTCTATGCATCCACAGATTATGCAACCAGAACCTGGCGATTGTCCCATTTGTGGTATGGAATTAATTCCTGCCGAAACGGGTGCCGAAGGCCTAAGTGCCAATGAAATAAAAATGACTGAAAACGCTATGGCTCTGGCCAATATCCAAACATCAATTGTAGGACAAGGACAAATGGATAGTAATTCTCTGAAATTATCTGGTAAAATTAAAGCTAATGAAGAGTCCAATGCCGTACAGGTCACATATTTTGGAGGAAGGATAGAAAAACTCTACGTTAATACTACAGGAGAGCGTGTTGGAGCAGGCCAACGTTTGGCAACTATTTATTCGCCCGAATTGGTTGCAGCACAGCAAGAACTGCTTACCGCTTCATCCTTGAAAGAATCGCAACCAGAATTATATAAGGCAGTTAGAAACAAGCTTAAACTTTGGAAACTTTCAGAAAAGCAAATCAATGCCATAGAAACTGCTGGAAAAGTGCAAGAGAACTTTCCTGTATTTGCAACAGTTTCAGGAACGGTAACACAGAAAATGGTAGAAGAAGGTGATTACTTAAAGCAAGGACAACCCTTATACAAAATTGCAAATCTCAATACAGTATGGGCAGAATTTGATGCTTACGAAAACCAAATAGCTTATTTAAAAAAAGGACAAACAATCAAAGTAACTACCAATGCTTACCGAAATGAAGTATTTGATGCAAAAGTTTCATTTATAGATCCTTTATTAAATTCAGCTACTCGAACAATCGTAGTAAGAGCGGTTCTGGAAAACAAGAAAGATCTTTTCAAACCAGGAATGTTTGTGGAAGGAATAATTAAGGGTGCCCAAACAAGTACCGAGAATACCGTTTCCGTACCGTCAACAGCTGTTATGTGGACAGGAGAACGCTCTGTAGTCTATGTAAAAACAAATCCTAACAAGGCTGTTTTTGAGATGAGAGAAGTTTTATTAGGCAACGCCACTGGCGATAGTTATACTATTCTGGAAGGTTTAAAGAATGGAGATGAGGTGGTAACTTACGGAACGTTTACCGTAGATGCAGCTGCACAATTACAAGGCAAAAAAAGTATGATGAATGCCACAGGTGGTAAAACAACGACAGGTCATGAAGGCCATTTAGGAATGCAAGAAGATAAAAATACTACTGTAGAAAACGTGGATAAAACCAATCATTCCCAAATGAAGGAAAGGATTGCCGTTTCAAACAAATTTCAAAATCAATTAAAACAGGTTTTTGATGATTATATCCTGTTAAAAGATGCATTGGTAAATGATAACGCCAAAGGTGCTCAACAGGCAGGAAAGCAAATAGACCAATCCTTGAAAAATGTGGATATGAAATTATTATCTGATGAAAAGGCACATAATCATTGGATGACCATTCAGAAGGAGATAAAGACCTCTGCTAAAGCTATTGAGAACAGCTCAGATATAGCAACGCAAAGAGGACACTTTAAGCATCTTTCTGCTCATATGATTAGTAGTGTGCAACTTTTTGGGGTTAATCAAAAGGTTTATGTAGAGTTTTGCCCAATGGCCGATAACAATAAGGGTGCTTATTGGATAAGTTTAGAAAAAGAGGTGCGAAACCCATATTATGGAGAAGCTATGAAAACCTGTGGAGAGGTAAAAGCAACCTTAGAATAAATGAATTATGGATTAATCAAGTAATCTGTATATGACCATAAAGTAATCTTGGTTTTATCACGGCGACCGATAATGAGTGAAAGTAGAAGATATAAAAGAAAATCTGAAAGGAAAAAGCATCAACCTATAACTGATATTTCAAAAAAGGATAAAATTATAGGTTTGGTTGTTATGGTATTGATTTTTGTGGTTGCTGCAATAGCTGCCGTTTATTATTCTCTATATAAATCTGGAATAACATTATTTTGAAATAAGTACCATATGAACGAGACTATCCATATTAAAAATATGGTCTGCGCAAGATGTATTTCGGCAGTATCTAATATTTTGGAACAACTTGAAATACCGTATGTTTCTATTAAATTGGGGGAAGTTTTATTGGTTTCAGCATTAAATGCAAATATCAAAAATGGTCTTTCCAAAGCACTTCAAAATTCAGGGTTTAGTTTGATTGACGACCGTAAAAGTCAACTTATAGAACAAATGAAAACATTAGTTGTTGATAAAATCCACCATTCTTCCGAGGAGCTGGGTTTTAAATGGGCAGATTATATAGGCGAAAATATTCTTCTTGATTATAAATATTTGAGTTCACTATTCTCATCAGTAGAAAGCATAACGTTTGAGCAATACATCATCAACCAAAAAATTGAACGCATAAAAGAACTTATTGTTTATGATGAATTAACCTTGAGTGAGATAGCCATTCAACTTAACTATAGTAGCGTAGCTTATTTAAGCAATCAGTTTAAAAAGGTTACAGGAATGACATCTTCACAGTTTAAAAAGTCTGTAGATAAAAATCGAATAGCGTTAGATGAGATATAAATTTTAAATAGAGCTATAAACAAAAACACATTAAAATTATAATAATATGAAAGCTAAACTATTTGTTTTTACGATCCTTTTAATTACATTTTGTAAGACTACGGCTCAAAAAATTTATAAAACCAATGATGGCCATATTCAGATGATGACTTTGGTTGACGGTGAGCCTATCAAGGCAGAAAGTCATGATTTGGATTTATTTCTTGATTACGAATCTAAAATAATAAATGGTGTTATTGATCTTAAGACTTTAACGACAGATGTTCCTGAGTTAAATACCATTTTACAAGAGTGGGAAGAGCCGTTAATCCTTCGGTTTACAGGTTCAGTTCCATCCGTGGATTTTATGGCAAAACGTCACGAGCCTATCAATTTTAATTGGCAGGTGGAGATTTCATATCAAGGAAAATCCTATAAATCACAATTTAAAGCAACCATTACCCATATAGAACATGGCGTTAATATGTCTTGTCTGATAAGTGCGACAGGACAGGTTTTGGTTTCAGAAACGGGTTTGGATTCCGTAATACCAGGATTGGATAAGGCTATAGAAGTGCAGTTTGCGCAATTGGTATTAAAGTTGGATTAGTACTATTCTGTATTTTGATATATCATTAAAAGATAAAAGGCTGTAAAAAATATTTTAATTTCAGTGATATTAAGAGGCATTCTGAAATTAATTGGGTAGCTATAATTGTTTATAAATTCAACGAATTAAGCAAATTCTACAAATCATTCTGCTTAAAACGTAACACCTTAAAGTCCTTTAATCCTGAAATTTGTAGTGTACAATTAAAATGGGATTATGGAGACAATCAACGTATTTGAAACCAAAGAAAAACCTTCTAAACAGGGAGTAAAAAAATCATTTCCTATTACGGGAATGACCTGTGCATCGTGTGCAGCTAGCGTTGAATCCGTCCTTTCGCATACTGACGGCGTAAATAGTGCCAGCGTTAATTTCGCGAGCAGTTCGGTACTTGTGGACTATGATGATACCGTTACAGAAGAAAAACTACAAAATGCCTTACGTGAGGTAGGTTATGACATTATCATTGATGCGGAGAATCCCTCGGAAGTACAACAAGAACTTCAGCAAAAGCATTATCAAGACATAAAAAATCGCACCATTTGGTCAGCAATTCTTACGCTTCCCATTTTTGTGTTGGGAATGTTCTATATGCAATGGGAACTGGGTAAGTGGATTTCTTTGGTATTGACTTTTCCCATACTTTTTTGGTTCGGTCGTAGTTTTTTCATCAATGCTTTCAAGCAAGCCAAACACGGTAAAGCGAATATGGATACCTTGGTAGCATTGAGTACCGGAATCGCTTTTCTCTTTAGTGTATTCAATACCTTTTTTCCTGAATTTTGGTTGAGTCGTGGTATCGAGCCACACGTTTATTATGAAGCTGCTACGGTAATTATAACCTTTATTTCTTTGGGGAAACTCTTGGAAGAAAAGGCAAAGTCAAATACCTCTTCGGCCATTAAAAAGCTGATGGGATTACAGCCCAAAACACTAAAAATTATTGAGAATGGGGAAGAAAAAGAAATTCCTATTTCAGCTGTGCAAGTGGGGCAAACCATTTTAGTACGTCCGGGAGAAAAAATACCTGTGGATGGAGAAGTTTCCAAAGGAAGCTCTTACGTAGATGAAAGTATGATTACGGGAGAGCCCGTTCCAGTTGAAAAAACAAAGGATGAAAAAGTATTTGCAGGCACAGTTAACCAAAAAGGGAGTTTTCAATTTACTGCCGAAAAAGTAGGTGGAGAAACCTTGCTATCCCAAATCATTAAAATGGTTCAGGAAGCACAAGGAAGTAAGGCACCAGTTCAAAAATTGGTCGATAAAATTGCTGGAATATTTGTTCCTGTCGTATTGGGGATATCTATTATTACGTTCATTGTTTGGATGTCAGTAGGAGGGCAGAATGCATTTTCGCAAGCTTTATTAACCTCGGTAGCGGTTTTGGTTATTGCTTGTCCTTGTGCGTTAGGATTGGCAACACCTACTGCCATTATGGTAGGTATTGGTAAAGGTGCAGAAAACAACATTCTTATAAAAGATGCCGAAAGTTTAGAACTCGGTTATAAAGTGAATGCTGTCATTCTTGATAAAACAGGCACAATTACAGAAGGAAAACCATTGGTAACTGATATATTTTGGAAGGATAAACTTGAAAATCAAAATCAATACAAGCAAATTCTTTTGGCAATAGAAGTGCAATCAGAGCACCCTTTGGCAGAGGCAGTGGTAAAACTTTTGAAAGAGGAAAATATTGAACAAGCTGAAATTGATTCCTTTGAAAGCCTTACAGGCAAAGGCGTGAAAGCCCAAACAGAAAATGGTTAAACATATTTTGTGGGTAACCATAAGTTAATGCTTGAGAAAAATATTCAAATAGACGCTTCTTTAATGCAAACAGCAGAAAGTTTAGAAGACCAGGCAAAAACAGTAATTTTCTTTGTTAACGAAAAACAAGTGCTGGCGATACTCGCCATTGCAGACAAAATTAAAGAAACTTCAAAAAAGGCAATAGAGATGCTTCAAGAAAGAGGCATTGAGGTCTATATGCTTACGGGAGATAATAATAAAACCGCATCTGCCGTCGCAAAACAAGTTGGAATAACAAATTACAAAGGCGAAGTAATGCCTTCAGACAAAGCAGCTTTTGTTGAAAAACTGCAAGCAGACGGAAAGATAGTAGCTATGGTTGGCGATGGCATCAATGACTCACACGCTTTGGCACAGGCCAATGTAAGTATTGCAATGGGTAAAGGTTCAGACATCGCAATGGACGTGGCGAAAATGACCTTGATAACCTCAGATTTACAATCCATCCCCAAAGCATTGGAACTCTCAAAGAGAACCGTATTGGGCATCCGTCAGAATCTGTTTTGGGCGTTCATTTACAACATCATCGGAATACCTATTGCAGCAGGAGTTTTGTATCCCATAAATGGATTTTTATTGGATCCAATGATCGCAGGAGCAGCAATGACTTTCAGCAGCGTATCTGTAGTTGCAAATAGCTTAAGACTTAAACGAATAAAACTTTAATATTAATTATAAATTCAAATACTATGAAAACTTTAAAATTTAAAACAAATATCAATTGTGG
Source organism: Aequorivita sp. IT1183 (assembly GCF_058068265.1). Taxonomy (NCBI): domain Bacteria; kingdom Pseudomonadati; phylum Bacteroidota; class Flavobacteriia; order Flavobacteriales; family Flavobacteriaceae; genus Aequorivita; species Aequorivita sp. IT1183. The sequence goes on along the minus strand of NZ_JBYRHS010000003.1, from coordinate 346,852 downwards.
TGGGTGTATCTCGAAAGTAACACCTTTCCTTAACAAGCAAGAAGGAATTGAAAGTTGGGAAGTGGATACTGTTAATCCAGATAAAATTCTTACCGTTAAAAGCGATGGTGCTACCGAAGAAGATGTAAAGGCTACATTGCAAAAAGTAGGCTTTAAAGCTGAAGTTGTTGCTTAATACTTTCGTTTTAATATGATCTATATTATAATTTTGGTTGTGATTCTGCTGTTCGCTGTTCATTTTTATAACAAAGCGGAAGGGCAGAGTGTTCAGCCTCTTCCATAGTTTTGACACAAATTACTAGTGGAGAATATTCTTTACTAAAGAAAGCATAAATAAAACTTAAATTTAAGTAGAGAACACATCAAATTAAAAAATCAGATTGTTTTTTTAATTACATTTATCTGATTATTCAAGAATGGCAAAAAAGCTTCAAATAGTGATTATGGTAATTATGCTTGGCATATTTTTAATGCCTACGAGTTTATTTGCCCATATTAATTTTTCTCATCAGTCAGAAAAAAGCTGTTGTTCCAATAGCACGGAACAGACCTCTAGCGATTGTTGCAAAAATCATAAAAATCAAGACAAAAAAACAACAGATTGTGGCGGCACTTGTGGGAATCTTTCTTGCCACTGTCCTTCCACAACAACCTTACCTATAAATTACACTGCAATTTCAGAAGAAACAAACACTGTTGTTATTGCTGGTTTCAAAAATTTATGGAACTACGGCAAACAGCAACCAGAACCTATTTATTTCCAGATCTGGTCTCCTCCAAAATTAAGCTAATACTGCAATCCTGACAGCCATAGGTCTGTCATATTGAAAACAAACACCTTGTTTTCAACATTCAAAACAATAACAATTTTAATTCCTTTTATAAATGAAATCAATGTTTAATATATTGATGGTGCTATTGGTGGTACTATCAACTACTTCGGGTTACGCCCAAATAAAAAACACAAAAACCGAAACCGTAAAAATTTTTGGTAACTGCGAGTTGTGCAAAACGTCCATCGAAAAAGCGGGAAACGTGAAAAATACGGCCAACGTTGCTTGGAACAAAGACACCCAAATGGCAGAAGTGACTTTCGATTCAAAAAAAACAAATCGGGACGAAATATTAAAACGAATTGCCCTTGCAGGTTATGACAATGAGCAATTTTTGGCGCCGGACAATGCGTATGCACAACTTGGGGAATGCTGCAAATATGAAAGGCTGAAAAAGGAAGCGGCAATGGCTACGGATCACACCAAAATGAAGATGGAAATGTCTGATTCAAAAATGGATATGGCTATGTCTGAAACGATAGAACCAAACGCTTTAGACGCGGTATTCAACAATTATTTTGCCATAAAGAATGCTTTGGTAAAAACCAATGCTACAGTAGCGGCTACAAAATCGTCTGAATTGTTGATGGCAATAAAAGCTCTAAAAGTAGAAACGCTTAAAGCTGAAGAACAAGCTGCTGTAACTAAAGTATTGCCGTCTATAATGGATGCAGCAAAAAGTATTTCAGAAACCAAGGATATCGGCAAACAACGGGAAAAATTTAAAGTCTTGTCAAAAAAGATGCACGAAATAATACCTTTTTACAGTGCTATGGAAACCCTTTATTACCAATATTGCCCAATGCAGGATGCCAATTGGTTGAGCAAGGACAAGACCATTAAAAATCCGTATTACGGTTCACAGATGTTAAGCTGTGGCTCCACTGTGGAAACTATCGACTATAAAAACTGAAAAAACAATAAAACACAATTTTCAATAACAAAATGAAAAAAATAATCTTGGTGCTTTTATTTCTGGGAACACTTTCTCTTCAAGCACAAAACATAGTGCGTTACGACCTTTTTGTGCGCGATACCATTGTTAATTTTACTGGCAAAGTAAAACGCGCCATTGCCGTAAATGGACAGATACCAATGCCAACGCTCACGTTTACCGAAGGCGATATTGCCGAAATTTATGTTCATAATGAATTGGACGAAGAAACATCCCTGCATTGGCACGGTCTGTTTTTGCCTAATAAGGAAGATGGTGTTCCCTACCTTACCCAAATGCCAATTCCGCCGCACACCGTCCATAAATACACCTTTCCCATCATACAAAATGGGACCCATTGGTACCACAGCCATTTTGGGCTTCAGGAACAGATAGGGATGTATGGCTCTATGATTTTGAAAAAAAGACCGGATGATAAAACCTTCAGAAAAGGGATAGACGATTTGCCGACCATTCCCATAGTTTTGAGTGAATGGACAGACATTACACCCGAAAATGTACACAGAATGTTGCACAATGCATCAGACTGGTTTGCCATAAAAAAAGGAACCACCCAAAGTTATTCAGAGGCAATAAAATCGGGACATCTAAAAACAAAACTTCACAACGAATGGAAACGTATGAACGCGATGGACGTAAGTGATGTTTATTATGACAAATTTCTTATCAATGGTAAAAGTGAAAATGAAGATACGTCGCTAAAAGGCTTGAAAGCAGGGGATAAAGTACGTCTACAAATTTCAAACGGGGGTGCTTCCAGCTATTTTTGGCTCACGTATGCGGGCGGAAAAATAACAGTAGTTGCCAATGATGGTAATGATGTGGAGCCCGTGGATGTGGATAGAATGCTCATTGCCGTTTCTGAAACCTACGATGTAGTGGTGACTATTCCAGCAGATAATACGGCCTTTGAGTTTTTGGTAACGCCGGAGGACCGCACAAAATCGGCTTCCATTTATTTAGGCGAAGGCATAAAACAACTCACTTCGCCACTGCCAAAATTGAAATATTTTGAAGGTATGGAAATGATGAACGGCATGATGAAAATGAATGGCGACCTGGACCAAATGGGGATGAATATGAGTATGCAAGAAATGGATATGAATGTGGTGATGTATCCTGAAATAACAGGTGCTTTAGATACCGGAAAAGATAAGAAAATGAAAATGGACCCCGAAGAACCTTCAGGCCATAATATAGATCAAATGGATGGGATGGATGGAATGAAGATGAACGAAGAAATGTATAAAAGCAATGAGCTTTCAGAAATTACGACACTAAATTACGCTATGTTGAAGTCTCCTACCATAACAACGCTCCCTATGGATGCACCTGTAAAAGAACTACATTTTACGCTTACGGGTAATATGAACCGTTATGTTTGGAGCTTGGATAACAAGGTGATTTCTGAAAGTGATAAAATCCTGATAAAGAAAGGAGAAAAAGTAAGGATTACCATGTACAATAATTCTATGATGCGCCATCCTATGCACTTGCACGGGCACGATTTTAGATTGCTCAATGGTCAAGGCGACTACGCACCTCTAAAAAATGTGGTGGATATTATGCCTATGGAAACGGACGTCATCGAGTTTGAGGCAAATGCTGAAGGCGATTGGTTTTTTCATTGCCACATCCTGTATCATATGATGAGCGGTATGGGTCGAGTATTTAGCTATGAGAATCAGGAACCTAATCCATTGATTCCAAATCCAAAACTTGCATTAAGGAAATTAAAAGGGGATGATAGGGAATTCCATCTAATGGCAGAAAATGATTTTGCGACCAATGGAAATGATGGGCAATTAATGATTCAAAGTACACGATGGAGTTTTGGTGCCGAATGGCGTTTGGGATATAATAATATGCACGGATACGAAACAGAAACCCATATAGGTCGGTATATTGGAAAAATGCAATGGCTAATGCCATTTGTAGGTTTTGATTGGCGCTATAGAAAATTGGGTCATAATGAGGTCGAGGAAAATCTTTTTGGTCAAAAAAATACCAAGGATAAACGTGCCGTATTAAGTGTAGGGGTTAACTATACTTTGCCAATGCTTGTTATGGCACAGGCCGAAATGTTTTCTGATGGTACTATCAGATTGCAATTTGAGCGTACTGATATCCCGTTGACTCAAAGATTGCGTATGAATTTGATGTGGAATACAGACAAGGAGTATATGGGAGGATTAAGATATATAGCAACGCGAAATATTGGTATTACCACTCATTACGACAGCGATATGGGTATAGGATTTGGGATTTCGTTGAATTATTAAAAAATCTATAGTTTTTTGTCCATTGGAAGATAACAATATTGTCGCATATTGGTAGAGTACGAAAAATAAAATCCTTATTTTGATGCAGGTATGTTGGCTTGTGGGAATGTCGCGAATGAAATTGAATAGATAATTCCTGTGGCACAATTTGCAGTTATGATCATATTTTGAATCGATAAATAAGAAATAACCTACCCTTCTGTATTGCGGTAACGTTCATCTCGAATTTCTGCATAATACCCTGACAGTCTATATGATTTAGCGTGTTGCGTTTGTTTTATATTTGAAAACTTTACAAAGAATTTTTTTTAATAACTTGGGCATAGCCCAAGTCATGGTGAATACAAAAAAAATGAAATACGAAGATAGAATAGTTTGCTTTATTGATATATTAGGTTTCAAGAATATAATAAACGGAACTGTCGATAGAGAAGATAACGATATTGAATCCGAAATCAAATTAATCCATGAAATCCTATCTTTAGGTATAGAACTACTAGATATAGAAGACAAATACAAACTTGCTAAATCTAAAATAGTAACCCAATTTTCGGATTCGTTTGTAATTTCATTTTTAGTAAATGAAAGAAGTGAAATTTTTTCAACCCTAATTGAAATTCTTCATCTAATAATGAATTTTATGGTCAAAGGTATTCTCGTACGTGGAGGAATTGCATATGGAAAATTAATTCACACAAATAAGGTCGTTTTTGGTCCAGGATTAGTGAAGGCTTATGAAACGGAATCTCGGGCGGCTATGTACCCAAGAGTTATTTTAGACAAAACAGTTATCGAAATAGCTAAAATGTTTCATTCTCACGGAGGGAATCCTACTCACGAAGAAGATTCAATTATGAATATAATTACAAAAGATTCTGATGATATGTATTACATTGATTATATTCAAAAAGTTCAATCTGAATTAGATGATCCTGAAATAGATATGGCGAATTATATAGAAAAATTAAAAAATATAATCGAACCTCTTATGGAAAATGAAGCACCAGATATTAAAGTTAAAATTGGTTGGCTTAAAAATAAAGTAAATAAACTAATTGAATCAGCTACGAGTGAAAAATACATCAAAGCTTTAAAAAAATCAGGAAACTTTGATATAGCCGAATATTATAGTGGACTAAAAACAATATAAATGTACTAACCCTAACCGATTTGAATAAAATAGAGGATTTTAATCAGGAACTGAATTCGACAGAATACAAAACTGCTTGGCAAGAATTCCAAACTATGAGAAACTGTTTGCTTCATTGTTTAATATTCTCATATCATGATACAGTTAGAGACGGAACAAGTGACAAGAGTAATTTCTTTCTTAGAATGGTAGAAGATATATCTCAGTCTACTATATCAATCGAAACTTTGGCTAAAGAAGGAATTATAAATACTTGTAAAAGAGAATTGAGATATTTAATCGAATTAGCTATTAAGGCAACGATAATTACAAGAACAAGTACTAAAACTGACATTAATGAACAGATAGAAGAGTATAAAAACCTACTAAATTCCTCAAACATAAATCCATTGAATAGACTTAAACTGGACTTTTTTACCGAAGAAGACGAGAAGAAATTTAAAACAGAAGTAAAGAAAGCTTATGGTTTACTTTCAAAATTTACTCATTCAAGTTCAGAACAAATAACCGAGAGAATAAAAAGAGCGATGAGTGGGAAAACTATCGGGTTTGAAGGAACTCAAGAACTCAAAAGTTTAAATGAATTAATTGAAAAGGTATTTTCTCAAGTAATTGTATTCATTTTTAATTCAGTACCACAATACGTAGTTGGCGATTATCTTGTAGAAAGTAATGGTGATATAAATAATTGGTATTTTAAAAAATCAAGATTTATTTCTTTAATTGACGAAACATTTGATTACAAGCATGAACGTCAGGTAAAAATTGAAAAAATTAGAAAAGAACGAAAGGAAAATATAAAATAACTACACACGACAATGACGATGAGCAATTGCTTGTTTTCGCCTACTTCTTAAAATCCTCGCGGATTTTCAGTTTGGTGCGTACCTGGAAGTTTCTTAGTAATCCACGCAATTACGTGAGCCGAGACCGTTCCCAGCAATAATGCAGGTATTAGCAACATCAATCATCTTATATGGTAAATTTTTTACATTATTTAGAAAACCCTCAAATCAATTATGAAAAATTTTATGAGGTTATGCGTGATTTCCGCAGAGGTGGTCTCAATCCAACTATGTATAATGAATTTATTGAGACAATAAAGCAATTACCTAAAATTCGAATGAGAGGTCCATTCGCATATAATGTTTTTGATAAATTTAATTTGACAGATGTCTCTCCAGATGACTTTATGGTTATACAAAAAGAAGTTATTAAAAGAGGAATTAGAGCGAGTAAGGTCTGTTGGCATCCTGAAGCTAGTTCTAGTAATTGCAAAGTTGATGAGAAAGGAGAAATTATCGTAAGTGCAGCTCATTCAATTCAAAATAATGGAATATTAAGAGAAATATCAGAAAATGACTTCGTGATGGGTTATGCATTCAAGAAAGGCACAATTGAAGGTGAAGAAATTCAAAAAAATACTGCATCCATATTTTGGGGGTTTTGTAATACTCATGATTCAATATTTAACCCTATCGAAACTACACCATACACAAAAACCGAAGAGCAAAATTTTTTATTTGCTTACCGCGGTTTTGTAGTAGCATGTCACAAAAAAATGGAAGTTTCCAGTTTCATGAATTATGGTGAACAATCAAAAAAAGATATTGAAGAAAACAAAAAACTTTTCGATGTTGCAATTAAAACAACAAACCATGCGGTAATCGAAAGCGAGGTTTTCGAGTTGTCAAATTTTTATCCAATAGCAGCATCTTCCGCCTTTTATTTGGATTTTGATTTTGAAGGAAATGAAATTCCACATTCCGATGATAGAATAGAAAATATCTTTGTTACATTGCTTCCAAAACTTAAGGAGAATAAAACTTATTTTATATTAAGTTATTTCCAGAAGGATAAACATTTATACGGAAACTTAGGTGAGCAACTTCGAAAGCGAAATAATTTGAAATCTGACATAACAATGATATTGGGTGCGCATACTGAAAATGTATTTTTCAATCCAGTTTATTATAAAACATTTATTGAAAAGATTGAAGAAATTCTTCATGAACTAATGTTTGAAACACAAATGGATCACGGCGTTGTAGGAGCAAACGACGAGATTCAGCATCAATATTCCTATACTACAAATAATTACTTGAGGAATCCTCATAATATTAGTTTCTTTGGTTATTAGGATTATTACTGCTGGTAACATACATTTTAGAAAACTCCTCTCTGGCACTCTTTGGAAAGCGTGTCTATTTAAAGTTGCATTTGTAATGTTTACATTTACTTTTAAAACCATCAAAATCACTATATTTGGTATTCTCCCCAATTAATATGCTTGCTGTTATGGTTTATCCTTAATTTCATCAAGTTTATTTTACGTGTAAATCAGCAAACTTTATGTTGATAATTTTTAATTGTTTATTAATCTTGATAGTTGTAAATATGTTAATTTTACATCAAAAATAAACCTACAGGTTGATTTAATGAAAATAATTGATACATTTGCAATAGTAAAAGATAGTTTATATTCAGTTCAATATGAAACTGAAGACTTAAATGAATTTGCTAAATGTTTTGAATTATGGAACGATCCAATCTATCTAAGAGAGTTTTTCGAACAACACAAAAAGGATTTAGACACCGAGTTTTGGAAAGGCCTTACAATTGAAGAGGCTATTATTAAAACAAGAGAGGACGCCAGGCTTTTTGAAGAAGAATTACTATACGTTGCAGAAACCGGAAAAACTGAAAGACTTGAAACATTATCTACACTATTTGAACCTTTATCTGAAGGCAAAATTGAAAAAAAGTTTGAAAAAGACAAAGCTAAAGGTATGAAAAGGCCTAGTTGGCTTCGTATTTATGCCATAAGAATTGAAGCCAATCTATTTGTAATTTGTGGAGGAGGTATTAAACTTACACCAACAATGAATGAAAGATCCCATTTGTTATTAGAATTGGACAAGTTGGAATTCACTCGTGATTACTTATTAAATGGAGAAGACGAAAATTTAGAATTCTTCGAATTAAATTAAAAAAACCAAACGGATACCAATGAGTATTAACAGTATAAAAAATAGACTTAAGGAAAATTCAAAGCAAGATAATACTTGGATTGAAAGAGCAAAATATCGTAAAGAAAATAAAGCTTGGCTTGATATTTCTTTTGCTATTGCTGTAAAAGTAATGTCTGCGCTAAAAGCTAATAAGGCTGCTAATGTTTTTCCAAAAACCCAAAAAGAATTAGCTGAAGCAATGGTTTGCTCACCACAGTATGTTAATAAACTATTGAAAGGTACGGAAAACTTGCAATTAGAGACTATTACTAAAATTGAGCAAATTTTAAGCATAAATTTAATTGAAGTTCCAGTATTTCAAACGACAGTTCAAATTCAAGTTGAGCAATATCAACATTATAATAAATCTGATGAATCAGTAAAAGTAGAGTCCAATCTTTCAAATTATGAAGAATTGTTTGGAGCATTTTCTTATGAAAATGAACCTGATTGCTATCTTAAATTAGTTGCATAATGGCTGAAGAAAAAAATAAAATAGGCTTTTCATTAAAAAAAATTACAACTGAACAGTTTGCAATTATTGAATCGTCCTATATAGAAGGTGAAGTTGTAGAATTAAAAGCTGGTTTAAGATTTGGAATTAACTTTGAAAATCATATTATTTCAGTAGTTTTTTCTACTAGTCTTATTCAAGAAAAGTCACCGTTTTTAATCATAGAAGTTGGTTGTCACTTTAATATAAGTAAAGATGCGTGGGAGAGTTTCTACAATGAATCAAAAACTGAATTAATAGTTCCAAAAGGATTTATTGGCCATTTAGTAATGTTAACTATTGGGACCACAAGAGGAGTTCTTCATAGTAAAACAGAGAACACGCCTTTCAATAGCTTTTTGCTACCAACATTAAATGTAATGGAACTAGTTAAAAAAGATGTTGTTTTTAAAGTGGAAGGCGAAAAGGAACAAAACGCTATTTAACAAAGATAATTATCGATTTAAATGAATTGAAAAGCATTTTTTCATTATCCTAATACACTACAAGATTGTAATATTGATTTAATTTTTGCTTAAGTAAAACATTGTATTTGGGATTCTCTCTGGTTAAAACGCACGCTGTTATTGTTTTACGTAATGGGTGGGTTTGTGTTTGTTTAATATTAAGAAAATAATATATACTATTTATGTACTGGATAAAACTTAATTATATTAAAAATCATGCGTTTATCCACAGGTTGTGCTTAATAAAAAATTTATGGAAAAGCAAAGATACTACACCGACAATGAAGGGCCAATTGCTGAAATTGAATTGTTAGCTCTTCAAAAAGCAGTTGAATTAAGTAAAGAGATTGAAAACATTCAACAAATCACTATTTTAATTCATACAAAAGGAAATACTGGTTATATAGAAAGAACTATTGGCGAAAAATATTTAAAAGGCTTATTTAATGGAACTGTATCTGCTTATTCAAACGGACCAAAAATTAAGATAGAAACTTTACGGACTTATGATAAAATTTATGGTTGGCAGAAAAAAAATAGCATCCTTCTTGCATTCGGTCTTGACTCAAAAGACTTATTTAAATATGATGATGACCCAAATGTTAAAGCAATTGTTGCTCATCAATGGATGAAATCTGGAGTTACGGAATGGACAAAAGCTTGGAATGCAACTGAATTAATTTCTAATAAAAAGGCTCAACCTACTGATCTACCAGATGTAATTATTCAAGAAGCTTTTAATGAGCTAAGTAAAGCCATTAACCGAAGCACAGGCATAACTCATCATATGGATAATGACAGATGCAAAACCTACTTGAGAGCCCTTAACAAATACAATTATGAATTAAATCCAATTAAAATTAAGTCTTATTTGGTTACAAATTTAAACTGGGATAATAGACACGCAGAAGATGTTATAAAGCTAATTGAAAAATTAAACTCTGGAAGTTATTTTATGGGTGGCGAAAAAACAGGTCTTCAAAATCACATTAAAAGATGGAAATCAAGAATATAAACTCTAAGTAAAAAACATGGTGACGGTTGCATAACCACATAATTTTTAAAAACTGAACCGATATATGCCGCTTTGAGCGGTTTTTTTTTGTTTCAATTTTGACCCTAGTTTGGTAATTCAGTTAAAAATCACGAAACAAAGTTTCCTTTCCCATTTTTTCCATTGTACTACAATCGTTTGGTATAGGCGTAAAAGGGTACTATGTGCCTTTCCATTGCATTTATCATAACTCTCTTGACCTATTCGTTGGATAAGGTGGTATTGTTTGTGGTTTTTAAGTTTGGTGAAAGAGGTATTATAAAAGTGTATTTTTTTTAAAAAGACTAATGTTACACCTTGCAATTTGAATGGATGCAACCAATGTCCTTTTTTTTATTTGTGGTTTGGTTTAGGTTTGGAAATCCAACATTACCTATATCCAGGGTCAATTAAAATTATAGAATTTACCTTCGTATAAAATGTAAGTTGGAAAACACATTTATAACAGATTTGACAACATTTTGTTTATATATAAAAGCTGTCACAGAATATTAAAAACTCAGTGTTTATTTTGGGTTGTGATATTGAAATTTAGTTGTCACAATGAATTAAAAGCTTGGTTAATACCTTGCTGTATTATAGTATAAAACTAGTGGTTATGGAAAATCATTTTGAAATTATTTTGTGGCTGGCGGCCTTGGGTGTATTTTATAAATTGGTTGTATTTGTCCTTTGTTGTTGCCTTCCCGAAAAGCGTTTAAAACTGTTGTCGAAGTGTTTATCATTGGATAAGCCCAAACCATTCATTTATATTGGGATACCACTAAAACTTTTGGCAAAACTGACTGGTAAAATGGATGATAAGGGAACTTGAAGTATGTCAATACCTTTTATTTACAATACATGGCCTTAGTTTTTACAGGGTCTTATATCCCTTGTTGTGCTCGTTCTGATTTGCCGTTCCGCGTTCCTTTGCTATTTTAGATACTTTAAACTTTTTGGCACCCTTCAAACCAAAGTGGTACGTAAGTATAAACTGCTTTTCCTCATTCACTTCAATTGATTTCTCCACTGGCGTGTTTTTGAAAAGCGTGTCTATTTGTGTTTGTATTTGTAATGCCTTTCACTGACTTTTAAAACGAAAAAATCTTTATATTTGTTATTCTCCCCTATTTAAAAACCCACTCTTTTAGTTTTCCGTAATGGGTGGGTTTGAGTTTGTTTTATTTTTATAAAATATTTTAATTTAACCAGTATGGATATAGGAATTATTGGATGTGGCATCTAAATACTCTCAGAATTTGTAAATCAACAATATGCTTAATAAAAACTTTATAATGTTATTAAATGAAGCTCAATTCACTAATGAAATATTAGCTTCTGGCACAACTCAAATTGGAAAAGTTAATTACGCTAAAAAAGGGATGTACTTTGCCGCTTTTACTTCTCTTTCAACAGGTTTGGAAAGGATTGGAAAATTATGTCTTATTATAGATTACTATATTACCAATAATGGAAGTTTTCCAAATGAAAGTGTTTTAAAAATTGAGATTGGGCATAACTTAGAAAAGCTTTATGAAAAGTCAAAAGAGATCATTTTACGCCATAATTTAAAATTAAATTTTCTTAAAGATTTGGATTCTCAAATCCATCAAAACATTCTTTCCATACTAACAAGGTTTGCAAAAGGAGATAGATATTCAAATATCAATTATTTAGTTCAAAGTAAATCTCAAACTGATCCAATTTCTGATTGGTATATAAAAGTTGAAGAAGAACTATTTAATCTGAAAGTTTCAAATTTTACAAAAAATAAAATTTTAGAAAACGCAAAATATATTGATTGTCTAATGAAAGAAAGTTCGTCAGCTCTTTTTTTCAGTGAAACGGGAGAAATAATTAGAACAATTGGAGAATCCAGTTTAAAAACCGGAATGGCAGATGCCGTAAGGAAATATCGTCAATTATATGTTGCTCAAATAATTAGATATTGGGTTGAAATTTTGAGAGAGCTTAGTTGGATAACAATAGAATCTAGAAGTTCAGATATTCCTTATTTTAAAGAAATGTTTACGATATTTTTTAATGATGATAGCTATTTATTGACGCGTAAAAATTTTGAAAGAATAAGGTAGATTTTTTACTTAAAGAGTTGCCGCATCAAAATATTACGCAGAGGTAAGCCGAAATATCCGAAAAAAATCAATTATTATTTGATTCAACTGTAATTAATATGGCGAGAATTTTAAAAATCAGAGAGAAATCAAAACGACGAAAAGTTCTTTCATTTGATGAATATGAAAATAATCTTGATGGAATGAGTAAGATTCAAAGAGATTTACAAAATTCATTACGCCCAAATATATTTGAAATTACCTCAATGACTCAACTACTTTTTGAGTCATTAAAAAGATTGAGACCATATAACAAAACAGTAAAAAATGAAATGGGCTCAATCAATAGGGAGATATGTAAACTTTTAACTGAAAGAGGATTACTCGATAATAACGTTACGGTTTCTAAACTAACGGATAAAGGTGAAATTCTAATAAAAAATAAAGATGATGATCCAATTGAGCTATTTCAATTATGGATTTTAGGCTATGATAAGGTTCCAAGTACACAACTTTTTCAAATCAAACCTAATGTTAAAAGAGATTTAATCTACATAAATGATTTGGTAAAAGACTACGAAGAGCATAAAGTGGTAATAAATTTCCAAAATCAAAAAAACAATAAACGAGACCATAGAACTAAGACTATTATTGATTTTTATACTCGATGTCTTCAAGAAAGGCAACTAATTTTAGACTATTATTTAAACGGTGTATACGAAAGAGCAATTAATAAATCGAAATCTCATTTTTTCAATATGTTCGGAATGAATGATTGGTTTGAGCATTTTAAGGATTATCCATACGAAACAGCTAAAACTTGGTTTCCAAGAAGTTTCGACTATCGAAATATAGATTGTGTTTCCCATAGGATAAATGATTTGAGCGTAAGAGATTTGCCTTCATATTTTAGCTTATACTCGAAAAATAAGGAGAAATTCTACAAATTACTATTCAAACGAAAAACACCTGATCAAATATTTCAAAATATTAACTTTAATTTAGAATATATTCCCTTAAGTAAAGATAGAAAGGCAATTTTTAAAGAATTAAAACGATCATTTAAAAGTAAGAAGTGGCTGACGTTTTATGCTCTTGCGCTACCACAGGTTGAAGGATTATTTGCAGAAATGGTTATGACTGCTAACCCTGACAAAAATATTTCGAATTCGCTCTCTGAAAAAGTCAAAGCAGTTAGACCAGATTATGGATTAAGTAATTCATACTTTGATTATTATGAATATGTTGTTCCAGTACAGCGCAACAAATTTTCACATACCGGATTTGGTGAAGATTTTAAGCTAAAAGCATTTGATTTATTAATCGATTTAGATCATATTTTGACAGTTTTCGTCGAACTAGAAAATCCTTTTGTTAAGGTTTCTAGAATAATCAAAATGCAAAATCCAATGAACTTTGTAAAAGTAGAAGACTTCGTAAATTATTTTAATTTATTAAGTAATCTTCATAAAAATCAATTGATAGAAAAGAAAATAGAACTATTAGATTTTCACGAAACATTTCTAAAACAAAATTGTCAAATAGAATACATTATACAAGAATCAGTTAGTGAATTGGAAAAAGCATTTTCAGAATTACAAATGCAGTTTGAATTTGAGTTTTCAGATTTTAAAATCCATGATGATTTTTCTAAATGGAAACAAATATTGGTCGAAAACAAATCAAATGAAGTATTCCTTGAGAAAGTTAATGAGCTTTTCCTGCACTATAGTGAAAACATAGAGAGTGTATTAAGAATAAACTTTTTCATTCATGGACTGAAAAAATACATTTACATCAAAAAGATAATCCCACTTGAATTGGAAAATTCCTTTAAAGCATTTGAGAATAAAAAAGAATTTATCCAAGGTTTATTGCTTTTAGAAAAAATACAATTGCCCCTTGAGAAATAATGTAAAATTTATAAAAGCTAGTTTGGTAACAGCTTAACCTATCAAAAGTTATAATGCATCTGAAGCCCCCATTCTGGCTCGAGCGTCACGTGACCACTACAATGGCTCGTTCTAAAATAGTTTAAGCGCCAAAATTGGCTGTTAGGGCTACCGTCATAGTGCGCTAATGCTATACTCAACTTGACCTAATGCTATGTTCAGGTGGTGCTAATGTATGGTTCAAGGGGGTCGAGTGCTACCTTAATGCTACATTTTCCCTACGTTTAAGCTATGCAAAGGCTAGTATAAGACTACTTTCACAATTTTTTTAATGTCTTGTCCTGAAATACACCTCAGGCGCGCTTTTGGAAAGCGTGTCTATTTATGGGTGCATTTGTAATGCCCTTCAATGACTTTGGAAACCGACAAAGTAATTATAATTGATATTTTGCTTTGTTAAAATGTGCGCTGTTACTGTTTTCCGTAATGGATGAGTTTTATTTTATATTTAGTAATTAATAAAGTTTGTGGCAATCTTTTTTAATCTTATTCAAAATATAGGCTGACAAATTTATTTTTAAGAATACGTATCTTTGATGGAGAATAGTATACAGTTAGTTACTTAATCAATAAATTATTCATGGATAAAAATCTTACAACTTCAGATCTACATAGAAGAAACATTCTGAATAATAGTTATGCGCTATTAGAGATTGAGAAAGAAGTTGCTTTTCCTGGAATTCCATTTGAAGCTACCATTAAATATACCAAGAAACAAATTGCTGACTTTTATGAAATAGATGTTAGAACTATTGAAAGATATATTGAGCAACACGAAGAGGAGCTTCTTGCCAATGGTTATGAAGTATTGACAGGTAAAAGACTTAAAGTATTTAAAGAAGTATATTCAAGGATAGTCGTTAATTCAGATGAAAGAAAACCTATTAATGGGGATGTTACCGACATTGATGTCGGAGACATTTCTAGAGCTCCTAAGTTAGGAGTATTTGACTTTAGAACATTTCTCAATATAGGAATGCTTTTAACTGAGAGTAATAGAGCTAAGCAACTGAGGTCTCTAATATTGGATTTGGTAATAGATACAATTAATGCAAAGATAGGTGGTGTAACTAAATATATTAATCAGAGAGAGGAAGAGTTTCTACCAAGTGCAATTAGAGAGTTTAATTATAGAGAAAATTTCACAAAAGCATTAGATGAATGTATAGTAGATAATAAATGGAAATATGCTCAATTTACTGATGCTGTTTATAAGAGTATTTTTAATGAAAATGCGAAAGAATATAAACAAATATTAAAATTGAAAGCCACCGACTCTCCAAGAGAGACTATGTATTCTGAGGTGTTAGATCTTATAGCTGCTTATGAAAATGGATTTGCGGACGATTTAAAAACGAAGTCTGAAGAGATAGGGCATAAATTAACTATTCCGCAAGCCACACTTCTATTTGGTGAATTCGAATTAAAAGGTCAGTCCATTTTAAAACCGCTTCTGGAAAAGGCACGAACATTAATGGCTAGTAGGGACATGGCCTTTAGAGATGCATTACACGAAAAACTTAACAATTATGTTACGCATCTAAATGAAACAGAGTTTGATAAATTCTTGGGCAAGCATAGTATTTCATTAGAGGAAAGATTGAAGGATAATATTGATGTTTTTAAGCGACTAAAAAATAGGTGAAAATGGGCTTCAACTATTTTAACGTTGCATATGCAATTAAAGAACACGACTTTATTATTGAAGAATCTGGGGGTGCCCATGGTATTAATTCTATTGGATTATTAGAAAGTATTCTAGAGCATATACAAAACGATCTATACTATCCCGAATTTGAAGATAAAATTTCACACTTAGTTTTTTCAGTAAATAAAAATCACGCTTTTAGTGATGGCAATAAAAGAAGTAGTATAGCATTAGGTGCGTATTTTTTGAAAATTAATGGACTGGATTATTGTATTGATAAATTTATTATTGATATGGAAAATATAACAGTCCAAATAGCAGATAATAAAATTGAAAAGGATTTACTTCACAAAATTATTTTTTCTATAATTAATGAAAATGAGTTTAGTGAGCAATTGAAACTTGAAATTATTGAAGCAATAGGTTAATATTTTTGATTTAATTAAACACTCTCAAATAGGGCACCTTTAAATAGTCCTAAATCTATTTTTCAAAAGAAAAGTTTGACAAGTGCAGACCTTGTTCATTGGTCAACTATAATCTTCCCTACTGGCGCGCTTTTGTAAGGCGTGTCTCTTTATCGTTGCATTTGTAATATCCTTCATTAACTTTTGAAACCGACAAAATAATTATAATTGATATTTTGCTTTGTTAAAATGTACCGCCTCTTTGGAAGTTATTGACGGAAAGTTAAAAGTAAGCAAGCAGCGGCGAGTTTTTAATGATCACTAATTTCCTATATCCAATTACTTTTTTTTCAATAAATAATAAGAATCTACTATTAAACTTTGGCAAATATCGGTTGATTTTGCCAAAACTTAATGATAGAAACATCTACATTCCCTCGGGAAAGTATTTAAAATTTAAAATAGATTATCCCACTGGTGCGCTTGTGGAAAGCGTGTCTATTTACTGTCGCATTTGTAATGCCCTTCATTGACTTTTGATACCCACAAAATTATTATATTTGATATTCTCCCCGATTATAATCTACCGCTTTCCGGTTTTCCGAAATCGGTAAGTTCACGTTTGTTTTACCTTTATTACACTTAAAATCCTAAGAACTTAGGAAATAATTTAAAACCAAGATTATGGCTACATTGAATGGAGCAATCCGCTCGTACGGTGCATCTGTCCGTAGAATGGAAAGAGAGCAACAACGAAAGGCTCGTGAAGCTGCCAAAAGGTTTAAGGAGCAGCAAAGACTAGAAGAAATTAATAATGCACAACAAGCTGTTTCTGATTGGGAAAATTATGTTGAAACAATTCAGTCTTTACACAAAAATTGCACTGAACCTGTGGATTGGAAACAAATTGAAAGTACAAAAAAACCTTTTGAGCCAACTCTTCAAGCAAAAAATGAAACAATTGCTAAAAATAAATTAGACAATTTTAGACCTTCTTTCCTTGACAAATTATTTGGTTCAACCCAAAAGAAGATAAATAGATTAAAAGCTCTTTTAGAGCAGGCTAAAGCAAAAGATACGAAAGAGTATGATGTAAATTTTAAGGAATATATTGAGGAATTAAATAATTGGGAAGAGCTTCAAGAAATTAGTGCGGGGATAAAAGACCGGAAAATTGAATTTTATAAAAAAGCGCTTCATTATTTTGATCCATTTTCAGATATTGGAGAGTTGGGGACAGAGATTAGTTTTAATTTTGAGGAAAGCTATATCGACATTGATTTGCATGTAAATAGCTTGGATGTAATACCAGATTATGAATTAAAACAAACAACCACTGGAAAGCTCTCGAAAAAGGGTATGCCAAAAACAAGATTTAACGAATTATATCAAGACCATATTTGTAGTGCTTCGATGCGAATTGCTAGAGAAGTTTTTGCATATTTACCAATTGATTATGCTAGAATTAATGCAGTTGCGAAACTCGTTAACACCCAAACAGGGCATTTAGAAGAGCAGCCGATTCTATCAGTTATATTTCCGCCAGAAACAATTGAAAGTCTTAATTTGGAAACTATAGACCCTTCTGATAGTATGATGAATTTCGTTCATAACATGAATTTTAATAAGACAAAAGGGTTTTCTGTGGTAGGAAAGGCAGAATTGAAAAAATAAAGATTCCCTTGCTGGCACGGGCGTCTCGCCGATGTCTTCTGCGCTTTCTCATCCGATAGAAGGTTGTATTATAGCCTAGCCAAACCTAGGGTCGCATAAATAGCATAAAAGTTCCTACTACTTATCATAGCCAATAATCGCAAGAAGTATTTGGCCTTTCAGGGTTAGTATGTATTGTTGGTCTTTGTGAGTAGGGGTGTTGGGAATAGTCATTGTTGTCCATCCTCGTTTTAATAGCGGGTCTAAAAAATTTGACCTATTGGTACTGTGGTTTGATAGTCCTAGCTTATGCATTAACTCCGCCCTTTTAATAGGCTGTTGTAATGCTTTGAGTATAGCAATGACTTTATCGTGAAACTCAGCATTAACTACAGCAAGAGCTTGGTCATTAGCTTGGTCACTAAGTTGGGATATTTGTATTGTTATATCTTGTGGTATACTATTATCATTAGGTTTAGCTTGGTCATTAGCTAATTTCCGACCTGGAAAAGAGTGCCCAGAAGTTCAATTGTAAAGTTACAGATATTGAAGTTGGTAATTCTTCTGATGTAGAGTGGTGATAATCTTGGCACTATCCAAGAGTATATTATGGTATTAAAGAATTAGCTTCCATGTGCTACAAAGTTGTTATGTATGTATGGATTCGCTCCAACAATTTTTCAAATTCATGTTGGCCGCTATAGTATAGGGAGGCAGTCCCATTATATCTTATTTTAAAGGATTCTCTTGTCTCTTGATTGGTTAATAAAAATGCTTCATTTTCAAAAATTGGAATTTCAAAATCTATCTTGGGAAAGCGCGCCCTTTTGTGTACTTTATAATCTTCCGTTCCAATAAAAGCCTTTACTTCATCATTTGCCAATAAGCTGTACACATCATAATATTGACGCATCAAATTGGGGCGGGATTCTGCGTCTTCTTGCTCTTGTCTATATTTTGTTGCTATTGTCTGCAGTTTTTCAACCAAGGTATATCCAGGATGATAGCAATTTACTTCAATGGCTCGATTGTTAATAATAGTTATTTCAGGATTCTGTACCGCCTTATCATAAGCCCAAGAACTTATTGTAATTTTTGTATGTGGTGTTACAGTATCAAATCCTGCTTCAAGTATAATACCTTCTTTCACACCCTCTATATTACTTATTTTACTATTATATTGTAGTCTAATACCTCCACTCCGGTAGTAGTTCTCATCATCAAAAGCAGTGTCTCTTTCAATAGACACAATGCCATCAATTTGGATATGGTGGGCAAGCCAATCATAATATTCCTTTCGGGATAAAACACTTTTCGTTTTAATTTTCTTTGGATTTTCATCAACTCTTAAAGAAGCAGGCGGTTTGATATGTATGTCTATGTCCTCTGAGAACCGATCTATAATTTTATACCCTTTAGATAGGGAAGTGCCCCCTTTAAGCTCAAATTCCAGACCTTGTTTTTTAAGTCCATTTAGAACATGCATAATCCAGTAATCTTTTTCGATCAATTGAATTTGAATACCTTTTTCTTGTTCTAAAATTCGCAATAAATCAACAAAATCAGATCGCTGATGTAAGTAATTAAGAGGCATATTCCCGTTTTTCTATGGAATTAAACAACGGCATGAATACTTTTTTTGCCGTTGCACCACCGTATGTTTTTACATTTTGTTTAAGTTTTTTTAAATCCATTGTTTTTGCTTTGTCCTTCACTTTTAACAATATTTCTTTAGGATCCTCGGCCAGTCCATCAAGATTGTTTACTAAATCCACTAATAAAAATTCAGTGGTCAATTTTTTAGGAAAACGGGGTTTTAAATGAAAGAAAAAATGTCTACCGCCTAACTCAAACTCGCCGTGTCGCTTGTGGTTATAAACAACCCTTTTATTATAAAGTTGTGTGGTCCCTACTCCAAGAACATTATATGCATTGGGAGAAGTAAGCAGAAACTCATCATCCTTAAGAAAACAGCGCACCAATTTCTCTTCGTCTGGAGGGATAAATCCAAAAACAGACACTTTCGGATAATAGTATAAACCAGGTGCAAGCTTTTGAAGAGTTCCATCTTCCATAAGTTCACCAATATGACGATCCACAGCATTTGACCATTGTTCAAGGTCAGCTCTACGATATACATTACCACGTCGAAGATGTCCTGCTAATTCTTTCAGCTTACTCATATTAATTTCATTTGATTTTATAATGATAACAATTTTTATACCAAAACGCAAGTATTTTCATTGAAAATTCCTGCAAAAGTACAATAAAATTTAAATCAAGCTACTTCAATATACTTTACTTAATGGTAGATTCAGGTGCCAATTAATATATGGCTCAAGCGGTTGCGTGTCTTGACCTAAAATAGCTATACATCCCTCTGCTGGCAGAGATGTTTCGGCCATAAAGACTAAACAGATGTATAGTTCTTTTAGGATTATCAGTTACATTTGTATAACTATATCAGGATTTATTCTTTAACCTGTATAGTTATTTTAGGACGGGTCATAATGTATGGTTCAAGGGGGGCGAGTGCTACGATAATGCTACATTTTCCCTACGTTTAAGCTAGGCAAAGGCTAGTATAAAGCTACTTTCATAATTTTTTTTAAAACTGAGTTGGACGGGTCAAGCATTATCTTTCTTGCCCGTTTACCCTAGGTTCACCCGTATAATAGCCTACTCAAAGCATAGTATAAGTTTGGTATAGGCCTATTATTATTATTAATAACTGGTAGATATTAATCTCAAGTAAAATGCAAACCATCAGCGGGGCAAATTTAGGTGTACGAGAAGTTTAGGGCTTTGTATTACATAAAAGTGCTTAAAATAGATGCCCTTATAGGTTTTTTATACTCTTTAGATTCATAATACCCCACTGGCTCGCTTTTTAAAAGCATGTCTCTTTATCGTTGCATTTGTAATGCCCTACACGTATTTTAAAATTGAAAATATAATTATATTTGATATTCTCCCCAATTAAAAAACCCACTCTTGCGGTTTTCCGTAATGGGTGGGTTTGCGTTTGCTTTATATTTGTGAAAACACCAACGACCCTGGATGGTGCAAGCTTCTCGCCCGTGATTTTCAATTTTTATGGCTCTAAAAAACACACTTATTT
This sequence comes from Aequorivita sp. IT1183, assembly GCF_058068265.1. Classification (NCBI taxonomy): domain Bacteria; kingdom Pseudomonadati; phylum Bacteroidota; class Flavobacteriia; order Flavobacteriales; family Flavobacteriaceae; genus Aequorivita; species Aequorivita sp. IT1183. The sequence goes on along the minus strand of NZ_JBYRHS010000003.1, from coordinate 325,772 downwards.
TATGTAGCTGTTTATACTATAAAAACAATTTTGGCAATAATCTTTTATATGGAATAGCATATAATACATTTTATTTCCATTCTATTGTATGTAATTACATATAATTTGATATTTTTGTTTAAATTTATATTTAATTACATATAATGGAAGAATTAGCAAATTTTGTAAAGAATAGGCGAAAAGAGGCCAATCTTACTCAAGAAGAGTTTGCCGATAGGGCAGGAGTAGCTTTAACGGTGATCCGAAAAATCGAACAAAACAAAACGAATTTGAACCTTGAGAAAGTAAATCAAGTTTTAAAGATGTTTGGACATAAACTTATGCCCGTTAGTTTTAAAGATATAAAAGAAAATGAGACAAGCTAAGATATTATATAACAACATTTATTGTGGACTGCTGACGGAAACTGATCATGGAGAATTCACATTTAAATATCATGAAAATTATATAATAGATTTTCCGGATCAATTTATAACATTCACTATGCCAGTTAGAAACGAAGCGTATAAGGATAAACGGTTATTTCCGTTTTTTGAAGGATTGATTCCGGAAGGATGGTTATTAAACATAGCATCAAAAAACTGGAAAATAAATACCAATGATAGAATGGGACTATTATTGGCATGTTGTCAAAATTGTATAGGAGCTGTTAGTGTGGAACCAATAAATGTGAAAGATGAGTAAGTGTTTATACTGTTATAACGAAGTTGCTTCAGGAAATGATTTTCACATAGCATGCAGTCTCTCTTTTTTTGGAGTTGAAAAAGCTCCGAAAATGGAATATACTCTCGATGAAATATCAGTATTGGCGCAGCAAGTTGTTGAACGCAGTATTTCTGTTCCAGGAGTTCAGCCTAAACTTTCTATGTCATTTAATACGGAGAACAAAAAGGATCATCGACTAACGGTAGTGGGGGCTTTAGGTGGAAATTACATTTTCAAACCGCCATCAGAAGATTACCCTGAAATACCAGCCAATGAACATTTAACAATGAAAATAGCTCAATTATTTAATATTCATGTTGTACCGCATTCCCTTATAAGATTAGCTTCTGGTGAGTTATCCTATATTACAAAACGTGTAGATAGAAATGAGGATGGTTCAAAAATACATATGATTGATATGTTTCAAGTAGTAGAAGCATTTGATAAATATCGGGGTTCCATGGAGCGAATAGGTAGTGCAATTCATAAATATGCTGATAATACCTTTCTAGATATCCTTCGTTTTTTTGAATTAACTGTTTTTAGCTATTTGACAGGAAATAACGATATGCATCTAAAGAATTTTTCGATGCTGAAAACGTCATATGGATGGGCTTTGTCACCTGCTTACGATTTACTGAATGTAGCGATAGTAAATCCACAAGATACAGATGAACTGGCATTGACAATTGCGGGTAAAAAGAAAAAAATAACTAAAAAAATCCTCACGGAATTTGGAGTGGATTTAGGTTTAACCAAAAAACAAATAAATGGAGTTTACAAACGTTTTGTTGATTTGAAAGAAGATGCTATTGTCTTAACCAAAATATCTTTTTTAAGTAAGAATATGCAGCGCAATTATATTGAACTTTTATTGAACAGATACCAGTCTTTAAACGATTGACCTTGTGATTAATTGTTACCTAAATACCCCTTAGCTTGCGAAAGCGTCCTCGCCCGTGGCCTCTACATAGTTTCATCTCACGAGAATATGTTTTGCCTATCCATAGACTAAGATTACTTAAATAGTTTAATAGTGCCTATCACTTATCATAACCCATATTTGCAAGAAGTATTTGGACTTTTAGAGTTATTATGTATTGTTAGTCTTGATGGGTAGGGGTGTTAATCCTCGGCCTGTGGGCTTAGAATAGGTTCGTTGTCAACCTGAGATTATAGGCGTAACCGGTGCCTTGATCAATTATATTCATTTCAACATCCTCAATAGAAAATTGAGAACATACATTTTCCTGTATTACGTTACTAAATTTTTTGATTGCGTTAAAATGTTTTTATTTTTCATTTTAAATTTACACTCCCAAGTCATTCAATCATTAGCCTACAAAAATAAAATAGTTGCTAATTATGCCCCAACAAAATGCTACTAGCCCCGATCTGCTAGTTTCAAGTTTTATTAAATATGCTATGCTGCTAATCATGGGAATATCATTGTCCCTCGCTATAGTTTCTATTATTATATATTCGACATGTTAGAAAAGTGATTGGGCCAATTTACTATGATTATATGGCCATTGCCCTCGTTATAATTAATAGTATTACATGCTTAGAAAAATTCATTTATGGATTCCTTAAGCGGGTATAATTAGCTTCCTTAAAATTAGCATCAAACTATCTCGGAATTGACTTTCTTTTGCCATTAGCGAGATAGGGAGCCAAGATCATCTTCAATCAGGAAACTTGTATAAAAGATGGAAGAACTATAATAAGTATTTTAACTATGAAAAAACAGTTGTATAGTTCTTTTAGGATTATCAGTTACATTTGTATAACTATATCAGGATTTATTCTTTAACCTGTATAGTTATTTTAGGACGGGTCAAAGCCTAGGTTCACCCGTATATAAGGCTAGTATAAGGCTACTATAAGCCTACTATATCCCATAGATAACGTTTTTTCTGTACGGAAAAGTAGGAGGGGAGTAATTGGGGATAAAAACCTTCGTTTGGCGTTTACCTGCACTGAGCGGAGCCCAAGGATAAAGCGTATCTATTTATTTTCGCATTTCTAATGCCTTTCTGTGCCTTCATCAAAAATCATTAAATTTGGTATTCTCCCTTTGGTCACCGTAGCCTCGAGCGAGATGAATCATTTTAAAAGCCCACTCTTATGGTTTTCCGTAATTGGTGGGTTTTTAAAATGAACAATTGACAATTAGACTATTGGATTTTTAGATTATAGCTTAAAGCTAATTTTGTCATATTCCCAACTCAATTTGCTGGGTGTTTCGGTTTTCCGTAATGATTGTATTTCACTTTAATTTATGAAATTACAGCATTGGTTTTTCGGAAAGTGACATTCCTTTAGGATTCTTAAACTACCTTTTTTAAATCGACTAATTTAAGTTCCCCATTTGGGGTGATAATATAAATTTCTTTCTTTGGATCTTCTTGTGCTTTCTTTTTATAAGTTACAGAAACCTGCATCACAAATTGTAAACCCACAACAGGAGTGTCTGCGTTGGTTATTTTATCAAAATTATCGGTTGGCAGGCTGTTGTAATAGAAGCTGTTTGATTTGCGAAGTTCTTCTTTTAAAACAACTTCATTAGACCTATAATAATTGTTTAAATAAGAAATATCCGATGTTTCAAATGCCTGAAATTTCTTGTATTGTGCTGCAGGTTGTATATTAGCAAATTCAATATTAAGTATCGGGTCTGTCTCCCAGTCACTGTTTTTATGGGGAATGAGTTTTTTACGGTTCGCTACTATTTTCATTGCGTTTTCAAGTAGTTCATTATATATGGCGTCTATTTCGGAGGAATGATACGTTACTTTAATAATATTGTGGATGTCATATTCTGAAGCAATTTCAACCAAACGGTCAAAAACTAAAATATCATCCACTTTTAAAATGATGTTTTTCTTGATTTCAAAACCACCTTCCACCTGATTGATTTTGGTTTGGTTTTGGTTTTTCTCCGTCACATAACCATATACTTTAGTTTGGGTTATAAAATCCACATACATATCCTGTTCATGTATTCCAAGGGATTTAATAGCATTTTTAAAACTGGATATTCGTTGATTTATTTTTGAATTACATATTTTAACCGTGCTCCCTTCCTCGTTTAAACCCAGTGTTATGACAAAAGAAGTGGCCTTAACATTTTTAAGCAGATTGACATTAAACTGCATACTTTCATTAGTCAAAAGCACTTTTTTAGGGTTATTAGACAAATGCAAATCGACGTTTTGATACTGGTTGTTTGTGTTTCCGTAAATTTGGTTTCCTGAAATTTGCGCAAATCCCATTTGCGCTAAAAGAATACATATTGCTGTGATTTTGGTTTTCATGATTTTGTGTTTTTTAAATTAGACTACAAGAGTACAGCACATGAAATTCAAAGAAACAGCACAACCACTTTCTATGTGCTGTAAACATTTATCTATACATTTACAGTGGTTTTACTGTGGTTTTTTATGAGTTACTTTTTACTTTTGAACTTAATTTAATGCGAGATCTGGAATTGTTTTACCGGTTGAAGGAAAAGGTGCTTGTAGCATACCGCGACTGCTATCCATTTTATCAAGGGGACTGGAAAAGCTTTGGTTCGCGCGACATCCAAAACCTAATAGATGCCATAGAGAATAAAACGCGGCAAACCATCAGTGAAAAGTGGATATATACCCATTTAAAACCCGAAACCAATGAGAAACTCCCCAGAAAAGATATGCTCGATATCCTTTCCCGATTTGTGGGCTACACCGGGTGGGATGAGTTTACGTTCCAAAAGCAGGAAGACTTTAATGGTACAGTAAAAGGGCGTTCCTTGCTTTGGGTTTGGGTTGTTGCAGGGATAGTGTTAGTGGGTATAATCGCTTACGGAATTATACAGAATAGTAGGGTTGTGGATACTAAAACAGAACCCTCGGAAGCCATTGAAAAACCGATTTTGGAAACCAAAGAATCTAAATTGAATGAAAAGGAACCGGATAGGGAAACTCAAAACAGCACGAATGTTCCGTTTAAAGCGAAAGAAAAAGAGAACGGGATTCTTAAAAAGCAAGGAGAAAGGAATGGAATAACAGAACCCTTTCTCGGGCCCGAAGATTATACCATGATCCTGAAAGCATTTATGCTATCAGACACCAAAGACTGGGAGACACGGAAACAAAAGTTGGATAAAATATTGTCCCCTGATCTGGAAGTGATAGTGATTTTGGGAAATAATCTGGGTGCGGAGTATTTAAACAAAACGGAGTTTGCACAAAAACTCATCCTGCCAACCGCCTCAGTCAGAAAAATGAAAATAACCGATTTACAAACCGGCACCAATAACCAGGTGCGGTTTATAAGGATACAACAGGAATAATATGTGGCAAAAGCTCTTTTTAACGATATGCATAGGGACATCGGGAATACTGTTTTCACAAGATTCCGGTGTGCGGGGTGCCATTGCCATGGAATTCCCTGCACCTTCCATCGCGGCATATCAGGAGAGTTCACAGACCAAAATTTATGATTTTTACAATTATCTGGGCCTGCTTACCACCCCAGAATTATCGAATAACCTCAAAACCCAAATACGGGAAAACATTTATACACTGTTCAAGGATACCAACATAAATATCCCAGACCCAACCTCTGAAAACCCAGATAAAATAACTTTACAACAATTGCTGGATGCCATGGAAAAGCACAGCAAAACCACCTTTATCGTGGTTGGCATGCAATCGTCCCCCGTTACTTTTGAGGATTATTGGGTAAATACCTATACGCTTGAAATAAAAACAGGCACTCAAAAAACAACCAAAAGTCTTCAGCAAAAAATATACTTCCACCCGGAGCAAAAGACGTTTGGCAGCACCACCAAAGAGGTTTGGACCTTGAAGTTAGGGGAGGTCTCCACATTAAATTAATATATGGGTTGCTTAGAGATTTTTATAGAAACTATAAACAATATTTATGCCTCAAAAAAACCATAATGTAACTGCTAAAGTAAAGTAATATGAAAATCACACACATATTTCTATTTTTCCTATTGCTAAATAATAGCGCTCAGGAATCCCACTAACGCGCTTTTGTAAAGCGTGTCTATTTGTGGTTGCATTTGTAATGCCCTTCACAACTTTTGATACCATCAAAATAGTTATATTTGGTATTCTCCCCAATATAAAAACCCACTCTTACGGTTTTCCGTAATGGGTGGATCTAAGCTTGACTTATTTGAATTAAAAGAATAGTTGCACACTTGTGCGACATGTCTTTTCGTATATACTCATTTTAACAAACGCAAAAGGCTGTAATTCAACAGCAGTCTATCCGAAACTAATTCAGCTTCTAATGTCTGACTTTTCATTTGAAATCTCTTCAACATTAAGCGTCCAACACTTACAAAAATTTCTTCCTCGAAAACGTACTGAGGAATTGGTAAATCACAAAGGTAATTCCCAGACTATTTGCTGCCGTCAATGCTTAACGCAACACGCAGATGAGTTTGTTCAGAAAATAATTACAGAATAATACTTTCTACTTCACCTGTGAAATCCTTAAGGTATTTACCATTCCCTTATCTACAATAGGCATAGCCGGAAGGTTTATTAAATAGTCGCCTTTGTGCACATAGCCTTTTTCAATAGCAATTATATTTACATCGTCCACGGTTTCTACAGTACTTACATATTTATCTTAGTAAAACGCTTTTACGCCCCAAAGTAAATTTAAACGGGCAAGAATAAGTTTGATTGATGTAATGGTTAAAATATACGCCTAAGGACGCCAAGCGGAAATCTGAAAGGATCTTTAGCCGTTGTTGGTAATTGTACAAATGGCTTCCGATTCATACTAACATTTATATACTCGTTTTTTTTAAAAGCACTGGAGTTGGGATATTTCTATTGACATCATCCATTTGTTAACTTCTCTATGCAATTTAGAATAAATATATTATGTATTTACTAAGATAATTAAATTAAATATTGGTTGTTTATCGATAAAAAAACGATAATCACCGATTATAGATAATTTTTATTTATTTTTAGATTCCTCCCCAGTTATTTAGAAACCTAATTTTCTCAATTATTGTTAAACTAAATACTGTTTTTATGAAACCAACCAAACTATTTTTCAAATTACTTTTTTGTACATTTATGTTAAATGTATTTTTTATGAACGCACAGATAGATAACCAAGAATGTGTCGTTATCGAAAATGGAACCGACCCTGCAGGAATATACAGTTATTCCACAGACATTGCATCCCTAGCAAATTACGAACCTGTTGTCTTTAACGTAAAATTTTGGGGTGTCAATTATCCCAATGGCGATACCGATTTTTATAATAGATTCCATGATTCCCTACAAGCAATAGCCAATCTTAATATTCTCTATAACCCGTTTGGTATTTTCTTTAAGTTTCGTGGTTTTGAGGAATTTAACAGTCCTGTAATCACAAATGATCCGACAGGGTATTATGTTTTAGAGACCATATCCCAATTTCACTCAATGGTCAATTGGGCTGCTGCCAATGGTTATAAAGATGTAAATGCCTTAAATGTATATGCTGTTGGATGGATGGGTTTTGCGGGCGGTTTAGCATATAGGCCAGGTTTCGTGTGTGCTACAAATTCTGGTCCAGGCGGATTGGCAGGTAATAATGCAGTACACGAAATTTCTCATAACCTAAATTTAAAACATACCCACTCTTTAAACGAGCATACCACCCGGGACCGCAACAACCTATATTTTAATGCAACCACAGCGGGGGATGAAATAGTGGATACCAATGCAAATAGCGGTTTTTATGACTCCAGTTGTGGCTGTACTCCCTATATTGATTCCAATTGTGAATATTTTGGTACTGAAACGGATGAGTTAGGATTTGAATACACAATAACACATGAGGATGTCATCAATATGATGGGTGATGCCTATGGTGGATGTTCAGCGCAGTACTTAACCATAGGGCAGGCCATCCACGTTCACGAAAAAATAGCAACCGGATATTATAATGCGGCTCTTACCAATGTGGCTTCACTTTACGAGCCTTATGCCGGGGAATATTTTGACCCAAACAATCCAAACGACCCATTATACAAACCCTTGTTTCAGCCTGGCTTTGACTATCGGTTTTTTGAATGTGATTGCGACTGTCCCGAGCCTGCCCCTTATGAAGATATTTCGTTTACCTATACACAAAATATAATCAAACAGGTAAGCAAATATGAAAGTGATTTTAGCACCATCTACCACCCAAACCATTCCGCAATAGGTATTAAAATTGAGAATAATCCTGTTTTTTGGCCACAACCCCGCAGATGTTATGACAACCCAAACCGTAGGCCAATAGGGGGTAGTTTAACAAGATTTAATGATGATATATTTAATGCCAATGTTACAGTGACCCCAAAGGATTCACTCGGGATAAACAGTCCAAATTTAGTAAATGAGCTGGACCCCGGTCTTTACAAAATTGATAAGATTTATGAGGAAGGGAATACGGAACAGGATATCATATTCAAGCAAGATTAAAAATCAAGAAATGGCTCCTAATAGAAATAGAATAGGGGCCGTTTCTTTTATTACAAAAGACATGAAATATTTTTTATTGACCATAATGTGCTTATTTTATGTTGATGCATATAGTCAATTTGGTCCCCAACAAATAATTACTCAAGCTGCAGATGGCTCCAAATGGATTATTGCTACAGATATAGATGGCGATGGGTATAAAGATGTAGCTTCTGCAAATCAGTTTGGGAGTAACCTCACATGGTATAAAAATCTGGACGGGCACGGAACCTTTGGTCCTGAGAATATAATAGCAAGTTTAAACCAGACCTTTTTTATATCTGATGCAGATATTGATGGCGATGGTGATATGGACGTTATGGCCGTATCTTTTGCACAAGACAAGATAGTTTGGTATGAAAACTTGGACGGGCAGGGCAATTTCAGTGTCGAAAATATAATTTCCAATACTACCGACGGCGCATATTGTGTGGTTGCGGGCGATCTGGACGGTGATGGTGATATGGATGTAATCTCAGGTTCCGATTTTTCAGGGTTAGTATGGTATGAAAATTTGGATGGACAGGGGGATTTTTTTAAGCACCTTATTGATAATAATGTTTCGGGCACTCGTTCGATAGTAGTAATAGATGTGGATGGTGACAGTGACTTGGATATTGTGGGAAATAGTACTGCTCCTAATAAAACCTATTGGATTGAAAACGTGGATGGTCTCGGTACTTTTGGTGCGCCCAACTCTATATATGAGATGGGGCAATATGTAACCAAAGTTATTGCAGCAGATGTGGATGGTGATGGTGATACGGATGTGCTTACAGCATCTTCGGGAGATAATGAAGTAGCTTGGTTTGAAAACCTGGACGGCCTAGGCAACTTTGGCCCAAAAAATACGATAACCAATACCTTGGTTGATGCCTGGACGGTTTATGCAGCCGATTTAGACAACGATGGGGATATGGATGTATTGGCAACCAATGCCGAACCTTTTGGCGGAGAAATTGTCTGGTTTGAAAATCTGGATGGGCAAGGAAATTTCAGTGCAAAAAAAACAATCAGTACCCAAGTGCAATCGCCCCGCTCGGTAATAGCTGCAGATATAGACAACGATGGCGATATGGACGTGATTGCCTCTTCATTGGTTGACGACACAATAGCTTGGTATGAAAATTATACCATTTTGAGGGTTGAGGAGAACCAAATTGACACCATTAAAATCTATCCAAACCCTACTGAAGGTTTACTTTATATAGATTCTAAAACCGAAAGTATTATAGGCACTACCGTTTTTGATATATTGGGTAAAAAAGTTTTTCACGTAGATGGAAATATCCAGCAACTTGATATTTCAAACCTTCAAAACGGGATGTATTTCTTCAAAATAACAACCCATACTGGTTCTTTTGAGCAAAAAATTATAAAGGAATAAAATCCTTACTATTTCACCTGCGAAACCCGCAACGTATTCACCATTCCTTTATTATAGAACAATTGGAGCCTGGACTTTACAAAATTGAAAAAATTTATGAGGAAGGGAATACGGAGCAGGATATCATATTCAAGCAAGATTAATAAAACCAAGAAATGGCTTCTATTGAAATAGAATAGGAGCCGTTTCATTTATACCAAAGGCCATGAAATATATATTGTTGACCATAATGAATTTGTTTTGCGTTAATATCTATTGCCAATTTGGTTCGCAACAAATTATTTACGTGAATAATGGGCTGGTAACTAGTATTTTTACTGCTGATATTGATGGGGGTGGCGATATAGATGTAGTATCGGGTGCAAGAACAGGTACTTTTAATATTGCTTGGTTTGAAAATCTTGATGGCTTGGGAAATTTTGGAACAGAGAATATTGTTGAAAACAACCTTTTTGATGAAGTGTATTCAATATACTTAGCAGATTTAGACAATGACAATGACATGGATATCCTAATAACGGCATTTTCATCAGATAAAATATTTTGGTATGAAAATCTTGATGGGTTAGGGAATTTTAGCGATCAAAAAATTGTAAGCAATCAAGCGGATGGAGCATTTTCTGTTATTGCAGCAGATATTGATAACGATGGAGATATGGACGTACTATCAGCTTCCGAATTTTCAGGTTTGGAGTGGTACGAAAACCTTAATGGACAAGGAAATTTTAGTGGCGCAAAAGTTATAGATAATACTATTGGCACTCCACGTTCTATTGTAGCGGCGGATATAGACGGAGATGGCGATCTAGATGTTTTGGGCAATGGAACAGGATCTTTAAAAGCTAATTGGCTAGAGAATATGGATGGGCTAGGAAATTTTGGAACACGCCATGTAATCAATAATGCAGGAGGCTATTTAAATGAGATTTTTGAAGCTGATGTTGATGGAGATATGGATATGGATGTTTTTTCTGTATCACCTTTCGATAAAGAAGTTACCTGGTATGAAAACTTAAATGGCCTTGGCGATTTTGGCTCAAAAAACATTATAACCAATACTTTTGAAGAAGCTTCGACGCTGTATGTTATAGATTTGGATAATGATGGCGATAATGATGTGCTTGCAATGGGAGGAGGGATATTTGACGGCGAAATTGTATGGTTTGAAAACCTAGATGGGGCAGGGAGTTTTAGTGTAAAAAAGAGTATCAGTACGGAGATGCAATTTCCCCGTTCGGTTATCGCCGCAGACCTTGATAACGATGGGGATATGGATGGGATCTCAGCCTCGCAAAACGACCATAAAATAGCTTGGTACGAAAACATGACAATTATGGGATTTGAAGAAAACCTATTAAATAATCTGGAATTTTATCCAAATCCTACAAAGGGATTGATGTATATAAGCACAAAAACTGAAATTATTATTAGTTTAACTGTCTTTAATATTTTGGGTAAAAAAGTTCTTCAATTAGATGGAAATATCCAAAAATTGGATATTTCAACGCTTCAAAATGGTATGTATTTTTTAAATATAATAACTGAATTTGGAGATTTTGCACATAAAATTATTAAGAAATAAAATATTTCTGGACCGTCTTTTCAACATATTAAATTGGCTAAATATATATTTATAATTGCATGTGCTTATTTAAATCTTAAGAGAATAGCATAATTTGGACCGTAACGAATTATCTCTACGGAATCCCTATTGCACGCTTTTATAAGGCCTGTATATTTTTTATTGTAATTGAAATGAATACCACTGACGCGCTTTTGCCAAGCGTGACTATTGGTTTTCATTTGTATTTTCACCTATATAATTTTTATATAAACAATACGCTGTTTAGATGAATCTATGTGCTCTTCAAAATTATGAATGTATTGTTAAGGTTGGAAGCATGTATTGTTAAGGTTGGAAGCATGTATGGTTTATGTACCTTTTATGCTACTCGAGTGCTACGTTTATGCTAGTGTTTCCCTACTCAACCCCTAGTATCATACTACTTTCTTAAATTTTTAATTGTGATATTACGAGCGCAGCGTGGCAAATCGGAGATTCAACGTAGTTATTCTCTCGAAGCTGTAAACGAATGCGAAGTTTTTCACCGAATAAGAGCATCTAAATAAGGAAGCAATTGATAAAGGTCAGATGCAGTTGCTAAAATTGTTCAAAGCAGTCTTTTTTAAATATAGAATCCTCAACTATATCGAACTATTTGAAAGCATTAGACAGTTTATCCTTCAACATCAACATATCATCACTAACTTTTCTATCTAAAATTTTGGCATAATGTTGTGTTGTTTTGAGAGATTTGTGCCCTAACATTTTACTCACTGATTCAATCGGCACTCCGTTAGAAAGTGTGACGGTTGTTGCAAAAGTGTGACGTGCCAAGTGGAAGGTTAGATTTTTATTGATTTTACACAAATCTGCAATTTCCTTTAAATAAGCATTCATCTTTTGATTGCTTAATACTGGCAATAAGAGATGATTCTTTTGAATTTCTGAATCTTCTGCGTATTTTTCCAATATAGACGCAGCAGTCGGTAGAATTGGGATGTTACTTCGTGTATCTGTTTTAGAGCGATTTATTTTTATCCACTTTCCACCATCGATTCCAATAACCACATTATTTGAAGAGAGCTTTTTTACATCAGAGTAGGCTAATCCAGTAAAACAACAAAAAATAAAAATATCCTTAACCTGGTCTAATCTTTCAGTGTGAAGTTCCTTTTCTACCATTGCCTGAATTTCTTCCACAGTAAGAAACTCTCTATCAACTATTTTGAGTCTAGCTTTCCAACTGGTAAATGGATCTTTGGCTATCCAATCGTTAGCGTATGCAATGCGGATTATTTTTTTAAAATTAGTAATATATTTTATAGCTGTATTATGGGCGCAATTTCGGGTTGTTTTAAGATAATATTCGAAACCGGTTATAAACTTGTGATCAACGTCAGTAATAGGAATGTCCTTTACCTTATACACCTTTAAAATATAATCTTTAACATGCTTTCTTGCCGTTTTATAACGCTCTGCGGTACCAGCAGCAAAATCTTTACCAATTAAGTTATCTACTTTATCATTATGCTCTTGAAATATTTCTAACAGCATTCTGTGAGACTTATCCTTGCCGAGATAAAGAGTTTTTATTCTTTTTGCTGTGATCAAGTCTCCATTTTCAGTTAAATTTTCTTGAATCCTGTATATTCTACTCTGTATGGTGTTCATATACCTATTCAATTCCTGGGCTTCAGACGCCGTACCCTTAATTTTTCCTGCATCGGAATTCCATTTTTCTAATAATACTTTGCGTTTAATACTAAACTCACTTCGTTTCCCATTTACGGTAATTCGAGCGTAAATAGGGGCTTTACCGTATTTATTGACATCATTGCCCCTAGGATAAAATAGTATGGAAAAGCTGGATTGCATAGGTGCGTACTTTTTATTTACATTAAATGTACTAAAAAAGCTTATAACAAAAAAATGTTTAACATCTGCAAAGTGCTGTTTAATAGTACTTCACGGCTCATTCGGTGCGTAAAATAGAGTAGCAAAAACACGCACCGAATGACGCTCTTTTAAATTGATATTGAATACTATTTTTTGTTATTGAAGAAAATGAAAAAACCCGATAAACATAGTGTTTATCGGGTTTTAGTGAGATTTGATAATCTCTAAGCGGAGAAAGAGGGATTCGAACCCCCGGAGGTGTGACCCTCAACAGTTTTCAAGACTGCCGCATTCGACCACTCTGCCATTTCTCCAGTGGTATGCGTGCTCTAAGCATTTTGCTTAAGAGGTTGCAAATATAAAAAGCTTTTTTAAATATTCTAACTCTTTTTACAATTAAATTTTTATAAAATTATAAGTCATTAATAGAAGGTTGTTTACTTAAAAATAGGCATTCATACTTTTATCAGTATTTTTGTGATAAATACAAATTCAATCAAATAAATGTCTTCAAACACAATTGAAAAACTACAATGGCGATACGCCACTAAAAAGTTTGACGCGTCCAAAAACCTTTCAACAGAAAAGTTGAATATTTTAAAAGAAACATTCAATCTTACAGCTACCTCTTTTGGTCTGCAGCCTTTAAAACTGGTAGTTATAAGTAATACTACATTAAAGGAGCAGCTAATGCCGTTCACTTACAATCAACCGCAAGTGCGCGATGCTTCGCACGTTTTAATTTTGTGTATTGAAAAGAAAATCAATGAAAATTTTATTATAGATCATTTTAATAGGGTAGCGGGTACACGTAAAACGCCACGAAATGTTTTGGAACCTTTTGAAAAAAATCTAATCGCTTCTTTCACCGAAAAAGATGCTGCCGAAATTCGCGAGTGGATGATAAACCAGCTCTATTTAACTTTAGGAGCGCTTTTAACCGTTTGTGCGGTCGAAAAAATAGATGCGTGCCCAATGGAAGGTTTTCAACCAGAAAAATACGACGAGCTACTGGAGCTGGATAAAAAAGGACTGGAATCTATACTCGTATTACCGGTTGGTTATCGCGACGAATCAGACTACTTTAAAAGTCTGAAAAAAGTTCGCCGAGGTGTTGATGAACTTACTATTGAATTTAGTTGATATTTTTAGAATTTCAATTTTTATTCCATTACACAACTGCTACCTTTGGTGCACATCTATTATTCATTCTACATTAATCATTAAAAATTCAAAACAATGCCCGGATTTGAAATTTTCGGCGCCGAAGAGCGCAAGCAAGTAAACGACGTATTAGAATCTGGTGTTTTAATGCGCTATGGTTTCGACGGAATGCGCAATCACCATTGGAAAGCAAAGGAATTTGAAATCGCTTTTGCAAAGCGAATGGGTTCTGAATATTGTCAACTAGTTTCTAGCGGAACAGCGGCACTAACAGTTGCTTTGGCATCTGCTGGCATTGGCGCAGGCGATGAGGTTATTATGCCTACATTCACGTTTGTTGCAAGTTTTGAATCTATTTTGGCTTTGGGAGCTGTGCCTATTTTAGTGGATATTGATGATACATTAACCTTAGATCCAAAAGCTGTAGAAGCGGCAATTACGCCAAGGACCAAATGTATAATGCCTGTACATATGTGCGGCTCTATGGCAGATTTAGGTGCCTTGAAAGCAATTTGTGATAAACACGATTTGCTGCTTTTAGAAGATGCTTGTCAAGCAATTGGTGGTACTTATCAGGGAAAAGCTTTAGGAAGTTACGGCGATTTAGGGTGTTTCTCTTTCGACTATGTAAAAACAATTACTTGCGGTGAAGGTGGTGGCGTTATTACTAATAACGAAAAGTATGCATTGCATGCAGATCACTACCAAGACCATGGACACGATCATGTTGGCAAGGATCGCGGGGCAGAAACACATCCGTTTTTAGGGTATAATTTCAGAATTTCAGAATTGAATGCTGCAGTTGGAGTGGCGCAATTAGATAAATTAGACGGAATTTTAAAAACACAAAAGGAAAACTATACAATACTTCGCGAAGCTTTAGAAACCGTGGACGGCGTTACTTTTAGAAAAGTGCCAGAAGGGGGAGAAGAAAACTATTCATTTTTAAGTTTCTTTCTTCCAACGGAAGAATTAACCCAAAAAGCTCATAAAGCGTTAGCTGAAGCTGGTGTAGATGCCTGTTTTTATTGGTACACCAACAACTGGCATTATATAAATGGTTGGGAGCATTTACGAAACTTAAAATCGCTGGGTAACCTTTCTTCTGAAGTGAAAAGCCAAATGCAGGATTTAGACAATACCGATTTCTCAAAAAGCGATGCTGTAATGGGACGCACTATTTCGTTATTAATAAAAATTGGCTGGACCGGAAAGCAAGTACACGAAAGGGCAGAAGCAATGAAAAATGCTATTGCATCGGTGCTTTAGTAGCTTACGTATTCTTTAATTTCTAAACCATAACCAATCATTCCTACGCGTTTGGTTTGCTCACTATTAGAGATAAGCTTTATTTTATGAATTCCTAAATCGTGAAGAATTTGTGCTCCAATACCAAAATCTTTGCTGTCCATTTCAATACGCGATGCTTTGGCAATTTCGTTTGGTTTTTGGGCTTCTTTCAATTCTTTTAAGCGACTTAAAAGATTCAGAGATTGACTTTGTTGGTTTATGAAAACAATGGCGCCTTTTCCTTCGTTATTGATTACGTTAAACATGTCGTCTAACTTTTGTTCGGCGTTATTTGTAAGCGTTCCTAAAATATCGCCATTTACTAAGGTTGCATTAACGCGAACCAAAACTGATTCGTTTTCTTTCCAAGAACCTTTTGTTAGTGCAATATGAATTTGGTCGTTTGTAGTTTGTTTATAAGCACGAAGTCTGAAGTCTCCAAATTTTGTATTGATTTTGAAATCTTCCTTTTTTTCAATTAAAGAATCGTGCTCCATTCTATATTTCACCAAATCTTCAATAGAAATAATTTTTAAGTCGAATTTCTTCGCAACTTTCATCAATTGCGGCAAGCGTGCCATGGTTCCGTCTTCATTTAGAATTTCAACCAAAATTCCGGCAGGTTTAAGTCCAGCCAATCGAGCTAAGTCAATTGTAGCTTCGGTGTGGCCAGTTCTTCTTAAAACGCCACCTTCCTTTGCACGCAGCGGAAAAATATGTCCAGGTCTACCTAAATCATTCGCTTTTGTAGTATCATCAACCAATGCTTTAATGGTCTTTGAACGATCGTGAACCGAAATTCCCGTTGTACAGCCGTGACCAATTAAATCTACCGATACGGTAAATTGCGTATGGTGAAGCACAGTGTTGTTTTCAACCATCATATTCAGGTCAAGGTCGTTACAGCGATCTTCGGTTAATGGAGCGCAAATAAGGCCTCGGCCATGAGTAGCCATAAAATTAATCATCTCTGGCGTTACCATTTCAGCGGCGGCAATAAAGTCTCCTTCATTCTCCCTGTTTTCATCGTCAACGACAATAATTATCTTTCCATTGCTAATATCTTCAATGGCTTCTTCAATAGTGTTGAGTTGAACGGAATTTTCTTTTTCTGTGGAAATCATAGTTACAAATATGTGGTGCAAAGATATAAGAAACGTCCATAAATAGCCATTTCAAACGAGTATAGTTTGTCTATAATTAGAGTTATTAATTTTCACTAAATTTAAGATGAAGAATTAACCACAAAGTTCACAAAGTTTGAAGCACAAAGGACGCCAAGTATGGATGAAAATCAAATTTCTAAAAGTGTTATAGGTTTAGCTATAGATGTGCATAGAGCTCTAGGCCCAGGTTTGCTAGAAAGTGCGTATAAGGAATGTCTTTTCTACAAGCTTAAACAAGCTAATTTAATTGCTGTAAAAGAAAAACCAATGCCATTAGTGTATGAAAATGTTAAATTGGAAGTTGGCTATCGAATTGATATTTTAGTTGAAAACAAAGTTGTTATCGAAATTAAAAGTGTTGAAAGTTTGAACGATGTTCATATGGCGCAAATCTTAACTTATATGAAACTAGGAAATTATAAATTGGGATTATTAATTAATTTCAACGTTGCTTTACTGAAAAATGGACTAAAAAGAGTAATAAATTCTTAGTGCACTTTGCGTAAAATCTTTGTGACCTTTGCGGTTAAAACACTGCTTCCTTTTGGTATTTTGCTACAAATATTTATTAAAGAATAAATTAATTTATCATTTGTAATTCTTCTTTCATTTTCTTGATATAGGTAAAGTGAAGGAATACATAAATGATGGGACCAAGTAACATGAATGCCATCCATAGTCCAGTATCTTGTTCTTTGCCTACAACTTTATAGAACTTTGAACTACTTAAAAGTGCCTTCACAACTAAAATATAAAAAACAATCAGCGAAATGAGTTGACCGATTTGAAAGATATTTTTAAGTGTCTCGGATATAGTAAAATCAATATTATTAAAGATAATCATTCCTAAAAGACAAATAATAGAAACAAAGTATGCAATTAATCCTTTTATTGAAAGATTTGTTGAGGATTTATAATATTGAAAAGCGTCAGAATATTTTTTATTCTCGAATTCACCACTCATTTTAAGCTCTAATTCAGAATATCCTTTTAAATTTAATTGTTGTAATGCAGCATTTCTTACTTCTTCCGAATAACCATATTGACGATAATTTTTAACGACATCCTTAAGTTGTGTCTCATTTCTAGACAATACGAAGGCTTTTTCTTGTTGTGTAAGTAAAATAGCTATTTCACCATCTACAATAGCGGCATCTGTAGTTTTTTTCCCGAAAAGCTTTAAAATACGCTGTAAAAAAGTATCAAAATCGAAAATACCTTGGTCTGTTGTGGCGCGATAAGTGAGCCAAATGCTTAGCGGAAGCATAATAGCGGTGCTTAGCCAAGTTGCAATAAAGGGATGCATCGTGCCATCTTCAGCGCTGTTTTTGGCGAATATGCCAATAAAATGATAGGTTAAAAAAAGTAAGATAGCGATAACCATTGGTAAGCCCATTCCGCCTTTGCGGATAATGGCTCCGAGTGGGGCTCCTACAAAAAACAGTATAATACAGGCAACGCCAAGTGAATATTTTTCGTGGAGCGCAATCTCGGTTTTGTTCAATCTTTTGGTTTTATTTTTGAATTCTTCCTTTTTGGCATCTACCGTTTGTAGCGTTCCTTTGGCGTTATTTAATGCAAGTTTTATAATCTGCATTTGTTGCGCGGGCTTATAAATATCAATAATAGAAGCAATGGCAGGAGCCTTTACTGAATCACTGATTTTATTTTCTTTGAATTTTTCTACACCACTGCGGTAGTACATATTTTTAGTGTAGCTCTTAATATCTGTTGTATAACTTTCTGAAAGTGAATCGATTTCAACGTGCAATTCGCTAATATTATACATGTTCTGATTGTTAAGATCGTTTTCCTTATCTACGTCTTTATTATTCAGTTCTGTAAGGTCAATATTGATGGAGTATTCGTCAAAATAGCTCTTTGCGAAAGGATTTCCTTTTTGTTTACCAGGATTTTTAGACTGAATTTCTTCGTAATAATTACCTTCTTTCAAAATTAAAGAAAGTGTATTACTGCCTTCTTCGCTGGCAAGTTCGCCGTTATTCGCAATTATAACAGTGAAATTTCCATTGGGTTTATCTTTATTCTTTTTATGAATAACCACATCTTTCAAAAACTGGTCACGATCGCCACTTTTCTCTTCAACCTTTATATTGAACATATCTCCAATTTGGCTGAATTGCCCTTCGGAAATAACCATGGAAGGCTGAAACTGCGAAATATTTCGTCGCAAGTTCTGCCATTTGTATTCGGAATAGGGGATAACGTTGTTTGCAAAGAAGAAAGCTGTAATAGACAATACGATAATGAAACCGATTACGCTTCCCATAGCACGCTGCAGCGAGATTCCAGTAGATTTCATTGCGGCAAACTCATACTTCTCTGCAAAGCTTCCGAAAACCATTAATGAAGTAACCAAAATGGTGAGTGGCAGTACTAACGGAATCAATCTAGGGGAGACGTACCAAAGAAATTTTAGCACAATCCAAATATCCAGATCTTTTCCGGAAAGTTCAGAAATGTAGAGCCAAATTGTCTGAAGGACAAATATGAACATTAAAATAATGAAGACGCTTAAAAACGTCTTCAAATAACTTACTAATATGTACCTGTCCAGTATTTTCACTTACGCGATTATAGCTTATTTATGTAGTAACCGTCTTTTTTATATTTAGCCTCGTCAAAAGTAAACAAGGTTTTAGAAACAGGTTGATTTGTTTTAAAAGAATTTACGGTAAGTGTGTATTTAGTGCCTTTGGCATCAGTCTGGATAAGTTTGTAAATGTGTTTTGTTTGCACATCAATACCTAACAGAATATCTTTTATCTCTGCTTTTGAGTCGATGGGCATAAGCTTTACATACTGTATTTTTCTTCCCTTCACGTTTTGCTCGATGTCCATTTTGTATGTGTAACCTTTTTCATAAAAAGTCAACATTTTTGAAGGTGTAATATCTTTATCGTCCTTCGGATTATACGCTGAAATTGTTACTTCCTCATCTTCGGGAACAATCGTGTAGATGTTTGTTCCGTCAAAAATGCGGGTAGTGCCAAGCATATTCAAAACATATTTATCGCCCTGCAGCGTAACATCGCCGCGGGTTTCCTGGTTTACGTTTTCTTTGGTATTGTTTAAATTGTATTTAAAATCGATAGAAATGTTCTCGTAGCTTTTTACTTTTGCAGAGACTTCTTTCAGTAATGTTTTTGCATCCTGTGCCTGTGAAATCGTGGTAATAAAAAGAGCGATTAAAATTATACTTAGTTTCTTCATTTTAATTATCATTAAGTTCGTTATCTAATAGTTGATGTAACGCGTCAATTGTTGGAACTAAAACTTGCCGTGCCTTGCTTCCCTCAAAAGGGCCAACAATTCCAGCCGCTTCCATTTGGTCAATTATTCTACCTGCCCGGTTATACCCCAATTTCAGTTTTCGCTGTAATAATGAAGCAGAACCTTGCTGTGCAATTACCAATACTTCTGCGGCGTCACGGAACAGTTTATCGCGTTCCGATATGTCAATATCAAGATTTGTGCCACCTTCTTCACCTACATATTCTGGCAATAAATAAGCATCTGGATATGCTTTTTGCGAACCAATAAACTCTGTAATATCTGCCACTTCTGGAGTGTCCACAAATGCACATTGAATTCGTGTTAATTCGTTCCCTTGTGTATAAAGCATGTCTCCTCGACCAATAAGTTGATCGGCTCCAGAATTATCCAAAATAGTTCGTGAATCAATTTTACTTGTTACCCTAAACGCAATTCTCGCTGGGAAGTTTGCTTTTATAATACCAGTAATAACATTTACCGAAGGTCGCTGCGTTGCAATTATTAAATGGATACCAATTGCTCGTGCTAGCTGTGCCAAACGTGCTATTGGCGTTTCCACTTCTTTGCCGGCAGTCATTATCAAATCTGCAAATTCATCAATAACAAGAACGATATACGGTAAAAATCGGTGGCCTTCGTTGGGGTTTAGTTTTCGGTTTTTAAACTTGGTGTTGTATTCTTTTATATTTCGAACCATTGCATCTTTCAGCAGATCGTAACGCGCATCCATTTCAATACAAAGTGAATTCAAGGTATTGATAACCTTTGTAACATCCGTAATTATTGCTTCTTCGGTATCGGGCAATTTTGCCAAATAATGACGCTCAATTTTGTTGAAAAGCGTAAGTTCCACCTTCTTTGGGTCTACCAAAACAAATTTTACTTCGGCAGGGTGCTTCTTATATAAAAGTGAAGTAAGTACGGCATTTAAACCAACCGACTTTCCTTGTCCTGTGGCACCAGCCATTAACATGTGAGGCATTTTTGCAAGATCGACCACAAAAGTTTCGTTGCTAATGGTTTTTCCAAATGCGATTGGAAGTTCCATTTCAGCATTTTGAAATTTAGCCGAAGCAATTACCGAACGCATTGAAACAATCTTCGCATTCTTGTTCGGCACTTCAATACCAATGGTACCGCGACCAGGAATTGGCGCTATAATTCGAATTCCTAAAGCAGATAGCGAAAGCGCAATATCATCTTCAAGATTTTTTATTTTTGAAATTCGGATACCGGCGTCGGGCACAATTTCATAAAGTGTAACCGTGGGGCCAACCGTAGCTTTAATATTGGCTATACCGATTTTATAATTGTTGAGCGTTTCAACAATTCGGTTTTTATTTTCCTCTAACTCCTCTTGGTCTATGGTTATTGCGGCACCAACGGTGTGGTCCCGAAGTAATTCTATGCTTGGGAATTTATAGTTACTCAGATCCAGTTTTGGATCGAATTCGCCAAAATCTTTCACCAACTTGTCGCTTAAATTCTCAATTTCTTCCTCCTCAACAGTCTGTTCAACTTCCATTGCTACATCACCTTCCACATCAGATTTCAATATTATTTTTTCAACTACAGGTGGTTTGGGTGTAACTTTTTCTTGGATGGAGTGCTTAGATAAATCGTCTTCGCTTTCTATAACTACTTTCTTTTCAGAGATACTTTCATTAACTGTATCTGTCTTTTCATTGGTAGTAAATTCAGAAGCTATTTGTTCTTTCGTACTTCTAAAAGCGCCAATTGCCATTTCTGGGGTTAACTTGAGTCTTACAACTAAATAAACAATTAGAATGAAAACCATAATCAGCATTGTGCCAATCAATCCTAAATAGTCCTGCATAAAATCGTTGCTTTCGAAGCCGATAATACCACTAAAGAGGGTTGCCGATCCACCGAAGAAGCCTAAGAAAATTGATGTCCAAAGCATTAATAACATTCCCCAAAACCAATATTTTAGTAATTGTTTCTTGGCATAATCGAAGAAATAATAAATCCCGGTTAGTGTAACAAGAAATGCGAGAATAAAGGCAGCAATCCCGAAACCGTCGTAAATGAAGAAATGTGCTGTGTTGGCGCCAAATTTATTGAGCCAATTTTGAGTAGGTAATTTGCGTTCTGCTAAATTTCCAATTTCACTTTGGTCCGCTTGCCAAGTAAAAAAGTAGGAAACAAAAGAAAATAGAAGCGCCAGCCCTAATAAAAACAAAAAGCTACCTAAAAGAATTTTTTGTTGTTTGGTTAGTGTAAAGCTTAATTTTTTGCGCGGTTTTTTGGTGGTTGTTTTTTTCTTTTTGGCCATTAACGGAACGGTTGTCTTTTCAGCAAAAATACAAATATCAATGAGGAAATTTTCAAATTACAAAAAACAAATTCTAAATAAAATTTTAACACGTTTAGAATTTAGGAAAATAGATGATGCAGCCTATAATTATGGCTGTAATTGCTGCGAAGAAAACTGCCCCAGCAGCTACATCTTTTATAAATCCTATCTTGTTATGAAAATCTGGATGTACAAAATCGGCTATTTCTTCTGCGGCAGTATTTACGCCTTCAATACTCAAAACGAGCCCAATTGCCAAAATTTGAAACATCCATTCGGTTGTGGAAATTTCAAAGTAAAATCCAGCAAAAATCATAATAATAGCAATCACAGCTTGAACCTGGATACTTGCCTCGTGCCGAAGTAAAAGAAAAGCGCCTTTGAAAGCATATCGAAATGCTTTAAGTCGCTTTCCTAAAAAAGTATTCCACATTATAAAAGTGGTTTTAATGCCGATAAATAATCTGGCTCTTCTCCAATTTCGGGTACTTGTTGACTATGAATTACTTTTCCGTTTTCATCCAATACTACAACCGCACGCGAGTGAAGACCGCTCAATGCGCCTGTACTCATCTCAATACCATAATTTTTTCCGAAGTTGCCATCGCGAAAATCTGAAAGGTTGGTAACGTTATTTATTTCTTCATCACTCACAAATCGTTGTTGTGCAAAAGGTAAATCTTTTGAAATGCAGAGCACTTTTGTATTCTTGAGGCCCGTTGCCTTCTCGTTAAATTTACGTACCGATGTGGCGCAAACACCTGTATCAATACTCGGGAAAATGTTCATTATTACGCGGGAGCCTTTGTAATCTGATAATTTTTTTGAACTTAAGTCTTGTGAAATTAATTCGAAATCGGGCGCAGAATCGCCTATTTTTGGAAGTGTTCCTACTGTTTCAATATTATTTCCACCGAGTTTTATAGTTGCCATTATTTGTAGTTTTTAAATGAAGCCTAAAGATACGTATATTGATCTGCTTAAAATGCAAACAACTTCTTAAAGAAAAAGTGATTTAAAAGTAAAAGTCCCTTCACAAAATTTGTAAAGGGACTTTTATAAAATATATTCTAGATTTCTATCGGTCTATGGAACCAATAACTTTCTGTGCAAATGCATTAGCTGCATCGCGCTCCGGCATACCGTCTTCAATCATTTTTTGAACTTCTACCGCACCACAAAGGTTGGTGATTAGTTCGCCGATGATATCGAGTTCATCATCTGTAATGCGATTATATTCGCTGTACGATTCCAAAACTTCAATGCAGTTTTCCATCTGCGTCGTGGAATTGTTTTTTTGAATATGTCTAATTACTGGCAACTTCATCTACTAGCTCTTTTAAGAGTTCAAATTTGTTGGTTTGAACTTGGTTTACTAATTCGCCATTCTTGAAAGTTGCGAAGGTTGGCAAATTATCTACATTCGCCATTTTTCTACTTTCAGGAAATTTTTCGGCATCTACCAAAACGAATTTATAACCTTCAGTTTCTGTAGCCAACTTTTTGAATTTCGGTTTCATCACTCTGCAATTGCCGCACCATCCTGCCGAAAATTGAACGATAACGTTCTTTTCTTCAGAAATTAGCTGTTGCAGGCTATCATCTTTTAACTCAACTACCATAATCTAGTTTCTTAAATAAGTCGCTACAGCTTCGCGAGTAGCTTTCATTGCGTCTTTTCCTTCTTCCCAGTTTGCTGGACAAACTTCTCCGTTTTTCTGCACGTGCGTATAAGCATCAACCAATCTAAGGAATTCATTTACGTTTCTTCCCAATGGCATATCGTTTACACCTTCGTGGAAAATTTTTCCTTCTTCGTCAATTAGGTAAGTTGCACGGTATGTTACATTATCACCATCTACCATAAGATGTCCGGTTTCTTCATCGTAACGCTCGTTTGTAATATCAAGAATACCAAGTGCACTAGAAAGGTTGCGGTTGGTGTCAGCCAATATTGGGTAGGTTACACCTTCAATCCCACCGTTGTCTTTTGGAGTGCTCAACCACGCAAAGTGAACTTCGGGCGTGTCGCAAGAAGCTCCGATAACAATAGTGTTTCGGTCTTCAAATTTTGAAAGCGCTTCTTGGAAAGAGTGAATTTCAGTTGGACATACAAAAGTGAAATCTTTTGGATACCAGAAAAGCAATACTTTTTTGTTATTTTTTTTCGCTTCTTCAAGCACATTTAGTTTAAAAGTATCCCCCATTTCATTCATTGCATCTACTGAAATGTTTGGGAATTGTTTTCCTACTAATGACATAATTTTATTTTTTATTTGGGTTAATAATTTTCTACTGCAAAGATAGAAAGTACCTACGGAAATAGAGTAAATGCTTAATGGATTAATCTATAAACCGATAGTATTTGCTAATAGGTTAAATTTTTAACGATAAATAAAAGTTATAAGGTTTTGTTTGAATGAAGTATGAATATTTTGACTTAAGACGATAGGACGTATGACGTAAGACTAAAAGTTATATGAAAGATACTTTTGAAATAAGATAGTAATCCTTTGTCTTTCGTCTTGATGTCCTAAGACCATTTTCAAACCAATTAAGCCTTTTCTGAAGTAGTCAACATTCTGATTTTGATTCTAAAGGCTGCAAAAAGTAGCGTCATAAACGGACTTAACCAGTTGAAAATTGCATAACCTGCATAGTGAAGTGTATCAACACCCAGAACTCCGCTATGGTAGGCCCCACAAGTATTCCAAGGAACTAACACTGAAGTAACAGTTCCCGAATCTTCTAATGTTCTCGAAAGGTTTTCGGGAGCAAGGCCTTTGTCTTTAAAGGCTTTCGCATACATTTTACCAGGAATTACAATTGCTAAATATTGATCGCTGGCTGTAACATTTAAAGCCAAACAGCTTACGACAGTACTTGCAAAGAGTCCGAACGTTGTGTGAAACAATTTCAATAAGGCTTTACTGATTGCCGCCAAGGCGCCAATTCCGTCCATAATACCACCAAAAACCATAGCGCACAGAATTAACCAAATTGTATTTAACATTCCAGACATTCCGCCAGCAGAAAACAATTCTTTCAAGGCTTCATTTTCTGTAGGAATAGAACTATCTACAGTAATAGCATTCATTATTCCTTTGTAGCCATTTTCAAAAGTAAGGGAGGTTCCGCCGCCCATTGAGGCTACTATATCTGGTTGAAAGATTAAGGCTGCTAAAGCACCTAAAAGTGTTCCTATTAATAGTGCTATTAATGGTGGTGTTTTTTTTACAATTAAGAAAATTACAACTAATGGAACAACAAACAACCAAGGACTTACATTGATAGATTCTTTTACGGCAGCGAGAATTAAATGTGTATCCGCGGTTCCTGAAGTATCAATATTGAAACCAATGATGATAAATACTATCAGCGTAATTACTAATGTTGGTACTGTTGTATAAAGCATATATTTAATATGCGTAAACAAATCTGTACCAGCCATTGCAGGTGCAAGATTTGTTGTATCGCTTAATGGCGAAATTTTATCTCCGAAATAAGCGCCGGAAAGAATAGCTCCGGCAGTCATTCCCACTGAGATACCCAGTGCATTGGCGATACCAATTAAAGCAATACCTACCGTTGCCGAAGTAGTCCAGCTACTTCCAGTTGCAACCGAAATAATAGCGCAAATAATTACACAGGAAGCTAAGAATATCGTCGGATTTAAAATTTGTAATCCGTAATAAATCATTGTTGGTATAATACCACTAATGAGCCAAGTACCCGCTAATGCCCCAACCATTAAGAGAATTAAAATTGCGCCCGCTGTAGATTTTACATTAACAGCAACTTCTTCCAGCATTTGGTCAAAACTCACTTTGTTGTAAAAACCTACAATTGCTGCAACTGCGCCACCCATTAAAAGAATGAACTGGTTACTTCCATCTAAGGCCGAATCCCCAAAGGCAAAAAACACGTTGTAAAACAGCATTATAATAAGCGCCACCACTGGTATTAATGCTTCCCAAATGTTCAGTTCTTTATTTTCTACTACATTATCATCTTTGGGATCGGTGGGTTTAATATCTTGACTTTGCATGATGCGTTTTTCGTTTAGGAATGTAATGTTACGATTTTGAAAAAACCTACGCAAATAAAAAAGAATTGGCGGTAATGGTTATATCAACGCTGAAAATGTTAAAAGCGACACCAATAAATTTTCATGTTACACTTAAACGGTAAAAGGATTATTTAAACAATTAAACCTAAAATAACTATTGAAAATTGTTCAACCCATTCTTATGAGATTATGTTTACTAAAATCTAAACATTTTTCATGTATGAATAAAATTTCTTTACTACTTCTGTTTTCAATAATTTCCTTTTCTTCTACTGCGCAGGTTGGTATTGGTACCACAACTCCAAGAGCTCAGCTTGAAATTGCTTCTAGTCAAAACGGAGGGGGTCTCCTAATTCCTGAATATTCATTACGGAGTCTTACTGATGTAACCACTGTTCAAAATCCACGGGGAGGAAGTCTTGTTACTGGTACTTTAGTATTTAACACGAATACCACTTCTGATTTAGAACCCGATTTTTATTATTGGACTGGTAGCATATGGGTGTCTGCCATAAATGTTACTAAGGCCTATGGTGAAAAATTTCTTTCAAATAATACAACTGTGAATCCTAATAATGCTATATCCTTTGATTCAAGCGGACCAGCTAGTAAGGTTGTTTATGGAAACTCTTTTGTGCAAAATTCTGTAAAAGGAGTTTTTCGAATATCATATACGGTTAATTGCACAGAAAATAGTTATCATGAATTCTATTTAGGAAAAGGCCCAAGCAATACCACTGCATTTACTAAAATAGTGGGAAGCTCAGTGTATGGTCAAAAATTTAAAAACAATTCACATACTTTATCTAAATCCATGTTGATAGATGTATCCGATCTAAATCAGAGATTTTATGTAATATCAGCTTCAAGTAATGGTAGTATGCCGATATTATCAGGCAGTTCTCTTTCCATAGAATTGGTGGAATTGAAATAATTAATCAAATTTATTTCACATGAAAAAAACTCCCGATAGAATCGGGAGTTTTTTAATGAACTATATATTTTACTGAAGATCTATAAAATCCCAACTTCAACCATACACTCACGCATCATCTGGTAAGTGCGTGCTATATCGTTATCTAAACCAATACTAAAACGTATTAATCCGTCGCTTAGTCCCATTTCTTTTTGTTCCTCTTCAGGAATTTCAGAAGAAGTAGAAGAACCCGGTGCACTAAACAGCGTTTTGTAAAAACCAAGACTTACCGCCAAATACCCAAGATTACGTTCCTGCATTAACTCCATTAATTCGTTGGCTTTGTCAATTCCGCCAACGTCTAGTGTTAGCATTCCACCGAAACCGTATTCTTTATTCATCATTTTTTTGAAAAGCTCATGACCAGAATGCGACTTCAACCCAGGGTATACAGTTTTTAAACCATCGGATTCAAACTTTTCAGCTAAATACAAAGCGTTTACACTATGTTGTTTTATGCGAATGTGAAGCGTTCTCATGTTTTTAAGAATAGAAGCTGCACGTAAACTGTCCATTGCTGGACCAAGTAGCATATTTGCTCCGTCGTTCACATTACGAAGGCTGTCAATAAATTCCTGTGTGCCGCAAGTTACGCCGCCCATAGTATCACTGCTTCCGTTAATAAATTTTGTTAAGCTGTGTAAAACAACATCGGCGCCCATTACTGCAGGAGAAATACTTAAAGGTGAAAAAGTGTTATCAACCAATAATTGCAGTCCGTGTTTTTTGGCAATTTTTGAAATTCCTTCAATATCTGCAATTTCCAAAAGAGGATTGCTCACTGTTTCACAGTAAATAATTTTTGTGTTTTTAGTGATAGACTTTTCAACTTCATCAAGTTTTGTAATATCTACAAATGAAGTTTCAATATTTAATCGAGGGGCAAAGTTTTTCAGAAAAGCGTAAGTTCCGCCGTAAATAGTTCTGCTAGAAACAACGTGATCGCCAGCTTTACAAAGTTGAAGTATTGCTGGTGTAATGGCACCCATTCCACTAGCCGCAACGTTTGCCGTTTCTGTACCTTCCATTGCTGAAAGCGCTTCGCCCAAATATAAATTGGAAGGAGTGGAGTGTCGAGAATATAAATAACACCCTTCGGCATTGCCTTCAAAAGTGTCGAACATCGTTTTTGCGGAAAGAAACGTATATGTTGAAGAATCGGAAATAGAAGGATTAACCCCTCCAAATTCGCCGAAATACTGTAAATCTTGAATTTTATCTGCTGGTTTAAAAGCCATTATTATGTGTTTTAGATTGTGTCGCAAATTTGCAAAAATTTAAAGGAGTGGTCAAATTATATATCATTTCATTTAAAGAATTCTAAATATAACAGGCAGTAGCGTCAATCTTTCAACTTAAAAAACATCGCTTTTTAGAAACAAATTTTTAAAGGCCTAAACTTTTAAACTCTTAAACAGTATTGTACCTTTGGCACTTTAATTTAAAAGAAACACTTTATGAGCAAATATGATGTAGCAATAATTGGTTCAGGTCCTGGAGGCTATGTAGCTGCAATTCGTTGCGCACAATTAGGAATGAAAACCGCAATCATTGAAAAGTATACTGTTTTGGGCGGAACTTGCCTAAACGTAGGCTGTATTCCCAGCAAAGCACTTTTGGATTCATCTCATCATTACGAAGACGCCATAAAGCATTTTGAAGAACACGGTATCGAAATTCCTGGCGATATTAAGGTGAATTTCAAAAAAATGGTAGAGCGTAAAGCTTCGGTTGTGGATCAAACCACAAAAGGAATTGCGTTTTTGATGGATAAAAATAAAATTGACGTTTATACAGGAATGGGTGCTTTTAAAGATGCAACTCATATTGAAATTATAGGTGGTGAAAAAAATGAAACCATTGAGGCAAAAAACACAATCATTGCTACTGGAAGCAAGCCTGCAACGCTTCCTTTTATAAAATTAGATAAAGACAGAGTTATAACTTCTACCGAGGCTTTAAGTTTAAAAGAAATTCCGAAACACCTTGTTGTTATTGGTGGTGGCGTAATTGGTTTAGAATTAGGCCAAGTATATCGTCGTTTAGGTTCTGAGGTTTCTGTAATTGAATTTATGGACCGTATTATTCCAACAATGGATTCTGCCCAAAGCAAGGAATTAATGAAGGCTATGAAGAAGCAAGGGGTTAAGTTTTTCCTTTCGCATAAAGTATCTGCAGTTTCTAAAAAAGCTAAAGAAGTAACGGTTACTGCCACTGATAAAAACGATAAAGAAGTAACTTTCAAAGGTGACTATTGCTTAGTTTCCGTAGGAAGAAAACCTTATACCGATGGTTTAAAAGTTGAAAACGCTGGTGTGAAAATCACCGAACGCGGAATGATTGACGTGAACGACCATTTACAAACAAACATTAAAAACATTTACGCCATTGGCGATGTTGTTCGCGGTGCAATGCTAGCTCACAAAGCTTCGGAAGAAGGAGTTTTGGTTGCTGAAATTATTGCCGGACAAAAACCACATATTGATTATAACTTAATTCCAGGTGTTGTTTATACTTGGCCAGAAGTTGCTTCTGTTGGAAAAACAGAAGAGCAATTGAAGGAAGCAAAAGTTGAGTATAAAGCAGGACAATTCCCGATGCGTGCTTTGGGAAGAAGCCGTGCAAGTGGAGATACCGATGGTTTTGTAAAAATACTTTCAGATAAAAATACAGACGAGGTTTTAGGCGTACATATGGTAGGAGCAAGGGTAGCAGATTTAATAGCCGAAGCCGTAGTTGCAATGGAATTCCGCGCCAGCGCAGAAGATATTGCAAGAATGAGCCATGCACACCCAACTTATGCCGAAGCTGTTAAAGAAGCTGCACTAGCAGCAACTGAAGATAGAGCATTGCATATATAATAATGCATTATTTAAGTATAAAAAAATCCCGCTTTTGCGGGATTTTTTATTGATTGTATTCAAGCTTTTCTGCTATTATTCAAGTTCTAATACTTCATCCACATGATTAGCTTTTATGGTTTTCGTCGCTTGCGTTATCCAATCTTCTTCCATTATTTCCCAATCGGTAAAAGCTTCGGCCATTTCGAAATCTGAGAAATCTATTTCTTTATGCGCTGCAATTCCTAAGTATTTATCTGAATCTTCTTCTTTCGTATATGAAAATTCAAATACATAATATTTTTTATCATCAACAGTCAATTCGTCTAAATAGTTGAAAATAGTAGGGTAGCCGTCATAATCATCTCCCACGTTGTTGTAAAGCGACAATTTTGCAAATTCCTTCAACTCTAAATACGCTTCCGGAATTAAGTTGGTCTTTTCAGCATTTATTAGGCTTTCCATTAATTCGAACCGAACATACATATCTTTAAAGCCGTCATTCAACGTTTGCGGATTAATTTCTATAGCTAGTTCTGTAGCTGTCATTAAAGCTTGAGCTTGCATCCACTTATCGTCTTTTACTTGATCTGCAATAAGATTCAATGTTTTTTTAACATCATCTGGTATGGGTTCAAATCCTTTTGAAAATTCAATGTAACTGTACATAAGTCCATCGCTTATATGAGTGTTCTTTTTCCTGGCAATTGTGTCTACGTATAATGCTGCGTCTTTATACATATGCGATAGAAGTCTGCTTTTCAACAGTGGCATTTTATCACTATAAATACTATCTTCCATAACATTATAGGAATATATTGATGCTATCTCAGCCCTGTAATCATCAAAATCTACAAGCTTGGCAAACTTAGCATCGTTTGCAACAAATAGTGGAATGGTATCAATTAATGAAGTCATAATATCATAATCCTTTTCAGGAATTCGATTGAGTTTATGGTTTTGCAAAAGATCGAAATACGTGGCTACAGCATTACTATTTTTAAGTTTTAGTAGCTGTTCGAGGACCTCCACGCGTGCTTCGTAACTGTTTTTTTTGTTCTTGTAAAAGGAAGCAAAGGTTTTTAGCGTTTCCGGTTTCTCAAGATCTGTCAATGCGTTAATTATATAATATTTTGCACCGTAATAAAGGGTGTCATCTTTAAAGCGACTTTTTAAATTCTTCTCTAAAACTTTGTAATCTGAAGCGTCAAATTCATAATAATTTAAAGCACCTTTTGCTTCTGCAAACTTAATTGAGTCTTTCGATTTCAGGTTTTTGAAAATTAAATCGGTTTTTGAGGCTGAAAGATTAAAGTTCTGTGAGCTTTTTTTAATTTTTAATGAATTAAAAAATTCATCTACACGAGGTTCGTTAATTTCTTCATCTCCCAAATAAGTTAAAAGGAGAAGTATGGAATCATCATCGAGTAATAATTTCATCCGCTGTTTTACGTGGGTACTCGAGTTTATCATTTTAATTTCACGCGCTGGTTTCCCACCCAAAGTGGTGCTAGTATTGCTTGTAATAGAATCGTTATAATCTACAATCAATTCGGTGTAATCATCATAAAAATCTTGAAGTGATTTTTTCCGATAGTACGGTTTTAATTTTAAGTGCTGCACCAAGTAAGTGCCGGAAGATGTGGGATCCATTGAACTATAATTTTTCACATAACTGAATTCTGAATAAGCATCCTGCGGTTCTTCTTCAATAACAACTTTTTCGCTCGGCGCCCTAAACGAATATTTTTCTTGGATGTTTACAACCGTGTCAAACGCCGCTTCTGCATAGGGCAGAAATTTAAAAGAATTGAAAAATTCATTGTCTTCTGAAATTTTTTCGCCCTCTTTATACTTTTGCGCCATTAATAAATACGTTCTATTGCCTCGCAGATAAAGCTTCGCAATTGTATGAAATTTATCTGAAAACGAGAGTTCGTATTTTTTACCTTCGCTTCCATCTAGCATTATATCTTCCGGCTCGCTTATATAAGTGCCATTTTGTTTAAAATAGCTTTCGAATTCTTCATAATAATCTTCTTTTTGGTCTAAATAATAGCCCACGGGCTGATTGTTATACCGAAGTAAATAAAGTGTATTATTGGCTTTGTCTTCCGAAGAAAAAATATTGATTATATATGGAGAATCTTCGTTGCCGTATGGATTGTCCATTACTTGGCTTCTGTCAAGAATTTTTTCAGGAACGTGTACACTATAAGCACCAAGGCTGTCTGTTTGGGTTTGCCAAACGGATGGAGCAATCTTAGAATCGAATATTTTGATTGAATCAAAAAAGGCATTTGCGTACGCCGAAGTTATTTCGGCTAAAGTGTTTTCGGTCATAAAAGTGTAAACAATTTTATCTTTCATGGCTACGCGTACGCGCACGTACTCCTTGTCTTTTGCAATTATAACATCGGTAAACTCGACGCCGTCTTTTACAAAAGTATTTCTGTTAAATATAGAATCATTAGCCGTTTGCAACTGACTTTTTATGATGTTTTCAACAAAATTAAACCCATCTTTTAAAACTTGACTTCTTAAATCGCCAATCATATACATAAACGTGCCACCGTATATTAAATCTGTACTCGTCATTGCATCAATAGACTCGGTAATTTCAATGGGGATGGCTTTGTTGGGCGTTAGTACACTATAACCTTGCGATTCATTATAATCTAAAACCCATCTGTCTAAATCTGGAGCAATATCATATTGCTGTTCGTTATCGCTAAAAGTGGCTTTCACTTTTCTCACCTGATATCCCTCTTCGCGGAGAAGTGTAATTAATCCTTGATTTCCTGGTAAATGGGCAGCGCCTACCGCTGCAAAAATGGTTTTGGATTTCATAATTTCCACAAGGCTATTAAGCATAACGTGGTTTCGTTTAATCATGATGGAATCATTATAACCACCGCCATTAACGTAGGACCATATTTTTTCTAAATCGCCTTCGTAATACAATTGGGTTATTTTGTCAAATTGGTTATTTGAATCAAAATCTTGGTGGTTAATAATAGCGAGAATGTTTTCTCTCAATTCCATATCGCTTGTTTCTTCAAACAGGTAAAATTGATCTTCAACTTTTTCAAGACCCACTATTTCTTTTTTACTATTGTATGCAATTCCGTATAAATAGGCATCTAAAAAGGTACGGCGATCATCTGCTTTACCTTTATTGCGAGTCAACATGGATTTTATTAAACTTGGATTTTTCATAGGCATACTGTCCAAATCCATTTGTTTAACTTCAAAAAAGCGATCTTTTAGTTTTTGGTATTCCTCTTTCGAAAGAATTTTTTTATAGATATTTTCATTTTTTGTATTTAAGTAATTTTCGCTAAAACCTGTTACCGCCGAATCGGGATGAATTTCTAAAGCGAACATTTCAGAATTTTTTATTGCTGGAATAACGGAGTCGCTAAACTTAAACGCCCGAGCATCTTTTAGGTGAAGTGTTCCGAAGAGATACGATTTTTTGTTGTTATCCTTGTGTTTAATTTCCCAAAGCAATTCGTAATTCTCACGATCTTGAGAGTATATTGTGTTTAGCGTAAAGAATAGTAAAGCAAAAATTAACCAGGATTGAGAAGATGTATTCATAAGGGGCTAAGCGTATAATGGTTATTATATATTTCAATAATAATAAAATTAACGTTCACTTTGTAATATTTCATTAATTCAATAGGGTAAAAAATAAAAAGCCACCCTAATTTATAGAGTGGCTTTAAAAAAATATTTTTTTGAAATATTATTTAATAATTCCGCCGCAACTTACTCTTCCGCCAGCATCACCGGTGGGTTGCGTTTTAAAGTCATCTTGACCTTCGTGTACAATGACTGCTTTGCCTACAATGTCTTTGTTTGCATCGTCACAACCAATACACCATTCATCAGTTTGCATAGTAATTTTTCCAGAGCCATCTTCGCCAACTTCAAAATTTCCTATGTCGCCTTTATGATAACCTTCAGCATCGCCCCATTTTCCATGTTTTGCATGGGTAGGGTTCCAGTGTCCGCCAGATGAAGTACCGTCGGCCGCACTACAATCTGCTTTTTCGTGAATATGGATTGCGTGGCTTCCAGGTGTTAAGCCCGAAAATTTAGCTTCCATAGATACAACTCCATCAGCTTCAGAAAAATAAATCTCGCCTGCTGCTGTGCTTTTACTTTTGGCTTCCATAATAACGGAAACGTTTTTAGGAGCCTCTTTTTTAGAAGAAGAATCTACTTGTATGGTATCATTTGTTGAATCCATACTTTCCATATCTTTTTTTTCATTTTTGCAACCTACAAATGCCATTAGAGCAAATAGGCTACAAACTAGACTAATTCTTTTCATCATTATTTTATTTTTTAGTTTAAAATTGGTTTAAATTAAAGGTACAATAGTTTTCGGGCGACCACTATACATTTATGAATATTTTAAAAGTTTATTGTACTCAATTCTGAAGTATTTGTGATGTCATTTTGGTCGAGATTATATTGGTAAATTCCGTTTTGCCCAATGGCGATTAGCAAATTATTTTTTATAATTACATCGAAAGCTAATTTGTTTATGTTGTGAACCACAACAGAATGGGAAGGGTCTGAAACATCAAATATCTTTATTTCATCATCGCATACAATCAAATAATCTCCATAAAGCCCCATTCCTTTTGGAGCAGTTAAGTTTCTTACACTAAGTAATGTTGGGTTTACAATATCTGTAACGTCATAAATTTCTAATTGATTTAAAGTAGATCCACAACCCAATTCAGACCACAACGTAACAAATGCCGTGGTCTCATTTGCAACTACAGGGTCGCACGAAGTAAAATGCTGCACATCTGCAAGATATTCGGGGAATTCAGGATTGTTTACACTATAGATAAACATGCCGTTCTGCGATCCTACATAAAGATATTCCTTGTAATTAAAGAGTGTTTCAATTCTAAAACCGATTGGTACGTTGTTTACAAACACAGGGTCTGAAGGCGTTGTTATATTATAAACGTTTAAGCCATATTCATCAACGGTATAAAGGTAATTGCCCACCATTGCAAATCGTGCTAATGAGCCACCTTGACCATCACCGTTGCTCATCGTTTCGTTTGAAGATGCATTGCTTCCATCTTGGCTACACGCCAAAGACAATACTATTATTAAAAAAAGTAAACCTAATTTTCTCATGGCGTAGTTGTTTTTGGAATCCAGTTTACTACAACGTTATTCTGTGGAATATTAAACGCATAAAACCCATCTGGCGAAAGCATTTCTGGGAAAGTATTTTTTATTCGTTTAGAAACATTAATGCCACCATTTTCCAAATCTACCTGTACGGCAATAAGATCGGTTGCTTGGTTTATGAAGAATACATTATTTCTGATAGCCAAATCTGTTGCTCCTGGCGAGGCTATAAAATAAATAGGCGATGGGCTAGCTGGGTTTTCATTATTAAAAACGTGAAACCCTTTATTTTTTTCATTGATGAAAAGGTAAGTTCCAATTACATATATTTTTCCAGCATTAATTACTGGTTCTGCGGGAGAAAGTACAACGCTGCTTTCAAAAGTTGAACGCTCCATAAATACAGCATCGTACTGAGATTCTACCATAGAGATGGGAAAGTCGTCAGTTTCATCACAATCGCCATTCCAGCAGCAGCTTTGTAATGACGTTATTGCGAATAGAAAAAGCAATAGTTTGAATTTAATTTTCATAAACCATAGTTTTTAAGTGTACTACAAGTTTACAAAATAGTTTCAGACAATCAATTTAGATTTTATGAAATTTCCAAGCTTGTAATTACCTGTGTTACGGAATGCAATGTTTTATGGACGGGACATTTATCTGCTATTTGAAGCAGTCTCGTTTTCTGTTCTTCGGAAAGATTTCCTTCTAAAAATATCTTGCGTTTAAAGGTGTCTATTTTAGCAGCATCTTCTTCACAATGCTCGCAATCTATTGCGTGATCTTTTGAATAATCGATGTGACAGGTTACATTCTCAACGTCCCATTTTTTTCTTCGCGCATACATTTGTATAGTCATTACTGTGCATGCAGCGAGACCGGCGGAAAGAAACTCATAGGGAGAAGGACCAAAGTTATTGCCTCCAAAAGTAGTTGGCTCATCGGCAACAAAATAATGATCTCCAAGCTTTAATTGAGTTGTGAATTTGTCATCACCATCTAAGCTTGCAGCCACTTTACTTTTGCTCTTCAGTTCTTCTTTCGGTGGAATAGTAACATAGCGTGGCGCCCATCCTGCAATAACTTTCCCCACATAACTAGAGTCTTCTTTTCTGGATAAAAGATGGTCAACACCATCTAAAGAAACAAAACTTTTAGGGTGATGTGCAGCTTTATATATTTCTTCAGCGTTATTTATACCTACAGTTGTGTCTTGTGGAGAGTGTAGAATTAACAATGCTTTTTTGAAGTTTCCTACAATATCTACAAGCGATTTATTTTCAAGATCTTCTAAAAACTGTTTTTTTATGGTGAAATCTATTCCGCCCAAATTAACTTTTGCTTTTCCATTTTTTGTAATCTCCATGGCACTATCTTTTAATAAATGTCGAACGTGAGATGGATCGCTAGGTGAGTTAATTACGGCCACAGCTTTAATTGATGCTATTTTATCGGCAGCAAATATGGCTGCTGCACCACCTAACGAATGCCCGATCATTAAAGTAGGCGCTTTAAACTTTTTTTCGAGAAAATTTGCAGCCTCAACCAAATCTTCAACATTTCCAGAAAAATTAGTGTTTTCAAAATCACCTTCACTTTCTCCCAAACCAGTAAAATCGAACCTTAAAACTGCAAAACCCGCATTGGTAAGTGCTCTTCCTACATTTTTAATCGCTGTTAAGTTTTTGGTACATGTAAAACAGTGTGCAAAAATCGCGAAATTATGCGGCTCTTGGTCCAACGGAAGTTCTAGTCTTCCTGCCAATTGTTCTTCGTCTTTATTCGTAAATGATACCTTATGTATATTCATGGTTTGGGTTTATATTGAATGTAAGTTACAGAATTTTTGGGGCAAAGCAACTTGCAGCTTCCTCTTTGAAATAATAACAGAAACGGTGTCTGTTTCACCCAAAAATTCACCGTCAATTTGGAACGGAACTTTCTTTTTACTTTTAATTGTTGCCTTATTAGTCGAAATAATACGCACAAATTCTGGAGACATTTCGGGATTGTCTTGAATTGTCTTTAATATTTCGAAGAAATCTAGATTTTTGAAAACTAAAACTTCAAATTTGCCATCGTTAATAATACCTTTTGGGTTAATAGTGGCGCCAGTTCCAAATTTGTTAGCGTTCGCTATTGCTAATAAAACTCCACTTTCTTCAATTGTTTCTTCTTCCGTTTCAATAATAAAATGAAATGGAAATTCAGAATTTATTAGCGTTGGGATTGACTGTAAAAAGTATCCAAACTTTCCGCGAATATTTGAATTTTCATAGTTTTTAACCAATTCGGCATTTATACCTAAATCTGCTATATGTAGGCAGATTTTTCCGTTTATAAATAAAACGTCAATTCCTAATGTGCATTCTGAAAGCGCAATGTCTAGCTGCTCTTTTAGCGTTTGAGGTAAATCGAAATTAACCGCCATTCCGTTTGCAGAACCAGCGGGAATTATACCTAAAATGATATCTTTTTCGTAAATACATTCCGCCACTAATGATATGGTTCCATCGCCGCCTGCAACTAAAACGTGCGAAGGTTCGTACTCTTTTAATAGTGTATCAATCGCTTTTCTATCGTCTTTGCCGGTGGTTTTATAAAGTTTGAAACTGTAGTTTCTTCTAATAACTTCATTTTTCACGGCTGTTATAATGTCGTCTTTTTCAGAGTCGCCAGCTATTGGGTTGACAACAAGCAAAATATAATTTTCTGATTTCATTAGTAGATATTGATTTTAAAAATACCTATTTTGGAATTACAAAACCGTTAACGAAATCTCAATAAGTGAAACTTGATTTAAAACTCTACCGTGGCTATGTAAACGACGAAGAATTGGTGGTTTTTGGCCACGTATTCAAATCTTGGTCGCCAGATAAATACAGACTAGACCGCAAGGGAATTCGTCATGCCGTTTCGGTAATACATATGTTTAGAATAAAGCCACTGGAAAATGTGGAAGTTACGCTGAAATTTAAAAGTGTTGAGGTAACTACTAAAACTTTGGCCGATGGCTATTTTCGGTTTACAATACCGTATTCCGAAAAACTTGAAAGCGGTTGGCATCCCTACGAAGTAATCTGTAATTATTACGATTTCGGCATTGTTGAAAATTCTGAAATATTAAAACCATTTGAAAGTAAAGTTGGAGTAATTTCAGATATAGACGACACTTTCTTGGTTTCGCACAGCGGAAATTTCTTAAAAAAACTCTACGTTCTTCTTCTAAAAAACATCAATAAACGAAAGGTTTTTGATGATGTTGTGCCACACTACCAAGCCTTAAGCAGGGCAGGGCAGGAGAATGAAGCGGCTTCTAATTCCTTTTTCTACGTTTCCAGCAGCGAGTGGAATTTATATGAATTTATAGACTCCTTAGCACGATTACACGAACTTCCAAAAGCCGTTATAAAACTTAAAAAAATAAAAACTGGTATTTCAGATTTTCTTTTTACCGGAAGAGGTAGCCACGACCATAAGTTCGAAAAAATAAAGGATATCATTATGTTTTATCCAAAACTTGAATATGTTTTACTCGGCGATGATTCACAAAAAGACCCACATCTTTACGAGCGGATTGTAAAGATATTTCCGCAAAGTATTAAAGCTATTTATATTAGGCAGACTTCAAGACGGAAGAAGCCTGCAACCCAGAAAATTTTAAAAAACATTGAATCCATGAATGTATCAACTTGCTATTTCACCAATAGCGAAGAGGCAATTGCACATTCAGCACGCATAGGAATTTTATAAAACGCTATTTCACTTCGGTACTTTCAGTCTTTTTAGTGTCTGGAGTAGTTTGACCTTCACCCTTTAAATATTGATCTAAGAATTTTAAGATTTTTCCGTAGGCTTCAATTTCATTTTCCTTTTTTACAAAGCCGTGACCTTCGTCTTCAAAAACTACATATTCTACAGGAACACCATTCTTTTTAACTCCTGCCACAATTTCATCAGATTCTATTTTAAGTACTCTCGGATCTTGCGCGCCCTGTAAAACCATCAAAGGTTTGGTAACATTTTCAGTGTGAAATAAAGGTGAAATTTCTTTTAATCGAATTGAATCTGCCGTATTTGGATCGCCCATTTCGGTGTATAATGCATCCTTAAATGATGCCCACCATGGCGGAATGCTGTTTAAAGTTCTAATCCAGTTTGTAACTCCAAAAATATTTACTCCAACCTCAAACTCGTCCGGCGCATAAGTAAGCGCAGCCATCGTCATATAACCGCCGTAAGAGCCGCCTAAAATTCCAATCTTGTCTTTGTCGATCATATCTTGGCTTGCCAACCAATCTTTACCAGCAATACAATCTTTCAAATCTTTATCGCCGTGATTTTGATCGTCCATTTTATAAAAAGATTTGCCGTAACCACTACTACCGCGATTATTTACCGCCAAAATAGCATAACCGTGATTTACCAAATATTGAATTAAAGAACTAAAACCTTGCCTTGATTGACCACCCGGCCCACCGTGAACCCAAACTAGCGCAGGTACTTTTTTATTGACGTTTGCTTGTTTTGGCTGATAGTAAATTGCTGGAATTTCCAAACCGTCAAAAGATTTAAACCGAACTACCGTTGCTTCGACCAAATCATCGGGGTTTATTTCACTGTTTAAAACATTTGTAAGCTTATAATATTTTCCAGAAGCTATATTATACGAGTATGTATTTGTGGGAAGTTGAGAGCTGCCAACGGTTAATAATGCCATTGTTTCATCTTTTGAAAAGCTTGCGGCATTTATTTCCTGCCCTTCAATATCTGGGAAATTCAACGCTTTTCCTGTAGCCACTTCGGTTAAGTACATTTTGGTTTTTGCGTCTTCATTGCTAAAAAGCACTTGATACTTACCATTATGTGTAAAATAGAATGCGTTGATGTCCCAATCTTTTACTAGAATTTTTTCTTTAGTACCATCCTCAATATTGTATTTCATTAAATAGCTGAATTCAGAATTGGCATCGGTTGTGTAGTAAACTGATTTTCCATCTGGCGAAAAATCCTGAGCCGAATTGCCGCTTAAACCTTCATTGATTTGGGTTTTTGCTTTCGTTTTAAGATTTAGAAGAAATAAGTCGCCGTCATTTGTATTTATAGATTTTGTTAGCAGCATATAATTTTTATCTGCCGAAATTCCACCAAAATCCATATTGTCTTCATTCTTTAAAATCAGTTTCGCTTTAAAAGTTGCTATGTCCATTTCATAAAGATCCATCATCTGTGGGTTGCGCTCATTACTGTTATAATAAAAACTTTTACCATCTTTTGCCCACCCTGTAAAAAGTGCACGTACATTTTTTTCAGGGGTCAATCTTTTAATACCGCTGCTATCTTTCACAAAAATTTTAAAAATCTCATCGCCATTTCCGTCCATTCTGAAAAGAATTCTATCGTCATCAGGAAAGTATGAAATTCCATAAATTGAAGTACTGTCGGATTGTGTTATGGGCATAAAATCACCGCCTTCAACCGAAACGTTGTACATATTGTAAACGCCTGAACGGTTGCTGGTTATTAAAACTTTCGACTTGTCTGCGGAAAAACCATTCGCCCAAGCATTTTCATTCCCCATAAATTGTTCGATGGAATACGTTTTTACTTCCGAAACTTCTTTGATGCTGTCTTTTGGCTTGTCTTTGCAAGCAACCAAGAGTAAAAATGCAGTGCAGATTAAACTAAAATTTTTCATAAAGCTAGGTTTTGGCTGTTATCATGTTGATTTTCAAAACAAATCTAACAATTTTTTTGAATTGTTTGCGTAGTTTAAATGTTATGAAGCAGAAGTTATTTTTGGTAGTAGTTTAACGTTTCCACTTTTTTTTTAAACAACTAAAGTTTTATTTTTAGATTATGAATAGGAAAGCAGGCAAGAGCGGATTTATCTTCACCAAACACACTCCTAAAGACCAATCACCTTTCGAGAAACTTTTTGATGTTTTTCAAGAATTGATTACCCACACTTCGGGCGATTTCGACGAAGCAATGGATTGGTTAAAACAGATTGATGATGAATATAAACTCACCACGGAGGACTACTCTTTAGACGATTTTGTTGAAGATTTGAAAAAGAAAGGATATTTGCGTGAAGAAATAAAAATGGATGGTTCAAACGGTTTAGCCATTACCGAAAAAACAGAAAGAGTCCTGCGGAAGCGAGCTTTGGAACAGATCTTCGGGAAACTGCGAAAGAGTGGTGCCGGCAATCATAGAACAAAACAAACGGGGCAAGGAGATGAGCAGGCTGGAGAGTTTCGCGATTATCGTTTTGGCGATTCGCTGGAACAAATTTCAATGACCGAAAGTTTCAAAAATGCACAAATTAATCACGGTTTGGGCGATTTTACACTTTCTGAAAACGATTTGGTGGTTGAAGAAACTATGTATAAAACCCAAATGAGTACGGTTTTAATGATAGACATCAGTCACAGTATGATTCTTTATGGCGAAGACCGTATAACACCTGCAAAAAAAGTGGCGATGGCACTTTCAGAATTTATAACCACGCGATACCCGAAAGATACTTTGGATATTTTAGTTTTCGGAAACGATGCGTGGCCAATTAAAATTAAAGATTTACCGTATTTAAACGTGGGGCCGTACCACACAAATACTGTCGCCGGACTTCAATTAGCGATGGATTTGCTTCGTAGAAAACGAAATACCAACAAGCAAATTTTTATGATAACCGATGGGAAACCCAGCTGCGTGCGACTTCCGGATGGACGTTATTATAAAAACAGTAATGGGCTGGACAGTTATATTGTAAATAAATGTTACGCAATGGCTTCGCAAGCTAGGAAACTTCACATTCCAATTACAACTTTTATGATTGCTGAAGACCCATATTTAATGCAGTTTGTTGAAGAATTTACAGCAGCCAATAAAGGCAAAGCATTTTACACAGGTTTAAAAGGTTTGGGCGAAATGATTTTTAGCGATTACGAAACAAATAGGACAAAACGGATAAAATAAGTATTCAGTGTTCAGTGGCAGTTGGCAGTTCATTCTTTGTGGGCTTTGCGATACACTAGGCGCCCTTGGCGGTTAAAAAAAAATAAAAAATTATGAAAATAGATAAAATTAAAACCTTCGGACAACTTAAAAAGTCGGGGTATGAATCAATATCAATAAAGGAAGAATTGCGTCGAAATTTACTTCAAAAAATAATGAAGAAAGAAACCCCTTTTGTGGGTATTCACGGTTATGAATTAACCGTAATTCCAGAATTGGAACGCGCTATTCTTTCAAAACATAACATTAATCTTCTCGGACTTCGCGGGCAAGCTAAAACACGTTTAGCTCGCCAAATGGTTGGGCTTTTGGACGAATACATTCCAATGGTTGAAGGCAGCGAAATAAACGACGATCCTTTTAACCCAATTTCACGTTATGCCAAAAATCTACTTATTGAAAAAGGTGACGATACACCCATAAGTTGGTTGCATCGCGATGATCGTTTTTCAGAAAAACTAGCAACACCAGACGTTACCGTTGCCGATATTATTGGCGATGTTGATCCAATAAAAGCAGCAAATTTAAAACTTACATATGCCGATGATCGCGTAATTCACTTCGGGATGATTCCGCGTAGTAACCGTTGTATTTTTGTTATCAATGAATTACCAGATTTACAACCGCGAATTCAAGTAGCACTGTTTAATATTTTACAAGAAGGCGATATTCAAATTCGTGGTTTTGCGGTGCGCTTGCCCTTGGATATTCAATTTGTATTTACAGCAAATCCTGAAGATTATACAAATCGAGGAAGTATTGTAACACCTTTAAAAGATAGAATTGGTTCACAAATTTTGACGCATTATCCCGAAGATATAGAAACTGCACGAACAATTACCGAACAGGAAACAGCCGAAGCTATAAAAGCAAAATCGAACGTTTATGTGCCCGATTTGGCAAAAGATGTTTTAGAACAAATTAGTTTTGAAGCTCGTGAAAATGATTTTATAGATGCCAAAAGTGGCGTGAGCGCACGTTTAAGCATCACCGCTTTCGAAAATTTGTTGAGTACTGCCGAAAGACGCGCTTTGCATAGCGGAGACGAAAAAACAAGTGTGCGTTTGGGAGATTTTATAGGTATAATTCCTTCAATAACGGGGAAAGTAGAATTGGTTTATGAAGGTGAGCAGGAAGGCGTTTCACAAGTTGCGCAGCAGTTAATAGTGGATGCAGTAAATACCACTTTTAAAAATAAATTTCCAAAAATTGAAAAGCTCACAAAAGATGGCGATTTAGATCCGTACGCCGATATTGTATCTTGGTTTTTCGAAGAGAACGATTTTGAATTGCTCGATTCTTTTTCCGAAGAAGAATATAAAAATGAATTGGACCGAATTATTCCGCTTCAGCAATTGATAGAAAAACATCAGCCCGAAACATCAAAGGAAGACAGTTATTTCTTAAAAGAATTAGTGCTTTGGGCGTTGGCCGAAAATAAAAAACTCAGCAAATTTAGCTTGGGGAACGGGCTGCATTTTAGAGATTTATACGGAAGCTACATTAGTGGACTCTAAATATTAAGCAATATAAAATCCGCCAGTTTTTTAAAAACTGGCGGATTTTTTTATGTTTTAAATTCAATTTATATATTCGGAATCACTAATTCATCACCTGGGTGAATTAGATCTGCAGATTTCAATTTGCCCTTATTCGCTTCATAAATAGCGTTGTATTTACTAGCGTTACCATAATATTGCTTTGCAATTTTACCGAGTGTTTCGCCACTTTTAACCGTGTGGTGTGCAAAAACAGAACTATCAGCAACTGATATATCCGCCATAATATCGGTCGGGTTTTCTCCGCCAACGCGTTTTATTTCGTCCCAAAGTAAGTTTTTCTCATATTGGTTTTTTGCAGTACCATAAACTTTTAACTGGCCGTTTTCTTCTTTTACATCTCCGTTTTGAATATTGAGCTTTTCACCTAAGTCCAAAACGCTTTGATATTTCGATTTAATCATTTTTAAAAAGTTTTATTGTTATTGTCTAAAGATAGCATTTTATCACCATCATTTTTTTTCATTAGTAAAAATTTAATAATACGAACACATCGTTGCTAATCTTCTTAAAAATTTACAAAAAATTTAACTAAAGATTAGATTCAATTAGTAAAATAATCGCTGCACTTGGAATATCTTTGATATCAACATTTAAATCAACGAAAATAATTATGAAACTAAAAACAATTGTAATGTCTCTAGCAGTAGTAGCAATGCTTTTTGCAAGCTGTGAAGACACAAAAAAGAAAGAAGCTGAGGCTCAAGCTAAAGCAGAACAAATGCGCATGGAGCAGGAAAAAGATTCTTTAATGAAAGTTGAAGAAATGAATACTGCTAAAATGGCTGAAATGGAAGCTAATTCGATTGCTGCAAAAGCAATGGGTAATTCAGATTTGTCAACATTAGTAAGTGCTCTTCAAGCTGCTGAATTGGCTCAAACCTTAAAAGCAGAAGGTAATTACACAGTTTTCGCTCCAACTAACGAGGCTTTCAGCAAA
The DNA here is from genome assembly GCF_058068265.1 of Aequorivita sp. IT1183. Taxonomy (NCBI): domain Bacteria; kingdom Pseudomonadati; phylum Bacteroidota; class Flavobacteriia; order Flavobacteriales; family Flavobacteriaceae; genus Aequorivita; species Aequorivita sp. IT1183. Next base: position 280,878 of record NZ_JBYRHS010000003.1, on the reverse strand, counting down.
GTTCCAAAAGCAACTATGGACAATTTGATGAAGCCAGAAAACAAAGCAAAATTACAAGGCTTACTTAAATATCACGTGCTTCAAGGTAAAATGAATTCGACCGATGTTTTGGCTAAAATTAAAGAAGCTAAAAACAAATTGGACGTTACAACTATGAACGGTGAAGTTTTAACTTTGTCTGAAAAAGGTGGTAAAGTAATGATTAAAGATGCTAAAGGAAATACAGCTACTGTAACAAGTGCTGATATGGATGCATCAAACGGTGTGGTACACGTTGTAGATAAAGTGCTAATGCCAAAAATGTAATTCAACAATTTTGAATGATTTAAAAAGCTCCAGAAATGGAGCTTTTTTTATGTCAAGATTTTAGATATTCAAATGATTTTAGATCGTCCTTATTTTTAATTATATGGCTTTCCCCATCCTTTATTACTATATTCTTTGTAGTTATATCTAAAACGTCTTCGTAGTAATGATCGGTTAAAATGATTGCTTTTTCCTTCTTCAATTTATTGAGAAATTTTTTGATTTCAACTTTATATAAAGGTTCGATCATTGAAAATGGTTCATCTAACATTAAAAATAGATGGCTAAGGTTAGCTATCATTAAAACTTCAAAATATCGTAGTTGCCCCATAGAAAGTTCGCCTACTTTTTTATTAGCGATTTGTGCAATTAGTGGATCATAAAAAATGGCATCCTGCTTTTCTTCTTCAAAATATATAGGAATAAGATCGCGCACCTTTATATTATTTGGTAAAAACGGATGTTGCGGCAAGTAGGCAATTTGTTTGGCTATTATGTTTTGTGATGGTTTAAAATTTACGCCATCTATTGAAACTCTAATTAAATTAGCCTTTTCTGTACCGAACAGCATTTTCAGCAAAGTAGATTTCCCACAGCCATTTCTTCCGAAAATCCCCAGAATTTCACCGGTATTCAATGTGAATGAAACCCTTTCAATAACCACTTTATTGCCAAAGCTTTTTGCCGCGCTATGTAATTGTAAAACTGCCAAGAAAATTTTTTAAGATTAAAAGTAAAACTCCGATTATCGGTATTCCCAACATTAGGTTTATTAAAAACGCAACCCCCATTAATTTTTTACGGGTAATTCCCAAATTGAAATAAAAATAAAATTGATCTTTATAGAATATACTAAACCCCAACATACCGAAAATAGGCCCGAGAAGTGCAAAAAGTAATAAGGCCCACAACAAACCTCCAAAGGAAAGACAGACCAAAGTGAAGGCCGCTATAAACGGAAAAATGGTTTTATAAAACTGCCAATATGCTCGGTACATTTAATTTTGAATTAATGACAACTGCAGCCGCCGTCCATAAATCCGTGGGTTTCCTGATGCCATGGAAAAGCTTGGTTATAATTGTCCATTTCCCAGAAAAATGGAAGACGACCTTTAGGATTGTTTCCAATTTCATTCATAGTATCAGCATCGTATAATCTACCGTTTATCATTACCATTTTTATAGATTCCGTATTTTCAATGTTTTCTAATGGGTTTTTGTCCATCACGATTAAATCTGCCAGTTTTCCTATTTTTAAAGAGCCAATACTTTCACCCGCACCAATATATTCAGCTGAATTTATTGTTGCAGCTTTTAATGCTTCCAGATTGCTCATTCCGCCTTGTTGTAGCATCCAAGTTTCCCAATGTGCGCCCAAACCTTGTAATTGTCCGTGTGCACCCATGTTCACTTTTACACCAGCATCGCTCAAACTTTTTACGGTTTCTGAAACTAAAATATGACCGTTTTTGTATTCTTCCTGCGGGGTTTTCATTCTGTGACGCGAGCGGCTATCAATAATACTACGCGGACTAAAAGTGAGCAACTTTTCATTTTCCCAAACATTATCGCGTTCAAAGTAGAAATACTCTCCGTTCATTCCGCCGTAATTCACAATTAGAGTAGGGGTATAGCCCGTTCCGCTTTTGCTCCATATTTCCAAAATATCTTTGTAAACGGGCGCCACAGGTATGTTGTGTTCAATACCCGTATGGCCATCAATTACCTGAGTTATATTATGATAAAAAGTAGATCCGCCTTCTGGTACTACATTAATTCCTAATTCGCGAGCTGCTTGTAACACTTGCTGGCGCTGATCGCGGCGCGGTTGGTTGTAGCTTTTTACACTTTTTGCTCCGAAGGCTTTCGTGCGGCGAATACTGCTTCTTGCGTCTTCCAGATTATTAATTACAGCTTTAAAATCGCCATCGGCGCCGTAAAGAATGAAACCAGTTGAAAACAATCGCGGCCCAACCAATTGTCCGCTTTTTTGAAGTTCCGAAAGTGTAAATACAGTTTCGGTATTTGCAGAAGGATCGTGCGATGTTGTTACGCCGAAAGCCAAATTCACTGTAAAAGGCCAATATTGTTGCGTTGGCAAACCATATCTAAAAGCGCCAACGTGGGCGTGCGCATCAACCATTCCGGGCATAATAGTCTTTCCTTCTGCCGAATAAATTTTAGCGCCAGACGGGACTGAAACTTCAGCAGCTTCACCAATGGCTTCTATTTTATTACCGTTTATTACGATGGTTCCGTTTTCAATTACTTTATCGCCTTCCATTGTAATAATTCGTGCATTGGTGAATGCAATCCTTCCGTTTGGTTTATCAACGTTAGCTTGCAGACCAATTTTTGTTCCTTCCAAAGTAATTTCAGGTACTTTTTCTGGGGAGCCATTTAAAAAAGTAAACCTATTTTTTAATTCATTACTGAAATATTCATCACCCAAAGTCCACATTATTTTTTGGCTATTTGGCGACCAATGTATATTTATTCCAGCATCTTTGGCGAGCTGTGAAACTGGAACCGCTTTCGATTTATCATCCAAGTCAATAGTTTGTCCGTTGAGCACCAAAGGCGCCACAAACAATTTGTGAAGGTTTGTAAAAGCTATCCATTCATTATCTGGACTTGGAATTAATCTATTGGCGTATTTTGAAGTGAGGTGCGTTTTTTCGTCATTTCCACTAAGATTTACGCTGATGAGTTTCTTTTCAATTTCACCAAAATACGTTCCCCCAGTTTGTAGAAAAATTCGCTTCCCGTCTTTGCTAAACATTGGGTATTCACCTTTGTCAACAACAAATTTTACATCGCTGCCATTGGCATTCATCGTGTAAATACCAGTATTTTTAGTGTATGTGAAACCTTGGTCTGTATTGCCTTTTTCTTTTCTGAAAACTATTTGCGTTCCGTTTTGCGAATAGGAAGGCGTTCTGTAAATTCCTTTTTCTGAAGTCAATTTTACCGGAGTTCCGCCATTTGCCGAAATTTTATTAATTGCACCTTTTTCCAAATCATTCCAAGTAACGTAAACTATATCGGAACCATTGGGTGAAAAAGTGGGTTCGAATTCAAAATCTTTACCGTTTGTTAAACGCTTTGGTTCGCCGTTTGGCAACGATTTTTTATACAAATGCCCCAAGGCACTGAAAACAATAAACTTCCCATCTGGGGAAGTAATTGTATGGCGAATCATTTTCGGAGTAAAAGTTTCAGTTTCAATTTTATTGTTGAAATGAACCGTTTCCGCCAATTCAATTTTCACATCAACCGTGAATAGAATGTCAGTAACAGCCAATGAACTAACATCAATTTTATTAATTTTTCCTCCGCTCCAAAAAATGATTTCTTTGTCGTTTGGCATCCAGTTAAAATTAGGATAAACCCCAAAAAGCGCCCAAGCTTCCTGTTGGTCTTTATTCAATTTATCATAAATAGGGTATTCTTCGCCAGTTTCTAAATCGTGGATAAATAGCACACTTTTAGTGCGCACTCTTTTTACAAAGGCAAGTTTTTTACCGTCGTTAGAAATTGTTGGTCGCGCGGCACCGCCGGGTCCGCCAGTTATTGTTTCGGTTTCGCCGGTTTCAAACTCGTATCTTTTTATAACATATATTTGATCGTTTGGATCTTTGTTGTATTGAAAATATCCGCCGGGATACACGTCTTCGCTGTAATAAAGATATTTTCCGTCGGGTGAAACAAAAGGTTCATTTACATCCTGCTGATCGTTTTTTCGTTTTGTGAGTTGCAAGCCGGAGCCGCCAGTTTTGTGGTATTGCCACATTTCTCCAGCACCCAAACTTCTTTCGGAAGAAAAATGCTTTCGCGCAATTAAATAGTTGCCATCGGCGGTCCAAACGGCGTTATTCAAAAGTCTAAAATCTTCTTTGGTAATTTGCTTTGCATCGCTGCCATCTGCATTCATTACCCAAATATTGTCACCGCCACCAGCGTCGCTAGTAAATGAAATTTTAGTGCCGTCGGGGCTAAATCTCGGCTGAATTTCAAAAGGAATTCCGGTTCTAATTGCTTTGGCTTTTCCGCCAGAAATAGGCATCGAATAAATATCGCCAACCATATCAAAAACAATGGTTTTCCCATCGGGACTTACATCAAGATTCATCCACGTGCCTTCATTTGTTGTGAAGGAATGCGTTTTATAGTTGAAATCTTTGCCGGGATTGGCGACATCCCATTTTGTTTCATCTTTATCTTTTTCCTCTTTTTCTTGGGCGTAAAATGATGTTGAAAAAAGAATACAGACTACAAATGGAAAAATTTTCATGATTAAAGTATTTGGCGGTTAATTTCTTGATTTTATATTTTTTGCGCAGAGATCGATAATTTCTGAAATCCTTTTATTGCGGGTTTCTTCTCGTTTGGCTTGGTTTAGCCAATAAAGATAGCTTTTTCTATAACTTTTACTGAAATTCTCAAAATTCACAAATGCTAATTTGTTCTTGTTGAATTCTTTTTGAAGGTCTGCAGGAACTATTAAATTTTCCACATCGTCCAATGCCGTCCAACTACCATTTTTCTTGGCTTCGGCAATTACCTTTTTCCCGTTTTTATGAAGTAAGCCTTCTTTTTCCAGCTCTTTCAAATGCGATTTGTTGAGCGCACTCCAAACACTTTTCGCGTTTCTTGGACAAAAGTACTGTCGTCGCTTTCCATCGCCAAGGCTTTTCGAGGTACTGTCTATCCAGCCATAACAAAGCGCAACTCTTACTGCTTCTTCCCAACGCATAGTGGGGATTTCTGTTTCCAGTTTATAAAAAATTAAATAGACCCCTTGCGGAAAATCCTCATGGTTCTCGTGCAGCCACTCGCGCCAAAGTAAATCTTCCTCAAAATAAAGGACAGGTTTTTCAGCCATTACCTAATTTTTCTGAATTTACATAAAAATCCTTTTTTATCTCTATTGTATTAATGGTTTCGGGAAATTGCTTTGTCTGCCATTCTAAAGTGGGTGTTATCCATACTTCTTTGCCATTAACCACTGTGATTACTGGCATTTCGAAATTTTCAACAATTTCAACATATCTAAATTTCAAGTTATTGCCGTCTATTGAATATTCCACTTTTGGAATCATTATCGTCCTTAAATATTGGTTCCAAAAAGCTGAAAGATCTATTCCGCTTTTTTCACTGATATAGTTTTCAATTTGCTTCGTGGTTACATTTTGATGATAAAATTCATTATTTAAACCTCTTAAAATCTGACGCCATTTTTCGTCATCTGCAATCAATTGCCTAACGGTATGCAGAATATTAGCGCCTTTATAATACATATCGCTGCTTCCGGATTTGTTTACATTGTAATGCTCACCAATAATAGGTTTATCGTTTACAACATTATTGCGAACGCCAATTACATATTCCGAAGAAGCCTTTTTTCCGAAAAGATAATCCACGTAAATATTTTCAGAATAACTGGTGAAACCTTCGTGAATCCACATATCAGCCACATCTTTATTGGTAATATTATTGGCAAACCACTCGTGACCGCTTTCGTGAATTATGATGAAATCGAATTTCATTCCCCAGCCAGAACCAGACACATCGCTACCTAAATAGCCATTTGCATAATTATTGCCGTAGGTTACACTGCTTTGATGTTCCATTCCCAAATAAGGCGTTTCCACAAGCTTGTAGCTGTCTTCGTAAAAAGGGTAGGGGCCAAACCAATGCTCGAAAGCTTCCATCATCATTGGGGCTTGTTTAAATTGTTCCTTTGCTTTGGCTTCATTTTCGCGAAGCACATAATAATCCATATCTAGAATTCCTTTTTCACCTTTGTATTTATCGTCAAAATGTACGTAATCGCCAATATTAATGTTTACGGCATAGCTATTTATGGTGTTTGTTACTTCCCAAATCCAAGTTTTTGACTCTTTGTTTTCTATCATTTCTTTTAATCGGCCGTTGCTCACATCCATTAAATCTTTTGGGGTTGTAACTGCGATAGTAACTCCGTTGTCTGCTTCTTCGGAAGGATGGTCTTTGAGTGGCCACCAAACGCTGGCGCCAATACCTTGGTTGGAAGTTGCAATAAAATGCTTGCCGTTGCTGTCTTTACTCCAAGTAAAACCACCGTCCCACGGCGGACGTTTTGCAACAACTGGCTTTCCGGAGAAATAAATTGTTATTTTCTCTTCTTTACCCTTTTTCTGCTTTTTCTGAAGTTTTAAAAAGTGAGCGTTTCCTTCGGAAGTAAATGAAATCTCTTTTCCATTTTGAAGAATTTTATCAATATTCATAGGGCTTTGCAAGTCAATTTGCATTACGTTATACGGTTCTAAAACTTTATAAGTAATTGTATTGCTTCCTTCAATAGACTTTTTAGAAGGGTTTACCGTAACATTTAAATCGTAATGCATAACGTCCCACCAAGCGCGCTCTGGGGTAATGCTACCGCGAAGGGTATCTGCGCGGGTAAATTCTTGTGAAACAGAAGCAGTGGAAAGGAACATTAAAAATGCGAGGGTGAACATCCCCTTTAATCTCCCTTCAAAGGGGGAAATGGTTCGTACTTTGATTAAAATTTTAGGCATATTTTTTTTATTTCTATTTTAATTCCTTGAGTTTTTAGAGGAGGTTATTTGATTTACCTAAACACCGAATTCGGAAAAACAACAACACTTTCAAAGCCATCTTTTCCAACGGCGGCTACGCCAAAAAAGTAGTTGTCTATTACAATTCCTTCTAAGGTAAATTCTGAAACATCGCCCACGTTGCGGCTGTGGTCCCAAGTTGGGCTGGTGGTATCTCGCCAATATATTTTATAACCTGTGGCGCCATTTACTTTGTCCCATTTTAATTTTGCAGAGGGCTCTACAACGCCACCAATGGCAATATTTTTTGGCGGGGATGGCGCCCACGCAAGACTTGCCAAGTTTATTGCGTTTATGGCAGTAAGTTTTGCGGCGTAGTCAAAATTCACGAATTTTAGCATATCGCCGTATTCAATACCATTTTCGGTGCGAATGTCTTGATGCTGCTGATTGTAATTTTCGTGGGCTTCCATAATTCTGATTCCGGCCCAGCCTAAATCGTTAAACGGACGGTGGTGACCGCCACGGCCAAAACGATCTAATCTATAAATCATCATCGGGTTCATTTCTGGCATATATGTTTTCGTAGTTTTATAAACGTAACGCGCTAACTGACGTGAAATACCATCAACTTCACCACCGTAAAAACGTCGCATTTGGCGTTCGCGTTCTGTTTCGGTTGGGGGAACGGGCTCGCTGAAAATTCTGAAATCGCGATTGCTAATTACACCGTTTACGCCTTTAATATTGCCGATCATATCATTATTGAAAACGCCAATTATTTCCCAGCCGTTATTTTTGGCGTAATCTGCAAATCCTTTTCCGCCGAAAAGTCCCTGTTCTTCGCCGCTTAATCCTAAATAAATAATGCTGCTTTCAAATTTATATTTTGAAAGTACGCGAGCCGCTTCAATAGCTCCGGCCATACCGCTAGCATTATCGTTTGCTCCGGGTGCGTCTTTTGTAAAATCGCTTCCGTCACTATTTCGTGAATCGATATCGCCGCTCATAATTATGTAACGATTGGGATATTTTGTTCCTTTTTGAACGGCTGCAACATTAACAATCCAAGTGTCTTGGGGGATTCTATTATTGCCATCAGCTTTCACTAAATCTTTTTGATAAAAAACATTTAGGCAATTGTTACAATCTTTTGAAATGGTTTCAAATTCACTTTTAATCCATCTTCGCGCCGCACCAATTCCGCGAGTGTTACTAATCGTGTCGCTAAAAGTATTGCGGGTGCCGAAATTGGCTAGCTTGGTTATATCTGCTTCAATTCTTTCCGAAGAAATAGAATTGATAATTTCATAAATTTTCTGATTAGTTTGCGCAGTAGATGCAATTGAAACGCATAAAATGAAGAGTAAACCGAGTATTTTCATAGGGAAGAAAATTTTAGCTAAAAATACCAAAAAGAACCACTAAGACCTACTGGCTCATAAGAAAACCTAACAGTTTATATAAACTGTTAGGTTTTTGATTGAAATAAAACGGCGTACTACCTAATTTTCATCAACTACCGCCAATATTTTTCCGTTCGGACTGATTGCCATTCGGGATATTTTTTTTAATCCGTATTCTTCAAGCGAAGCAACTCGAGTCCATTCAGAATCGCCCAATGTGTCGTACATATACAGTTTATTTCCGCTGCCAATCAAGATTTGTGTATCGTTCAGCCAAACATAATCCTGAATTCCGATAGGTAATTCTGTTACAAAATAGCTTTCATAACTTCCCATTTCTAAAATATAAACATCTAAGTTTCCTTCATCATTCACTAGTGAATAGCTCATCGAACTTGTTTTCGGAACTTTTTGAATTCCTCTTCCAGCATTTCGGAAAATAGTATCGGTGGTTTTTGTTGACAGATCTATTAAAACTAAATCAAGAGAATCACCGTCCAAAACTGTAGCGAGAATTTTCTGATCGTTGTAAAAAGCAAAATAGGCCACTTGTAAATCCTTAATTAACTCAGAAGAAGTGCCTGTTTTGGCACTGTAACGATATAAACGTTGCAAGCCGTCTTTGTCGAGTCTAACGGCAGCAAAATCTTCATTTGAAGGGAATTTTTGTGGAGAATATTCGCCGCCTTCCGTTTTAGTATTGACCCACTTTTTTAGTTTTGAATTTAAATTATATTCTGAAATATCTGTTTGCCCCTCATTATTCGCGGCAAAAACAAGTATTTCATTCGAAATAAAAAAGGGTTGATTGTCATACCCTTTGTTGTTTGAAATATTTCGCGCATTCATAATCTCTAAACCTTCGTACGCGGGAGCGATATTAAAAACGTATACTTCGGTATCATTTTGTGCAAAAGTGATTTGAGTTGCGAAGAGGATAAATAGGAAAAGGAGCTTTTTCATTACTATTCAGTTTTGAGTCAAAAATAACAAACTCTACGCCATAAATTGGAAAAAAACCAATCCACTTGTGATTTTAAGACTTTTTATGATTTAAGTTATATTGAACTGAAAATTTATTTTTTTGAATAAATACTTGAGCGATAAAAACGAGTTATTCAACTTCAAGAAAGGAAGTGTTATAAAATGGAATTCCGTCTTCAGTAATTCCTTCAATTTCTATTTGAAATTTTCCTTTTACATCACTTGAATAAAAAACAAGCTCGGTTTTTTTATAACCATTATTTACGACACCCGGTTTCCAAAAAAGCGTGGTGCGTATGTCTTCGCGACTAATGTTTCTATCTACCAATGTATAATCGGGCGCATAAAATTCTCTGGCTTCATAAAAACCTTCGGATTTGAAATTAATGGACCCCAGCTTTTTGTTTGTTATATCAATCCCTCTACCTGATCCTTGTTTTGTATAGATAGCAATAACACCTTGCGCTTTTAAACCGTATGCCGCTGATGCTGGCCCAACGTTTAGAATATCTATAAAGTCAATATCGGCTTGATGGATTGAGCGTGCAACGCCTAAATCAACCTCAACATTATCAACATAATATGTTGGTTTTAGACCGCGAAGATTCACTTCGTAATCCTGTGAAGTTTCGGCACCGTATTTACTACCCACTCGAATTCCAGGAACATTCATAATTAAATCCATAAAATTACCTCCTCCATTTTGCCCCAATTCATCAACTACAATTCGATGAGAGGGCGCAAAGGATCGCGTTCTTTTTTCTCTTTTAGCCTCTGCAATTTCTTCTTTTGTAGTTACTTTTCCTTCAATTTTTACTTCATCCAAAAGTTCTCTTTCCTGGTCGAATTCAAAATTTCTGTAAACATTGAGCCGCGTTTTTTTTCTATAATTTTCAACGTTGGCAATTTCTAGGTTTCGATTGAAGGGATTTACGATTCTATCAGGAATAATGGTTGGTCGCTGGGCAGGCGGATCCAATTTAATATTGGTGTCTGTATAATTGGGTTTTTCTGAAGAAAGGTCGGCCCCAGCTTGTAAAAACACGTCTATAGTATCATTAAACACAAACGGCCCGTAAGAAAAGTGACCCGTGTTATCGGTCATTTCGGCTTCTTGATAAAATCCTTTTTTTCTAAACGTAAGTTTTGTTTCGCTAACTTTATTTTGGAATGGCGATTTCGCATTTAACGTGTAGCCGCCTATAAAAAATCCAACTTCTGGTTTAAATTCCTGAGGCGAAGAATTCTCTAATAATGCTTGCCAAGTAAATCGTCGCCATCCTTGGGTGAGCATTATCAAATCTAATTGTTGGTTCTTTTTAATAGTGTCGCCAGCCGTGAAAAAGTAGTTTGGCGATTTTATTTTGCCTTTAAGGTCGGAGTTCAACAACAAATAGGTTTTAATGTTTTCGGCGTTGTTATTCGGTTTTATTAAAGTTGCATCTGTTACCGAAATGGAAAGCGTATTTGGTACCAATCTACCTGCTTGGTTATTTACCGCAATTTCCAGATTTATACGGTCGCGAAGACCTGTGGTTGAGCCATTTGTTTTATTAACTGAAAGTGAAAGCATGTTTTCTTTTTTAATATACACCAAACGTTCCGCAACAGGTTTTTCAGATTCATTGAAGAGTACAATGTCTAAAACGCCTTCAACCAAATCTACCGTAGGAATTTTTACTAATAGCGACTTTGTGTCGTTATTGAGCGTATAATCAAAAGCGGCTAAGCCTCTTTGTTGGCCTATGATTAACGCATTCTTTAATCCTTCTTTTTTATTTGTAGAAACATTAATTATTACTTCTTTATCGCTGAGAGTGGTGTTCATAACATACCCTTCGGAAAGTGGAAGGGGCAGCGGGTAGAGAATATTTTCGTCACCATTACTTATTACAGCACGGTATTCTTTGCCTGGTTCAGGTTTTAAAAAGAAGGATCCAAGCCCAAACTCAAGTGTTTTAAAATCGGTTATTTTATTGCCTTCCGTATCTTCAATGAAGCCAACAACGGGACTTGCCGATAATTCGGCATCCTTAATTTTTACAGCTACTTTACTATTTATTCCATTAACCAAATATCCACCTTCGGGATAAAACCCAATGTCTGGTAATTCCAGATTCTTGGAATCTTTATCGTCTTCTGATATTGATAGATCTGAATTTAAAGCAAAGACTGGAATTTCCTTTTTGAAAAAATAATCCCGTGACTGATTGCGCATATAATTGGTAAATGCACGTAACATATAAACGCCTTCGGGCAGATTGACAGGCAACTTAAAGTCTCCGTCGGCGCTTAAGGATTCTGTAAATAGTTTTCGGTCGCTGATTACTTCGTTTTGTTCGTTAATAAGCTCTACATAAATCACTTTGCTTTTTGTGCTTTTTTTATGCGTAACACCATTTACGAGATACGTATTAAACCAAATACTTTCACCAGCAGTGTAATAAGGCCTATCTGTTTGGATGTAGATTTTTTCGGGAAAATGTTCGGTTGTGTATTCTTTTAGCCGATTGAGAATTAAGAGTTTCAATCCAGAATTTTCACTTAACGTAAAAGCAAGGCAAAGAAAAGAAAGTGATATAATAAAAAGAATTTTTTTCATCTTCCCTAAAGGATATATAGAATTTAAATTTAAGGATTATAACCACAAAAAAAAAGATCTGACGAGTTTTAAAAACTTGTCAGATCTAATGTGCTAAAAGCCAATACAATTTATTGGACGTTATGTAAACTTTGAATTAAAACGGATACTTATTTTCAGTAATTACTTTGGCGGCAATTGTTTTACGCAATTCGCCAATATTTGGCATATTTTGGTATTTGGTGAAACGTTTCAGCCCCATCAACATTGCGCGTTGCTCGTCACCTTCAGAGAAAGATAGAATTGCTTCTTTTGCTTTCACAGTAATAATATCTACCGCGTGGTAAAGATACAATTGCGACATTGCTATCTGTTCTTTTTGAGTGTCTTCACCAAAGCGTTTTGCGTTCTTTTCAGTACGTAAAATTGCACTTTCAGCCATATAGATTTCAATTAAGATATCTGCAGCGGCTAGTAGTGTTTGCTGGTGCTCTTCAAGTTCGGTTCCGTATTTTTGAACGGCGCTTCCTGCAACCATTAAAAATACTTTTTTCAATTTAGCAATCATCGCTTTTTCTTCGGAAAGCAATTCAGTAAAATCTGGTGTTTCAAAAGAAGGAATTCCCATCAATTCTGAAGCTACGGCTTGTGCTGGATTCAAAAGATCTACTTGACCTTTCATTGCTTTTTTCACAAGCATTCCTACCGAAAGCATTCTGTTTATTTCGTTGGTTCCCTCATAAATACGCGTGATTCGGGCATCTCGCCATGCAGATTCCATAGGGGCGTCTGCACTGTAACCCATTCCACCATAAATTTGGATTCCTTCGTCTGTACAATGTTGGATGTCTTCAGAAACGGCTACTTTTAAAATAGAACACTCAATGGCGTATTCTTCAACACCTTTTAACTCTGCTTCTTGGTGAGTGTTGCCAGCTGCTATACGAAGCGCAATTCTGTCTTCAATATTTTTTGCAGCTCTATAGGAAGCACTTTCGTCTACATAGGCATTGGTTGCCATTTCAGCCAATTTAAGTTTAATGGCACCAAAAGATGCAATTGGCACGTCAAATTGAATTCTTTCGTTAGCGTATTCAACAGCTTTTGAAATAACTCTACGTTGTCCATCAAGTCCTGCAGCGGCTAGTTTAATTCTTCCAACGTTTAAGGCGTTCATCGCTATTTTAAAGCCTTCGCCACGTTCGCCAAGCATATTTTCTGCAGGGATTGTGGTTTCGCTAAAGAAAACCTGACGAGTAGAAGAGGAGTGGATACCTAATTTCTTTTCTTCCTCGCCAAATGTGATTCCGTTTGAAGAATCGTTTTCTACGATAAAGCCGGTAATGTTTTTGTCGTCTTCAATTCTAGCAAAAACGATGAATGTACTACAGAATCCCGCGTTCGAAATCCACATTTTTTGTCCGCTGATGGAATATGTTTTTCCATCTTCAGAAAGAACCGCTTTTGTTTTTCCACTGTTCGCATCACTACCTGCTCCCGGCTCAGTTAAAGCATATGCACCAAACCATTCGCCAGTGGCGAGTTTTGGAACATATTTTTTCTTTTGTTCTTCTGTTCCGTAAAGTGTGATTGGCATTGTTCCAATTCCGGTGTGCGCTCCAAAAGCTGTAGCCACAGAACCACTGGCACCTGAAATATAATCGCATACTAACATAGTGGTCACGAAGCTCATTCCGAGACCTCCGTATGCTTCCGGAACCGAAATTCCAAGGAGGCCCATTTCGCCAGCCTTTTGCATTATTTCTTCGGTAAGAGCATAATCGTGTTGCTCCAAGCGTGCCTTTTGCGGCCAGATTTCGCGATCTACAAATTCCTTAACGGAGTCGCGCATCATTTTTTGTTCTTCGGTAAAGTCTTCCGGAGTAAATATATCTTCTGCTTTTGTTTCCTTTACTAGGAATTGTCCGCCGCGAAGCAATTCGTTATTCTTTGTTTCAGTTTCCATTACTCTATAATTGTATTAAGTTGTTATTTCAAAAATTCGTATACTCCCGCAGCACCTTGTCCAGTACCAACACACATTGTTACCATTCCATATTTTCCTTGTAGGTTTCGCTTGCGCATTTCATCAAATAATTGAACAGAAAGTTTTGCGCCAGTACAACCCAATGGGTGCCCCATAGCAATTGCGCCTCCGTTTACGTTAACTCTTTCTTTATCTAAACCTAGTCCGCGAATAACCGCTAATGATTGTGAGGCAAAAGCTTCGTTTAATTCAATCAATTCTAATTGGTCTTGTTTTAATCCTGCTTGCTTTAAGGCTTTTGGTATTGCATAAAGTGGAGCAATACCCATTATACTAGGTTCTACGCCTACAGCCGTATAACTTACTAGTCTGGCTATTGGTTCAAGATTTAGTTCTTTTACCATTTCTTCACTCATAACAACTGCAAATGCTGCACCGTCGCTCATTTGTGAAGAGTTTCCTGCGGTTACGCTCCCGCCATTAGCAAATACAGGGCGTAGCTTTGAAAGTGCTTCTACACTGGTTCCTTTTCTTGGGCCTTCATCTTTATTCACCGTATATTTTTCGGTTACTTTTTTGCCAGCTTCATTTACAAAGGTGCGTTCCACTTCAATTGGAACTATTTGATCCTGAAAGCGACCTTCGTCTTGTGCTTTTAAAGCGCGCATTTGACTCGTATAAGCGAACTCATCTTGATCTTCGCGAGAAACGTTGTACTTTTTGGCAACTGCTTCTGCCGTAAGACCCATGTTCCAATAATAATCTTCGTGGCCTTCTTTTGCCATTTTATAATCGGGTACAGGCTTGTAACCACCCATAGGGATATAGCTCATGCTTTCTGCGCCACCGGCAATAATACAATCTGCCATTCCACTTTGAATTTTAGCCGCAGCGATGGAAATAGTTTCCAAACCAGATGCGCAATAACGATTCACCGTCATTCCAGGAACATCAACAATATCAAGCCCCATTAATGAAATTAATCGACCCATATTCAAGCCTTGTTCGGCTTCGGGCATTGCATTACCAACGATTACGTCGTCAATTCGTTTTTTGTCGAGTTGCGGTAGTTCGTTCATTATATATTTAATGGTTTCCGCAGCGAGTTCGTCAGGACGTTTAAAGCGGAAAACTCCGCGAGGGGCTTTTCCGACAGCTGTGCGATAAGCTTTTACAATATATGCAGTTCTTTGTTTCATAGTTTAATTTTTGACTTAAGACGGTAAGACGTAGGACGTAAGACTAAATTGAATACTCCTTTATTTTATATCTTAAAGTTATATTAGTGGTTTGACAGACTTTCCATAAAACGCGTTAACATTCCTTGGATTTTCTGAATTTTAGTTTCTAAATGTTTAAATGTTTCCTCCGAAACATATCCTATTTCATAAGAAATAATTAGTTGCGTTTCCCATTCAAAGGCTGAGCCTAAAGCTGTTTCTAAATATTGAAGGAAATGTTTATCGGAGCTTTTAGCAGTTCCTTCTGCAATATTTGAAGGTACAGAGACTGCGCATCGCTGCATCTGATTAGACAATCCATAAGTTTCTGATTTTGGAAATATTTTAGTTGTGGCATATGTCTCTTTCGCCAATTCAATACCTTCATTCCAAATTGTAAGTTTTCTAAAATTATGTTTTGCGGCCATATTTTAAAGTGTTTTACGTCCTATGTCTTAGGTCTTTTCGTCTTACGTCTTTTTAATTACGCAACGGTTTCCCTTTTTGAATCATATGTTGAAGTCTTTCCAAAGTTTTTCTTTCTCCGGTTAAACTTAAGAATGCTTCTCTTTCGAGATCGAGTAAGTATTGCTCGCTCACGTAGCTAGCTTCACTTAAATCGCCACCGGCCATTACGTAGGCAAGCTTGTTTGCGATTTTTTTGTCGTGCTCGCTAATGTATTTTCCAGCGTACATTTGGTCGGTTCCTACTAAAAACATTCCCATTGCTTGCTTTCCGAGTACTTTAATATCTGTTCTCTGTATTGGTTTTGTATAACCTTGATCTGCCATCATACGCGCTACTTCTTTAGCTGCGGCAATTTGTCTGTTTTGGTTTACAACTACAATATCTTTTCCTTTCTGAAGAATTCCGGTATCATACGCTTCATAAGCAGAAGTGGAAACCTTTGCCATTGCAATTGTCAAGAAATATTCTTGAAGTGTGTTGAGTTCAACATCATCTTTTCTAAATAAATCACTTGCGCGCATTGCCATTTCTTTCGATCCGCCACCGCCAGGAATTACACCTACGCCAAATTCTACTAAACCAATATAACTTTCTGCCGCTGCAACTACTCTGTCTGCGTGAAGTGTAAACTCACAACCGCCACCCAAAGCCATTCCGTGTGGTGCAACCACAACCGGTATTGAGGAGTAGCGAAGGCGCATGCTTGTGTCTTGGAAATATTTTATTGCAGCGTTCAGCTCTTCATATTCTTGCTCAACAGCCATCATAAATATCATCCCGATATTGGCGCCAACTGAAAAGTTTTTACCGTTATTGGCAATTACCAAACCATCGTAATCTTTTTCAGCAATGTCTATAGCTTTATTGATTCCGGCCAAAACATCACCTCCAACAGAGTTCATTTTACTAATAAATTCTACATTTAGAATACCATCGCCTAAATCTTCAACAACAACACCGCTATTTCTGAAAACCTCGGAAGTTTTGCGGATGTTGTCTAGAATTATAAATGAATCCTGTCCAGGAACTTTTAAATGTTTTTTCTGCGGAATATCGTAGTAATAGGTATTTCCATCTTTTATAGTATAGAAAGAATCTACGCCAGCCTCAAGCATTTCGTTTACCCAAGCGGCAGGTTCTTTTCCTAAGTCTTTTATAAGCTCAATTCCTTTTTTAACGCCAACGGCATCCCAAATTTCGTAAGGACCATTATCCCAACCGAAACCAGCTTTCATCGCGTCATCAATCTTGTAAAGTTCATCGGTTATTTCTGGAATTCGTTTTGAAACGTATGCGAACATGGCACCGAAATTTTTTCGGTAGAATTCGCCGGCTTTGTCATCACCTGCTACAAGAATGGGGAAACGATCGGTTACTTTATCAACCGATTTCGTTTTTTCCAAAGTGCCAAAAGATGCTTTTTTGCTTTTTCTATAATCCAAAGACTCTAGGTCTAGCGAAAGAATTTCACTACTGCCATCGTCATTTTTCACTTTCTTATAAAAACCTTGACCGCTTTTGCTTCCAAGCCATTTCTTTTCCATCATTGTATCGATGAAACCCGGAATTTGGAATATTCCGTGTTCTTCGTCTTCGGGAACATTGTCATAAATTCCTTTTGAAACATGTACTAAGGTGTCAAGACCAACTACATCTACCGTTCTAAAGGTTGCAGATTTTGGTCGGCCAATTACTGGACCGGTCAATTTATCTACTTCTTCAATGGTTAAACCCATTTCCTTCACTTGGTGAAAGAGGCTTTGGATTCCGAAGATTCCAATTCTATTTCCTATAAATGCAGGAGTATCTTTTGCAACTACTGAAGTTTTTCCGAGGTATTTTTCACCATATCCATTTAAGAACTCTAAAACCTCATTTGAAGTTTTAGGGCCCGGAATGATTTCAAAAAGTTTTAAGTATCGTGGTGGGTTGAAAAAGTGCGTTCCGCAGAAGTGTTTTTGAAAATCTTCGCTGCGACCTTCGCTCATAAATTTAATAGGAATACCGGAAGTATTCGAAGTAATAAGCGTTCCGGGCGTTCTGTGTTTATCTAGGTTTTCAAAAACCTGCTTTTTAATGTCCAAACGTTCCACAACCACTTCAATAATCCAATCGGCATTTTTTACTTTAGCAATATCGTCATCCAAGTTTCCGGTCGATATGCGTTTTGCGAAATCTTTGTGATAGAGTGGGGCAGGGTTGCTTTTTATAGCTTTAAGCAGATCGTCGTTTACAATCCGGTTACGCACTACTTTATCTTCAAGAGTAAGACCCTTTTTCTTTTCGGCATCGTTCAGTTCGCGAGGAACTATATCTAGCAATAGCACTTCCACGCCTATATTGGCGAAATGGCAGGCAATACCGCTTCCCATAATTCCGGAACCAATTACCGCTACTTTGTTAATTCTTCTTTTTGACATATTGTTTAATTATGAATTATGAATTATGAATTCAGAATTTTCCTCATTCTAAATTCTTAATTCTGAATTTTTTACTCAGAATCGTATATTTTTTTTGAATTGATTAACTCGTTAATTGTATTAGCTACCTTTCTAAAAATATGCAACTCTTCTGCGGAAATGTTCTTCTGAACAGCTTCGTCAAAGCCCAACACTACACCTTTAGAAAATTCGCGCATTTCTTTGCCGAAAGGGGTTAAATGAATCAACACGCCACGCCCATCTACAGGATTGGGTTTACGAGCTATCAAGCCTTTTTGTTCCATAGATTTCAAAGTTCGCGATAGGCTAGTGGCCTCCATTCCCATCTTGGGTCCAAGGGCAGTAGAAGGTGTTCCTTCTTCAGGATCGATGCTTATTAGTGCAAAACCTGTTGCCATGGTGCTTCCTTTTTTACCTGCTTCTTCATTGTACATTTTAGACACATTCATCCAAGTGGATCGCAAAATGTAATCGATTGTTTTTTCCTTCATTAATAGATTTTGAAAAAGTAGATTACCAAAGATACAAAAATTTTATTATGCACGCATAGTATATTGTACTCTTTTTAAACTTAAACGAAATAGTAATACCATAGGACGATTTAGTGTATTTTTATTTTGTGCAAGATGTTTTTGTTAAAATAATTAGTATATATTTGATTTAAAACCATACATATGCACCTAAAATTAACACTTTTATTCATCGCATGTTATTTTTCCGGGTTCTCCCAAACGGAAATTTATGACAGTAATATTGAAGACATAATACTTATTGAAGACGATAGACTGGTTGTAGTGGATTTCTTTGCAACATGGTGCGCTCCGTGTAAGCGCATGGATCCCATTTTAGCTGAATTGAAAAAGGAATATTCCAGCAGTGTCGATTTTTATAAATTCGATGTAGATAAAAATGAAATGGATGATTATCTAGGAATTGAATCTATACCAACATATCTGTTCATAAGAAATGGTGAATCATTAGAAGTAGCAGCAGGGGCGATGAGTAAGGAAGATTTTGAGGCCATATTAATTAAGAATAACGCAAGTAGCAACAATGCTGTTGCGGAAGAAGTGGATCCAAATGCTTCTGAATTTGATGATTCTGTAACAAAAAAAATATGGAATGACTGGAGCAAGTTAAATACCTTGGCGTGGCACGCTTATGAGGAACATAATCTAGTTGATGAATTGCTTAAAGCTATTGAAATTGTAAAACGTTCCATAAGCTTAGATGAAAATTATCACAATTTAGACACTTATGCAGCCTTACTGTATAAAACAGGAAGGTATGAAGCGGCTATAAAAAAGGCCAAGGATGCCATTGAAGTTGCGAAACGGGATAATTTAGATTATACATCAACAACTGAATTACTACTCTTAATTCTGGATAAGATTTAAGGTTGAGGAAAGCAGATTTTAAACGAAATCAATATTTTGGGAAGACTTATTTAAACTTTACGAGCTTACAAATTTAAGCCCCACTATGGAAGCAATCAGCGTTGCCAGGAAAAATACCCGCCAAAAAGTAGCTGCTTCATTAAAATAAAAAATCCCTACTAGCACAGTTCCCACAGCGCCAATACCTGTCCATACTGCATAAGCCGTACCGATAGGAAGTGTTTGTGATGCTTTTATAAGAAAATACATGCTGATAAAAAGGCAAATAATAAAACCACCGAACCAGAGTTTAGACTCCATGCCGGTGGTTTCCTTTACTTTACCTAGACAAGCTGCGAAGCCAACTTCAAAGAGCCCGCCGATTATTAGGAGAATCCAATTCATTATTGATTAAGAATTATGCTCGTATATTTTATTGTACAGATCTATATACTCCGCTTTAATCACTTTACGTTTCATTTTCATAGTAGGAGTTAATTGTCCGCCTTCAATGCTCCAAACTTCTGGAGTTAATTCAAACTTTTTAACTCTTTCCCAATGACCGAAACGTTCGTTATAAAAATCTACTTCTTGTTGAATGCGATCTATCACCGCTTGGTTTTTTATAATTTCTTTCGGGTCTGAAGGTAGGTTGCGTCCTTTTTTACTGCCCCAATCTTTTAAAAATTCAAAATCGGGTTGTATAAGTGCTGCCGGCATTTTTTCGCTTTCGCCAATAACCATCATTTGCTCAATGAAGCGCGATTGTTTCATTACGTTTTCAATAACCTGTGGCGCTACATATTTACCACCGCTGGTTTTAAACATTTCTTTTTTACGATCGGTGATCTTTAAAAATCCTTCGCTATCAATCTCTCCAATATCACCTGTGTGAAAAAAGCCATCTTTTATAACTTCGTCGGTCTGTTCTTGATTTTTGTAATAGCCAAGCATTACTTGTGGGCCTTTTACTAAAATCTCACCATCTTCGGCTATTTTAATTTCGGTATCTTTTAAAGGTTTCCCTACGGTACCAATTTTAAATCCGTGGTTGCGCATATCGTTAACCGATACAACAGGTGAAGTTTCAGTTAGGCCATAACCTTCCATAACAGGAATTTGTGCAGCATTGAAAACTCTTGCCAAACGTGGTTGTAGCGGCGCACTTCCGGAGGCAATAGCTCTTAAATTACCGCCAAGAGCTTCGCGCCATTTGCTAAAAATAAGTTTGTTTGCTAATTTAAGTTGCGTTTCGTACCACCAGCCATTTGTGCCGTATGGTTCATATTTTAAACCAAGTTCTACCGCCCAAAAGAAGAGATTTTTCTTTATACCAGTAAGTTCGGTACCCTTTGCATAAATTTTATCGTATACTTTTTCCAAAAGTCTCGGCACAGCCGTCATTACTTCTGGTTTCACTTCTTTTAAGTTGTCGCTAATGGTCTCCAATGATTCTGCAAAATAAACTTCTACGCCGCAATATTGATACATATAAAGCAACATGCGCTCATACACATGACATACGGGAAGAAAACTTAAAGACGATGATTTGCCAAGTACAATTGGTAATCTGTCTGCACTATATTTAGCATTTGTGGCAATGTTTTTATGTGAAAGCATTACGCCTTTTGGCTTTCCGGTTGTTCCAGAAGTATATATTAACGTAGCAATATCATCTTCAGTAATTGCTTCTTTGCGTTTATCTAATTCCTCTTGGTTGCTTTCATCCTTTCCTTTTTCTAAAACTTCGCTCCAGTTTTTTGCGCCAGTAATTTCATCAAAAGTGTAAACTTCTTTTAAAGATGGAACATTAGCTTTTATAGCCATCACTTTATCATAAACGTCTTTGTCGGAAACAAAGCAATATATTGATTCACTGTGGTTGAGAACGTATTCGTATTCAGACTCGGAGATTGTTGGGTAAACGGGCACATCTTGCGCGCCAGTTTGCATAATACCAATATCGCAAATATTCCACTCTGTGCGGTTGTTGGTAGAGATGATCGCCACCTTATCATTGGGTTTTACGCCCATTGCTATTAAAGCCCTGCTCATTGCATTGGCTTTATCTATATATTCTTGGGTAGAAGTAGCCTTCCACGTTCCGTTATATTTAGTGTTGAATGCTTTTTTCTGAGGATATTTTTCCAATTGATAATATGGAAAATCGAAGAGTCTTTTTGGATCTGTCATGATAGTATTGTTGAGTGAGTGAAAATAACAAAATTAATTCAGTTTCCTTCTGAAAAGAAAAAAGGAATGGCCCCAATGCCGTGCCTATAAAATTAAAGAAACTTTTCAACTTTCTATTCCAATGGCTTTAAATCCTTTGTAGAATTCGAACTATTTAAAATATTGGTTTTTCTGGATTGCCAAAGACGTCTGTTGTAAAATTTGAATCTAAATAAATGTCGCAATTTGGCATGCGTTCTTTTAGAATAATGGCCTTTTCGTCTATGTTTTCTTCATTTTCTTCTGAATCTAAAAAAACCTCTTTAAGACTTTGATTGTTTAATGTTTCGCATAAATGCGATAAGGTAATAGCTGTTTTTGTGATGTTTAAACTTTCTAAAGATTCCATTGTATTGAAATACGGTATACTTTCTTTGGTGATAGTTTCGTGGCTTCTTAAATAAAGGGTTTCTAAATTTTGAAATTTGCTGATATGCTTAATAGCTTCATCAGTAATGCGGGTTTGCTTTAGATGAATTTCTAAAATGGAAGTAACACGTAAGCTAAGAAAATAGAAAAATTCATCATCTTCTTCCGAATCTATTCTTTTAAAAGTGCCCCATTCTTTTGGGATATCTTCCAGTTTTTCGATTCGAAAATGGCGTTGCCAGAATTTTTTTTCTTCTTTGGAAAAATTCATTTATTCTTAAGTTTTGAAATAATTTTCAATAGATCTTCCCTGTTTTTTGCTTCGTGGTAAAATTTTGGAAGTTTTTCTAAAAGGGTAAAATGGGTTCTGTTCTTGTGTTCCCGTAAGCTAGCGCTAATGTAGCGTTCCAAATACTCCAAATGCGCACCATTTAAAGCCCAAAAAACTTCATTCTTAAAATTGGCTTGAAGCCAAAGTTCCGCATTAAAGTAGTGATGGGCTGCCATTTTGATTGTTCCGTTTGGCACTAAAGCGGTTGAAGTTTCCTTATTATAACCGCATTGTACACAGAATATGCGAACGGTGTTACTTTCGAAATCTGCTTTGGC
Source organism: Aequorivita sp. IT1183 (assembly GCF_058068265.1). Classification (NCBI taxonomy): domain Bacteria; kingdom Pseudomonadati; phylum Bacteroidota; class Flavobacteriia; order Flavobacteriales; family Flavobacteriaceae; genus Aequorivita; species Aequorivita sp. IT1183. The sequence goes on along the minus strand of NZ_JBYRHS010000003.1, from coordinate 258,335 downwards.
TAAAGCCTTTTTTTCACAGGATGGACAAACTACCCAAGTTTCCTTATAGAAATCGTTTAGCGTGAGATTTTCGTCTTGAAAGCGGTTTGTGTGGGTCATTAAAAAAGTACTATTATTTTATCAGGATTTATTTTGAAAGATTGCTCAAACGCAATTATTTTCATTTTGTAACTAAAAATTTAAATGCCGAATTGAAATTAGCCCTTGCTATAAGTAGTAAATAACTCCTTTATTTTAGCGTAAGAACTCAATGTTTTATCTTCTATAAATATAGTTAGATACTTATAATTTACGCCCTTACACTCGTATTCAAAATTCAAGGTGAAATAGTAATATTTTGTTTCCGTTGTTTCGCGAGTTTCAGAACTATTGCTGTCAACCACTGGAAATTCCTTCAATCCGTAATCGCAATTTCCATTTAAGGGAATGTTTGATTTTAAATGAAGCCGGTCATTTTTAACGGTGAATTCTATAGATTTTTTACTGAAATCCGTTTTTCCAACTTCATCAAATTGATAATGGTCGTTTCCCTGCCAATGAAGTGCTGCATAGCAGTTTTTGTTTAGGAAATTCGCGAAATCGGTAGCATTTTCAATGGAATATTTAGTATTGCCAACAAAAAATGAATTTGTGTCTTTATTCATTGCATTATAAAATGCTAATGCAGAGTCAACATCAATTAAATCGAAAACATGATTAACATTCTGATCTTCATTTTTTTTAGAGCTGCTATTAGTGGCTGTGGATACTGTATTTTTAGCGGAATGCGTCCCATTGCAAAACCCCGCCAAATGCTTCATGGCGAAGTTTATGTTTGATACTAAATCTTCATCGGTGGTATCGATATTCAAAAAAGATATGTTCTTATAGGTTATTTCATCCTCATGCTGAATAATTCCAAATGCGTACGATTTTGAAATACAGACATCATCATTGTACGTAAATTGACTGTATTTATTGATAGACGCTATATCGGTAGGTATAATTTCCCGATATTTTCTCCCAACCATATTTGAATAATCGAAAACTAGCTTGCAAGCGTCTATATCTACAAGAGTTAAACCCCTAGTATAACTATCGCCAGCAATATTTTTCTTTAATTTTTCGGTTAACCAGGAAATGGTTTGTTCTTTACTGAATTTTGCAATCTCTTTATTGAATTCAGATTCTGGTTTCTTTTCCTTTAAACTTTCAAGGCGCTTCAACAATTGGATAAGTTCATCTTCGTCGCTGGTTAAAACATAAAACTCGAAATAATCAGAAGTTGATGGCGAAGTATCGCTGTCATTATCGTTTGTAAAGTGTTCTTTCTTAAAAGATTTATTGAAATTGAGCCTTACAACCTGAAGCTTGTCATTGTTGAATTCGGTATAGACTAAATAATCAAAAAAATCATTCCACGAAATTTCGGTTGCGCGGTATACCCATTCATAACTGCTTTTTCCCTCGGGTATTTTATTTACACTTATCACTTTTTCATTAAATACCTGTTTGCCCAGCTTATCGTCTTTTTTTGCGAATACATTGTTGGACTTTACTTTTTGGCCTTCGGTTTTGCTTACCAATTTTTGGATACTGCCAAAAACTTCCTGCCTTGTTTGTGAATTTACCTGTATGCTGCAAAAAAGCGCTATAATTACAACGGTTAGTTTTGTTTTCATATCCTTAATTATAGGTATTTATTAGCACTGAATCTTCCTCTTTTAATCCTAGCGATTATCTTCCCAGACTTCCAAAACTTCCAAAACTTTATCTTTATCTTCTGGCAAAAATTTACATTTAAAAGAATCTACTTCTTCATTTGTAATACCAAATTCCTCATCATCCATTTTGTAGGCTATATCTTCATAAAAATAGAATTCGACCACGAAATAGTCTTTAAATTCGTTATATCTATATTGCGAAAAATCGCTCCAATCGATGCCAGAATAGGTTTCTTTCCATTTCATATCAACAGATTCTAAAGTAACAACATATGTTGTGGCAGTAAGCGTTTGCGAAACTTTGGTGGGCTCTGTATAATTATCTGCAAATTTAATTTTATCCATATATTTTTGAATAGGAGGAAAGCTATTTGAAGAATTTCCATTTTGGGCTTTAGCCAGGGTTGCTATAAGGAGGAAAACTACCAATAGCGCGATTTTGTTTTTTTTCATGAGTATCAGTTTTTATAGGTTTTAATTAATTGGTTAAAGGATTTGTAGATTTCCGAGTCTTCAACATTGGCATCTACTTCGTAATAAATATTAATTTCAAAAATTTCAGTGTTCGTTATAAAGGCTAATTTGCCGCACACGGGAAGTATCAGCGGATCATTGCCCAAAACTTCTACCACATCTGTACCGTAGGGCTCAATACGTAGCACATTTTTTAGGTTAATGGCTACAGTATTATTTGTAGACTTTTTGTCTGCGTCAACCGTATCATAACTTTGGGTAAAGATGGAGTCTGAAAAGGTTGTCTTGTAATTTTTTGAAACCGCAACATAACTGCCATTAAAATCGTAGCCAGTTGTAAAGGAGGAATAGTAGTCCTGTATATAGTTAATAGATTGCTGCAAATTTTCTGTCTGCTGGGCAGAGCTTGTGAAAACCCAAAAAGTTAAGATATGGGGAAGATATTTCTTCATTATTACACTTTTAAATAATGGTACGAAATATTCAATTCAGTATCTTTTAAAACAAGCGTATCCGATGTGTTCTTTAAAATTTTGAATTTATTTTTATCAGCCGTTTCCCACTCTAACAGCAATTTCTTTTTGTTTTTAAGAAATTCACCGGAAAGAGATTTATCTGGAAGTGATGAGCTGTTGTAAAAAGCACCTTTGGCCTTAAATTCAATTGAAGTTTGGAAATATTTATAAAGTAGTGATTCAGCTTCCGCCTTGCTTTCCTCTAGCGCTTCCAACGATAATCGTTGCGCTGCTGTAAGCTGTTTATAAAGGGCTTTGTTAAAAATGGCAAGTACCAATTCTTTATTAGTTCCAGCGTCGACTGTAGTATTTTTGAAGGAGATTTTCTGCAATTGCCACCTTCCAAGAAGGCTGTTATCTTTTTGGGCGAATAGGGTAGTGCTTACTAATGCGATTGTGAAAAATATGAAAAGTTTACTGCTTAAAGCTTTCATAAATCGTAGGAGTTAATTGATGACTAAACACTTATAAATTTAATAGAATTTTTTCAAATAAATTCAATTAATAAGTCGTGAGCAATACACCAAAGGGAGTATTTTTTCAGATTAAATCAATCCCTGTAAAATACTCTGTTTAATTAATTGGGCAGTGTTTTTGCAATCTGTTTTTTTAAGGATATTGTTGCGGTGTTTTTTTACCGTAAGTGGGCTAATGAATAATTTTTCGGCAATCTCAGCATTGCTTTGTCCGTCTGAAAGCAGTTTAAGAATATCAATTTCTCGTTTGGTATATTTTACAGATTCGTCTATGCCATTAATTACTTGAATGTTCATAAACGAAGGCAGCCCATTTAACCCAATCAGCGAAACTTGGTTGGTATTTATTTTGGTAAGATGGTCTATGCGGGTATGTATATTTAGCGATTTTCCGAAATTCCCGTTCTCGTCCAAGGTCAGTATAAGTGCTTGGTGGTTTAACATGGCATATTGGCCATCTTTCATCCTACTTCTAAATGAAAAACTAGATTTGTAACTTAAAAGTTTGTCTACTCCCAAAGTGCCATAAAGAAATTCGAGATTTGTCTTTTCCGCATTGGCAACAAATTCCATATCGTCTGGGTGAATGGTATCCAAAATATCAAAAAAGCTTACCGTTTCTGGATCTAAACCGTGAATTTCAGCAATAGACGGACTTACATTGGAGAGCGACATATCAAAAAAATCTGCTATGTAATAGTAAAAAGGACCAGTGCTAATAAGGGAACTGATTATATCTTCAAACTTTATTTTTGGCAGTTGGGTATTCTGTGTAGCAGTTTGTTGCGAATTTATCCATACCGAATTAAGCTTTTCAATCTCAGACTTCATGGGGGAGTATGATTTGGGAATCTATGTCTAAGATATTACTTTATTGATAACTTTCTTATAAGTGTGAAAATTATTATTGCTTGTCAATATTTATGATCGAAAAGTAAAATTGCCAATTAATTATTGAACAAATCTTTTTTAACAGCGTTATAATAACTGTCGCTCACAGGAATTTTTTCGTCTGTAAGTAAAAGCTCTCTATTTTTTAAACCTGTTACTTTTTCTTTATTCACAATATAAGATCTGTGAACTCTTAAAAATGTATTTGGCAATAAGGATTCCAACTTTCCCAGTGATTGGTTTGCCATTATTTTCTTCCCACTTTCAAGATGATAATTTACATATTCACTATCACTTTCTATATAAATAATATCTTGATACAGCACCTTATGAAGGTCGTAGCCAGATTTTATAACAATGAAATTTTCTTCACTTCCTTCTTGTTTCGGGAATCTTTCTACTGCACTCAAAAATCTTTTGAAGGCTATAGGTTTCACCAAATAATCTAGGGCGTTTAGTTCAAATCCTTTTAAGGCGTATTCCGAATAAGCTGTTGTAAAAATGATGCGCGTGTCCGTTGTATTTATGAGTTCGGCAAATTCAGTGCCTTTTATATCGGGCATCTGTATATCCAAAAACAACAGGTCAATCTTAGAAGACTTTAATAGCGTTAGTGCTTCTAGTGGGTTTTCAAAGGTTGCAACACATTCCAAAAAATCTACTTTTTGGATATAGGTTTTTATTAGCTCTCTGGCCAATTCTTCATCATCTACAACTACACATTTTATTTTATGCATCTGGGTAAAGTTTTAAAAGGACCTTAAAAGTAGCGCCATTTTCAATATCTAAATCATGCTGGTTTGGATAACTTATCTCTAAACGCTTTTTAGCATTTTGCAATCCAATACCACTGCTTTTATCTTTACTGATCTTTTCTTTCGGCAAACTATTTTCAACACTAAAAATCACTTTATTGTTTACAGATTGTAATTTAATAGCTACAAAAGATTCGCCTCTTTTTTCAATTCCGCTGTGTTTAAAAGCATTTTCAATAAAGATAATAAAAAGCATAGGAGCAACCGCTATTGAAGTGTTTGCAACATCATTTATGAATGAAATATTAAAAGTTTTACTACTACGTAATTTAAATAATTCGATGAAGTTTTCAATATAATGTATTTCATTTTCTATTGGCACTTTCGGTCTTTCACAGTCATATATTACGTAACGCAACATTTCTGAAAGTGAATGTATGCTCTCTGGCGTTTTTTCTGAATTTGAAATTGAAAGCGCATAAATATTATTCAGAGAATTAAATAGAAAATGTGGATTAATCTGCATTTTCAGAAATTTAAGTTCACTTTCCGCAAGTGCCGCTGCCTGTTTAGCGATGGCTTCTTCCTTCTTTTGTGCAAAGAGAAAGGTTTCTGCCAATACACTTAAAATATAACTAACAGAAATTAGTAGCAATTGAATTAAAAAAGCTGAAGGCGGAGTAAATCCATTGGGGCCAGGAGGTCCTATTCGTCGGGGTGGTTTCATAGCTAATTCAGAAGAGAGATAGGCACTCACAACTATAAACGCTATTGAAACAAATAGAAAAATTACATACTTCTTTTTAAATAATAATTTTGGTGCTACAAAGTAGGATGCCGCTAATATTGCAAAAATTTGGAATCCAAAGGCACTTGAATTTCTAATTAGAAATTGGGCGGTATTCTGTTGGTTTAGGCTCATTATAAACCATACCAAAGCCCATAATAATATTTGGACTATAATGTGAAATCTAATTTTCATTCCACAAATAAAACACAAATTTTTTCATTCTGTTTCAATTTAACCTGTTTTGGGAGGGGAGATAAGTACGATTGACCTTCACCAAAAGGGCATTCGCTTAAAACTTTGACCGTTTCGCTTAAAACATAAAATCAATAAAGTCGATAATGGCACCTTTGCTACAGAAATTCAATTAATAATAAAGAAACATGAAGCTAAAAAGACTTAAAATAAACCAATTATGGACACTTGCTTTAAGTGTGCTTTTGACCATTGTAGCAAGTGAGAAATCATTTTCGCAAGATTTTTATGATATCAACACCATACAGACTATTGAAATTGTGTTTGCACAATCTAACTGGGATGAGCTTTTAGATATTGAAATGGCAGGCGATAATAATTACACCCAAGCTGAATCTGTTACCATTAACGGAGAACTTTTTGAAACAGTAGGCGTGAAATATAAAGGGAATAGTTCTTATAACCCCAATTATACCAAGAATCCTTTTCATATAGAATTGGATACTTATATAGATCAGGATTACCAAGGTTATAAAGATATCAAGTTGGCAAACGTAATTTTTGATCCGTCATTTGTTCGTGAAACGATTTCATACAATATTGCTGGGCAGTATATGGATGCGCCAAAAGCAAATTACACTAACGTGTATGTAAACGGAACATTGATTGGTTTGTACACAAATACCGAGGCAATTACCAAAACATTTGTGGACAACAGGTTTGGTTCCAAAACAAATGCTTTTTTTAGCTGTAGCCCTCCAGATGGAGCTGGTCCAGGATCGAATGCTTATCCTAACTTGGAATATTTAGGAACTAACAGCAGCAGCTATGAGGATGCTTATGAAATTAAATCTGATGGTACCGACGATTGGGATGAGTTAATTGAATTAACAAACATCCTTAACAACGATGTTACAAACATTGAGACTGTTCTTGATGTTGACAGAGCTTTGTGGATGCTAGCGTTTGATAATGTTATGGTGAATTTAGACAGCTATATTGGCGAGTTTAAACAAAACTATTACCTGTATAAATCCGATGCTGGCGTATTCAATTCCGTGGTTTGGGATTTAAACATGTCTATGGGTGTTTTTAGCATGACTGGCGAAGGCCCACCGTTAAATTCAACAACACAAAAAGCGCAAGTGAGCCATTTGTTGCATTTGAACAGTTCTCAATTTCCATTGATTTCAAAATTATTGGCAGTTCCACGTTATAAAAAAATGTACTTGGCCCATTATAAAACTATTTTAACGGAAAATATTACCAATTCAAATTACTTAACTTTGGCTAATGACTACCAAAACCTTATTTCTGCTGCAGTACAAGCAGACAATAATAAGTTTTACACCTACGCACAATTTGTTGGGAATATTAATACAGATTATAATCTTGGACAGAATACCGCACCAGGTATCGCTAACTTAATGAACGCACGCGGAAGCTACTTGTCTGCATTATCAGATTTTACGGTTACTCAGCCTACAATTTCGAACGTAACTCCTTCAAGCAATGACCCCGAAGTTGGCGATGCTGTTACATTTACTGCTACTGTAATTAATAGAAATGCAGTGTTTTTTGGTTATAGAACAGACGAAAATGCACCCTTCACAAAAATTGAAATGTTTGATGACGGTGTCCATAACGATGGCGCGGCGGGTGATAATGTTTACGGAATAGATTTAACGATAACCAATGACTACACACATTACTACGTTTACGCAGAAAATACGAACATAGGCGCATTTTCACCAGCACGGGCACAACACGAATATTATACGCTTAACGCATCATATATTCCATTATCTGTTGGCGATTTAGTGATAAATGAATTAATGGCCGATAATGAAACAATTATAACAGATCAAGATGGAGAATACGAAGATTGGATAGAACTTTACAATAACACAAATACAACTTTAAGCCTTGATGGCTTATATTTATCTGACGATCCATCAGATTTATTACAGTGGGAATTTCCTGATGGACTTACTTTAGCTCCCAATAGTTATTTAATAGTTTGGTGCGATAAAGATTTAGATCAAGATGGATTACACGCAGATATAAAATTCTCTGCTGGCGGTGAAAGTGCTATTCTATCTTATGCAGATGGAACCATTATCGAGAATATTGAATTTGGCCAACAGGAAACAGATTTGAGCTATTCAAGAATACCAAACGGTACTGGCGACTTCGTTATTAAGCGACCAACTTTTGGAGAAGATAATGAATCCATTTTAGCTGTTAATTCTTTTGATACCGAACAGTATTTGAATTATTTCCCAAATCCAACAAAATCCATCTTAAATATAGCCAATTCTGATGGCGGTATTACCTCAGTAAAAGTGGTTGCAGTTACAGGACAATTGTTGTTTTCAGAAACCTATAATGACTCGTCAACAATACAAGTAGATTTTTCAAATTTCGCAAAAGGAACTTATTTTGTTTCCGTAAATAATAGTGCCGTTATTAAGATACTTAAAGATTAATCCCTAATCTCTTTTTTGATATCAATAATGGTTGATGAAAGCTCCGCGATTTGTTTCGCGGAGTTTTTTTTTGTCACTCAATAAGCAATCAAGAATAGCGGTTTCATTGCTGATTACACGAAAGCGATCACGGGATTTTAATGAAATAACCCTATGTTTTAATAGCTCCGTAAGACCTTAACAGACTATAAACATCCACTGACTGAATAGCAGGGCTAGTTCGCTTAAAACCCATTTTTTGCAAGAATCTATGCTCTACCTTTGAGGTCATAAGTATGAATTTAAAACAAATATATTATGAAAAAGATAGTTTTTACAGCAGTAGTAATGTGCTTCGGAATTACACTTTCAAACGCACAGTCAAAAGGAGATAAACAACAAAAACCGCCAACATTTAGCGAACTGATGGAAAAGATGGACGCAAATGACGACGGTAAACTTGCTAAGGATGAAGTAAAAGGTCCTTTGAAAGATAGCTTTAGTAAGATTGATACAGATGAAGACGGCTTTATTTCAGAAGCGGAATTTAAAAAAGCTCCGAAACCAGAAGCAAGAGAGCGAAAAAAGAATAGATAATAATTTTGGTTGGTTAATTAGCAGTGTTAATGAAAGCTTCGTAGTTCCTTGCGAAGCTTTTTTTTAACCAAAAATTTAAAACGAAAGCACAAAACCATACGCGATGAGGCTATTCAGAAACATTAGAAGAAAATTAGTTGATTCAGGGAAGGTTAAAAATTACCTCTTGTATGCATTTGGTGAAATTCTACTAATTACGATCGGGATATTAATTGCGTGGAAGATCAGCAATCTAAACGAAATTAGAAAGAACAGAATAGTTGAGGTAAAAATATATGAGAGTCTATACGAAGAGTTACGTACAAACCTTAATGTTTTAGACAGTGCCATTGTTAGATACGACACTAGTGTGCTAGCAATGCAAAGCTCTCTTCACTCTGTTGGATTACAGCCAGACCAATTAACACAGGAAGCAAAGGATATAATTGTGGAGGTAAAATTTAGCGATTCCAATTTGAGAGACGATGCGCTGAATTCGATTAACAATACAAACAAATTTGAATTTCTAGAAAATGAGACTTTGAAAGAATTAATTGCTAGCTATCCAAATGAAATAAGCGTATTCAAAAATCAAGAAATGAAGATTAAGAATATCGTAGCCAATCGCTTGCAGCCAGTTATCGAAAAACACATTTCGTTGATAGATATGCTTCCAGAAAAGAATATAAAATACTCTCAAATTAAAACATTCGGACAACAATCAAATTATGCCGAATTACTGAATAGCAGAGAATATCAAAACAGTGTTATTGACAGATTATTACAAACTGAAATTCAATTAACGCTAGCGAAAAAACTTCGTAAAAAAACAGAATCATTAGCTATTAAATTGAAGCCAGAAATAAGGAGTTAATTCAACTTCAAGCTGAAAAAAGTTATTAGATAAAACGCAAATAATATTCACTAAATATTAAAATTATGAAAACTATGTTTCACGAATTCAAAAACAAATATTTACCTATTACTAAATTGAAAATTTCAAAATTATCTTTTGTAGGGTTAGCCATCCTTTCTATGGGATTGCTAAGTTGTAATTCCTGTTCAAGCGATGATACCGCCGCTGAAACAGAAACTGATTTAGGAATGGTTGTAAATGTTGAAAAAAGCAATTTCACATCAGGTTCTGTAACAATAACTACAGTTCCTTGTACACTATCTGATGGTACAGTTACTGAATGCTATCAAATTGTTACGAGCAGCACACCTTCAGATCACCAAATGGGGCCTTGGTGTCCACAAAACATAACCGATAGTGCGGAAGCTGGTGGTCTATGGATGGAAGGCGGAGAAGTATATGATGTAGATGGAGCTTTCATTGCAAATATGGCAACTTTTTATAACGACAATAATTGGTTAATGTATGATGCCAATGGAGATGTGTATGTTACCGAAACCGAAGAAGATTGTATAAACGCTGCAAATCCAGACGTGGGCGAAGAATATGAAAACTTTTGTGTAGAATGCTTACCTGCATATATAACAGATTTAACGCAAACCTTTTTAATACCTATAACACCTGTGCTTCAAAGCAATTCCGTGCTTTTTGCAACAGGCCCAGGAGGTCCAGGTGGCCCAGGAAGTGATGCTCCATCAACGCGTGGTATAGCGCTTAATGGTATAGAATTTTCCGCACCAGCGCCTACAGATATGATTCTTGCTGCTTACACATTAGCCCCTGTTGATGATGCTGGTGGACACATTAATGTACATCAAGGTTATCACTATCACGCCGCAACAGGATTTGGCACCCAAGTAGCTCAAACAGATGGACACGCAGCCTTGATAGGCTATGCATTAGACGGTCTGGGAATATATGAATTAGAAGATGCAGCCGGAAATTCAGCCACAGATTTGGATGAATTACGTGGCCATTCCGATGAAACTCGCGGATACCATTATCACGTAGATAAAGCAGGAAACAACAATTTTATAAATGGTTTAAAAGGCGCTTACGTAAACTAAATAATAGAAATTATGAAAAAATTTATCACTTTAATACTAGCTGGATTGTTTTCTATGGCAAGTTTTGCGCATAATCCCGATGTTTCAACCACAATGTTGGTTGAGAAAGAAAATAATGTTTGGGTGTTGCAAATAAGTGCCTCATTAACGGCATTTCAGCAAGAAATACGAACCCATTTTTCTGAAACACCGTATAAAACTCCGGAAGAGTTTCAGCAAATGGTACTAGAACACATAAAGAACAATCTTAAAATAAACTTCAATGGAGAAGAAGCCGTAACATTTAGTAAAGGGCTTGTAAAACTAGGGCACGAAACCAACGTTGTTTTTGAAGTAACTGGAATTCCAACTTCAATACATTCGGTAGAAATTAAAAACACTTCATTTAAAGATATACACCATAGTCAGGGTGCTGTAGTATTATTAAAAGATGGTTTCGAAAAAAAGCATTTTATCTTAAATAATACGAATGATTATTTCGTGGCTCTGCAAGTAAATAATAATGAGTTTACGCAAGTAGTGGAACAAAACGCAAATCTATTTTCTTCAATAATGGTGGCTTCATTATTAGGTATTATAGGGATTGGGTTTTTAATAATAAACATCTTTAAACGCCGAAAAATGCGGCTTTTAGAAGTTCGTTAATTTCAACTTACTGAACAAAACCCTTAATTCACTGAAATATTATGGGTATCCGTTGAATAGAAAATTTTGGTGTTTATATGGTGCTTACATTTGATGCTATATAGAAAAATATAAAATTATGAAACTAGCAAAACCATTATCGATTAACAACCATTTCGTTTCGGCGGGGTCTGGTTTTTCGGCAAATGAACCTAAAACAAAACCTTTACACATATTTAATAATTCAAAATAAAAACTATGAAAAATTCACTTAAAATTTTCGCCTTAGCAACAATCGCAACTTCTGCTTTTATGGCTTGTTCAAGCGATGATTCAACCACAGAAGAAGTAGAAGACGAAGAAGTTGTAACAGTATTACACGCAGCCTTTGCGGCATTTAATTCAGAAGCAACCACAATTTATTTAGATGGAACTAAGGTGGTTATAGAAACTACAGGATTGCCAAATCACGAAACAGTGTATTGGGGAGAGGGCCATCCATTATATAGAGAAGAGCCCGATGTTCAAGTAACCCCATCCATTATGTCCAGCAACAATAATGCAACGACTATAACTGTGGATGCTACTCCTAATTTAACTGGCGCTACGGTGGCTACTCAATTAAATACTATTGGAATTGCCGTAAGTGGTGCTTCAATTTTTAACGATCAGGAAGGTGGTGGGCCTTTAGATCAGGCAGCTGCAAGTTTAGATTGGACTGGAGCACACATTGGCCCAGGCGTATACCATTATCATTTAGAGCCAAAAGCTTTTACAGATGATGATGACAAATTAGCTGGAATCTTGCTTGACGGCGTATTTTTATACGGAAGAAAATGTAACGCCACAGGTACTTATCCAACCGACTTGGATGCCTCAGGTGGCCACACAACTACTACGCAATATACTTTAGGCGAAGAAGAATACCATTACCATATTATCGATGAATTATATTCTAATACAGGTTCTTACTTAGCATTTTCTGGACCTTACCAAGGGTATTAATATCGTGGTATTACCATTATTTGTTAGGAAGGAAATTTAGTTTTTCTAAATTGGACGTAAGATGAAAGGACGTAAGACATAGGACTAATAATCGGCTCATTTTTATATTTTTTTAGTCTTACGTCTTATGTCATACAGTCTTATGTCAGTCTTTAAACATTAATATCAAATTATCTCCATAACATTTGAGATAGAACCAAAATTTTTATGAAACCACTTCTTTTAATACCTCTTGCGTTTTTCCTATTTACTAATTGTAATAATAAGGAAGCTGAAATAACTGCTGCTACTGAAGAAGCATTGGTTATTGAAGATGTTGAGGTATTAAAAAAAGAGTTGATTTTAAACCAAATAGAAGGAAGATGGTACTACAAAAACATACCTTTTTCTGGTTATTCTGTTAGGCTTTATCCGAACGATACTTTAGCGGAAAGAATTGGTTTTGTTAATGGTAAAAGAGAAGGGATTGCTAGACAATGGTCAGAAAAAGGAATGCTTCGTGTAGAATCTTATTATAAACATAACCGCTTAGATAGCGTTTATAAAACTTGGTGGGATAATGGCGTCCTATCTGCGCAATCCAACTATAAAGACGGTATAAAACAAGGTGTTGAAGAAGAATGGTACCCCACAGGACAAATAGCTAAACAGCGCCAACTTGTTGATGGACAAGAGCAGGGATTGCAGAAAGCCTGGCTACAAAACGGAACTTTATATGTAAATTATGAAGCCAAAAACGGACGCATTTTTGGAATGCGAAAAGCTAATTCATGTTATAAACTAAAAAATGAAGTTGTTATTAAAGATAAAAAAATATAGCTCTTTTTTAATTTTAATGCTGGTATTTTTAAGTACGAGCTGTAAAAATGAGCAAAAAAAGGAAGATATCATAACTGTTGAAACCAGCAGAGTGGATCACTTACCCTATTATAACGATGAATCGTTTACGCCAAATTGGTTAACTCCAGGTTCTCCAGAAGAAAAGAGTTTTCATAAAATACCAGATTTCAAATTGATCAATCAATTAGGCGATACGGTTACTCAAAAAACTTTTGAAGATAAAATTTATGTTACTGATTTCTTTTTTACAATTTGTCCCGGTATTTGTCCGCAGTTGGCAGAAAGTATGATTCAGTTACAAGATGAATTTAAAGAGGATGATGACGTACTTCTGCTTTCACATTCGGTAATGCCATCTACAGATACGGTAGCGGTTTTAAAAGAGTATGCTGAAAACCACGACGCGATAGCTAATAAGTGGCATCTTGTAACTGGTGATAAAAATGAAATTTATTCACTGGGCAGAAATCAATATTTTGTTGAAAATGATTTAGGAGTTACAAAAAGTATAGACGATTTTCTACATACCGAAAACTTTTTGCTTATTGATAAAAACAAGCATATTAGAGGAATTTATAATGGTTTAAATAGAGCTTCGATTGCGCAATTGGTTACAGATATCAAAACGTTGAAAACTGAGTAAATCATAGCTACAATAACCTCTGTTATTGCAAAAAAAAAATTAAAAGGGACCATCAATAAAAGATGGTTCCTTTTTTTGTGAAATTAAGTCTATAGTGGTGTAATGAAACATATCAGCTAAAAACGAAAAATTCTCATCGATAAAATAACGTCTTTTATATAGGCAATTCCCTCAAACATCTATTACAGTTTAATAAGGTAGTATATAGTTTCACCTTTGGAGTGTTAATCTAAAACACTCATAAAATGAAACCATTCCTAATTATAGCAAGTTTCTTATTTGTGCAATTTTCGTTCGCACAAGATGCTTCAGAAAGTTCGCCAAAAATATGGTCATTAGAAGAAAGTATTACCTACGCTTTAGAAAACAACATTACCGTTAAGGATGCTTCTTTAAATACCAATATTGCAGAAGTAAATTATGATAAAGCAAAATCTTCCAGACTGCCTAACTTATTTGGTAGTGCTTCTCAAAATTTTTCTAACGGAAATTCTATTGACCCAATTACAAGTGCTTTTGTTTCAGACCAAATCTATAGCACCAATGTTGGCATCAATAGTTCGATGACCTTGTTTCAAGGCAATCAAATCAACAACGATATAAAACAACGTGAATTACTTTTGGAACAAAGTTCTTATATCGAAGAAATAGCCAAGAACGACATTGTTGTCAGCATTTTAGAAACCTATTTGCAAAGCCTATTTAGTAAAGAAAGTATTGGCATCGCCGAAAACAATCTTTCAGCTTCAGAAAAAGAAGTATTGCGTGCCAAAGCTCGTTTGGATGCAGGAGAAATTGCACTGAACGATTACACTGAAGCGCAAAGTCAAGCAGCTACCAATAAGTACAATGTAATTGCTGCAAAAAACAATTACCAACAAAACATCATTGCACTAAAACAATTGCTGGAATTGCCTCCTACACAAGAGATGGAGGTTGAAACCATTGATGAAAATATGGATTTAATCAACTTGGAACTTAACAAAATGACGATTTATAATAATGCCTTAAGCTATCTGCCAGAGATGAAAGCGAGTTCCTTGAATATCGCCGTCAACGAAAAGGAACTGGACATCGCGAAAGGCGCATATTTACCAACCTTATCTCTAATTGGAAGTATGGGAACTGGCTATACAAGTATTAATGACAACACATTTACAGATCAGTTCAATGTCAATTTCAATCAAAAAATAGGACTGTCGTTAAGCATTCCAATCTTTAATAGAAACCAGACCAAAGCAGCTGTAAAAACAGCGACTATAAATATTGAAAAAGCTGAAATACAGAAGCAAAATTCTGAAAAAGAAATCTATAGAAAAGTAGAAACCGCTTACCAAAATGCGCTATCTACACAAGAGCAGGTTATTGCGGCAGAAGCTTCAAAAGAAGCAGCAGAACAATCCTTTCAACTTGCAAAAAAGAGATATGAATTGGGCGCTTTAAGTACCACAGATTTAGTGATAAGCCAAAACACATTTACCAACGCACAACAAAATTATTTGCAAGCCAAATACTTAAATATTTTATACCATCAATTATTACAATTTTATCAAGGAAACGACATTAAACTTTAATCAACAATACCATGAAAAACAAGAAATTAATAATAGGAAGCATCATAGTAGTCATACTCGCTATCGTAGTTTACAGCTTTGCTAATAATAACACTGCTGTTATCATAGAAGCCAAAACAGTGATTGCTAAAAAAGCGAATGTTACCACAATGGTAACAGCAACAGGAACCATTGAACCAACAAACCAAGTAGATGTTGGTACACAAGTTTCTGGTGTTGTAGAGAAAATATATGTAGATTACAATAGTGTAGTTAAAGAAGGGCAATTAATTGCCGAATTAGACAAAACCAATCTGTTAGCGACACTATCGCAGGCGCAAGCTGTTTATGATAATGCTGTAAATCAAAAGAACTACACCAAAACCATTTACGACCGTCAAAAAACCTTATATGACAGTCAAGTGATTAGCAAGTCTGATTTTGATGATGCAAACTTCAATTACGAAACTGCAAAAAGCACAGTGACTCAACGTTTGTCTGATTTACAAAAGGCGAGAACCAATTTAAGTTATGCCGATATTTATTCGCCAATTGATGGTGTGGTATTATCGAGAGCTATTGACGAAGGACAAACTGTTGCGGCAAGTTTAAGCACCCCAACACTGTTTACCATTGCAAAAGATTTAAAAGAAATGCAGGTAGAAGCAGATGTTGATGAAGCTGATATTGGGCAAGTTAAAGAAGGACAACGTGTTAGCTTTACCGTTGATGCTTATTTAGGAGAAGAATTTGACGGTGTTGTTACACAAGTACGATTAAATCCAACGGTAACTTCCAACGTGGTTACTTATACGGTAGTAATTAAAGCAGATAACCCAGATTTAAAATTAAAACCAGGTTTAACAGCTATAATTTCTATTTACACTTTAGAATTAAAAGATGTGTTAACAGCTGAAGCCAAAGCCATTAATTTTAAGCCAACACGACTAGAGCTTGCGGCGTATAACGACCAACAAAATATAAAAGTTGAAGCGTCTAATGAAAGATCAAATGAAAGATCTAATGAAAGATCAACAGATAATTCATCAACAAATAAAGAGAATGGTAGCGTTGTTTGGGTTTACAGTAGTACTGGAGAAATAAAATCTCAAAAAGTCACTTTAGGAGCAAGTGATGGCGTTAACGTTCAGATTTTAGAAGGAATTTCTGAAGGTGATAAATTAGTGTACAGTTTAGAAGGCGTAAGTGCTTCTGAAACAAAAACAACAGATAAAAGCGAAAGTCCATTTATGCCAACAACAACAAGAGGTGGAGGAAGAAAATAATAAAAAGATGAGCAAAGCAATTATAAAAATAGAAGATTTAAAACGTGAATTTACCATGGGATCCGAAACGGTACGCGCGTTAAAAGGTATTTCGTTTGAAATAAAAGAAGGCGAGTTTGTAACCATTATGGGTTCTTCAGGTTCTGGAAAAAGTACGATGTTGAATATTTTGGGTTGTTTAGACCAACCTACATCTGGCAACTTTGAAATTGATGGTGTTAAGGTTAAAGACCTTACTAAAAATCAGTTAGCAACCATACGTAATGAAAAAATCGGATTTATTTTTCAATCCTATAATTTATTGGCAAGAACATCTGCTATCGAAAATGTAGAATTACCGCTATTATATAATAGTAAAGTTTCCACAGAAGAACGCAGAAAACGTGCTATTGAAGCTTTGCAAAAAGTAGGCTTGGGCGAAAGATTAGACCATACACCTTCACAACTTTCTGGAGGGCAACAACAACGTGTTGCCATTGCACGGTCATTAGTTAATAATCCTGTTATGTTACTTGCCGATGAAGCAACAGGAAACTTGGACACACGAACTGCCTATGAAATTATGTCCATTTTTCAAGAGTTAAACGAACAAGGTATTACTATCGCTTTTGTAACGCACGAAGAAGATATTGCAACATTTAGTAGTAGAACCATTGTTTTAAAAGATGGAAATATCATTCAAGATTACAAAAATGAAAATGTACAATCGGCAAAAGAAGAGTTAGCAAAATTACCTAAACAAGACGATTAATTATGAGACTATTAAATTTATTTAAAATCGCTTTTAAAGCCATCGTTCTTAATAAAATGAGGACGCTACTTACAATGTTGGGCATTATTATAGGTGTAGCATCGGTAATTGCAATGCTCGCTATTGGTGAAGGCTCTAAAGAAAGCATTCGCGAAAACATTTCAAGTATGGGCTCTAATATTATTACTATTAGACCTGCTTCTGCTTCAAGTAGTGGTGTTCGCGCAAGTGCAGATGAGATGCAAACACTTACCCTTAAAGATTATGAAGCCGTTAAAGATCAAGCCACCTTTATAAGTTATGCAACACCATTGGTTACTGGTAAAGGACAAGTTATAAATGGTTCTAACAACTGGCCATCAAATATATATGGCGTAAATCCAGATTATCTCAAAATTAAAGTAGTCGATTTGCAAAGCGGCAGTATGTTTACAGATTCCGAAGTAAAAACGGCTTCTAAAGTGGCACTTATTGGGCAAACGGTCGTGGACAATGTGTTTCCTGATGGGCAAGATCCTATTGGACAGATGATTCGTTTTAATAATATTCCATTTACAGTGATTGGTGTATTAGAAGTAAAAGGAGAAAACACCTTTGGTCAAGACCAAGATGATGTGGTTATTGCACCATATACAACCGTACAAAAACGTATTTTGGCTATTGATTATATCAGTCAAATTATGGCTTCGGCAATAAGTGAAGACGATGCGCCAAATGCTGTTACTGAAGTCTCAGAAATTATGAGAATTCAACATCAAATATCTAATCCAATTAAAGACGATTTTAGTGTACAGTCTATGGAAGAGCTTATTTCTACATTTAGTTCTACCAGCGAGATGTTAACTTTATTATTAGTGGCAGTTGCTAGTATTTCGTTATTAATTGGAGGTATTGGAATTATGAATATCATGTATGTTTCTGTAAAAGAACGTACCAAAGAAATTGGTTTAAGAATGGCTGTTGGAGCAAAAGGAGCAGATATTTTAATGCAATTCTTAATTGAAGCTATTTTAATTAGTGTAACTGGTGGTGCTTTAGGCGTCCTTTTAGGACTCACTTCTACGATATTTATTGAGAAATTCTTAAATTGGCCTACAAGTGTAGCATTGTATTCTATTGTTATATCATTTTTGGTCTGTGCCGTAACCGGTATATACTTCGGATGGTATCCGGCAAGAAAAGCATCTGCTTTGGATCCAATAACCGCTTTGCGTTACGAATAAAACTTATGCATAAAAACAAAAAAATAACCGTCTTATCACATATACTAGTTTGGTTAATGCTATTTAGCATGCCTTATTTGCTATCATACGACCAAGAGCAGGAAATCTTTAGACTGGTTGCACATTTTTGGATTCCTTTAGTGTTCTCGGCTATTATATTTTACCTCAATTATTTTGTATTAGTAGACCGGTTTCTGTTTCCTAAAAAAATGGTTCAGTTTATTATTATAAACGCTGTAATTATTGTTTTTTTCTTGCTCTTCATAGAATATTTAGAAGATACATTTTTTCAAGATCTAATAAAAACCCGTTCTAATAATAGTAGTGAAGGAGGTAGACCAGCTTTTAAGATATTTGTATATATTCAAACACTGTCTTATATGGCTCCTTTATTGTTTTCAATAGCCATAAAAACCACTAAACGATGGGTTAAAACTGAAGCTGAACGTAAAGAAGCAACAAATATCAAGTTGCAATCCGAATTACAACATTTACATTATCAATTGCAGCCACACTTCTTTTTTAATTCGCTGAACAACATCTATGCATTGGTTGACATATCGCCAGAGCAAGCTAAAACCTCTATCCATAGTTTAAGTAAACTGATGCGTTATATGTTATATGAAACCAATGTTGAAACAATCCCTTTAACTAAAGAAATCGATTTCATGAAAAAGTATATCGACTTAATGAAGTTGCGAGTTTCAGATAAAACGGTGATAAATTATAATTTTCCTTCAGAAGAAACAGGTATTAAAATTGCACCGCTATTATTTATTTCCTTAATAGAAAACGCGTTTAAACACGGTATTTCAGCAAGTAAGGAAAGTACGATTCAAATTAATATGAATTATGTAAAAAAAACCGTTGTATTTACTATTGAAAACGATAATTTTCCTAAAAAAACGGATGATAAAAGTGGTTCTGGAATTGGACTTCCTAATATTGAAAAACGTTTAGAGTTATTATACCCCAACAAAAATAACTTTACAACAACAGTAAAAGACAATCGTTATATAGCGCATTTAGAAATTGAAACCACATAAGTTATGAGTAACCTAAAGATAAGTTGTGTTATAGTAGATGATGAGCCAATGGCATTAAATCTAGTTGAAAGCTATGTAAATAAAACACCTTTTTTGGTGCTTAAAAAGAAGTGTAGTAGCGCTATTGAAGCTATGGAGTTTATAAAATCCGAAACCGTCGATTTACTATTTCTAGACATTCAAATGCCAGATTTAACAGGGATTGAATTTTCAAAAATGCTTCCCAAAGAAACGAGGGTAATTTTCACAACAGCTTTTGATCAATATGCTTTAGAAGGTTTTAAAGTTGAAGCCTTAGATTATCTTTTAAAACCTTTTGATTATGCTGAATTTCTTGCCGCAGCTAATAAAGCTCATACTTGGTTTGAATTGACGAAAGGGAAGAAGCAAGCTACCATTTCTGCCCGCGTGTCGAACGAAGCTTTAGCGGAGGTACAAGAAAAAGAATTTCTATTTGTAAAATCTGAATACAAACAATTGCGTATTAAACTAGCCGATGTATTGTATTTTGAAGGCCTTAAGGATTATATTAAAATTTGGTTGAAGGATAATCCGAAACCTATTTTAACGTTAATGAGCCTAAAGTCATTAGAAGAAGAACTTCCCGAAGCTCATTTTATGCGTGTACATCGTTCTTTTATTGTTTCCTTAAAAAATGTGGAAACCATTGAGCGTAGCCAAATCATAATCAATAAGCAGCGCATTACAGTCTCAGAACAATACAAACCTAAATTCTTGGAGTTTGTAAATAATAATTCGCTTGATTCTTAAGCTACATTTTTTCAAATCTATAAAATCACGGTATTTGTAGATACAATCTAGGAGATCTTCTATATTCATTTTTTCGCCATAATAATCGAATTACTTTTAAACTATCAATGCTAATAAACGTATTCTGTTTTTAGCGAAAAGAGTTTTCAATTATTAAAATTTAGAAATTATGAAAGCATTCATTAAAACATTTGTATTGCCATCATTATTTAAAATGGCATTTACCGCACAGGTTACTTCCCAAACAAATAGAAGTTCAGCCACAATTAATAAAACGACACAAACAACCGATAGAACATCAAAAACAACTACTAAAAATACAATAAATAGTAGGGTATCGAGTACCAAAGTAACTTATAAAACACCGCAGAAAAAAGTAGTTTCCGTTAGAAATGTTCCAAACAAAACCGTCGTAAAATATAGTGGCCAAAACTATTATTACGCTAATAATAAGTATTACACGCAATCTAGAGGACGTTATATACCAATTGCGCCCAAGGTAGGCTTTAAAGTAAAACAGATACCAACTAATTACAAAAGGGTACGCTATAATACCTATGATTATTATAATGTTCAAGGTATTTTTTATGTCTATACAAATAATGTATATGAAGTGGTAGATCCTGAGGTAGGAACCATTGTCTATGAACTTCCAGAAGATTATGAAAAAGTAACAATAGACGGTCAAAATTATTATGAATACGCCAATATTCTATATGAAAAAGTTCAAATAGATGGAACTAGAGCGTATGAAGTTGTTGGTATTATAGAAATGAATTAATTATGAAAAAAACAGCCACACTATTACTATTAATTTGCACGCTATATACAGTAAGCGCAAAAAATCCAGTAACTATAGTTGTAACCGATACAACAATAGTGTCTAATGAAAATGTAGTGTACAAAGTAGTTCAGGATAAAGAAAATCTACATCTTACTGTAAGTACAACAGATAATGATATCATTATGGCTATGCTACGTTTAGGAGTTACAGTGTTTTTTGATGTAAAAGGAAAAGAGAATGAAGATGTATATATAAAATTCCCTCTTGAACCTATAAAACCAAAATTTAATAGAGAAGAAGAGTCTAGCGGTGGTTTTCAAACTTTGGAAGAAGAAAATAAGATTAAGCAGAACATAGCCAAACTTATAGAAAACGAGCTACCGAAAGAAGCAGAATATAATTACTTCGATTCGCAACAGCGGTTTCACCTACTTTTAAACGGACTAAATGTTTCCATAGCATATACTTACAATGAAGAAAATGGGCTATTGGAGTATCTTATAAAAATTCCTAAGAATAGGATTAGTACAAATTCAAAAGAAGACTTTTCAAAATTAGCAATAGGTGTAAAAACCGGTAAAATGAAGGATAGTAAACCAAAAGATGACAATCGTTCAAGAGGGTCTGGATCAAATATGCGAGGTGGTGGATCACCTTCTGGAGGAAGAGGAGGTAGAGGTGGACAAAATAATGGTGAAAGGACAGAAGGTCAAAATAAACAAAAAACTATGGCGGGAATTGATTTTTGGTTCACTGCTTCTAAATGAATATAATTACATTAAATACTCATTTTACAAATAAATACATCTTCTAAGTATCTATATTTAAATGATTTTTTATAAGTTTGCCTAATGATTTTAGAAAAATATAAAATACATACTCTAGTGTCCGCTCAACCTGAGCGTAGGCGCCGCCGTTTTTGTTAATCTTCGAAAAACAAAAACGAGTATTCTATTTTTTATTTTTATCCATTGCTTAAATTTCATTCTATACTTACATTCACTTTAGTTGCTAAACCTAGCAACCAGAGATTTATTTTCTTTATTTCCCGTCGCCGCCCGTTAGGGCTACTATTCTAGGGAACTACGGTGCGTCCAGTTCTTCAATCCGCAATCGACATACAATTCAAATTTATTAACTAAATCTCAAGGCAATGAAAATTGTTATTGCTAATAAATCGCATATTATTTATGCGGAAATCATCTGCAGCACCATAGAAGAAGCTGCTCAAGTAAGAGGTACAGGTATTGCAAAACGCACCCCAGAATACATTACCACCAAAATGGAAAACGGCAACGCCGTAATTGCTTTAGAAGGAGATACATTCGCCGGCTTTTGCTATATAGAAGCTTGGAGTCACGGCAAGTTTGTTGCAAACTCAGGATTAATAGTTCATCCAGATTTTAGAAACATAGGCTTGGCAAAACAAATAAAGCAGAAAGTATTTGAACACTCCCGAAGCAAATTTCCTGATGCTAAAGTATTTAGTATTACTACTGGCTTAGCTGTTATGAAACTAAATAGTGAGTTAGGATATAAGCCCGTTACTTTTTCAGAACTAACAACAGACCAATCATTCTGGAATGGCTGCCAAACTTGTAAAAACTATGATGTTCTGCAACGCACAAAACAAAGTATGTGCTTGTGCACAGGTATGTTATACGATCCAAATTCAAAAAATCTAAACGAACCAAAAAAAATAAAAGAGAAGGTGTT
Organism: Aequorivita sp. IT1183; assembly: GCF_058068265.1. NCBI lineage: Bacteria > Pseudomonadati > Bacteroidota > Flavobacteriia > Flavobacteriales > Flavobacteriaceae > Aequorivita > Aequorivita sp. IT1183. The sequence goes on along the minus strand of NZ_JBYRHS010000003.1, from coordinate 235,270 downwards.
TAATAGATTAAAGAGTATTAAACAAACCCTTCTTCTAAAACACAAAAAATAATGAGCAATTCAAAAAAATTAGTAATAGCGTATAGTGGAGGTTTAGATACTTCATATTGCGCGGTGAGCCTAGCAAAACAAGGTTATGATATTCATGCTGTTAGTGTAAATACTGGAGGTTTCACACAAAAGGAAATTGTTGTAATTGAAGCTAATGCCTATAAAATGGGCGTTTCAACATATAAAAATATAGATGCCGTTGCTAGCTTTTATCAAAAAGTGGTTAAGTATTTAATATTTGGGAATGTATTAAAAAACAATACTTACCCATTATCTGTAAGTGCCGAAAGAATTATACAAGCCATAGAGATTATTGAATATGCAAAAAGCATAGATGCCGAATATATTGCCCACGGCAGTACAGGCGCAGGAAATGATCAAGTAAGATTCGATATGATTTTCCAAACCTTAGCACCTAACATTAAAATAATCACTCCCATAAGAGACCAAAAATTATCAAGACAGGAAGAGATTGATTATTTAAAGAGTAATGGAATAGATATGAATTGGGATAAAGCCAAATACTCCGTAAATAAAGGACTATGGGGAACTAGTGTTGGCGGCGAGGAAACACTAACTTCCCATAAACCACTACCCGAAGAAGCTTATCCATCGCAACTAGAAAATACAGCTGAAGAAAAAGTAAAGCTTACTTTCTTAAAGGGCGAGTTGGTTGCGGTTAATTCAATAGAAAACGCCCCTGAAGTTAATATTGAAATCTTAAATAAGCTAGCCTCAGCTTATGCAATTGGTAGAGACATTCATGTAGGCGATACTATTGTTGGTATAAAGGGCAGGGTAGGTTTTGAAGCTGCTGCGGCACTCATAACAATTAAAGCGCATCACTTATTGGAAAAGCACACACTAACAAAATGGCAACTGCAACACAAAGAATATTTAGCCAGTTTTTACGGAATGCATTTACACGAAGGGCAATACTTAGACCCAGTAATGAGAGACATGGAAGCTTTTTTACAAAGCAGTCAAGACAAAGTTTCTGGCGATGTAATGGTAGCGCTAAAACCTTATCATTTTACTTTAGAGGGAATAGTATCAAAACACGATTTAATGAATCCGAAGTTTGGTAGTTATGGCGAAATGAATAAAGGCTGGACCGCTGAAGAAGCAAAAGGATTCATCAAAATTCTTGGCAATCAAAACAAAATCTATCAACAAGTAAACAACTAATTATGTTAGAAATAGGAATTATTGGAGGCGCTGGCTACACAGCGGGAGAACTAATAAGATTGTTGATAAACCACCCAAAAGCGAATATTAATTTTGTGTACAGTTCATCCAATGCTGGCAATAAAATAACTGTTGTTCATCAAGATTTGGTTGGGTCATTAGACCTTAAATTCACCAACACCATCAACCCAAATGTTGATGTCTTGTTTCTATGTTTAGGGCATGGCAATTCGAAAACTTTTTTGGAAAACAATAGCTTTTCATCGAAGACCAAAATAATCGATTTGAGTAACGATTTCAGACTTCAAAAAGATGAACTGTTTAACGACAAAACCTTTGTTTATGGACTAGCAGAACTGCACAAAGAGAAAATCAAACAGGCATCGTATATAGCAAATCCAGGGTGTTTTGCTACTGCATTGCAATTGGCCATTTTACCTTTAGCTGCAAATGGTTTATTAAAGGACGATGTTCATATTAATGCAGTAACAGGAGCCACAGGCGCAGGAACTTCTTTGTCTGCAACCACGCATTTTGCGTGGCGCGATAATAACTTTTCTTCTTATAAACCTTTTATACATCAGCATTTAGATGAAATATATCAAACGGTAAAACAGCTGCAAAGTAATTTTGATTCAGAAATCAATTTTATGCCCAATAGAGGGAATTTTTCTAGAGGAATTTTTGCCACTGTTTACACTAAATATGAAGGCAGTTTAGATAAAGCAAAACAACTGTATAATGAATTCTACAAAGAAGCAGCATTCACTTTTGTTTCTGATACTGAAGTGCATTTAAAACAAGTGGTAAACACCAATAAATGTTTATTGCATTTGCATAAGCACAAGGGTAAATTACTAATCACAAGTGTTTTGGATAATCTGTTAAAAGGAGCCTCCGGGCAAGCCATTCAAAATATGAATTTAATGCATGGATTTGAAGAAACGGAAGGATTACAACTAAAAGCTAACTTCTTTTAAAACTCAATTATTATGAAACTATTTAATGTATATCCTTTATTCGATATCACTCCAGTAAAGGCTAACGATGTGTATGTGTACGATGAAAATAACACCAAATACCTAGACTTATACGGCGGGCATGCGGTAATTTCTATTGGTCATTCACATCCAGAATATGTAAAAAGCATCAGTGAACAAGTAAGCAAATTGGGATTTTATAGCAATTCCATTCAAAATCCATTGCAAGTACAATTGGCAAAAGAACTCACCGAGTTTTCAAACTGTGAAGATTACAATCTGTTTTTATGCAATTCAGGAGCCGAAGCAAATGAAAATGCTTTAAAAATAGCATCTTTTAAAACAGGAAAAAAGAAAGTGATTGCGTTTAAAAACGCCTTCCACGGACGCACCTCAGCGGCTGTTGCGGTAACAGACAATAAAAAAATTGTAGCTCCCATAAATGCACAGCAGCAGCAAGTAGAATTTATTGAACTCGGCGATAGCAAAGCTGTTGAAAAGAGCCTGCAAAATAATGATATCTGCGCCGTTATTGTAGAATGTATTCAGGGTGTTGGAGGGTTAAATGAAGCCACTACTCATTTTTATAAATCACTAAGAGATTTATGTAATTCGTATAATGCATTGCTCATAGTAGACGAGGTGCAGTCAGGTTTTGGGAGAACAGGAGATTTCTTTGCATTTCAAAAACACGGCATACAGCCAGATATCATTTCTATGGCAAAAGGCATGGGCAATGGTTTCCCCATAGGAGGTATTTTAATTCAGGCAGACATTGAGGCGTCTTTTGGTATGTTAGGAACAACATTTGGTGGTAATCACTTAGCGTGCGCAGCCTCCTTAGCTGTTTTAAAAGTACTGAAAGATGAAAAATTAATGGAAAACGCCAAAGAAGTTTCGGCCCACTTTTTTGAGAAAGCCAAAACGATTCCACAATTAAAAGCTATTAAAGGAAGAGGGCTTATGATTGGGTTAGAATTCAATTTCCCTATCGCGGAATTGCAAAAAACATTAATTCAAAAGCATCACATTTTTACCGGAAGTGCAACCAATCCAAACCTTTTACGAATACTTCCGCCCCTAACCATTCAAAAAAAGCATATAGACGTTTTTGTTGAAGCTTTAATACACGAATTATCATGAAGAAATATACACAAATAGCGGATATCAATAATATATCCGAGATTATTGAAGAAGCTATTCAACTAAAAAAGAACGCATTTCAATTTGAAGCGTTGGGAAAACACAAAACACTTGTAATGTTGTTTTTCAACTCAAGTTTACGCACACGCTTGAGCACTGAAAAAGCTGCAAAAAATTTAGGCATGGAAGTGACTATTTTAAATGTCAATGACGCTTGGAATTTAGAATATGAAGACGGTGCTATAATGAACTTAAATGCGGCAGAGCACGTAAAAGAAGCTGCAAAAGTAATTTCGCAATATGCCGATATTATTGCTATCAGAGCTTTTCCAAGCCTAAAAGATAAAGCAAAAGACGAATCGGAATACATCATCAACAATTTTATAAAATACGCAACTGTTCCAATTGTTAGTATGGAAAGCGCAACAGCGCATCCTTTGCAAGCCTTGGCCGATGCTATTACCATTGAAGAGCTAAAAACAAAGAAAAGGCCCAAGTTCGTTTTAACATGGGCGCCACATACCAAGGCATTGCCACAAGCAGTTCCTAATTCCTTTGTTGCGATGATGCAAGAATTAGATGTAGATTTTAGCATTACCCACCCCAAAGGCTATGAGTTAAACCCTGAAATCACAAAGGAAACTTCAATCAATTACGATCAAAATGAAGCCTTAAAAGATGCAGATTTTGTCTACGCTAAAAACTGGAGTAGTTATACTGAATACGGGCAAATTCTAAATACAGACACCCAATGGATGATTACTAAAAGTAAACTTGGGAACGCAAAATTCATGCACTGTTTGCCTGTAAGACGAAATGTAGTTGTTGAAGATGCTGTTTTAGATAGCGATCAGTCTGTTGTTATTCAACAAGCCAATAACAGAACCTATGCTGCACAGGTTGTACTTAAAAAAATCCTTGAAAACCTAGAGGTATGAAAACACTAAAAATCGTAAAAATAGGAGGGAACATCATTGATGATCCATACGAGTTAGACTATTTTCTTAAAGAATTTTCCAAGCTTGAAGGTTTAAAAATATTGGTTCACGGAGGCGGAAAAGCGGCAACGGCACTTGCTAATAAAATGGGGGTTAATGTAAAAATGATTGAGGGTAGACGTATTACAGACACCGAAACACTAGATATAGCTATCATGAGTTATGCGGGTAAAATAAACAAAACCATTGTGGCGCAATTACAAGCAAACAGTTGTAATGCACTCGGATTTACGGGTGCAGACGGAAATACCATTATAGCCGAAAAAAGACCTGTAAATAACATAGATTACGGTTTTGCAGGCGATGTGGTAAAGGTGAATACAGACGTATTGCAGTTATTGTTAACCAATAACATAACGCCAGTTTTTTGTGCCTTAACTCATGATGGAAACGGTCAATTGCTAAATACAAATGCAGATACCATCGCAGCTGAATTGGCAATTGCTTTTGCAAAAGCATATAGACTTGAACTGTATTACTGTTTTGAAAAAAACGGTTTGCTAAAAGATGTAGAAGATCCTGATTCATTGTTATTAAACGTCGATACTAAAATGTATAATTCCTTATTAGCGGAAGGGGTAATTGCAGACGGTATGCTTCCTAAGCTAAATAATTGTTTTTACGCGCTTAAGCATCAAGTTCGTAAAGTATGTATTGGAAAGGCAGAAATGCTATATAATTCAAATTCAAAATTCACAACAATTCAAGAATAATGATACAGCAAAAAGAATTAGCAGAAAAGGCAATAGTCTTACTCAAAAACTTAATTGAAACGCCTTCGTTTTCTTCGGAAGAAGATAAGACAGCCACTTTAATTGAAAACTGGTTTCAAGAGTTTGCTGTTCCCTATACGAGAACAAATAACAATGTTTGGGCTGTTAACAAGCATTTTTCAGAAGACAAACCTACGCTGCTGTTAAACTCACATCACGATACAGTAAAGCCGAATAGCGCTTATACCAAAGACCCATTTAAAGCCATTGTGGAAGATGGTAAATTATACGGTTTGGGGAGTAATGATGCGGGTGGGTGTTTGGTTTCCTTACTAGCTACTTTTATTCATTTTTACGATAAAAAAGACCTGAGCTACAATTTGGTTATCGTGGCTTCGGCTGAAGAGGAAAGCAGCGGTCCAAACGGATTAAACAGTATGCTGGAGATAATTCCCAAGATAGATGTTGCTATTGTTGGAGAGCCTACTTTAATGCAGCTGGCTGTTGCAGAAAAAGGATTGGTAGTCTGCGATGCAAAGGTAAATGGCACCGCAAGCCATGCGGCGCATCCAAATGCTGATAATGCTATTTATAATACTATAGTCGTTTTGCAATGGTTTCAGAATTATGAATTTGAAAAACAATCAGATGTTTTAGGTCCCGTAAAAATGACTGTCACTCAAATTAATGCGGGAAAACAACACAATGCCGTTCCAGCCGAAGTAGATTTGGTGATCGATGTACGGGTGAATGATAAATATACAAACGCAGAAATCGTTGAAATTTTAAAAAAGGAAGCGCCCTGTTCAAGTATTGAACCTAGAAGCTTACGGTTAAATTCGTCTTCAATACCTGCAACCCATGAATTGGTAAAAGCCGGAATCGCTTTGGGAAGAAAAACCTACGGCTCGCCAACCCTTTCAGATCAGGCTTGTTTAAGTTGTCCATCCTTAAAGTTAGGACCAGGCGATAGCACTCGTTCCCACACTGCCGATGAGTTTATTTACCTAGCCGAAATTGAAGAAGGGATTGCCATTTATATACAATTATTAGAAAAAACACTTTAAAAATACATCAAGATGAAACTTTGGGATAAAGGATTTACAATAGATAAAAAAATTGAACAGTTTACCGTTGGAAACGATCGAGAAATAGATTTATATATCGCAAAATACGATATACAAGCTTCCTTGGCACATGCCAAAATGCTGAAAGCCATAGAGATCATTTCTGAAGAAGAACTACTTCAACTAGAAGAAGGATTAGAAGAATTAAGACTTCAAATAGAAGACAAAACATTTGTAATAGATGCTCAGTTTGAAGATGTACATTCAAAAATAGAATTCGAATTAACTAAGAAGTACGGCGATGTCGGTAAAAAAATACACACCGCCAGATCTAGAAACGATCAAGTTTTAACAGCGCTGCACCTATATTATAAAGACAATCTGATTGAAATAAAGGAAAGCACAAAAACATTTTTTGATACCCTTTTAAATCTGGCGGAAACAAACAAAGACAAATTATTACCAGGTTATACGCACTTACAAGTAGCCATGCCATCTTCTTTTGGATTGTGGTTTTCTGCCTATGCAGAACTGTTGGTAGATGATGTTTACATGCTCAATGCCGCCTTAAAAACGGTAGATCAAAACCCTTTGGGGTCTGCTGCTGGTTACGGAAGTTCATTCCCTATAGATAGAGCTATTACAACAAAAGAACTGGGCTTTGCTACTTTAAAATACAATGTGGTAGCAGCGCAATTAAGCAGAGGTAAAAACGAGCGTACCATTTCGGCTTCACTGGGAGGTTTATGCAATACTTTATCAAGGTTTGCAATGGATATTTGCCTGTATATGAGTCAGAATTTTGGGTTTATATCTTTTCCAGATGAACTTACCACAGGCAGCAGTATTATGCCTCACAAAAAGAATCCGGATGTATTTGAATTAATTAGAGGTAAATGCAACAAAATTCAAGCGTTGCAAACAGAAATGACTTTAATAACCAACAACCTACCAAGCGGATATCATAGAGATTTCCAATTATTGAAGGAAAATATGATACTCGCTTTTGAAGAGTTAAAAGACATTTTATTCATATTCGAATACGCTATCAAACAAATTCAAATAACAGACATAGATTTAACCGACGAAAAATACCAATACCTCTTTACCGTAGATAGTATAAATAACTTAGTGGTTGATGGATTATCATTTAGAGAAGCCTACCAACAAATAGGAGCACAGGTGCAAGCAGGAACCTACAAACCACCCGTTAGTAACCAACATACCCACATTGGTAGTATAGGTAATTTGTGTTTGCAAGATATAAGAGATAAATGGTGCTAAATTATAATCAAAAACTCAGTAAAATACATTCTAATAGCTGATTTAATAAATTTACTCCTCAATTTTAATTCTAATTCCTTTCGAGTGGCTGCTAAATTCTGGAGCGTACATACTCTGAATAGTGGTTATACCATTTGAAAACTCACCTATATTATTAACGCGAACATCATATTCCAATACGTAAGTTCCTTTTTTAATACTATCAAAGAAGAAATGCGTCGCGGCATCGCGGGTGCTCATGTAATAACCTAATCCATCTTTATAGTTATACTTAGAAATTACATCTACCGGTTCTAAAGCTGAGGAGCGCATGTCTTTTAAGTGAACGTATTCCATATCCTCTCTAGTGGAAACTATAAGCCGAACTGTAATCAGACACCCAATTTTCAGTGGGTTTTTGTTAGTAATTTGTTGCAACTGCTGCCCATCATCAGTATTCTTTTTTAGGTAGAGTTCTTTTGAAATTTTCAAAGGTTGATTGGCGTTAGTTTTAATTTTGTCCAAATCTTCAAAATACTGCCAATAAAAACCTCCGAAACCTGGTACTTCAGATTTATTGTTGACTGTTAATGTTGCCATGTCTTGCGTCATTTCTGAGCCTTTAAAATCTATTTTGAAATAACCTGTTTCAATTTCTTCTTCAGCTTCTGCTAACTTTTTAGGTAATGCTTTTGAATTGCCCAACTCAAATTTAGTTTTTTCTTTTATGGTTGTCCAATCGCTGCCAAAAGTTAAGAGGGCATCAATCGCTTCGGTATTAGATTTAGTAGTGGACCAATGTTTTACCTGCTTGTTTTTCAAGAGCCAAACTTTCATTGCCTCCACAGATTTTTTATCGTCGGCTACTTCCGCGAAAGCTTTTATTAGTAACGCTTGGGTTTCAATTGGTGCGTTGTACCAATACCAGCTCTGCTTATTTTCAATCCAATACATACCCCAATCTTCATTGTTAGAGGCAGTTTCTTTTAAATTGTGGATGATTTTTTTCGCGGTATTTGAATCTTCAAAACGTTGAAAAATGAGGGCTGCCATTCCTTTTTCGTATAAAGAAGCGTTTAACCAATTCTCTTTAAGAAGTTTCAAGTCTTCATTAATTTTAAGTTTTAAAGTATCTGAAAGTGGAAGCGTTTTTAAATAAAAGCTACGGGTGTATAAGTAATGAATTTCAGAATGTTTCGGAATAGAACTAGTTTGCGTTTTTCCGCGATTCTGTTTCTGCTTTTCTTCAAACTTTTTATCCAAATAAGCAATCCCGCTTCTTGTCACAAAACTAAAATTTGAAGGAAGGCTGTCCTTTCTTTCCATCAATTTTCCGAGGCCAGCAAGAATGTGTCTTGTAATAAATTCGTTTTCACCACCGCCTTGAAACCAAGGAAAAGCACCGCTAGGCATTTGTTGAGTGCTCAACTTTTCAAAAGCAGTTTGTTCGGCGTTTTTCATCTTTTCCAAATCGAATAATAGCGCTGTGCGAGCCAGTTTTTCAGCTTTGGTTTGTGCGTCGTTAAACCACGGAGTTTCCGCGAGAATAATAGATTTTAACGCTTCATTTTTTTCAAGTTTAGAAGAAATGCCTTCTGTCCTTAATTTTTCAAAATACTCAGCAATTTTTGGGTTGCTGTTTATAATATTTGTTGCTATCGAATTTGCATAATAGCGCGCAAAAGTTTGCTCAGCACACTCGTGCTCGTATTCCATCAAATAGGGGAGTGCTTGTAGTGCCAACCACGTAGGATTTGAAGTATACTCCAGAGTTAATTGATGATTCTTTAGGGTAGTGGAAGTATTGTTTTTCCAGTTTTCAAAAGTGTATTCGCGTTTTGTATTTCCTTTCACCCACAGCGGAATACTTTCGGTTACTAATATGTTATTGGTTAAAACGGGAATTATATTTTCTTCACCATCAGAAAAATCTCCTGCCTTGGCGACAACTTTATATTGAACACCTTGCAGGCCTTCGGGAATATAAATTTTCCAACTTACTGTGGTATTTCCTTTAGCGGAAATCTGAAAGTTTTGAAAGTTAATTTCATTGCCCATTTCAGCATCTATTGGCTCCATAGTTATAGGGTCAAAAAACTGTAAAATTGCTGTGCCCAATTTGTTTTCTGAAGTAAGATTTGAAATGCGAGCCGTGATTTGAATAGTATCCTTTTCTCTGAAAAAACGTGGCATGTTAGGCGCTATCATCAACTCTTTTTGAGTAATAACCATATTTTCTAAATACCCTGAAAGTGCTGTTTTGTTGTGTGCAAATAGCCGTAGTTTCCACTGAGTTAAAGATTCTGGACTGGTAAAGTTGAAGCTTATCTGTCCGTCTTTATCGGTTTTAAGTTGTGGATAGAAGAAAGCCGTTTCGTTGAAATTTTTACGCGTTGGCACTTTTTTTAATTCGTCTAAGGCTGTTTTGGTTGTAATAATTAGTACTCCATTTGCACCTCTCGATCCGTATAAGGCTGTGGCACCTTCTCCTTTTAAAATATTTATGTCGGCAATATTGTCGGGGTTTAGGTTTGCAAGAGTGATGATATTGTTTTTATCAACGCTATTACCAGAAATTTTATCTCCGAAATTTACGGGAACGCCATCAATTATAATAAGCATATTATAATCGTCACTAGATAGCGACCCTGTGCCTCTTATACGAACAAACGAACCTTGGCCAGGCTTTCCAATGGCAGAAGATATTTGCACACCCGGAATGCTGCCTTGAAGCATTTGATCTATAGTAACTACAGAATAACCCAGACTTTGCTTTTCTCTACTTACACCGTAAGCAGTAACAACAACTTCATCTAACATAGCGCCAGCCTCTAAAGACACATTATATTCACCAGAACTCACAATAAAACTGTTAGAATCAAAACCCACATAATTAATATCTAACACTTCCCCGGGAGCTACTTCTATGGAATAGTAACCATCAAAATCTGTTTGTGTGCCCCGGCTAGTGCCACGTACAATTACATTTGCTCCTGGTAAAGGCAAACCAGTATCATCGGTAACCACACCGTAAACCATCGTGGCGCTAGGAGGTATTTTTGAAATTATCTTTTTCTTGTTTGTATAGTTTGCAATTCCTTTTGGATTAGTAAAATCGAAGCCAAACCAAAATATATCTACGCTTTTATCAGAAAAATGAAATAATGGCAACGGATCATTTAGCGCACTGAGATAAGTGTATTCCATACCTTCGCTGAGGTTGTGAGTTATGGAATAATTGTAATTTCTGGAATAATCCCTAATTTTAAAACCATCCCAATTGATAGTTTTAAACTGATCCAACGAACTGTCGTACATAGATGCGAGTACTTCTGCCTCTATAGCTGTGTTTTTATTGGTGATAGTAAAACTCCAGTTTTGCTCGCTTCCCGGTTCTATTTTATTTCTGAAGCTGTTTATCGTTATATCAATTTCCCCGATGTCTTCTTTTTCAACTGTGAATGTCTCCGTAAAGAATTCGTTTTCAAAATAGGTTTCAAAATGTATAAATACATCGGCTGAGCTTCCAGTATTGATTGGTACTTTTATTTTTGAAATACCATCTTTTAGCTGAACCGCTTTTATCATTTTTGATATTCCTGCTTGATTAGAAACGTTTATGTAAAGTGTTTTAATTTCGGAGCGTATTTCAACTTCTAAAAAGCCGTCTTTAAACGGATGCGAATTTATTTGTTTTAGAGTGAATAGTTTGTTGGATTGGTTCGTGTTTTCGTGCAATAAGGTGAAGTTAGACGAAGTTTCAATAGTATTATCGTGAGCGTCCTTAGCCGAAAAGACCAACTTATAATTTCCAATCTCGTTCGTTTTTAGAAAATCGAGTGATAATTCTTTATCAAATTCTGTGTTTACTTCTTTCGAAAAAATCAGGGTTCCCAAAGCATCATTTTTTTCAGCATCGCTGGTTTTTTCATACGGAAAAAGTTGTTCAAATTCTTCTTTAGTAAAACCCGCAATCTCAGGCTCACTAAACACTCGGGGTTTGAACTTTGTCTCTAAAGGAGAATTGTAATAAATTTTTAAAACGCCTTTGGTTGCTAAAAAACTTCCGTTCAGGTTGGTACTGTTTAATTGTACTGTGTTTTCGTTTTTAGTGTTTATGATTGATGGAAGAACAACATTCAAATCAAGCGAATGATACCCAACTTTTACTGTGGTTTCAGTGCTTTGTGTTTCTCCGCGACTATCGGTTACAGTTGCATCAATTGTATAATGAAAAACCGGAAGGTCTTCTTTTTTAAAATCTAAATAGGGCAGGGCTGTAAAATCAATCTTAAAATTTCCTTCGGCATCTGTCGTAGTTTCGCCTTGGGTAATCGTTAAACTTTCTTCGGAATAATAACCGTGGCGATAGTTGGGGTACGAATTTCGCTCCACGCTATAGGTAACTTTGGAATCGTTAAGATTTACACCAGAAAATGAAATCGCTTTCCCAGAAACGCGAACGGTGTCGTTAACCGCAAAGGTTTCTGTAACTGGGTTAAACTCTATTTTAAAAGTAGGACGTTTGTATTCCTCAACACTGAATTCAGTTTCGGAATAATTAAAATCTACATAATCCCAAAAACGATGTTCATCTTCCTCTTCATCGTAGTACAATTCATCATTTTCTAAAGTATCGGGTTCATCTGCCTCTATAGAATATTCACCCGTAACACCATTTTTCGGAATAATAAAATCGAAAGTGAAGGATCCAAATTCATTGGTTTTGAATTCCCGCTCCAACACTGTGTTGTAATTGGCGTCATTTACTTCTACATAAACCGTAAGATTTGGAACTACGCTTTTCGCCCCGTTTCTACTTTGAAGGGCAATGGCTTTTACATAGGCTTTTTGCCCCGGCCTATAAATGGCACGATCCATATAAAACTTTACATCTCCCGTGAGTTCGTCTTCTTCATCATCACTATATTCATTATAGTATCTTTTGTAGAAATTTATGTTTAAGGAATCAATTTCTTTCGAAATTTTTAGAGAAGCATAGCTGTTGTTATTCTTTTTAGATTTCGTTCTAAGTATTGATGCGCTACCGCTTTCATCAGTCTTTACAAAAGTGCTGTCAAGTTGAATAGTGGCGTTTTCAATAGGTTTTCCAGATTTTCTATTTACTACCTGAAAAGAATCGGTATTCCCACTTTCTAAATGCAGAATAGACATATCTGTGACGTTCAAAAATGTAAAATTATGAGGTTTCTTTTCAGAAAAACGCTTTTCATCTACGGCAAACAGAATTAAATATTTCCCTTTTTTTAGCGTCGGCATTAACACTTCTGTGCTGTAACTAAAAAGATCGTTTTGGTTTGGCAGTTTATATGCAGCAGTTTTTTCGAACTTGGCATTTTTAAGCAAACTATTAATAACGCTGTCTCTATCGAAGGCATTGTTATTAAACTGAAAATGGGTTGGTACCTTAAAGATTTTTAGAATTAGACTATCCGTATTTTTAAAGTTAACATACGCTCTTGTGTTTTCGCCTTCGTAAACATATTTCTGCAATTTAATATCCACAGATTTTGCGAGCATACTTTGTTTTTTTACAAAGGCTATTTTATAGTTATTAGAGCGGGATTCTACATTTAAAATACTGTCCAGAATGTTGATGGCTTTTTCGTTATAATCTGGATGATTATTTTTAGAAGCCATTTTTGCGTACAAATTAGCCCGTTGCAGCTGCACCTGTTGAAATAGAACCGTGTCTTTTATTTTACTTTGAAAACTATTAAGAAATTTTAGATAGGCAGTTTCGTTTTTATAAACATAGGTTTCGAAAAACAGCATCCTTTCAAAATCTAATTCGTCATTTTCTGGATTTTGGCGCTCCATTTCTTGATAGAGCAAACTCGCGCTTTTAAGATTGCCATCGGCTACAGAATCAAAACTTATAGATAGAAATTCATTGCTGCTGCCAAAAATTTTATTTTCAATTTCCGCGAAATAGGAGCTTGTACTATCCCAACGATTTAAGTTGCTCGCATAAATATCGATGTATTTGTTTAGTAGAAAATCATAGAGACTTTTGTTCTCTATATTATCTAGTTTTTCAAAATTGAGAATTAGTTCGTAATTCTTTAATGGTTTGTTTTTTAAACTGGAATTATTTGCAACAGTTTTATTGATGTACGTATCTATTTCTCGCTCAAAATCTGAAATAGTCCAAGTAAGAAAGTTGTCTTCAAAAACGCTTTCTGTTTCCGTTCTTCGATTTAAAATATACTGGTTTGCTTTCCAATAACTATTTAAACAAGAAATATAGAGGTATTCCAAAACACTTTTGTTTGGCTCAGAAAGTGTTGTTATATCTGCTTTAAGATTATTGATGATTTTTGTTTGAGCATCTTCTTCCAGTACAAGCATGTACTTAGCTCTAAAGAAAAATGTTTTAATAACTTCAAGGTCGTTATCTTTTCGTTTCGCCTTTTCGTAGATTTTATTTACTTCTTTCAGGGCAGATTTTATGCTGCCTGTTGTTTCAAATTGGATTACTTTTTTCCAGTTTTTTTCAAAATTCTGTCCGAATATTGGAAAGGCAATAAGCAGGAAAAATGCGAGGATTATATTTTTCATTGGAATTTAATTTGGTTGTCTGCCGAAGATACTGTTTTCCTAAAATACCGAAGCTGGCAAATTAGGCAACTAGCTTATTTTGGCTGTGAATTGTGCTTTCCAATTAGTTTGCGATAATCTAGCCATTTTTTAATTTATCGAGACAGCATTTATAGTGTTAGATTTTTTTTAGTAGAAATATGTTTAATGATTAAAGTAAATTGATATATTTGGACTTGAAGCTCAGCGCTTTATTCTCCCCTCTTAATTTAAACCCCGATGGCTGGTTGGCTGCTGTGGGTTTTATTTATAAAAAATTAAATAATTACTAACCTTTGGCTGCTTGGTGTAAGTATAGATTAGCTCTTATGGCGTATATATTTATGTTAGCTGTAATTTGACAGAAACATTTAGTTTATTGAATAATAGAAATAATTAAGTGAAAAAAGAGGAAAGAAAATTACCGTCAGAAATTTTGAGAAAAGCAACTGGAATTGATGAAATGCAAGACGGAATAATGTCAGGTGCAATATCTACAATTCCTTGGCTTGGTCCAGTAATGAATGAAATATTTATTCAAGTCCCGAATAGAATTCAACAAAAAAGAATTAACGAAACCGTTCTAGTTTTACTAGAAAAAATAAGCCGAATTGAAAAAAACGAATTAATTGAAAGATATATACAAAGCGATGATTTTTATGATTTTAATATAAATTTCTGGAAATCTTCAATGAAAGTTAGAGATGAAAAAATAAGAAATACATTAGCAAACGTTTTTATGGATTCTATCCTGACTCAAGAAAATTATGAATTAAGCGTGAATAGATTATTTCTGAACTTTTTAGTCAATTTATCGCCAATCCAAATTATACTTATCTCTTACATCAATACCAATGAGACTTTATTAGAAAAAATTGAAACTTATGACAATTTCTTCGCGAAATATAATGAGTACGATAAAAAAATAATAATTGACGAATCTGAATTTAAATTTTATTGTCTCGACTTGGAAAACAAAGGTTTAATTACGACAAATGGTGGTTTAAGAGATTTCGGAGTAGAAGACTCAATTTTGTACGACCATACATATGAGGAACCATCTGTGAATATGACAAAATTAGGAAAAAGATTTGTGGAATATATTATGAAATAAAAATCACAGCTAACAAAGTATAACCGCAATTACGGAGGATGCGACTTCGTCCGAATCCACGCGTAATTGCTAACTTCCGTGCTTAATCGAAAATCAATGCAGTTCAATCCATATTTGACTATTAAGCGTTACGGTTTTGACAATTCTGAAAATATATCATATGAGTGACATTATTGAATTATTAACTCCATACGTACTGTACCTATTCTTTGGATTCATAGTTTTATTTATTTTATACATTAGATTTTTTGTTCAGGAAAGCGCAAAAATTAATGCTTTAAGGAGGAAAAATAAGGAACTCGTTGAAGAGACTGAATCAATTAAGAAAGAACATCAATTAGATATTAGCAAAAGGCGATATCAGTATGAAAGTAAAAAAGAGCAATATCTCGGCTTTTTTAAACTATTAGACAAGTTCACAAACGAAGCCACTATAAAAAACCAGTCAGAATTAATTCCTATTTTGGAAGAATTCAATAAGAACTATCTCAATGCGGCATCACAAGGGAATAAAAAGAAGGAATCAATTGCGATAACTGTAATGTCTAAGAAAATTCAAAAATTGACTTTCGATTCCTATGCAGAATTGACAAAATTAAAACAAGAAACTAATACAATCAGATTAATTGCGAGTGATGAAATTTTAGAAAAATTGAACCTTTTGGAATTATCTTATGACAAGATAATGGAGCAATCGGATAAAATGATGTCTGATTTACCAATGTTAATGTTGACTGGAAACCAAGCAAAGATTAAGTTACAACAGGAAGAACTTGAGTTAAAAGGCAAGGTAATTCAAGGCATCAATGAGACCATTATTAAATTAATGAGAAAAGAACTTAATGAAATTTAAAGGTGCCAGAATCCCATGAATTCAGTCTGCGCCAAAAAACCCAAAAAACCGTCCAGAAAAATTGCGGACGGTTTTTTTTATAAATTATAAATCTATTTTTTACTTCTTTTCAATCCACTCTCTAGCATTCACCAAAGCTTGCACCCAAGGAGTAACCTCGTCGTTCATTCTGTCTTTTGGGTAGGTTCCCCAATTCCAAGGGAAAGTAGAACGCTCTAAGTGCGGCATCATCACTAAGTGGCGACCCGTTTTATCGGTCATCATTGCAGTGTTAAAATCGCTGCCATTCGGGTTTGCTGGCAAAGAATCGTAACCGTATTTTGCAACAATATTGTAATGGTTTTCGGCATTCGGAAAACTGAATTTTCCTTCCCCGTGAGCAGACCAAATTCCCAAAGTACTTCCAGCCATTGAAGACAGCATCACAGAATTATTCTCTTGTATTTTCACTGAAGTAAACACACATTCAAACTTGTTAGTATCGTTATGTAGCATTTTTGGCTTTTGTTCATCTTCAGGATTTAGCAATCCAAGTTCCACGAATAGTTGGCATCCGTTACATACACCCAGTGAAAGCGTATCGTCTTTTGCGAAGAAATTCTTTAAAGCAGTGTTGGCTTTTTCGTTGTATAAAAAGGCGCCAGCCCAACCTTTCGCACTTCCCAAAACATCACTATTACTGAAACCACCAACGGCTACAAGCAATTTAATGTCTTCCAAATTTTCGCGACCTTCAATAAGATCGGTCATATGCACATCTTTTACATCAAAACCTGCGAGGTGCATCATATACGCCATTTCGCGCTCACTATTGCTTCCTTTTTCACGAATAACCGCGGCTTTCGGTCGAGACGAACCGTTCTCGACTGCGCTCGAACTTACAGGAAGTTTTCCAGTGAAATTTTTCGGAAACTCAAACTTTAACGGCTGATTTTTATAATTGTCAAAACGTTCTTTCGCAGCTTTTTCACCACTCTGATTTCTATCTAATAAATACGAAGTTTTATACCAAGCATCGCGCATTTCAGAAATGCTAAAACTTAGTTCTTCGGAATAATTCTTTATTAAAAGCGTTTCATTCTCTGAAACTGTTCCAATCTTTTTAAAATCGATATTGTTTGAAGCAAGTAATTTTTCAACCGAAGCATCTTCCGAAGCTTGAATTACAACCCCAGCATTTTCAGCAAATAGTAATTTCACCAAATCACTTTCGCCTAAACCTGAAAGATCTAAATTGGCTCCTAAATTTACGTCTGCGAAACACATTTCAAGTAAAGTGGTAATCAATCCACCCGAAGCAACATCGTGCCCAGCAAGGATTTTATCGTCTTTAATCAATTCCTGTAAAGTGTTGAAAACCGTTTTTACGTAAGCCGCACTTTTTACGTCCGGTGCTTCGTTACCAATAGTATTTAAAATTTGGCCGAAAGAAGATCCACCTAATTTAAACGCGTCTTGCGAAATGTTGATGTAATAAATACTGCCACTCCCAACGAGTTGGGTTTTCTGAAGAACTGGTTCAACAACCTTTTTAATATCGTTACAATTTCCAGCTGCCGAAATAATTACAGTACCCGGAGAAATTACTTCTCCATCTTTGTATTTCTGCTTCATAGAAAGCGAATCTTTCCCGGTAGGAACATTGATTCCCAAATCGATTGAAAATTCAGAAACTGCTTTTACAGCTTCGTAAAGTCTAGCGTCTTCGCCTTCGTTATTACAAGGCCACATCCAATTTGCAGAAAGTGAAATACTTTTTAGCCCGTCTTTTAACGGTGCCCAAACAATGTTGGTCAAAGACTCAGTAATTGCATTGCGCGAACCTGCAGCAGGGTCAATTAAAGCCGTTAATGGCGAATGCCCAATTGAAGTTGCAACGCCTTCCTTACCGTGGTAATCTAGCGCCATTACACCGCAGTTGTTCAATGGCAATTGTAACGGTCCAGCAGTTTGTTGCTTCGCAACGCGACCTGTTACGCAGCGGTCTACTTTGTTTGTAAGCCAGTCTTTACAAGCCACGGCTTCCAATTGAAGTACTTGTGTTACGTAATCTTTTATTTTTGAAACCTCATAATCAGGATTTTTGTAATTCCTGTTTATGGTTTTGTCTTTCATTATGGTTTTTGGCGAGCTGCCAAACATATCTTCCAAAGCGAAATCCATTGGTTTTTCGCCTTTCTTATTTTCAAAACAGAAACGTTGATCGCCTGTAACTTGTCCAACTTCATACATTGGGGAACGTTCGCGATCTGCAACTTTTTTCAGCTTATCGATGTTTTTCTCATTGATAATTAAGCCCATTCGTTCTTGGCTCTCATTACCCATAATTTCCTTTGCGGAAAGGGTAGGGTCGCCCACGGGAAGTTTATCTAATTCTATGCGTCCACCGGTATCTTCAACTAATTCGCTTAAGCAATTTAGATGCCCACCAGCTCCGTGATCGTGAATAGAAACTATTGGATTCTCATCACTTTCCACCATTGCGCGAATAGCGTTTGCGGCACGTTTTTGCATTTCAGGATTACTACGCTGAATTGCGTTCAACTCAATTCCGCTGTTGAATTCACCAGTATCTGCAGAAGAAACTGCGGCACCGCCCATTCCAATTCGGTAATTATCACCACCTAAAACAACAATTTTATCGCCTTCCTGTGGTTTGCCTTTTATGGCTTGGCTTGCTTTTCCGTAGCCAATTCCACCAGCTAGCATTATTACTTTGTCGTATCCTAATCTGCGCGCGTCTTCTTCGTGTTCAAAAGTTAAAACTGAACCAGCGATTAAAGGTTGCCCAAATTTATTTCCAAAATCGGAAGCGCCGTTACTTGCTTTTATTAAAATATCGAGCGGTGTTTGGTATAACCAATCGCGCTCTTTCATTCCTTTTTCCCAAGACTTGCCCTGAGCGGAGTCGAAGGGTTCCTCGTTCAATCGTGAATAGGAAGTCATATAAACCGCAGTTCCAGCCAAAGGCAATGAACCTTTTCCGCCAGCCAATCTATCGCGAATTTCGCCACCACTTCCAGTTGCAGCACCGTTGAAAGGCTCAACTGTTGTTGGGAAATTGTGTGTTTCAGCTTTTATGGAAATTACGCTGTCAAAATCTTTTTCTTCGTACCAATCTGGCTTGTCGCCACTTTTTGGTGCCCATTGTTTTACAGTCGGCCCTTTTACAAAAGCTACGTTGTCTTTATATGCCGAAACAATATCGTTTGGGTTTTCGGCAGAAGTCTTTTTAATTAATTTGAATAGGGAAGAGGGCATTTCTTTGCCGTCAATTTCAAAAACCCCGTTAAAAATCTTGTGGCGACAGTGCTCGCTATTTACTTGGCTAAACCCGAAAACTTCACTATCTGTTAGTTTTCTTCCAAGTTTTTTTGAAAGGTTTTCCAGATATTCAACTTCTTCCGCATTTAAAGCTAAGCCTTCCTTTTGGTTGAATTCTGAAATATTATCAATTTTCAAAATAGCTTCCGGCTGTACATGAATATCAAAAATATCCTGATTTAATTCTAGAAATTTCTGCGAAAGCATAGGATCAAAAGTTCCTTTTTCAACTGTGCTATTATGAAATTCTTCAATTCGAATAATTTCAGGAATACCCATGTTTTGGGTGATTTCAACAGCATTTGTGCTCCAAGGAGTAACCATTGCGGCGCGCGGACCAATAAAAAAATCCGTCGCGTTTGTAGACAGGACGGATTGCGTTATTTTAGGTTGGTCGCCGAATAGCCACTCTAACTTTTTACTGTTTTCTTCTGAAATATTTCCGTGGGTCTGGACTGCGAAAACTGTGTTTTCAATGTTCCCAAAAAAGTGAATCATCTTTTGAATATTAGGTGTTTTTTGAAGGTGCAAAAGTAAGCAAATTTGAAGGAATTTAAATCATAAAAATTAGAGGCAATCCAATTTATTGCATCATTGTAAACTTCTGGTTCTGTGCGGGTAAAATTTAATCTTAATAAATTACCTTTCCATTTCGAAATTTAAAAATTAAAACATGAAAATTAGAACATTACTATTCGCCACAATATCGCTCTTTGGTTTGGGCGTGTATGCACAAGAAACTTTTCCGCCAGATGAAGTTATTGTTGGAACTTTTATGGGTAAAACAATCCCATTACGCGATTTTGTTACTTCAGAAGATGACCAAAATCAAAGTGTAAAAGAAATTAAAGTTGTGCAAAACCGCTCGCGTGTTCAGGAGCAAGTAAACTTTTCTGCATTGCCAAATGGTTTAGACCAAACCGTTCAAAACGAATTTGGTGTAGTTCAGACCCGCGCCATTGAGCAAAATTTTATTGGTTCGTCCTCTTCAGAATCAGGATTTGTTCCACCAGATCCTACAGGAGCGGCTGGACCTAATCACTACGTACACGCTGTAAATTCACTTGTTAAAATATTCGATAAAACGGGAACTTTATTAGTTGGTCCGGTTTCTTTGGGAGCGTTTTTAGGCATAGGGACCAATTCTGGAGATCCAATTATAATGTACGATCAGCTGGCAGACCGTTGGTTTGTAAGCCAGTTTGGGTCTTCTAATAATTCATTAGCCATAGGAGTCTCTGAGACAAATGATCCTACGGGTGCTTTCAATGTGTATCAATACACCTTCGGAAGTTTTCCTGATTATCCTCATTATAGTGTATGGCACGATGCGTATTATCTTACTGCAAACATCGGAACTACAAATAAGGCTTATGCCGTTGAAAGAGATGTAATGCTTGCAGGAGGCGCAAGTCCGAAAATAATTGGATTTCCACTTCCAGGAATGGTTCAAAATAATAATACCGTTTTAAGTCCAGAACCAGCAAACCTTTTAGGAACTACTTTTCCTGCAAACGTTCCGGGTTACGTTACCTATTTACAAGATGATGGCTGGGCTGGAGTTACTTTCGATCATTTAAAAGTTTGGGAAATAGAATTAGATTGGGTTACTACAAATAATTCTACAATATCGGCGCCATTAGAAATACCTACAGCTCCCTTTAATTCAGTATTTGCTCCTTTTGGAAGTGGTGACGTTGCTCAACCCGGAACGAATCAAAAAATAGATATGATTGGTGGTATAATTTCATACGCCCCTAATTATAGAAGTTTTGGAGGTCATAACAGTTGGGTAATTACATTTAATACAGATATTGATAATAACGATACTTCTGGAATTAGGTGGATTGAACTGAGGAATGATGCAGCTAATCCGTGGTCTATTTTTCAAGAAGGTACTTATGCACCAGCAGATGGCCATAGCCGTTTTATGGGAAGTGCCGGAATGGATGCAGCCGGTAATATAGGTTTGGCATTTAATGTTGCCAGCGGAACACTTAAAGCTGCAATACGCTATACTGGAAGGTATGACGGTGATCCGATTGGGCAAATGACAGTCGCTGAAACTGAAATAATTCAAGGTGTGGGTGTGCAGACATTTACTAATAGATTTGGAGATTATTCACATTTAACAATGGATCCAGATAATTTCACTTTTTGGCATACTGCAGAATACTTTTCTTCAAATGATAACTGGAGAACACAAATAGCAGCCTTTACATTATCTAGCGGTTTTGCGAAGGATGTGGGTGTGAATGCATTAATTCAACCTGTAAACGGAATTTTAACCAATGCTGAAACAGTAGAAGTAAGTATCCGAAATTTTGGATCTGCAGCACAAGCAAATATTCCATTAGAACTAAGAGTTGATGGCAATTTAGTGGCTTCAGAAACTTATGCAGGAAGTGTAGCTGCGAATTCCACGGCAACATACACATTTGCACAAACCGTAGATCTTTCCAATCCTGGACAAACATATTCTCTTCAAATAAAAACCAACTTGGCTGGAGATGAATTTCCAGCGAATGATGCCTATACAAAGAATATTACGAACCTGTTGGCAAATGATGTAGGAGCTACAGAAATTACTGCGCCAGTTTCAGGGTCTGGATTAGGAAATGAAACTATTGTTGCTACGATTAAAAACTTTGGTGCTACTACCCAATCAAATTTTAATGTGCAGTATGTGGTTAATGGTGGTACTGCAGTGGTTGAAACATTTGCTGGACCAATTGCTTCAGAACAGGAGATAAACTACAGTTTTACGCAAACTGCAGATTTTAGTGCATTGGGTACTTACAATGTTACTGTATCTACTTCATTGGTGGGCGACGGAAATGCTGCTAATGATGCTGTTTCAACAGTTATAGAAAATCTATTATGTCAACCGAATCTTAATTGTACTCTTGGTGATGGTTTCAGATTATTATCTATAGCCGAAATAAACAATCCATCTGGATGTGAGGGTTATGGTGATTTTACAAATATGGTAGCAAATTTAGCACCTAACAGTACAAACGCATTGACTATTACAACTAATTACGGAAGTCAATATATAAAAGTGTGGATTGATTATAATGATGATTCTACTTTTTCGGCTAACGAGCTTGTAGTAAATAATTTTCAAATTGCTCCGGGACAAGGTGCGGGTGTATTTACTGAAACAATGGATTTAGTTATTCCTGCTGGCGTTGCTAATGGAGCTCACAGAATGAGAGCTAAGTCAAATTGGAATGGTCCTGTGCCTGCAGATGCTTGCGAAGAAACAAGTTTCGGTGAAACTGAAGATTATACAGCGAACATCGGTACACTTGGTGTTAATGATTTTTCAATTAGAAAAGGCGACTTGATTATTACTTCAGAAAACAACAAAGAGTTTGATGTAAACTTTATTACAAAATATGAAGGCATAGCTTACTTGGCAGTTTACAATATGTTGGGTCAACAACTTAAAATAAAATTGCTGGACAAAATGGGCGATTCGTTTAAAGCAAGACTTGATATGAGCGAAGTTTCAAGCGGCGTTTATCTTGTTAGAATTGGTGGAAAAGACGCTAAATCTTACCAAACCGGACGAATTATTGTAAAATAATTCTAGGTTATAAACATTTTAAAAATAAAAAGAGCGGGCATTTGCCCGCTCTTTTTTATTGATATAAACTTATAATTACATTACTCTTTTTTCTGCATAAGAGAGATGTAAAAGCCGTCAAAACCGCTTTTACTTGGCATTATTTTTTCTTCATTTACAAGTGTGAAATCTTTTCCTTCTTCTCGTTTAAGAAATTCTTTTACTTGTGTTTCGTTTTCCGAAGGAAGTATAGAACAAGTAGCATAAACTAACTGCCCACCTGGTCTAACCATACGCGAGTAGCTATCTAGCAATTCTTTTTGAGTGGCGCGAATTCTATCTAAAAATTCAGGTTGTAATTTCCACTTGGCATCTGGGTTTCTTCTTAAAACACCTAGGCCCGAACAAGGAGCATCGATTAAAACTTTATCTGCTTTCTCGATTAATTTTTTTATCACTTTCGTGGTATCAATTACGCGAGTTTCAATATTGAAAATATCGTTTCGGCGTGCACGACGTTTTAATTCGTTTAGCTTGTTTTCGTATATATCCATTGCAATCAACTGACCTTTATTGTCCATCATTGTTGCAATATGAAGGCTTTTTCCGCCAGCTCCAGCGCAAGCATCAATGATGCGTTCACCCGGTTTAGCGTTAAGTATTTCTGCTACTTTTTGCGAAGAAGCATCCTGCACTTCAAAAAATCCATTTTTAAAAGCATCAGTAGTAAAAACATTTGAACGCTCTTTCAACTTTAATGCGGTTGGATAACCTTTAATGATTTCGGTTTCAATTTCTAAATCTGCTAATTCATTCTTCAGATTTTCAACAGTAGTTTTTAAAGTATTTACGCGCAAAACTACATCGGCTTGCTTATTTAAGGCCGCAATTTCCTTGTCCCATTTTTTGCCGAGTTCTTTATGTCCTAAATCATCCAACCAATCTGGAATAGATTCGCGCATTTTTCTTATTTTAGAAAGTTCGTCGAACCTACCTTTAATACGGCGGGTTGGCGTGTCTTCAAACTGTTTCCATTCTGGGATTGCAATTCCGTTTAAAGTTGCCCAAACAGTAAATAATCTAAAAAGATTAGGACGGTCAAACGGTTCGCGCACTTCAGCAATTTCAGAATACAAGCGTTTCCATCGTACAATATCATAGGTGGTTTCAGCAATAAAGCCTCTATCGCGAGCTCCCCAACGTTTATCGCGCTTCAAAGTATTTTTAAGTACTTTGTCTGCCTGCTTGTTTTCATTAAAAATCAAGTGAAGGGAATCTATGGTGGCGAATACCAAATTTCTGTGTAGTTTCATTGTCTGCATTTTGCGGTTGCAAAGGTATCTTTTTAAAATTAGAATTTTGAATACAAAATACTAAATACGAAGCAGGAAATACGAAAATTGAAAATCATTCATTTCCGAATTATCATCTCTCACAATTAAAGTTATTGTTACTTTTGGCAAAAATTGAATCTATGCGTTTTATAATTGCCATTGCCGCCGTTTTAGTCCTTCTATCCTGCGAAAATAAAGCAGAAGTGGAATTTAGTTCCGTAGAAATTACTCCTGTATTTATTGATAGTTTAAGCATTCGTGCTATACAGCCTTTGGACGAAAACCGAGTTTGGTTTGCGGCAGACAAAGGTAAAGTAGGGCTAGTTGATGGCAACACTCCAAAACTTGCAATTATAAAATACGGCGATTCGCTGCTTCATTTTCGTTCTATCGCAACTACCAAAGAAGCTGTGTTTGTATTGAGTATTTCAAATCCGGCGGTTCTTTATAAAATAGGTTTCAACGGTACAGAAGCAACTAATATTGAAGAGGTTTATACTGAAAAAGGCGAGAATGTATTTTACGATTCTATGAAATTTTGGAATGAAAACGAAGGCATTGCTATTGGCGATCCAGTGGCGAACTGCATGTCTGTTATCATTACCCGCGACGGTGGAAATACTTGGGCAAAATTGCCGTGTGATAATCTTCCAAAAGTTGAAAAGGGCGAAGCGGCTTTTGCAGCAAGCAACAGTAATATTGCCGTATTTGGCGATAATGCTTGGGTAGCAACGGGAGGAAAGAAATCGCGAGTAATGCATACTGCCGATAAAGGAAAAACATGGGAGATTTTTGATACACCAATCGTGCAAGGAAAAGCAATGACGGGTATTTATAGCATCGATTTTTTGGATGATAAAAACGGTATTATTTTCGGTGGAAACTGGGAAGACAAAGCATATAACGAAGGCAATAAAGCGATAACAAAAAACGGTGGAAAATCTTGGAAGCTTATTGCAAATGGTGAAGAACCTGGGTATCGTTCTTCAGTTAAATATATTCCGGGCACAGAAGGGCAGGGGATTGTAGCGATTGGTTCACCGGGAATTTCCTTTAGCGGCGACGGCGGAAAAAACTGGAAAGAGCTTTCAAAAGAGGGCTTTTTCGCAATTGAATTTGTGAACGACAGTGTAGCTTTTGCCTCAGGGAATAACCGGATTTCAAAATTAACTTTTAAGAAGTAATTATTTCACTACGAATACACGAATATTTTCTAGTAGGTGGTTTCACTGCGCACAGACTTTTGATGTTGGGAGGGACCAAATGCCTTTAAGTTAGCCCAATAGAATATTTAAAAATTCATAGTTTTTATTAATTTCAATTAGACTCAATTTTAATATTTGAAATTCTTCAATAAAATACACTAAAACCCGACCTTCTTTTTGTAGTCGGGTTTTTGTTTTGGATCTATTTTTCTGTAAAGAACTAATCTAATCCAGTAATTTCTTAGATAAGTTTTTTTAAAAATATTTTGAGTTTAAAAACTCAGCATTTAATAAAACAGTTGTTCTTAAAAAAGGGAGCCATAAGAATTTGAGGCAAAGAATGTTGTCTGTGATATCTTGTATTTTTAAATAATTTTATTGGTCGCATATTGGCGTCATCTATTGCAAAACCTAGACTTCGGAGGTTTGTAGTTAGATTTTATTTTAGGTATGTTTGGCGAAATCTTAACAAAAACTAATAAATTATGAACAACAGATTACTTAAAAAAGGGTCTTTGCTAGTAGCATTAACAATGTGTTTAGCTTTTACTCAAACTATGAATGCACAATATTGCGTACCTGAGGCTACAAATCAGGCTCGTTATATTAATAACTTTACTACTACTGCGGGCGCTACAAATATTGCAAACCTTGCTAGTGGTTTTTCTGTAGCTGGATATGGTGATTTTTATGATACCCAGACTGCTTCCCAAAGTCTAGTACAGTCAATTGATTTTTCAGTTGATATTGTAGGAGGAACAGCGGGGTTTAGAATATGGATTGACTGGAATCAAGATGATATTTTTGACGCAACTACTGAGGTTGCTTATAGCTCATCTGCATATAGTGCTGCACACACTGGTTCTTTTGAAGTTCCTGCAGATGCTCTGGAAGGAGAAACTAGAATGAGAATTGTGAGCCACTGGTTAAGTAATTCAGGAGATATTGATCCTTGTGAAACTGGCTTCACTTATGGTGAATTTGAAGATTATAAATTCGAAGTAATTTACCCATTAGATTGTACTGGTACTCCAGATGCAGGAATTGCTTTAGTTAATCCAGCGTCTGGTAATCCAGGTGCAATGTATAACGTAAGCGCTCAAGGGTATACTGTTGCAACTGCAATGTCTTTTCAATGGCAATCAAATACTGATGGCGCAGGTTGGGTAGATGAAGGTACTGCAACAGCTACTTATTCCTCATTCGCTGCAACAGCACCTATGAACCTTGGAGTTGAAGTAGAATGGAGATTAGCTTTAACTTGTACTGCTTCTAGTGAAACATCATTTTCAGATGTGGCAACATTTACTACAGTAATTTCCTATTGTGATGCTGATAGCGATACAATTGAAGCTATTACTAGAATTGTTTTTGCTGGAATTGATAATGCTTCTCCAGTAGCAAGCACAGACGCATATGAAGATTTCACTGCAATTATTGCAGAAGTTGAAGTTGATGGCACGTACAGCTTTACTGCTGAAGGTGATACTAATGGAAATTTCACGAACTTCTTTTCTACTTGGATAGATTGGAATAACAACGGTGAATTTGAAGCGACTGAATATTATGAAATTGGTTCTATTAATAGTTCTGACGGAACAGATGGACAACAAGCAACATTGGATATTGTAATACCAAGTGATGCCGTTTTAGGAGAAACACGTATGCGTGTTAGAAAAAACTTTAATGCTGCATCAACCAACCCTTGTGGATCAAATACCTATGGTCAAGTTGAAGACTATACTGTAAACGTAGTAGCTGGAGTTGGTTTCCCAAGTCCTTATTGTGAAATAGAAGATGCTGATGATGTTACTGTTGAGGAAATTACTTCTGTAGAATTTGCTGCAACAACTATAACTAACGATGATGTAACTTCTGTATTGGTTAACAAAACTGATATAATTGTAACAGTTAACGCTGCTGGAGTTTATACGTTAGTAGTTGAGGGTAATACTAATGGCGATTTTACAAACAATATCGTTGCTTTTATCGACTGGAATCAAAATGAAATTTTAGACGATGCAGGCGAAATTTACGAGCTTGGTACTTTAGAAAATAGTACAGGTGCTGATGGAGTTTCTGTGAGCATGGATATAACAGTTCCAGTAGATGCAGTTTTAGGACAAACTCGTGCTAGAATTACAAAAACATACTTTGATGCTGATTCGCCTGTGGAAATTAATCCTTGTGGAATTCAGTTTAATCCATTCGGTCAAGGTGTTTTTCCAAGCTTTGGACAAGCATTAGACTTTACAGTGGAAGTTGAAGAAGTTGTTGTTGGTGGATACTGTGAACCTGTATTAGATTGTACAGATAACGATATGATTACAAACGTTACTTTCCAAGAAATAGATAATACTACTACTTGTAGTCCTAATGGATACGAAGATAATACATCTATGATAGCTACTGTTCAGTCAGGTGGGACGTTCCCAATTTCTGTATCCGTTGGTGATGGATGGGCATTCGAGTCTGTTTCTGTTTGGATTGATTTTGACGGAAGTGAAACTTTTGAAGAAAGTGAATTCTACTTTATTGGAACGGGAAGCGACGAAGCTTTAACTGGAGATATTTCTATTCCTTCCTCTGTTGTAGACGGAGATTATAGAATGAGAGTTCGTGTAGCGGCAGTAGATGAAACTACAGCTACTTGGGATATGTCTTGTGATGAAACACAAGGGTTTGGTGAAACTGAGGATTACACTCTTACCGTTGACGGTGTAGCTGGTGTTAATGATTATGTAGCATCTAACTTAACTTTTTACCCAAATCCAGTGGAAAATGTATTAAACATTTCTGCTACTCAAGTTATTAAGACGGTTTCGGCTTATAACCTACTTGGACAAGAAGTAATGGGTGAAAATCGTTTTGACAATGGAAGCGTAAATGTTTCTGCTTTACCAACAGGCACTTACTTATTCCGTGTTACTTTTGAAGGCGGACAAGTTGAAAACTTCAAAGTTTTAAAGAAGTAATTAGTATATATTACCTTTTAAAATTTAAAGCTGCCCTCATTTGAGGGCAGCTTTTTTTTTAATAAAAACTGAGATACAATAAGAGTGGTAGGTCGGAATGAACTAATTAATTTCCTACTGTAGCGACGGGGGAGAAAACTGAAAAGAACATTCAAATAAGGGCTTTTTCGCTTTGGAATTTATTAATGAGAGTGTAGCTTTTGCCTCGGGCAATAACCGAATTTCAAAATTAATTTTCAAAAAGTAATTTTGTCTTTGATTTTTTGAAAATTATTCTATTTTAGCGTTTTTTATATTAACAAAATATTAAGACCTAACCTATGAAATTTTTCAAAATTACTTTGCTCTTACTTGCCATTATTTCTTTAACAAGCTGTGCTTCCAGTTATCAAGCTATTCAACCTAAAACAATCAATTTTCTTTCTAATAATTCAGATAAAGGAATAAAACTGGAATATAAATACGATGTACTTTACAAGAAGTACGAAAAGAAAGAAGCAAAGAAGGGCGTAAAAGTGGTTGCAGTTAAAATAACTAACGATTCCGATCAAGATGTAATGTTTGGGAGGGATATTAAATTAACCTACGAAAATAGTACGGAAGTCCCAGTTATGGAAAACGATAGGGTTTATAAAACGCTAAAACAAAGTCCAGCTTCGTATTTACTCTACCTCTTACTATCACCAATAATGTTGACTACGGCTAAAACTACTAGCAGTGGTGGATACATAACCCAAGACGAAACCAATATTCCCATTGGTTTAATTTTAGGTCCGGGAATAGCAGGTACAAATATGATTGTCGCAAGTTCAGCGAATAAGAATTTTAAATCAGATTTGTTGGTATATAATATTAACGGCACTTTGATAAAAGCTGGAGAAACCAAATACGGATTGATAGGTATAAAAACTAACTCACCAGATGCTTTAAAGCTGAAAGTGGAATAGCGAATGAAATTGTAGTAAACTCCACTTTAGCGAGGTGGGAAAGACCGCATAATGCCTTTTAATTTAAGTGAAAAAGGCATCAGAATTTTCAATTAACACTTAAAAATTCTCTGATGCCTAATTTTAATTAAACCGCTATTTCAATTAATTTATTGAGCGCTCCAACCTCCATCTAATACAAAGGAAGATCCTGTAATGGTTGTTGAGCTTTCTTTGGCGAGTAATAGTGCCATGTCTGCAATTGCTTGAATAGGTACAAATTGTTTTACAGCTTGCTTTTTCAGCATTACTTTTTCTATAACTTTGTCTTCTGTCATATTATGTGCTATTGCTTGATCTTTTATCTGGCCTTCAACTAAAGGGGTTTTTACATAACCGGGACAGATAGCATTACACGTAATATTAAATGGTGCTCCTTCTAAGGCTAACACTTTTGTTAAACCAATTACCCCGTGTTTAGCTGTTACATATGCAGATTTAAACTCTGATGCTCTTAATCCATGAACCGATGAAACATTAATAATTCTTCCAAATTGTTGTTTTTTCATTTGTTTCCAAACGGCCTTTGAGGCATAGAAAACGGCGTTCATATTTATTGCTATAATATTTTCGTATTTACTATTTGGAAATTCTTCAATGGGCGAAACAAATTGAATACCTGCGTTATTTACTAAAACGTGTAGCGCTCCAAAGGTTTTTATGGTTTCTGCAACCAAACCCTCTATAGCTTCAGATTTTAATAAATTGGCATTAGAAAACGCAACTTTTACATTGTATTTTTCGCCAATATTTTTTGCTATTTCTGCGCCATTAGATTCTAAACCATGAAACATAATATTATAACCTTCTTTGGCAAACTGGTTTGCAAGGCCTAAACCAATACCACTGGTGCTACCTGTAATAAGTACTGTTTTATTCATGTGTTAAAAATTTTTCGAGTTCTATGTTGAATTTTTCCGGTTGATCCATTACAACGCAATGCCTAGAATTTTCAATTACAGCTAAAGTTGCGTTTTGCATATTTTTCACATAGTCTTCCTTGAACGAAATAGGCGTATAATCCATATCTGATGCTATTACCAGTGTTCTTGCGGTAATATCTTTTAGTTTGTCTCCTAAACCCCAAGCCATCAAGGTTACGAATGATTTGTAATACGCATTGTAGTCATTATTTTTGCATCTGGTTTCAAAATCATTTCTGAGGGCTATTTGATGATCTTCGGGAAACAGATTAAATGCAATTTCTTTGGCTAATGGTTCTAAGCCTTTTGTTTCTAAGAATTGGGTTCTGTTATGTAAAAGCTCTTCCCCAATTTCACCCATATCGTTAAAGTCTGGGCCGCTATTCACAATTACTAAATTATCTAAATACGCCGGATAACTTGCCGCCATTTGAAAGGCTACTGCACCTCCCATAGAAAAGCCAACGATTGTTGCTTTTTTAATATTTAATTGATCTAAAAACTGCTTTACATCTTCCGTCATTAATGCTACGCCAAACTCATTTAATGGTTTTGTAGAAATTCCATGACCTCTTAAATCTAATGTGATAACACGATATTTTTTAGAAAAGAAAGGGACTTGTGAGTCCCAATCCTTTTTTGTGGATCCTAATCCATGAAGAAATAGAAGAATGTTTCCTTTTCCATAATCTTCATAGTCAAGTTCAATTTCATTAACTTGTATTATTGACATGGTTTGGAAGCTTAATTAATACTTGTTGAATTCTTTTTGAAGAAATTCATGTGATATTTCAACTCAAAGGAAACTAGTGTTTCAATTATTGGCGAAGCAACAAATTCTCTGATTTTAGCATTAAATAGGTTTGTAACACTAAGACCTAATGAAAGGTTATCATTAAAATTATATCCTGCATTTGCATCAACTGTAAATCCACCTAATTGGCCGTAGTTCCAAGTTCTTCCATTTTGAGCATTTTCAACAATTTCATTAACGCCGTCTCCATCTAAATCTTGCGTTTTTGCAGCAACATTTATTCCTGAGAAGAAATCATAGTTCTCTACATATCTTCCATACATAGCGCCATAAAATTTGCCTTTATTGTAGTGAAATCCTAAACTAAATTTGTTATTTGGCGTATTGATTGGTAATTCACTTTCTAATACTTTACCATCTAAATTACCATCGTTACCAAGATCATTTTTATCAAGATTGCGACCAAAATATGAATAGTTAAATACGGCTCTAAAATCGTCGTTGAAATAATAATTTAACCCAACATCAACTCCATAAGTATCTACGTGGCCAAAGTTTAAATAGGTTAATATAAAAGAACCATCGGAACCTTCAACAACGTCACCAATAGGTTGATCGCCTATGTGAGTTACAAAATTTCCGTTGGCAGCATCTGCAATGTTACGCAATGGGCTAATAAAATTGTTAGATTGATTGTAGTAGGCATTCGCATCGATAAATAATTTATCTGATAGTTTTCCTTTGTAACCAATTTCGTATGAGTCAATGGTTTCTACGTCTAATTTTGAGATTTTAGTACCATCCGTTAGTGTAAATCCTTCTCCATTACCTAGTACTAATCCACCAAATAGGTTTCCTTTAAGATTTAAAATAGATGGTACTGCAATCCCTTTACCGTAAGTTACTCTGAAGGTGCCGCTATTTACTTTTTTAGTAACGGCTAATTTTGGTATAAAGTTGGTACCATATAAATCGTGGTTATCAACTCGTCCTCCAGCTAAAAATCCCCATCCAGTCTGTGGGAGTTTATATTCTAATTGTGTGTAAATACCTGTCTGACCTAAATCTATTCCGTCTTCATCTAAAAGGTAAGTGCCTTTAGAATCTGCCATGTCCAGTTGATACTGTGCACCCAATGTTAAATAGAAATTGCTCCAGTTATTATTGTACTGTCCTTCTGCGTTAAAACGTTGTGAATCATCTCTAAAAAGAGCGCCCCGTTTTAGTGAAATTCCTGTGTCAGGACCAGTTGGGAACCATTGTTCTGCAAGCGATCGTTCGCGTGCTTCTTCTTCAGAAAAACCATTTTCAATAAAAGACACATAATTCTGTGTTCTCTGGTTTATTGCATAGGTTTCATCTGTTTTACTCCAAGTGTAGTAGGTATTAGCAAAAAAGTTTTTAGAAACATATTTTAATTGTGCGACATCTATAGTCCAGTCTTTAATTTGGTTACGTCCAGCATTTGTAATACCAATGTTGTTGTTATTGCTATGTCCATAATATCCATTAATTTCTGAACTTGAGGTTGGCTTATAAAATAAGGAAGCGCCATATTTTTGAGTATCAAAGTCGCGATCTAAATCTAGTTCTGTGTATGCCTTCGTTCCAACATATACACTATCTACATAATCGTATTCTGTACCTTGAGATCTTTCAAAATGCACCTTGTAGGCAAATTTGTCATTAATTACTTGCGCATGTCTCAACCTTGCAGTTAGCACGTTTTGATTTCCAGCTCCTAAAGCAAAAGTTGTTCCTTCAGAAGTTCTTGGATTTTTTGTGATGGTGCTCACAAGACCATTGTGCGCATTAGGGCCATAAAGCGTTCCGTTTGGTCCCAATAAAATTTCAACACGATCAATATCATCTTTAGTAACAGTGGTAAAAGAACCCATTGGCAAACCTGTTGCGATCAATGTGGATAATCTATCATCTGTTAATTGAAGGTTTTTAGAATTGAAGGCTGAATTAAATCCTCGAATATTAATACCAGTACCTAAAACACCACTTCTTACAAAATCAACACCTTTTTGTCTTGCTGCAAGTTCGCCAATATTGAAACTTGAAAATTCCTGAATATCTTGGGAGGTAATTACATTTACCGTTGCTGGTACATCTGTAATTTTTTGGGGTTGTTTGTTTGCGGTTAAAATAACTTCATCTAAAACCGTGTCTGATTCACTTAAAGAGGTATTTAATTGGGTTACCTTTCCTGAAGATACCGAAATGCTCTGGCTAGAAGATGAATAGCCAATATATGTAATAGCCACATTATACGTGCCTACTTCAACGTTGTCGATGTTGAATTTTCCATCAAAATCGGTCATTGTGCCTTTATTTAAACTTTTTATTGATACAGTTGCTCCAGATAAAGGCACGCCGTTAGCATCTGTAATTAATCCTTTAATGGTTCCAGTTTCTTGAGCGCAAACCACCAAGGAACTAATGAGCGCAAAAATTAAAAATAGTTTTTTCATAATATGTGAGTGTTGATTAAGTTGGTTTAGGGAGGCAATCTATTATGAAAAAGCAAACTTAGCGGAACAAAAACAAAAGGTTTTAAGTGTGACTATTAAAATAATTTATAAACCAATGGTTTGTTAAAAGTAACTATACTAGTTAGTTATACTAATTTTTTAGATGTGTGACTTTAGTTCTAAAAATGCTTCAGGCAGACTGTTGGAGAGTCTATCAATAACTTTAATCATGAGTTGTTTTTGGTTTGTAGTGGGCTGTATATCTATGATTGGGGCTTTAATTTCTTCTAATAAACGCACAGAATTTATTTTGCCTTCCATATACCGAGACAGTGAAATACTCCACGATATGTTAGGCACATAGTTGTTTTGTTTCTGCCTTTCTATTTCCTTTTCTATCAGATTATATTTAGTGGAAAGCTTAAGCACTTCTTCATATTTTTCCTGAGCAATTAATGTGTTGAGATACGAGGTAAAAAAATGGTGCCAACGATGGTTTAATACTTCGTTTTTATATTTTTTCAGAAAAAGTTTGGCGGTAGATTCAGCTAAATTATTTTTTTGAAGTTCAGTTAACACGCGGATTTGATACGAACAATACCCAATTTTCTGATGGTAATTGTGTGTTTCTTTGTAGAGGTCTTTGTGCTTTTCCATTAATGAAAATGCTTGTCTCGGGTTGTTGTTACGCAATAAAATGGCAACTAAATTATTCAAATACATTAAAGTATCATTATTATTTTGCCGTATAGATAGATAGCCATAAAACTCCGCTTCCTTAAATTCATCTTGTTTAGAATGTAACAACACACGGCTGGCATAATAATTAGATAATAATCGTCTGGAATACATTTGACCTTGACTAAAGTATTGGTCAATTTGATTAAATATTACTTTTAACTTATCATTCTCATTGTAATTAGTGTACATAAACGCAAGTAAAACAAAGGCCTGATATCTATTTTTACCATCAATATTTTTGTTGTTAAAAACCTGTAAAAGCCAAGTTTCTAAATGCTTTGTTTCGTTATTGTTAAGCGTGTATTGGTTTGTAATTTCGGTTGTAGCAGTGTATAATTTCTCCTTTATAGTATTGGCTTCTTTATAATGTGTTTTATACGTTTCAATAAAATCTGCTACTATTTGATGATCTTTATAACGCATTCGAACCAGCAAATAAGATTTGTACTCTTTGGTAAGGTCGTATAAATTCTGAAAATTGAAATCGATCCTTTTATATGCTGAAATATAATGAAGAAACTCTTTTTCTTCGCTTGAAGCTATAGCATCTGTGAGTATTTTTTGCTTAAGCGATATTAACCAACGGATGGTAGCATCCACATCTATTTTGGCTATTTTCTTCTCAATCCAGTCTTTAATATAGCTGTATTTCCGTTTGTCTATGGCTGGATTAAAAGCTATAAAGTCATTCTTAGATAACGCATTTGCGATTAACAATTCTATAATTTGAAACTTTTCAGAATCGGTGAATTGGTATCTGGTTTGAAGATATTTGGCTTCATTTGGTAATATGGTTTTACTAAATTCAGTAAATTTTTTAAGTTTTGTTTTCATTATACCAAATGAAATTTTTTAGGATTAAAATTTTAAAATACAATTTAATTACCCTCAACAAATTGTTGAATGAGCGTGTTCACTTCATTGTATTTTTCAAATTGCACAAAATGACCGGCATCTTTTACAAACTCCACTTTTACTGTCTTTATCTTTTCTGAAGCTATCTTACCAACATCTTCTGTGGTTAAATTTGGGTTGAGATAACGATTAGGAATAAGCATATCGTTATCGCCAAAAATAACAAGTGTATTTTGAGTTATAGCTTCTAAATTATCATAAACAGGATCGTTTAGCATTCCCGAAATACTATTTACAATGGCTTCACAATGTGCTTCAAAATCTATAGCTTGCTTAATTTGCTTTCTATCGTTAATCATTTTTGAAGTCTCTTCGGGTAGCTTATAAAAATTTAAAGCATAATTTTTTTCAATTTGCTCGTCTGAGGTGTTTTTTACTATTTCAACAGTTAAAAAGTTCTTCAATTTTTTTGAATTGGTTTCAGAAAATTGTTCTAAACCTGCCGGAGCAATTAATATTAGTTTATCAATATCATCTTTATAAGTTGTTGCCAATTTAATAGTTGCTTGACCGCCCATGGAATGCCCTACAAGCACAACGTTTTTCAATGCTAATTTTGTTATGAAATTATGCAAAATAGCGGCGAAATAAGTAGGGGTATATGCTGCATCGGGTTTAGAAGATTTGCCATAACCGGGCAAATCTAAAGCAATGCAAGTATACTCGTTTTTTAAAGCTGCAATGTTTTTAGACCAAGCATCAGAGTTACTACTTAAACCGTGAACAAATAGAATTGTTTTTTCACCGGTTCCTTCTTTAATATAACTTATTTCTGTGCTATCTATAATTGTTGAAAGGGTTTCAAAATTATATTGAGAAAGTATGTCTTTCATAAGCTTTTCAGGGTTTTGCGAAAACAGCGTTGTATTAATTAATGTGAAAAAGAAAATAAATATAAGTCGTTGCATTATTGAAGTTTAATGGTGTTAAAATAATTATATAGCTTTTTTCTAGATACTTTTCCTAAGGTTGTTAATGGTATTTCGTCCAAAATAAAAATATACTTTGGATGCTTAAATGCCACAAGATTAGTTTTTAGCAACTCACGGATTTTTACAACGGTAAGATCTTCGTTATTTGTAGTTACAAATGCAATACCGCACTCGCCCCATTTTTCATCTTTTACACTTAAAACAACAGCTTTTTTAATGTTTTTTATAGCCTCCAATTGTGTCTCTACCTCTTGCGGATAAATGTTTTCGCCTCCAGAAATATACATATCATTTTTCCGTCCTTTTACATACAAAAACCCATCTTCATCGCTGTACATTAAATCGCCAGTAAACAACCAATCTTTTTTAATTTTGTTATTTGTTTTAACTGAATTGTTCCAATAACCTGGAGTAACAATGTTTCCTTTTATGCATAACTCGCCAACTTCATTTGGCTTAACAATGTCTCCATTTTCGTTGACAATTTTAGCTTCCAAATAAAAATTGGGTTTCCCAATTGAATTTGGCTTCAGTTGTGCCATTTTATGATGTAACGATGTTATGCTTGGCCCAGCTTCGGTTAAACCATAACCTGGCCTTATATTAATGTTTTTTTTCTTTTTCCAATAACTAACGAGTTCTGACGGTACTTTTTCACCTCCCGAGATAATGTAACGTAACTTCTTTAAGTTTACATCTTTAAAAACAGGTGTTTTCTGCATCATTAACAACATTGTTGGTAGCGCCATAAATAATGTGGTTCTGTTTAGATCTAATAAACAGAGTATTTTTTCAGCATCAAATTTTTCTAACAAACCAATTTGAGCGCCTTTATGCAGTAGCGGTGTAACAAAAACATTCCAACCAGAAGTATGATAGGGCGGGAGCGTATTTATAGTTGAATCTCTGAAAGTAATTCCTAATTGCATGGAAGTATTCAAGCTGTTCCAAAACAACATTTTATTTGTATAAATAACACCTTTAGGATTACCGGTTGTTCCGGATGTGTAGAAAATAAATAAAGGGTTTTCCGCCTTAATTTGGTGTTCTTTTATAGCAATCTCATTGCTATTTTTATAATGGTGTTTTAGTGCACTAAATGCAATTGGGGTCAAATTTTTAGTTTGCAATTGCCCCACTTTTTCCTGATTATTTTTACTGTAAA
Source organism: Aequorivita sp. IT1183 (assembly GCF_058068265.1). Taxonomy (NCBI): domain Bacteria; kingdom Pseudomonadati; phylum Bacteroidota; class Flavobacteriia; order Flavobacteriales; family Flavobacteriaceae; genus Aequorivita; species Aequorivita sp. IT1183. The sequence continues at coordinate 197,995 of NZ_JBYRHS010000003.1, read as the reverse complement.
CAAGTAAACTTGGCGTGCAATCTAAAATGAGTTTAGAAATTTCATTTACAGACAATCGGTAATTTAAGGGAACAATAATAATTCCCATGCGTTGGCAAGCCACAAAAATTACGATAAACTCTAAACTGTGCTCTGCTAAAACTGCAATTCTATCTCCTTCTTCTAGTTGAAGTTCTTGAAACTTTTGTGCCAATCGATTGGCATAGGTGTTTAAGTCGCTATAGGTGTAACTTTCATTAGCGTCATACGATGTTATTGCAATTTTATCGGGCGTATAATCTGCCCATTTAGCTGTCCAATCTAGTGTGTCCAAGTGCTACTTTTTTTGAATCTATTTTATATAATATATAACCAACGAGAACAGATGTTACAATACCGATTGCTGCTGAAACTCCAGGGTTATTTACAGGTTCTTGCATATAAGGAGTTAGTCTTCCATAGTAAATACCAAAATGTACTACAATTGCGGTAATACTAGCAATAAACACTGATCTTGTAGAAACATTCTTTAAAAATGTCCCGAAAAGTACAGGAACAAATGCGGCTGCAAAGTAGGCATAGACACCATTCTGAGCGAAAATTGCTACGCTAATATCTGGATTTTGAATTTGTTCCCAACTCAATAAAAAGCTTACAATTCCAAGAACAATGATAACCACTTTATTAATAGATATAGTGTTTTCAGTAAATTTATCTTTAAATAATGGGTTTATTATATCTGAAGTAATAGTAATAGATAAAGATTGAATTAGACTTTCTAACGTTGAAAGTCCTGCGGATATTAAACCAACAACTATAACTAAACCAACGCCCACAGAAAACTTAGTAACCACGTATGTTGGTATAATTTCATCCATTCTTAATTTTTCTCCATTAACCATAAAATCTGGAAAACTTATTCGTGCATACAAACCAACAATTACCACTAAAAAGAAAACAACCATAAAAGAAATACCACTAAATAGGTAAGTGTTTATTTTACTCGAATCTTTCAATAAAAGTGATTTTGTAATAATATGTGGCTGGCAAACAATTGCAACTCCAATAACGATTTGTGTAGCTATTATTTCGAAGTAATCTCGAAACAAAAAACTGGATGGATTTGTGGGTTTAGTCAAATTTGGGTCAATTGCAGTTAGCTTATCCAAAAAACCAGTAATACCATCCGCAAAATATTCATACCCAGAGCCAATTAAAATAATAGCAACAATAAACATGATTATAGCTTGTATAGTATTGGTATAAACCATTGAATTCGCGCCTCCAAACATCATATACCCAAATACAAAAACAGTAATTCCCATAAGTACATAAAAGGGATCTGCGTTAAGCGATTTAGAAATAACTTGTGTAAGCCCAACATTAATTAATACTATGAAAGTAATGAGCAAAAGTGCAATAATCGCAAAAAAGAACGCATAACTTTTACTGTGGTAGCGCGTGCCAATCCATTGGGCCATTGTGGTTGCTTTAACCGCATTACCCTGTTTAACAAAGCCTTTTGTAAAAACAATTAACGAAATAAATGCAGCAATAGGTAGTACAACCGCAAATGAAATAACACCAGAAATTCCGTAGAGTGCAATAAATCCCGGATTAATAATAAAGGTAGCAGCACTCGTCATTGAAGCTGCCAAAGACAAGCCAACAACCCAAGAAGGGAAGCCAATATTACCAACTGCATAATCTTTTATGCTCGTATTTTTTCGAGCGCCGCGTACAACGAAAAATAGAATCACTGCAGCATAAACTGCTAATAAAATCCACATATAGGTAACCAACTTGTCTGATGCTATCATTTCAATTTTTGTCTTTGAAAACAAATAACAAACTTTAATTATTTTCTGGTTCTATTATTTGTGTTTCTAAAGGTGTGACTTTTATATAATATTGCGGTAAAATTAATTTTAGCTAGTTATATCAGCAAAAAACAGGGGTGTGACTTTTATTTTAATTCAAATATATTTTAGGTGAAAGGCGATTACTTACGTAATGCTCAAACTTGAATTCTAACGAAATTGTGTTTTATGATGAATCTAAGCTTATGGTAGCAAAAAATGTTAAGCTTCTTCTGCTATTTTTATTTCGGGATTATTATTCCTCGGCAACGTAATTTGAAGTATTACGGCAATTCCCATTACCAATGCACAGCCCACTACATTTAGCCACAAATAAGGCATTAGGTCTATATACCAGACATAAATTATTATAAATTGTGTTATTAAAGCCGCAATAAATACAGCTTTACTACGCACATATTTTATAAAAAATGCAAGCAGAAAAATACCCAAAACATTTCCGTAGAATATGGACCCGATAATGTTCACTAACTGAATAAGATTATCGAACAAATGTGCCGAACACGCCACAACAATTGCAATAATCCCCCATAATAGCGTAAATCCACGGGAAGCTGCAACGTAATGTTTTTCTCTCTTTCCTGGCACGTTCCTTTTGTAAAGGTCAATAGTAGTCGTGCTTCCCAAAGCATTCAGCTCTGAAGCAGTCGAGGACATTGCAGCACTTAAAATTACAGCCAACAATAATCCTATTAAACCACGTGGTAAATTGGTAAGTATAAAATGAATAAAAACGTAATCCTTATCGTTGGTTTCTGCGTTTGGATTTGCCTTTTTTATAACTTTTACAGATTGTTCTCTCAGCTTATTTTCTTCATTGTTGAGAGACTTTATTTCTTTAGCGTAGTTTTGTTTTTCTAACGCAGTTTGTGCTTTTGAATAGCTTATTTGAGATGCGGCCAATTGTTGGTCTATAGCCTCTTTTTTCACTTCCAAGGCTTTGTATTCGCCAGCGTATTCAGATTTCTTAACATCTTTTACGGCAGCAGGGTTAAAATGCAAAGGTGAGCTATTGAATTGGTAAAAAACAAAAACCATAATACCCACCAACAATATAAAAAACTGCATTGGTACTTTTAGCAACCCGTTCATAATTAAACCCATTTGGCTCTGTTTCACAGTTCTTCCAGAAAGATAACGTTGCACCTGACTTTGATCTGTTCCGAAGTAGGAGAGTGCTAAAAAAGTTCCACCGATTATTCCGCTCCAAAAAGTGTAACGGTTATCAAAATCGAATGAAAAATCGAGTATATCCATTTTGCCGTTAGCGCCAGCAATTTCGAGCGCTTTGGTGAAAGTAATATCGAGTGGTAAATAGTTCAGAATTAAAAGAAAGGCAACCAACATTCCGAAGAAAATAACCGCCATTTGTTGCTTTTGGGTAACGCTTACAGCTTTTGTACCGCCACTTACGGTGTAAATAATTACTAGTACCCCGATGATAATATTCAAATAAATTAAATTCCATCCCAATACTGCAGAAAGAATAATAGAAGGGGCGAAGATGGTAATACCACAGGCTAATCCACGCTGTATTAAAAACAAGATTGCAGTTAATGTTCGCGTTTTTTTATCGAAACGACTTTCAAGATATTCGTAGGCGGTATAAACATTTAGTTTGTGATAGATAGGAATAAAAACTAAACAGATTATTACCATTGCAATTGGCAATCCAAAGTAAAATTGCACAAAGCCCATCCCGTCGTGAAAAGCCTGTCCTGGGGTTGATAAAAACGTAATTGCACTGGCTTGGGTTGCCATAACGCTAACTCCAATTGTCCACCAGTGGGCAGTGTTCCCACCTTTTAAATAATCACCAACATCTTTTTGTTGACGCGATTTCCAAGTGCCATAAAGCACAATAAAAAGTAGCGTTCCAATTAAAACAATCCAATCAATCTGCTGCATTTAGGCGTAGTTTTGCATTAATAAATAAAACAGATAGATATAGAAAGCATTGAACAGGAGCACAAAAGTATAGCTCCATTTCCAAACGAATTTTTGTTTTTCTTCAGTCACGATTTCGAGAATTATTTTCCAATTGAAAGCATATTCGCAAACAACCTATAAGCGCCGGGAACACCGGCAGGAAGTTCGCGGAAAAAGCTCAATCCTGTATAAATATAGTGCCCTTTTCCGTATTTGGCCACAAGTAATGAGCCTTTTGTTTCAGTTTCGCCTTTATCGTGCATTCCTAAAATAGGAGTGAACTCATTAGCCCATTCATCAGGAAAATACAAACCGCGTTCCTGTACCCAGCCCTCAAAGTCTTTTTGGGTAATTTTATTTGGTGTATTTAGTAATGGATTTTCTGGTGCAAGGATTTTTACTTCCGAAAATTCGTCTGTTACACGATCACGCGAAAGTTTTAAATTGTAAGGCGCAATATTTTCGGTAATCAAACCCCGGCTGGTATTGTATTGCACAATCATGGTTCCACCTTTTTCAACGTATTTATTTAAAATTGGCTGTACAAATGCGAGTTCGTCAACAGTATTGTAAGCTCTAATTCCAACTACAATCGCATCGTAATTCTTTAAATTTTCTTCTGAAATAGTTGCTGGATCAATGGTTGAAACTGAATACCCAATTTGCTTTAAACTTTCGGGAATTGCATCTCCGGCACCATTTATATAACCAATATGCTGCCCTTTTTTCTGAATAGATATTTTCGCAACCTTAGCTTCTGAAGGCAACAAAACACTCTGATACGGAATATGTTCGTAATCGATAGTAACCAATTCTCTATCAAAAGATTTTCCTTCGGCGCTAACCAAAGTTTTTAAATAGCCTTCGCTTTGATCCTTTGGAGGCGTTACACTAAAAATGAAGGTTTTGGTTTCGCCATTTCTTTTAAGTTGAAACGCTTGCTGAGCGGGTTCCACTTTCCAGCCGTCGGGATGCTTAATACTTACATTTCCAGAAATATTGTCTTTTCCTGCACGCACAATTACCGAAACATTTTCGGCGTCATCACTAGCAAAAATTAAAACTTTTTCAGGAATGGAAGCGGTTACTTCTGGCAATACTTCTAACGGGCGGTAAACTTCACCTTTTACGGGATCGTTAAATTTATAAATGATATTTTTTGTGAAAGGAATTGAAGTACTTCCAAATTGCAGCTCAAAAACTAACAGTTCTAAAGGCGGAGTAGCAGGAAGCCCAATTAATGCTTCGGGCGCGGCATACATTCCAACGGTGCCTTTTTCATTCAAATAAAAAGGCGAAGAATAGGGCGGGTTTTGCTCTACGGAATTTACGGTGATTGCAATATTTTTCTTAGCGTTATACGAAAGTATTTCCGATTCATTCCATAACATTTTGCCATCGTTACTCTTCACTGCTTTTAATGTAACAGCTGCCGTGCCCCGATTAATAGCTTCAATATTTACTTTGAAGTTTTCATTCGGATTTATCGAATTTTCTTCGGAAGCCGCTTCAATAAAGATACCGCCACAATCTAAAATGAGTTGCTTTAATTGTTTAAGCTTAATATTTCGCCAATGCGAATCTTTCAAATTTGAAATGAGCGGATACGCTTTTAAAAGCTTCGGCAATAATTCTGAAGGATTTTTAAAGCTGAAAGTATCTTCCAACGGATTCAAAATCGCTCCTATTTCTTTTCCGCCATCAAGTCGGGACCATTTAGTATTTATACCATCAAAAAGATTGTTTTCTGATGGTTTACTTCCTTTCAACAATTCTAAATATTCGGTTTCAGTTCCACGAGAACCTGTGCTTCCAAAACCTTGCGATTTGTGCATACTTCTGCTAAGTGAAGCTATTTCGCCATTTGAAAGTCCGAGAGCAGGAAAGTAGCTTCCGGTTTCTACGGAAACAAGATTGGTTTTATCTGCATTATCAAATTTTTCTTGGCTACCATAAAACCACCACGAAGTATTAAAAAACAAACGTTGCGGTTTCCAAACACCATATTCTTGAGCCGATTTTGGAAATTTTGAAGCATTAGTAACAGCGTCAAAAGCTTCTACACTCAACATAGCCGAAGCCGTGTGATGACCGTGAGTACTACCGGGACTACGATGGTCAAATCGATTTACAATAATGTCTGGTTTAAATTTTCTGATTGTCATAACCACATCGCTCAGCACATCATCTTTGGTCCAGAATTCAAAAGTTTCGTCTGGATTCTTGCTGTAACCAAAATCGTTGGCGCGTGTAAAAAACTGTTGCCCACCATCGGTTCTCCGTGCTGCCAAAAGCTCCTCGGTGCGAATAACGCCCAAAAGTTCGCGGAGTTCAGGGCCAATTAAATTTTGACCACCGTCGCCACGGGTTATAGAAAGGTAAGCGGTATTTGCGTGCACATCGTTTACCAAATACGAGATTAGCCTTGTGTTTTCATCATCTGGGTGCGCGGCGATAAATAGTGCAGAACCCACAAAATTTAGTTTTTGAAGGTCGTGATATATTTCGGAAGCAGTGGGTTTTTTGGGTGCTTGTGCGGCAGTAATTATTGTGAAAAATAAAAATAGAAGGCGAAAGAAAAAATGTTTTTGCATAAAGCTGATGTACTAAATTATTCGAAATTCCTCAAAGATACTTATTTGTGAAATCTAATCGTGCGGAAGTTTTTCCTTATTTTTATCGAGTTCTTGTTGGTGTTGAAGCTCATAAAATTCCTCAACTCTTATAATACTAACTCCTTTTTGTAACATCATGCTGTTGGGGTAAGTAACAATTTCATTGGTAGTTGTATGTAGTATAATATGAAAAGTTTTAATGTCTTCAATTATTCCTTCACAAGGCATTTCTTTATCGTGAATTCTTATATAATCGCCTATTTTGTAGGGAAAGGTGAAAAACATAATTACACCGCTCGTAATATTACTAAGGATAGACCATTGGGCAAAAAAAGCGATGCCAATTACCGCAAAAACAGAAGACATAACGAGTCCTAAATTTCTAAAATCTACTCCCCAAATTAATACTAAGCCTAGAATAATTAGGAAGAAAATTGCAAAGTCTAAATGCTTCATTATTAATCCAGTACGGTGCTCAAGCCGTTCTATTTTTTTTGCATAATTGCGCACTGTTTTTTTAAGAATAATGCGTAAAAGAAGTAATGCCAAAACCAGTACAGCAGATTCTATAAGTTGTAGCGTATAATCTTGTATTTTCATATTTATTTCAATTTAAGCGAATCGCGTAACCCAAGGTGCTCATTACGGTTTTTGGTCCAATAATCGGTTTTCATTCTTTTCAATTTTGTTGCAGTTGTTTTCAAACGCAGCGTATCGTTTTGATTGGCGGCGTTTACTTCTTCCCACTTTTCAATTTCATACGGAAATGAACTATTGAAAAACAGCATTAACTGCCGTTGCAAATCGGGATAGTTTAAAGTATAGATAGTAATGGAATCGCCTTGTTTTAAACTTGCAAAAGCGTTGTGTTGTCGTACTTCTTTGTGCCGAGAACGTAAATATTCAAAAGATGGGATAATCATAATATCGCCAGTGGGTAACTCTTCGGGATTAATGCGAATAAGATTCCAAAGCTCATTTTCCAAAAATGTTTTGGGCAATGATAGTTTTTGATCTGCTTCACCTTGAAAGTAGGAGTGACTTTCTATTTCAAAATCCGCTCGATTATTAAGCTGCATATATACTTGTCCGCACCATTCTTGCACGCTATTGGTAACTTTTAGCGGATGCTCCTTTTCAGAAATTGGGCTGAAAGTGCTGGTCATTATTGAATACGGATAAATGCCAGTATTAAAATTTTTCATTTGGTTCAGTTTCAAAACGGAGATATTTTGTTCCGAAACATTATTCGCTTTTACCTGAGCATCAGGCAGAAAATCTTCAGCTACAAAGATGTTAACAGCAGTTCCTTCGCGAATTTCGCCGTAGCGTTCCTGCATTAAACTATACGAAGTTATTTCGGCAGTGCCGCTGTACCAATAATCTTTAAATTCTTTTGAAACTTCTCTCGGAGATGCAATTTTAGATTTCTCTTTTTTAGGCGGAATCTGCCCATTCGCCCTCTTTTCTTCGGAAGAATTACATCCAATTAATACGATTAAAAAAACGGGTAGAAAATAAAGTTTGAAAAATTTCATTTCGGAGAATTTATTTCAAAAATAACATAATTTCAACCATTAGCTATCTCGGTTAACGTTTTGTAAACAAGTCGCGTTGGTAAACCCATAACATTAAAATAACAGCCCTCAATTTTTTCGATACTAATGTAGCCAATCCATTCCTGAATACCGTAACCACCAGCTTTATCAAAAGGTTTGTAAGTTTTTACGTAGTAATCAATTTCTTCATCAGTAAGCGTTTTAAACCACACGGTTGTAATATCATGCACGGTTTTTTGAAACTTTTTTGAAGTAAAACATACCGATGTTATAACCTCGTGCATTTGTCCGCTTAAACTTTGAAGCATTTGTTTAGCTTCTTCAGCGTTTTGTGGTTTTTCGAGAGGTAAATCGTCTTTCCAAACAATTGTATCGCTTGTAATTAGCACATCGTTTTCTTTTAAATCAACAAAAACAGAGGCTTTAAGTTTCGAAAGAAAATCTGTAATTTCTGAACGTTTTAAATCTAACGGATACTTTTCTTCAACTTCTTTTACCTGAATAGTGTAATCCAAATCTAATTCTTTGAAAAATGCTTGTCTTCTCGGGGAACCCGAAGCAAGGATAATATTGTAGTTTTTTAATTTTTTTCCGAGCATATATTAATTCAAGGTTTAATATTCAGTGTTCCACATAATTCTTTGTGAATCTCTGTGGTTCTTTGTGAAGCTTTGTGAAATAATTTTCCGTGAACTAATTCTCACGGTTAATTTAATTCCTTTTAATTCAAATTTACAAATTGAAATAACGGAATGGAGCATATTCCTAAAAACATAATAATTTTTAAAAGTTTAGAAAGGAAAGCATATTGTTTTGGCGTTTCGGCATCCCAAGCTTTTACGCAAAAATAGAGTAGTGGAGCAACCAAAGCAAAAAGAAAATAGAGTAGAATAAATTGTACGTTGTATAAATGCTCATACATATAATACACTACTCCTAACACCATAAAAACCCCCAAAACAAACACAATTGTAATCGTTCTTTTTCGTCCTAAAGCGATAGCCAAGGTGTTCATTCCGCCTTTTTTATCGCCGTTAATATCTTGCAGGTCTTTTACTATTTCACGAATTAAATTAATACAAAAGGCGAATAATGCATAATGCAAAACAATTTTGAAAACTGCCGATTGTGCATCCAGATTTTGAGCAGTAATTGCGGGAAGCAAATCGAAAAGTGCAACTATTATTAAGCTCATCGCCACCAAAATTGAAACCAACAAATTGCCTACAATCAGCATAGCTTTTAAGTAGGAAGCGTATAAATAAAGCATCGCAGAAATTGCAACAAATAACGCTGCAAAGCCAGGTTTTTGAATACTATTTGCAAGGTAAAAACCTATTGCAACTCCAATAATATTTAAGATTATAAAAAGCCGATTGGCGTTTTTTTCAGAAATCTTTTTACCAATTAATACTTTATCCGGCTTGTTAATTCTATCAATTTCCACATCGTAAATATCGTTGATAATATTCCCCGCCGCAGCTATACAAACCGTTGCAATAACAAGTAATGCAAAGTTGAAAGAGCTTAAAACAGTATCAATACCAAAAGGTTGGAAGAGACTATATTTTATGAAAATCTGCACCAAAGCTATAAATAGCAGATTTTGATAGCGAATGAGGTTTAGGTAATTCAAGGTTTTAATTCACAATTAAATATTCAAATTTCGATTTGAGTTTCGATTTCGATTTGGTTTTCTCGGTTAATCATATTTTGCACTAACACCATCGCTAACCATCCACTTTCCCTGAACTTTTAAAACTTGTTCAATCACATCGCGAACGCAACCTTTTCCGCCTTTTTTGTGCGAAACGTATTTAGAAATTGCCTTAATTTCTTGCACTGCATCCTGCGGACAAGTAGGAAGGCCAACTTCCTGCATAATTTCAAAATCGGGCAAGTCATCGCCCATGTACAGTGTGTTTTCGCGCTTTATACTATGGGTTTTTAAATAATCTTCTAAAATCTTAGTTTTATGATGCGCTCCTAAAAATATGTCTTTAATGCCTAAATTTTGAAGTCGAACGCGCACTCCTTCATTTGTTCCGCCAGAAATAACACAAACGTGATAACCCTGTTCCACAGCGGTTTTAAGTCCGTAGCCATCTTTTATATTCATTGTTCGGAACATTTCACCTTGGGTATTTACCTGTATAGAGCCGTCGGTTAATACGCCGTCTATGTCAAAAATGAAGGTTGTAATGTGTTTTAAATATTCTTTATAACTCATGCTTGCGTTTTTATGCTTTTTTCAATGCCTTTGTAAATAATTCATAGAACTCTTTAAAGTCACTATTCTCCAACAAATTTAAATGTTTTTCAATGGTTTTTTTATCGTTTCTTTTTGCGGGGCCCGTTTGCGCTTCTTCGGGTGAAAGGGTTTCAATTTTTGAAGCGGTTTCTAAAATAAGTGGTTTTAGCAAATCGAAAGGCAAATCGTCTTCTTTTAAAATTTCGCTTCCAGCTTGGTATAAATAATTCGTAAAATTATTTACGAAAACCGCTGCCAGATGGAGCTTCGTTCTTTTTTCCGAAGGTATTTCAACTACATTTTTCGAAATAGTTTCACCTAAACGGCGCAATAATTCTAAATCGTTTGGATTTTCTGCTTCTATACAAATAGGAATATTTGCAAAATCTACTTCGCGCTGTTTTGAAAATGTCTGCAACGGATAAAAAATTCCACGGCGGTTTTTCGCGGAAAGCACCTCCATTGCCGCACCACCAGAAGTGTGCACGACTAATTTATTTTGAAATGGCAGGGTATCTGAAAAAGGGCCAATTGCATCGTCGGGAATTCCTATAATATATAGGTCGGCATCCACAATTTTAGAAATACTATCTGTGAATGGAATACTTTCAAAAGGCGAAATCATTTTAATATAATTCCGATTAAAAACCTGTTTTACATAAACATCGGCGCTTTTCTGCAATGCATTTAGCAAATGACTATTTACATTTCCGAAGCCTAAAAAAACCACTTTTATCATAGCACGAAGTTAGCCATTTTAGAATAAAGAATAATGATAATGGAGAAAAGACAAATCTAATTTTACAAAAATTTTCGTCTTTAATATTTAGTCTATTCTCTAAAATTTTTTATGATTTTTCAACGGAATACTTTGTGTTTTATAAGTTTTATTTCGCCGTCTTGCTCTAGTTGTTTTATAGCGCGGATTACAGTTTCTACGCGTAGTCCCGTTAAATCTGCAATTTGCTGACGCGTTAATTCTACTTGAAAAAGTTCTTCGGAACCATACTTTCTTTTTAAAAAATCTATCAAGGCCAAGATGCGATGTTCTGGTGGATGAACGGAGATTTCCTTTAAAATAGTGGCTTTGTAATAAAGCCGTTTTGCCATGGATTTTGTGAATTTTAAACTCACTTCGGGATTTTTAGTAAGCAGTTCGAATAACTTGGTTTTGCTCAGTTTATAAAGTTCTGTGGGCTTTACAGCGGCTGCAGAAGCGGGATATTTAAAATCGCCAAACAAAGGTGGCTCGCCAAAGCTCTCTCCATCGTAAAAAAATCCTTGAATAAATTCTTTTCCCTGTTCACTAATGTTGAACATTTTTACCTCTCCAGTTTTTATTTGATAATAAAAATCTGCCCGTTTATTTTCATGCAGAATAATTTCGGAAACATTAATGTTTATAAGTGCTGCGTTGTAATTCAACAATAAATTTTCGGGAATCATGGCGTTATGATTTGCCTCATAAAATAAGGCCTGTTTAGTACCGTAAATTTACATTTTAAAAAAATTAAACGCTATATATATTATGAGAACACTTTCTATAAAAACTTTGCAGAACGAATTTGAGCGCGATTATTATATGTACATTCCATTAACTATTATTTTAAACAGTTGTATTGGTTCTATTGCCGCTATGACTGTTTTAGCACAGGGAACAAGTCTAATTTCTGGCATAGAGCTTACCATTTGTGTAGCTTTATGTATGGTCTACAATGCGGCATTGCTGGCAGGAATAAATATAAAATTCACTTTTAGGTTGTTAGTCGTTAGTTTAGTGGCTAACTTGTTATTGATATTAATAACCTTGCTATAACTATGATTAAAAAGAAAATTGAATCTCGAGAAGATGTGTCTTTGCTAGTTAATACGTTCTATCAAAAAGTTAGGAAAGACGAACTTCTCGGGCCTATTTTTAACAAAATTATTACCGATTGGGAAACCCATCTAGAACTACTCACAGATTTTTGGGAAACCAATCTATTCTTTAAACGAAAATATTTCGGAAACCCAATGCATACTCACGTTGAAGTAGACAAAAAAATGGACCATACAATCAACGAACTTCACTTTGGAACGTGGATAAACCTGTGGATAGAAACTATAAACGAACTTTTTGAAGGCGAAACGGCGCAGATTGCAATAAATCGCGCTCGCAGCATGGGAACCTTTATTCATTTGAACATTTTCAACGCCAGAAATCAAGAGGCATAAAAGCGATAATAGTTAACAGATTTCAGTAGTCTAAATGGGCGTAATTGATTATTTTTGCGCCAAAATACCTTGTAATGCAAAAAAAGATTGCCTCCGTTCTTTTCTCCACTAGACTCACTGCTGTTTTATTCCTTATTTACGCTGCTGCAATGGCTGCCGGAACCTTTATGGATGCCGATGCGCAGAGTCCGCCAACCGCTTATACTAGAGAGCTAATTTACAATGCTTGGTGGTTTGAGGCCATAATGGCGATGTTCGTAATTAACTTTGCTGGTAACGTTTTTAGATACAATCTTCACAAACGTAAAATGTGGGCTTCTTTAACGCTGCATTTAGCCTTCATCTTAGTAATTTTTGGAGCTTTCGTAACCCGTTATATTGGTTTTGAGGGCGTTATGCATATTCGGGAAGGCCAAACGGAAAATACAATCCTTTCCGATCAAACATATCTAGATGTTTTTATTGATGGCGATTACATGATTGACGGCGTTGCCCAACGAAGAAAAGTAAAGCCTAAAAAACTTAGACTTTCTGAAAAGTTGGATAACAGTTTCACCTTAGAAACAGATTATAATGATAAGCCTGTAATTATTAAATACAAAGAATTTATAAACGGTGCTACTGAAGGTTTAACACCAAATGAAACCGGCGAGGAATATCTTAAAATTGTAGAATCTGGCGAAGGTGAACGTCACGATCATTGGTTGAAAGTAGGGGAGGTTTCAAGTATTCACAATATTTTATTCGCTATTAATAAGCCTACTGAAGGTGCGATAAATATTAATTATTCGGAAGAAGGCAATTATACTATTTCCAGTCCTTTTGAAGGAGATTATATGCGAATGGCAGACCAAATGCAGGGCGGAGTTGTCGCAGATAGCGTGCAACCCTTCAACTTACGATCGCTATATAGAATGGCTGGAATTTCATTTGTTGCTCCAGACCCAATTACTAAAGGTGAGTTTGGAATTGTAAAAGCTACAGCAGATCAACCCAGTAATCAAGATGCTCTTATTGTTGAAGTGACTGTAGGCAATGAAACAAAAACTATTTCTATGCTCGGCGGAAGAGGAACCGCACCAAATCCTGTTGAAACTGAAATTGCAGGCTTAAAAGTTTATACTAGCTATGGCTCAGAAAGTATGGAACTTCCATTTAGTATTACTTTGAACGATTTTATTGCCGACAAATATCCGGGAACTGAAAAAGGATATTCTTCTTTCAAAAGTAAGGTTACGGTCATCAATGATGATAAAACGCATTTCGATACCGATATATTCATGAACAATGTGCTTGATCACCAAGGTTACCGCTTTTTTCAGTCGGGTTTTGATCCTGACGAAGGTGGAACAATTCTGTCTGTAAATCACGATTGGTGGGGTACTTGGATTACGTATATCGGTTATTTCTTACTGTATTTTGGTTTGATGGCTATTCTCTTTAGCAAACATAGCCGATTTGGAAAATTAGAAGAAATATTGGAAAAAATAAAGCGAAAAAAGAAAAGTATGATAACCATTTTGGTAATGCTCTTTTCGCTTTCAGGAATTGCACAACAGCACGCGCCTTCAACCCACACAGTTGTTCCAAAGCAACAAATTGATTCTTTAATAAAAACAAATGCGGTTAGTAAAGAGCACGCAGCCAAATTTGGGCATTTAATTATACAAGATAACGGGCGGATGAAGCCTGTAAATACATTTGCCAGCGAACTTTTACGTAAAATTAGTAGAAGCCAAACGTACCAAGGTTTGGATGCAAACCAAGTATTTATTTCGATGACTGAGTTTCCACGACTTTGGGTTGAAGTACCGCTAATTGCTCTTAAACGAGGCAATGACAGTATTCGTCAGGTTGCTGGAGTACCCGACGGTCAACAAGATATTGCGCTGCTGGATCTTTTCGATGAAAAAGGAAATTATAAATTAGAACCCTATTTGGCGGCTGCAACACGCACAACCACGCCCAATCAATTTCAAAAGGATTTTATAAGAGCTCACGAAAATTTTTCATTGCTAAATGCGGCTTTAAGCGGAAGTATTTTGAAGATTTTCCCGATTCCAGAAGATGAAGGCAACAAGTGGGTTTCGTATCCAGAATTAGGTGATGCCAACCTGAAAGGAATGGATTCATTATACGCTAAAAATATTCTTCCGTTATATTTCGACAGTTTGAAAAAAGCAAGAGAAACGGGCGATTATACGCAGTCTGATGAATTTTTAGAAAGCATTACTAATTTTCAGAAAAAATACGGTGCTGAAGTTATGCCTTCAGAAAACAAGCTTCGTGCGGAAACCATTTACAACCAAGCAGACATCTTTAATAGACTTTATAAATATTATGCAGTATTCGGAATATTGATGTTGGCGTTTATCGTTGCTCAACTTTTTGAGGATCGAAAAATACTTCGTACACTTATTAAAGGTTCCAAAATTTTAATGTGGATTTTCTTTACGGCAATGACTCTTGGATTGGCGCTACGCTGGTACGTTAGTGGTCACGCACCATGGAGTGATGCTTATGAATCTGTAATTTATGTAGCTTGGGCAACCATATTCTTTGGATTGTCTTTTGGAAGAAAAAGTGATTTAACCGTGGCAGCTACCGCATTTGCCGGCGCAATAATTTTATGGGTTGCGCACGAAAACTGGTTAGATCCATCTATTGCAACATTACAACCCGTATTAGATAGTTATTGGTTAATGATACACGTCGCAGTGATTGTAATGAGTTACGGCCCCTTTACCTTGGGATTAATTTTGGCTGCAGTTTCACTATTTCTGATGATTTTCACCACAAAAGGAAATTATAAAAAGATGGAAATCAATATTAGCGAGCTTACCGTTATTACAGAAATGGCGCTGACAGTTGGTTTGGTATTGCTTACCATCGGAAACTTTTTGGGTGGACAATGGGCTAACGAGAGTTGGGGACGCTATTGGGGTTGGGATCCAAAAGAAACTTGGGCATTAATTAGTATTATGATTTACGCCTTTGTAATCCACGCCAGATTGGTACCTGGACTTCGCGGACGTTGGATATTCAACGTTTTGGCGATGTTTGCTTATGCTTCAATTATGATGACATACTTTGGAGTGAATTTCTACCTAAGCGGTCTACATAGTTATGCAAGTGGCGATGCACCTGCAACACCAACATTTGTTTGGTGGATTACACTATTTGGAGTGATTTTGAGTGTTGTGTCCTATTTCAGGTATAAGAAGTTTTATGGGAAAAAGAAAAAGTTGAAAGCCTAGAAAGTTATAAAGTGCTTATAAAAGTAAAGCCCCGAAATACGATTGATAATTCGTACTTCGGGGCTTTTAAAATCTACCGTCTACCGACTGTTAAACCATATCTTCTGGCTTAACCCATTCGTCAAATTCTTCGGCAGTTAAATAGCCTAGATTTACTGCTTCTTCTTTTAACGTAGTTCCATTTTTGTGCGCTGTATTTGCAATTTCAGCAGCTTTGTAATAACCTATTTTTGGGTTTAATGCAGTTACTAACATTAAGCTGTTATTTAATTGTTTTTTAATTACTTCAAGATTTGGTTCGATACCTTGTGCACAGTGAACATCAAATGAAACACAAGCATCACCAATCAATTGCGCAGATTGTAGAAAGTTTGCAGCCATTACTGGTTTAAAAACATTCAATTCAAACTGCCCTTGCATTCCACCCACAGCAATTGCCATATCGTTCCCGATAACTTGTGCACAAACCATAGTTAATGCTTCACATTGTGTAGGGTTTACTTTTCCAGGCATAATTGAAGAGCCAGGTTCGTTTGCGGGAATGTTTATTTCGCCAATTCCACTTCGTGGTCCGCTGGCAAGCATACGCACGTCGTTTGCAATTTTGTTTAGTGAGACTGCCAACTGCTTTAAAGCACCGTGACTTTCTACAAATGCATCGTGTGCTGCAAGTGCTTCAAATTTATTTTTTGCAGTTACAAAAGGCAAATCAGTAAATTGAGAAATGTATTTAGCAACCAATACATCGTAGCCTTTTGGAGTGTTTAAACCAGTTCCAACAGCTGTTCCGCCTAAAGCGAGTTCAGCCAAATGTGGAAGCGTGTTTTTTACAGCTTTTATACCGTGCTCAAGTTGTGCGGCGTATCCACCAAATTCTTGACCAAGGGTTAGGGGAGTGGCGTCCATAAAATGGGTGCGGCCAATTTTTACGACACTTTTGAAATCTTCTGCTTTTTGTGAAAGTGTTTTTTGAAGTTGTTGAACACCAGGAAGCGTAGTTTCAATTAATTTTTTATAAGCCGCAATATGCATTCCCGTTGGGAAAGTATCGTTTGAAGACTGCGATTTATTTACATCATCATTTGGTTGTAGCGTTTTATCGCCTTCGCCAATAGTTTTTCCAGCAATTTGGTGGGCACGGTTGGCAATAACTTCATTTACATTCATATTGCTTTGGGTACCACTACCAGTCTGCCAAATTACTAACGGAAATTGATCGTCGTGTTTTCCTTCTAAAATTTCATCGCAAACCTTTGCAATTAAATCTCTCTTTTCTTCCGGAAGAACGCCAAGTTCACAGTTAGTATAGGCTGCGGCTTTCTTTAAATATGCAAAGCCGTAAATAATTTCCATAGGCATAGAAGCGCGTGGACCGATTTTAAAATTTTCAAAAGAACGCTCCGTTTGTGCGCCCCACAGTTTATCGGCAGGTACTTTTACCTCGCCCATAGTGTCTTTTTCTATTCTAAATTTCATTGTGAAAGTATTAATTATGAATTAATTGAACTCCTTCGCCAAAAGGTTTTTGAGTTAGAAATATACACCTTCGCTAAAGCTTGGGTGTAGCATGCAAATGTAGCGAAAAGCCAAAAGTTGTTCAACCCGCACGACTGTTTATTTGTTGTGAATAAATCGAAAAGTTTTGTTGTCGTTTCTCAAAAAATCCTTTTATCTTTGAGCCATCAATATAAAATAACTACATCATGTTTACATTTGAACAATACTTAGGTTTTCTTGCTTTCCTTACAATCCTTACCATGGGTTTTTGGTTAATGATATTTTTGGTGGGCATCTTACCATATTGGATAGGTGGATCGCTTTATGAAAACTGGAAAGTGAAACGTGAAGAAAAGAAAAATAAAGAATTGAAATAATTCTTCAAAACATATTTTACAAAAAAAGGGAACCAATATGGTTCCCTTTTTTATTTGCAATTAATGGTAATCTAACCCTCAAATCCACCATCGTCAATATTACCGCCTCTTTCGGGACGTTGACGTTGTTTTTTCTGATTGAATCTATAAGAAAATGTTAGCGTTACTTGGCGTTGTCTCCATTGAAATTCGCTTTCACTAGTAAACGTACTTGCAGTGGTAAGACTGTTTCTTTTTCTGGTATTGAACAAATCGCTTACGTTCAAAGCCAAGGTAGCATTGTCGTTAATAATGTCTTTACTCATCGCCATATCTACAGATAAGATAGGATCGCTTTCGGTTTGGGAGTTGTTTGAAGGCCCTCTGTAAAAAGCATTGGATTGCCATTCAACTTTCCAAGGAAGTTTCACTTTGCTGCTGAAACGCCCAAAATAGCTTGTGTTTTCGGCACCATAGTCTACACCATTGTAAAAACCTTCTGTTTCAAACTGGAAATAGTTGAAACTACCGTTTAAGTTAAGCCATTTTGTAGGGTTGTAAAGCAATCCTAATTCAAAACCGTAACGTTTGTTTGTAGAAAGGTTGATAGGTAGTGTACGAATTATCGGTATTCCGTTGCTGGTTACATCGCCAGTTTCTTCCTGTACTCTTTCAAAAGCATCGGTTTCGTGCTGGTAGTAAATAGAAGTTGTCAAGGTGAGTTTTTTCCAACGTTTTAAATAACCCAAGTCAAAAGCGCTTGCGTATGCTGGATCCAAACCTGGGTTACCCTGAAATACGTTTGCCTCACTTGAACGTGACGGGAAAGGGTTTATAAACCAGTGACGCGGTCTGTTGATTCGTCTGTTGTAACCTAAAGTTATGTTTTCGCTTTCTTGTAATTCAAAAGTAAGATTCACCGTTGGAAATAAGCCAGTGTAGTTTTTATCGAAATTTAAATTTAAAGGAGTGTCTTCCGAAACATTTTCGGCATCTACTTTACCTTTTAATTGCGTGTTTTCAAGGCGAAGACCGAGCAGGAATGAAAATTTTCCAAATTTATTTCCGTACTGCGAATAAAAAGCGTGTACGTTTTCATTATAGGTGAATACATTTGAAAGGCTGTCGTTTCTTACAAAATTTCCAGATGTTCCAGTTTCTTCAAATAAGTTATAATCTGTTTCAGATTCTTCAAATTTACCGCGGTAACCGGCTTCAAACTGAGCATTTTCACCAATAGGAAGCACATAATCTGCTTGTGCTAAATATTCTGTTTGGTTTTGCTTTTCAATAATTTCTTCAGCAGAAAGCACTAAAACATCAGGGAAAGTTCTTTGCTCTGTAATCAATGCGGTCTCGTCATCTTTCCCGCGATCGTATTGCAAATCGGCAGTTAATTTATGGCCTTTATCATTAAAGTTGTTTACGTAGTTTAATGAAAATTGATAGTTAGAATCTTCTTCATCTTCATTCTCTACTCTTAGAATTCTTTCTTCTACAATATTATCATTGTAATTAGAAGTGTTATTTGTAGTTACGTCATGGCCGCCACCTTTACGGTAAAAACCGCTTGCCGTTATCGATGATTTATCGTTTAAAAAATATTCAATCCCCAAATTTGTATTGAATCCATCGCCTTGTCTGCTATAATCTCTACGTTCAATAACTTGATCGAATTGCGGATCTACCGTTACTGAGTCTCCATTGTCATCTATGAAAGTACGAGAGAAATAATTATTATCGAAAAGTGCCTTTCCTGGACCATTACGGTAGTAAACACTTGTTGTATTAAAAATGTTGAATTTGTCTGTACGCAAGTTTATGTTTCCAGATGCATTACTATTTAACGGTACGCCAATACTGGTACTGATAGAGCCGTTAAGTCCTAACGTTTTTTCTTTTTTAAGTATAATGTTCAGAATTCCAGCAGTTCCTTCGGCATCGTATCTTGCGGAAGGAGAGGTAATAACTTCAACTCTTTCAATGGCTTCGGCAGGAAGTTGGCGAAGAGCATCGGTAGAGCCAAACCCGGCTATTGCGGAAGGTTTTCCGTTGATGAGTATTTTAACGTTTTCATTTCCACGCAGGGCAATGGCGCCATCAATATCAACGGTTACAGATGGAACGTTGTTAAGAGCATCACTAACCGTGGCTCCTCCTGCAGTAAGATCTTTACCAATATTATATATTTTTTTGTCTAGCCTAACTTGCACTTCGGTAGTTTCAGCACGAACTACAACTTCGTCCAAACTTGCAGCGTCTAAGGCCAGTTTTATAGTAGGTAATGTGGTGTTTTTTGTAAAATTCTGATTTGGAACTTCTTTAGATTTATATGAAATAAATTCATATTTTACAGTGTAAACACCTTCGGGCACATCAATACTGTACATTCCCTCCTCATTAGTAATACCGCCTGTAACAGTCTTTCCTCCTTTATTAATGAAAGAAACTGTGGAGTACTCCAAAGGATAGTTTGTACCATCTTCGAGAATTAATCCTTTAATGTTAACTTGTTTTTTTTCAGGGTTTTGCGCCATCAAGATAGTGGTGGCAAACACGAGCAGAAGGGTCAGTTTAATTTTCATGTAATCTTTAGCAATTTTGACCAGCGAAAATAGAGGTGGTTTAATTGAGAATTGCTAAAATTCTGTTAAATAAAAAACTTGAAATTATAAAATATTCAACACCTTTTCGGGCGGTCTTCCAACTACGGCATGAGTGCCATTTATTGCGATTGGGCGCTCTATAAGTTTCGGGTATTTAATCATTGCATCAATTAGCTCGTCATCGGTAAGATTTTTGCCATTGTAGTTTTCCTTCCATTCAGCTTCGTTGGTTCTAACGAGCTCAATTGGTTTTATACCTAGTAGTTCTATAACCTGCTTTAATTCTTGGTGCGAAGGTGGGTTTTCAAGATATTTTATAATTTCAATAGTTTCGCCTTTCTCCTCCAAAAGATGAAGCGCTTGGCGCGATTTGCTGCAACGAGGGTTGTGGTATAATGTGGTCATATATTTAATTCAATATTCAAAGTTTAAGATTCAAGGTTTGCTTTACTCTCAAACATCATATTATTTTTGCGATAACTCTTCCAATTCTAATTTGTAGTCGTATTGCAAATCTTCGTGCAGTGTTTCCACTTTTTTCGAAATATAATCAATTTGTCTATTGTATAAATTGGTGAGCGTCGCGTTTCGTTTTATGGATGGTTTAAAATCTTTTAGCTTTTCACAAAAATAGAGCAAAAGTTCTACTTCGGTTTCTTTGTTTTGCGAATAACGAATAAATTTTTTAAGCTCCCGTAAAATCTTCCGAACACTTTTTTTTATGTAGAAAAAAGTCTTGGTATTTATGGTTTCAAAATCTGTATCTACTTTCTCTTTTATACTCTGAATAAATGCTTCTTCATCTGCAGATTCAAATAATAAATAGGTGAGTAATTCCTTATTTTCCTTCTTAAATTTTGAAAGTCGAAGACAAAGCTCCAGCAATTCCTGCGTAGAACGGTGAGTTAGCTCGGTTTTAATTTCTTTTAAGGATGCAGCCTTCATTCGGTTTATTAAAAGTGAAATTATTTTAAATTGTATTAAACGAAGATATATCCTTAAAAAGAAAAATTGATGGAATGAAGTTGTTTTAACAGCATATTTATTTTGGCAGGAATCAATTTTGCTTACATTTAACTTCGCAAAAAATAAAAATGTATTTTACAAAAACCTGCATTGCCTTAATAATTTGTTTATTACCAAATTTGGAGGCGTTTTCTCAAACGACTTCAGAAAGCAAAATTTACGAAACCTACGATAAAATTGTCGGTCTAAATAATACTGGTCTTTATAATGGGACAGAATTTACAGACCTGTTTTTAAACACAGATGGAACCTTTAGATATTTCAATGGTTTTGATTACACCAAAGGAGCTGTAACCTACAATGGACAATATTATGTAAATGTTTTATTGAAATACGACCTTTTAGAAGACAGACTTTTAACAAGCTCTAACGATAATTTGAGCGTTTTTAATGTGAATTTAATTCCAGAATTTGTTGAATCCTTTTCAATATACAATCGCAACTTTGTTAGGCTTACAGACACAAACTTGAATCTTTCCGGAAATGGTTTTTTTGAAGCAGCGTTCCTTGGCAATGATCTTGAATTGTATATAAAACACGCAAAACGGAAGAAAGACAAAGCGTTAAATACAGGTATTCAATATAGGTTTTCTGAAGACAATTTCTACGTGCTGAAAAGTAACGACAAGTACACGATAATAAACTCTCCAAGAGATATGCGGAAAATACTTCCGCAGAAAGAAGAAGAAATAAGAACGTTTTATAAAAGTTACAAAACGCTCTACAAAGCTAACCCCAACGTTTTTATGGCAAATCTTGTGAAATATCTTGATGGGCCAAAAAAGGAAACTAATCAGTTATAATTTGATGTCGAATTTCTCCATGCAAAATAGAATTTTTGCCATTGTTATATTTTTATTGACTACTACCGTATCCTTCGCACAGAACGGTGAAAATATTTCGGCAACATTTAAAAATACACCTTTAAAAGAAGCCGTTTTAAAAGTAGAAACACTCACAAATAAAACTTTCTATTTTGAAGAATCTTGGCTAAAAGGACATTTTGTAACAGTCACTTTCGAAAATGAGTCGCTTCGTACAGTATTGGATGGTCTTTTCAGCAATACAAATATCAACTATGTTTTAAACGATGGAAATGTAATTCTCTTAAACAACACCTACGTTTACACTGAATTGCCAACAGATTTTTTCAACGAATCTAAACCTGATGAAAAGGTAATTGAAGACAATAATAATGCGCCAATATTTCAAGAAGAATATGCTGGGCAGGGAACCGTGCAGACTAGAAAATTGGTGACAATAGGCAAGCAAACTCCAAATGCTGCTAACAAAACATACACACTTTCGGGTGTTTTTAAAAATTCTAAAACTGGCGAACCGCTTCAAAATCTATCTATTTCAACTACAGATAGAAGTAAATATTCAGTAACCGATTCCGAAGGGCGTTTCAGCATTCGTTTGCCGTATGGTTTAAATAAACTGGAAACGAATCTTTTGGGTTTTGAAAGAATTCGCCAAGACGTAATTGTATATGGCGATGGCACGCTCAATTTAGAACTGAGAGAAAACACCGAGTCGCTCGAAGAAGTGATTGTAAAATCTAATAAAGACGCCAATGTGCGCGATGCAGTTGTTGGCGTTACCAATATTAATATTGAAGCTATTAAAACCATTCCGCTGGTTTTGGGCGAGCGCGATATTTTAAAAGTTGCAACCACAATGCCTGGGATTAAAACTACCGGCGAAGGCTCGAGTGGTTTCAATGTGCGTGGTGGACGAGCAGATCAAAACCTGATTTTACTGGACGATGCCGTACTTTACAATCCGTCGCACTTTTTGGGTTTCTTTTCAGCAGTTAATCCTTTTACCACTGGCAGTTTAGAAATTTATAAAGCCAGCATTCCTGCGGAATATGGAGGTAGATTATCATCTGTGTTTGATATTGAAACCAAATCTGGCGATATGGAAAAATTTAAAGGTGAAGGTTCTGTTGGGCCAATAACCGCAAATCTCGCTGTAGAAGTTCCCGTTGTAAAGGGAAAAGCCTCGTTAATTGCTGGTTTTAGAGCTACATATTCAGATTATATTTTAAGAAGTTTGGACGAAGAAGAACTAAAAAACAGTGAAGCTTCTTTTTACGACGGCATTGTAAAATACAAACACAATATAGACAACGATAACACCATTCAGGGAACAGTATATTATAGTAAAGACCGTTTTAGTATAACTTCCGATTCTATTTTTGATTATAACAACCGCCTAATTTCATTGAAATACGGACACAATTTCAGCGAAAAGAGTAGGGCAGAAGTTATTTTGGTGAATAGTCAATACAAATACGGAATCAATTATGAAGCAGATGCAAACGAAGATTTTGATTTTGGTTATGAACTAAACGAATACCAAGCAAAGCTTAATTTAAACTATAAAATTAGCAATAAACACAAGTTAAGTTACGGTGTAAGTAGTAAGCTGTATTCTATAAATCCTGGAGATATTGTACCTATCGGAACAAATTCTGATGTAGAAGCAAAAACGCTGGATCGTGAAAAAGGTTTGGAATCTGCTGTATATCTTGCCGATTTATTTGAAGTAAGTGAAAAACTGTTATTAGATTTTGGTTTGCGCTATTCATTATATGCAGCCTTGGGTGAAGCTACTCAAAATGTTTACGAAGAAGGTGTTCCAAAAAATGAAAGTTCGGTAATAGAAGTTAGAAATTACGACAAAAACGAAGTTATTGAAACCTACGGCGGCCCAGAATATAGGCTTGCAGCACGTTATTTGTTGGGAAGTGATTTTTCCGTGAAAGCTGGGTTTAACAGAACAATTCAATATTTGCATCTTCTTTCAACAAATACTACGCAATCGCCAACAGATATTTGGAAACTTTCCGACCTAAATATTGCGCCACAACGAGCGAATCAATACAGCTTAGGATTCTTCAAAAATCTTCCAGGAAAGGATGTGGAATTTAGCTTAGAAGGCTATTACAAAACAATGGCCGATTTGCTGGATTATAAAATTGGAGCGCAATTAATTTTGAACGACGACCTTGAAACTGAACTACTGCAAGGCGAAGGAAAAGCCTACGGTTTAGAACTTTTGGTTAAGAAAAATGCTGGTAGATTTAATGGTTATGTAGGCTACAGTTATTCGCGATCGCAAGTAAAACTGGATAGCCAAATTATGCAGGAACGCGTAAATAATGGCGAATTTTTCCCCGCGAACTACGATAAGCCACACGATTTTTCAGTAGTTGCAAATTACAAGCTTACGAAGCGTTTTAGCTTTTCAGGAAATTTTACCTATCAAACAGGGCGACCTATTACATATCCAATAGGGCGTTATGTTTTTGCGGGGGAGGAACAAGTGCTTTATAGCGACCGGAATCAATTCAGAATTCCAGATTATTACCGTCTAGATTTAGGGGTAAACATTGAAGGAAACCACAAATTGAATAAGCTAGCACACAGTTTTGTTAATATATCTGTGTATAACGTTTTGGGAAGAAACAATCCATATTCCGTATTTTTCGTGAATGATGCTGGAGAGATAAAGGCCTATAAAACCTCAATTTTTTCAATTCCTGTTCCTACTATAACATATAACTTCAAGTTTTAGAAAAGATGAAAACAAAAATTTTATTTACCGTTCTTTTCGTACTACTTCTTACTCAAATAGGTTGTACCGAAGCCTATGTAATTGAGACTGTAGATTTTGAAAGTGTTTTGGTTGTAGAAAGCACCATAACCGACGAAATGAAACCACAAATTGTTAAACTGAGCAAAACGTCAACTTTAGAAAATCCTGAAATACTTGTTGAAAGTAATGCTTCGGTTGTTGTAAATACTAGCAGTGGCGATAACTTCACTTTTTCTTGGAATAGCGAAAAAGGTTATTATATTTCAAACAATTCTTTTCGTGCAGAACCAAATGTAACTTATCATTTAAGCATAATTACGCGAGACGGAAAGCGCTATACTTCTACTGAAGTAAGTTTGCCTCCTTCAATAGAAATGAATGATGTTTATGCAGAGCGAATAAACAATCCGGATGATGACAAGGACGGTGTGCAGGTTTTAGTAAACACCGAGGATCCTTCTGGCAACGCTAAGTATTTTAGATATGAATATGAAGAAACTTACAAAATTGTTGCCCCGTATCCGTCGCCATTTTTTGTTGAAATTATAAATTACGATTATACTGTTGGCACTTACGATGTTGTATTAACACCAAGAGAACCTGAAGAAATTTGTTATACTACTGAAATTTCTACAGGAATTACCCAAACAACTACAACAGAGCTTAATGAAAACAGAGTGTTTCGTTTCCCTGTTAGATATCTCTCAAAACTTGATGCTAGATTTCAAACACGATATAGCATTTTGGTAAAGCAATATGTTCAGAGTGTTGAAGCTTTTACGTTTTATAAAATTATAAAGGAACTTGGTAGCGTTGAAAGTTTACTGTCGCAAGGTCAGCCAGGCTATGTAGCCGGCAATATGGTTTCAGAAGAAGATGCAAGCCAAAAGGTATTGGGATTCTTTGAGGCTTCTTCAATGACTTCAAAACGCATATATTTTAATTACGAAGATGTTGGGCTAGAGAAACCACCCTATTTTGTGGATTGCGAAGTGCTAACTTTAGACTATAATGATGCCACCGTAATGGATGATGATCCTAACGAGCGCGAAGCTTTCTATCAACTTATAAAATATAGTGATTACCAAGTACTCGCTGCAAATACGCGTCGCATCTATAGAGTTGTTCAGCCAGAATGCAGTGTTTGCACCTCATTTTCATCAAACATAAGACCCGATTTTTGGGAAGATTAATTATGATAAAGAATTTAGTTTTTATAGTATTTATTTTTTTCGGAATAGCCGGAGATGCGCAAATTCTGAAGAAAGATAATTTAGTTGATACTAGTGTCTTTCCTCAGGAAATTGTTCAACTGTCCATTAACTCGAGTACATTGCTCGCTGGCGAATTACTTCAGTATAAAGCGTACAGTTTAAATTCCGCAAACAAAAAAAGCGAACTCAGTAAGTTACTCTACGTTTCACTGCGTAGCGCCAACGATTCGGTAGTTTTTAGCCATAAATTGAAGATAGAAAACGGAGCGGCGAACGGTGATTTCTTTATTCCTTCCAATCTAAAAACAGGAATTTACAAGCTGATTGGTTACACTAATTTTTCAAAAAATAACGCTCAGAACGCTTTTGCGCAAAAGGATATTTATGTTATAAATACTTTCGTGAAAAGCGAAGTGGCTAACGCTACAAAGGATACCATTTTTATAAAAGCTTCTGTTGAAAAGGATTTCAATATTTCAGAAAATGAAGTTGATTCAAAAACACTTAAAGTTAATTTGACTAAACAATCTTTTGGCTTGCGCGAAAAAGTGACTTTAAATCTGGAAAGTACTGATATTAGTGCGAACGGATATTATATTATTTCAGTAAGAAAGGTAAATCCGCTTAAGATTTCAAATGAAGTTTCAAAAGCTAATAAAGCTATTTCTTCTGAAGTATTTTATGTTCCCGAACTCCGTGGCCAACTGATTTCCGGAGTCGTTGTATCAAAAACTGATAATGTTCCTGCTGCCAATAAAGAAGTGGCATTAACCATCCCCGGAAAGGATTTTATTTTCAAAACAGCTAAAACAAATGCACAAGGCCGCTTTTTCTTTTCTGTAAATGAATCCTATGATGCCGAGAAAAGTATTGTGCAGTTATATGGAGACGAAGCAGCAAGAAATTCGCACAAAGTTGTATTGGACGATAAGGATTTAAAAATTACGGAGGGCGCGCAATACTACCTAAAATTGGAGCCACAATTGAAGGAGTGGCTGGAAGAACGCAGTGTGCAAATGCAAGTTGAAAACGCATATTACGATACAAAAAAGGATAGTATCTTAAAGAATAAAATTAATCCTTCGTTTTATAATCACTTGGGAACGGTTTATTTTTTAGACGACTATACGCGATTCCCAACGGTTAGAGAAACTTTTATTGAAGTGGTAACACTCGCGGCAATAAGAGGTTCAGAAATGAATATTCGGTTTTTAGTAAATAATGCGTACGATCCAAATAATATAGCAAAATTTAATAGCATAGATCCACTAGTTTTAATGGATGGAATGTTGATTCAGGATAATTCTGAATTGATAAATTACAACGCGCGTGATATTGATAATATCCGCGTTATTATTCAGCCATATCGTTATGGTTCTAAAATCTATAGCGGAATTATTGCTGTGGAAACTAAAAAAGGAGATTTCAATACAAGTTTATACAATGAATATTCTGAAGAAATGAATCTACCTGCTTTGGTTAAGCAAAAGGAATATTACAGTCCAGATTATAGCGGTAATGCTCAACTCTCGAGAATACCAGATTACAGAGTACAGCTACTTTGGCAACCTGAAATAAATCTTTCTGAAAAAGGTTTTTCAACATCATTTTATACTTCAGATGTTTCGGGAACTTTTGAAATTTTGATAGAAGGTTTTTCCAGTCAGGGAGTGTATCTCTCTGACAAACACTACATTAGGGTTTTGGAAAATTAACATAAAACGTTAAAAATTTATGCGATTATGTTAAAATATGTTAATATAATCTATTAACTTTAATGGTTCTTATCGATTCGCTAATAAAATCATTCTTATCATGCTTCATTGGAAAGCAATATACTTCATTTTAGCCATCGTCTTTGGGGTCATAGGCTTCATTGGTATAGGCGAAGGTGGGCTTGAGCCTGCCAAATATATTGCAGGTATGTTTCTCTTTTTATTTTTAGTTTTTTGGGCAGTTGATTTTAGGGGGAGAAAAAAAAATAAAACATCAATGTTAAAGTTTTGGAAATGAATTGGTTCCAAAAACAAGTTTATGTACATTTATAAAACTATCATATCGGGGTGCTTAAGTTTAAACAGCTGAGAATAAACCCGTAAAACTTCCAATAGGATAATGCCAGTTGAAGGAATATGATTTGCAAAGGGAACTTAGATTTAAATCTTGTTCCCTTTGTTTTTTTAAAGGCTGCATTCTCCGTTTAAGAAATCATCAAGTGTTGGGTTATATTGATTATTAAAAATATCTCCCGAAATATTCATATTGATAACTGCCGCAGAAATTCCACAAAAATCAGCCAATGAATTATTGCCTCCAATGTTTAAACCTCCAAAACTTGTTAAATTAGCCAAATCATTAAGGTTAATAAGATTTGGGTTTACGTATATTCTAAGGTCTTCACCTACAGAAATTAAGCTTGTTAGTCCCATTCTGGAAATTTTTGAAGAGCTAATTAGTGCATAAGTTCCTACAGTTGTTAGCGAACTCAAAACTTCTAGACTTTCTATATTTTCATTATAATCAATATCCAGAAATTCATCAATTGTTGTAACGTTCTGTAAACCATTTATTGATCTTAACTCAGTGTTAAAACCAAAATATAGATTTTTAAGCCTTGTGGCATCATTTAGAATATTTAATTCTACAATTTTTGAACCCTCAATTTGTAGTCCACCCGTAAAGTTTGATACATTGTGAAGTCCATCTATATCTTCCAAAATAGAATTTGAATAAAATATTAAATCACCTCCAATATGGGTAAGTCCCTCCAATGGATTTAGATTTAGTAGTTCGTGATTGTAATATATTTCCAAAGATTGCCCAATAAATTCCAAATTCTCTAATCCCTCAAGAGTTTGGGCCGTTGTATGACCAATTTTAACTTCACCATAAACCTTTTTTAAGTCATTCAGCGGAGTTAAATCGTAAATCTCAAATCCGTGAAGCGTTAAATTGTAACGAATTTCATTATAGTGATGAGAACCAAATTCATTTACAGCTTCCTGGGTATTTAAAAAAATACTGTTTTCATAAACATTTGCGGTATAAACATTTGTATTAAATGAAAAATTTACTGTTGCCGTTTGGCTACCATTTGTGGCAGTAATTTTACCATTGTAAGAAGTATCAGCTACAAGTCCGGTATATGTATATGCTGTTTGCGCAAAGTTGTCCTCAGTCAATTCATTATTAAGATATATTTTGTAAGATATATTTGAGCCTTCAGGTGCGGTCCATGTTATTGTTGCAGACCTATCTGTAACATTTTGAACTTCTACTTGAAATATAAAAGATATATTTTCCTCATCGCTACTGTCTTTGCTACAGCTTAAACAGTTGAGGGCAATGAATAAAACTGAAAGTATTTTTGTTTTCATAAATTTTTAGGTTTAAAAAAATAATCTATTCTTAAATTACTGAACTGTTCACTGCAGCTGAAGACTACACACTTTTTCTTAAAGCTCATCCGATTTCTCTTTCTGCCCACTCATCATTAAATAAGCTTTCAAAAACCCATCAATTTCGCCATCGAGCATTGCGTCTGTATTTCCGGTTTCGTGGCCGGTACGCACGTCTTTCACTAGTTTATAAGGGTGCAAAACGTAATTACGAATTTGCGAACCCCACTCAATAGCCATTTTGCTATCTTCAATTTCGGCACGTTGGGCTAATTGTTTGCGAAGTTCAATTTCATACAATTGCGATTTCAACATTTGCATTGCTTTTTCGCGATTGTCTAATTGGCTCCGTGTTTCACTATTATGAATAATAATTCCGGATGGGTGGTGGGTAAGGATAGCTTTTGTTTCTACCTTGTTTACGTTTTGTCCCCCAGCGCCGCTACTTCGGGCAAATTCCCAAGAAATATCAGCTGGGTTAATATCAATTTCGATGGTATCATCAACTAACGGATATACATAAACACTCGCAAAACTTGTATGTCGTTTCGCATTGCTATCAAATGGCGAAATACGCACCAAGCGGTGTACGCCATTTTCACTTTTTAGCCACCCAAAAGCGAATTCACCCTCAATTTCTATAGTTACAGTTTTAACTCCTGCAACATCGCCAGCCTGAAAGTTGAGTTCCTTTACTTTGTAATTATTTTTCTGCGCCCACATTAGGTACATGCGCATTAGCATTTCTGCCCAATCGCAACTTTCCGTTCCGCCGGCACCCGCTGTAATTTGAAGCACGGCGCTCATATCATCGCCTTCTTGGCCAAGCATATTCCGAAATTCAATAGACTCAATTGCGGCTTCTGCTTTTTCAAAAGTAGCGTCTACATTTTCAGCTTTTCCTTCGCCTTCTTTATAAAATTCCAGAAAAATTTCAGTTTCTTCGGTAAGCGTTTTTGCAGCTTCGTAGTCGGTAACCCATTTCTTTTTAGTTCGTAAAACCTTCATAAAGGCTTCGGCTTCTCGTGGGTTATTCCAAAAATTAGGATCGAAAGTTTTTTCTTCGTCGTTAGTAATCTCTATGCTTTTGCCAGCAATGTCAAAGATAGCGCCTCAAGGCATCTAGCCGCACCTTAAGGTCTTTAATTTGGTCTGTTGTGGTCATATTTTTGTTCCGAGAAATCGGGTATTTTTCGATGTATTTTCAATATAAATAGCTTGAAAATAGGTTTCCAAAATGTTTCGATCACAAAAATAGAATTAACTTAGTGAGAAGAATAATTTTTTCGGCTAATTTTATACTTTCTTAGAATTTGTATTCTAAATAGTCGCTAACCCATTTAAACTCTATTGTCATGAAAAATATATTGTTTTTTTTCGCATTAATAATTTCCACTATGGCTGTCGCCCAAAACGACGAAGCCTATGTAAA
Organism: Aequorivita sp. IT1183; assembly: GCF_058068265.1. Lineage (NCBI taxonomy): Bacteria > Pseudomonadati > Bacteroidota > Flavobacteriia > Flavobacteriales > Flavobacteriaceae > Aequorivita > Aequorivita sp. IT1183. The sequence continues at coordinate 167,176 of NZ_JBYRHS010000003.1, read as the reverse complement.
CTCCTTAGTAGCTCAAAAATTCGCAGAGCTCGAATTACAGCAAAACCCTGAATATTTTTCCAGAAAAGATTATTGCGATGGTAATGTCATGATTTTTACTATGCCCGATGGAAAAATGTGTACATCGAGCAGTACGTATTATTCTACTTATGTTATTTGGAAAGAAAGTGATACCGTTTTAAAAATTCAAAAATTTGATAACTGCGGAAGTTTTAGACCTATGAGTATAGTTAGACACAAAACAATTGTGAAGGTGCTTAATGAAAAAGAAGCTTTAAAAAGAGAAGAAGTAAAACCATTTAAAAGTGCACAAGTAGATGATGATGCATTTGGGAATATGTCTGTAAAATCCTGCCACAAGGAATACAAATTTGTTTTGGAAGGAAAAGTATTCGAAAAAAAGTTTAAGGAATTTGATTTAACAAACGAATCAAAATTTAAAAATGTTAATGCCGACCATAACAACTCGTTAGAATTAATAAAACTTGATAATCTAATTTCAGAAATGATTAAAAGTTTTGACGAGAACGGTAAATTTTATAGAGAAAATTAAAAGAATGATTATAGATTTAAGAAGCGACACGGTAACCAAACCTACTCCAAAAATGATGCAGGCTATTATGACTGCTGAAGTTGGCGATGACGTATATAAAGAAGACCCAACAGTAAATAAATTAGAACAAAAACTTGCAGAAATGTTTGGCATGGATGCCGCACTGTTTTTCCCAACGGGAAGCATGGCAAACCAAGCCTCTATAAAAATGCATACCCAACCGGGCGAACAATTAATTGCCGATAAATGGGCCCATGTTTACAACTACGAAGGTGGTGGAGTTTCATTTAACAGCGGTGTTTCGTGTAAACTTTTAGACGGCGACCGAGGAATGATAACGGCACAAGCAGTGGAGGAAAATATAAACCCACCAGACTTTTACCACAGTCCGCTTACTACTCTGGTTTGTTTAGAAAATACCACCAACAAAGGCGGCGGTGCTTGTTATGATTTTTCTGAAATTGAAAAGATTAGAAAAGTATGCGACACACACGGCTTAGGACTTCATCTTGATGGCGCGCGAATTTGGAATGCGCTAATTGCAAAAAACGAAGACCCAAAACAATACGGAAAAGTTTTTGATACCATTTCGGTCTGCCTGAGCAAAGGTTTGGGTACGCCAATGGGAAGCGTTTTACTTGGGAAAAAAGATATAATGAAAAAAGCCATGCGCGTTCGCAAAGTATTGGGCGGCGGGATGCGGCAGATAGGTTTTATGGCGGCAGCAGGTATTTATGCTTTAGATAATCATTTAGATCGCTTGGCTGAAGATCATAAAAAAGCTGCTGAAATTTCTGAAAATATTTCAAAACTATCTTACATAAAAAAGGTTGAACCAACAGAAACTAATATTGTAATATTTTATCTTTCAGAAGATATTTCCGAAGAAAAATTTATGAAGGATTTACTTCAGAAAAACATTAAGATAAGTTCGATGGGGCAGGGAAAATTGCGGGTTGTAACCCATTTAGATTATACAGACCAAATGCACAAAACCTTTTTACAAGTGCTGAATAATTATTCACAATAGAATTTTCTTTATGCTCGATATTTCAGCATCATATACAGATTTGTATCAATTAACGATGGCTCAGGTTTACTTTAAAACGAAGCCTAATAGTACAGCCGTTTTCGACTATTATTTCAGAAATAATCCATTTGGCGGTGGTTACACCATTTTTGCCGGTTTGGGAAATATTCTCGAGATTCTAGAAAATTTGCGCTTCAAAAAAGAAGATATTGCTTACTTAAAGCGTCACGATTTTGAAGCAGATTTTTTAGAATACCTACAAGATTTCCGTTTTCGTGGAACTATCCTTTCTAATGCCGAAGGTGATGTTGTTTTTCCGAATATGCCCATCCTTCAAGTAGAAGGAAATATTATGGAAGTGCAAATTGTGGAAACCGTTTTGCTAAATATGCTAAACTTTCAAACGCTTATTGCAACAAAAGCGAGTCGTATTCGGCATAGTGCTGGAAATAAAATCTTGCTCGATATGGGGTTACGGCGAGCGCACGCAACTGGCGGTTATTTTGCTTCACGAGCCGCTGCAATTGGCGGAATTGATAGTACAAGCAATGTTAAAGCGGCTGAAGATTTCAATATTTCGGCTTCGGGAACGATGGCGCATTCATTTATTCAAAGTTATGGCGATGAATTGGAAGCATTCCGCGATTTTGCACAAATACGTTCAAAAAATTGTGTGCTTTTAGTTGACACTTACAACACTTTAAAAAGTGGAATCCCGAACGCTATTACGGTAGCCAAAGAAATGGAAAAGAGAGGCGAAAAATTGTACGGTGTGCGATTAGACAGTGGCGATTTATCCTATTTGGCGAAGAAAACCCGCAACTTACTTGACGATGCAGGTTTGGAATATGTTAGGATTGTAGCTTCAAATCAGTTGGATGAATATGTAATAAAGAGTTTGAACGAGCAAAAAGCACCTATAGATATTTTTGGTGTTGGCACCAACCTAGTAACCGGCAAACCCGATGCCGCCTTAGACGGCGTGTATAAACTGTCGGAATACAACGGCGATCCCCGCATTAAACTTTCAGAGAACATTATTAAAGTATCGCTTCCTTCCAAAAAGCAGGTTTATAGAATGATTGACCAGAATGGAATGTTTTACGGTGCAGATGTAATTGGCCTTTCTTCGGAAGAAAAAATAGCAAAGATGCTCCATCCTTTTGATTCTAATAAAAGTATGGAACTTCAGAACTTTGACCGTGAAGCACTTTTAAATGAAGTGATGCGCAATGGAAAAAGCACTATTGAAAAGAAAACGGTTGCTGAAATTGCGAAATATACCAAAGCTCGTTTGGCGCTTTTGCCGGACGAATATAAACGTTTTCAAAACCCTCATATTTATAAAATTGGTTTGAGCCCAAACCTGAAAAACGTTCGAGATCGTTTAGTTTCGGAACATAAATTTTAATTAATGAAGACACTGATAGTTGTAGATGCACAAAACGATTTTATGCCCGGCGGCTCGCTTCCCGTGCCCAATGGCGAGGAAATAGTTTCAGTAATTAATTCTATGCAGTCTAAATTCGATTTGGTTGTAGCTTCTCAAGATTGGCATCCGCAAAATCATATCAGCTTTGCTTCAAACCATCCAGGGAAATCGGTTTTCGACACTATTGAAATTGAGGGGAAATCGCAGACTTTATGGCCCGACCACTGCGTTCAAAATACTGATGGAACGCTTTTTCACCCGAAACTTGAGACTGCTTGTTGGGAGGCAATATTCCGTAAAGGTACAGACCCAAGTATGGACAGTTACAGCGCTTTTTATGACAATGGACATTTAAAATCTACAGGGCTTGCTGGCTACTTAAAAGAGAAGGGCACCTCGCAACTTTATTTTTGCGGACTGGCTGCAGATATCTGTGTTTACTATTCCATTTTAGATGCCTTTAAGGAAGGTTTTGCCTGCTTTTTTATTGAAGATGCTTCAAAAGCATTGGATATTGAAGGTTTCAAAAAATTGAAAGAGAAAATGGTTTACAACGGAATTCAGATTATTTCGTCTAAGGAAATTTGATGTAAACTTTAATCAATTCTGTAATGTTTTTGAAATAAAAAAAACTGCAAATTCACGAATTAATTTGAAAAGATAATTCGTGAATTTGCAGTTAAAGTATTTGAGAGGTTTGTATTAAACCTCTTTTACAGATGCCCCTGGAGCATTTTTGCGCACAGATTCAATTCCGTTTTTGGCACCACTTTCGGCAGCATACATTTGGCTACTTCCAATAATTTGACCGTTGCTCGCTTTAACGTTGAAATGGATTTTTCCGTTTTTAGCGGTTTTCATTTCAAAGCTATCATCTTTCCCACAATTTTTCTGAACAGACTCAATACCGTTCATTGCAGAAGCTTTTGTAGCGTACATCTGGCTGGTTAAAATTACTTGTCCGTTAGAGGCTTTTAACACAAAGTGAAATTTATCACCGCTCTTTTTTAATTCAAACATAAATAAGGTTTTAGATTATTTTATAATTCTGACCTAAATATCGTGAAAAAGTAGGGGTTTCAAAAATCACATTTACAATTTATAATAAATTTAAAGTGATTTACTTTAACATATCCATTCCAGGAATGTTCGGCATTCCATCTTTTGCAACCGCTGCGATTTCGGCTTCATTTACATTTGTGGCTTTGTCTATGGCCTTATTCAGCGTTAAAATTAAATAATCTTCCAGCTGTTCTTTATCCTCCAGCAAGCTGTCTGCTATTTCGATGGTTTTTATTTTTCGGTTCGCAGTGAGTGTTACTTTTAGAAGTCCGTCGCTACTTTCTTCGTCAATAAGCACTGTGTCTAATCGTTTTTTGGTTTCTTCTACTTTTTTCTGGGTTTCTTTTAATTTGCCCATCATTCCCATTAAATCTCCAAACATATTTTTTAGTTTTAGTTTGCTGCAAATTTACTAATTTGTAACACTATTCAACAAGCTTACAATGATGAAATGCCTATTCAAAATTTTCAATCAATTCATTCATTGTGAGAAAGGCCTTTAACCTCTTGTTTAACAAATATTATTTACAGATGAAAAAATTAGCCTTCCTTTCAATTGCTTCCCTTATTTTTGCGACTTCAATACACGCGCAAGAAACTTCAACAAAAAATATGAAAATTACTCCCCCGAAAGCCGAAAAAATATCAAAGAGTCTTGAAAAACACGGCGATGTTAGAATAGATGATTATTACTGGCTTAACGATCCTGAAAATAAAAAAGTAATAGATTATTTAAATGAAGAGAATACCTATTACGAAACGATGACTGCGCACACCAAAAAGTTTAAGGATGATCTTTTTGATGAAATGAAAGCGCGCATAAAAGAAGATGATCAGTCTGTTCCTTACAAATTGAACGGTTATTACTACATAACCCGTTACGAAACTGGTAAAGACTACCCAATTTATACTCGTAAAAAAGGTTCGTTGGATGCAAAAGAAGAAGTTCTTTTTGACGTTAACGAAATGGCGAAAGATTACTCTTATTATAATCTTGCGGGCTTAAATGTTTCTGAAGACAACAAACTTATTTCTTACGGTGTAGATACTTTGAGCCGAAGAAAATATGATATTTACATTAAAAACCTTGAGACTGGCGAAATCTACACAGAACGTATTCCGCTTACCACGGGGAGTGCAACTTGGGGCAGCGACAATAAAACGCTTTTTTACACTCGAAAGGACGATAAAACCCTGCGCGCAGACAGAATTTTTCGTCATACTTTAGGCACAGATCCAATTACAGACGAACTGGTTTACACTGAAACTGACGATACTTTTGGAACGTATGTTTACAAAACAAAATCTAAAAAATATATTGTAATTGGTTCGTATAGCACACTTACTTCAGAATATCGGGTTCTGGATGCTAATAATCCAACAGGCGAATTTAAAATTTTTCAGCAGCGCGAAAGAGGTTTAGAATATAATATTTCGCATTTCGGAAATAGCTGGTACGTACTGACCAACAAAGACAAAGCGCTCAATTTTAAATTGATGACAACTTCGGAAGCCAATACTTCCAAAGAAAATTGGGTAGATATGATTGCGCACAGAAGTGACGTGCTTTTGGAAGATATTGACATTTTTAAAGATTACTTAGTTGTTAGTGAGCGAAATAACGGACTAACAAAAATTCGGATTAAGAAGTGGGAGGGAAGTGAAGATTATTACCTTCCATTTGATAATGAAACTTACACCGCTTTCCCAACGCAAAACCCAGAATTTGACACCAAAATTCTTCGTTACGGATACAATTCATTAAACACGCCGGCTTCTGTAATTGATTTCAATATGGACACCAAAGAGAAAACAGTTTTAAAAGAAACTGAAGTTTTGGGTGGAAAATTCGATAAGAACAATTACGAAACTGAACGTTTATGGGCAACAGCCGCCGATGGAACAAAAATACCAATGTCTGTAATTTATAGAAAAGGCATTAAAAAAGATGGTACTAATCCGTTGCTTATTTATGGATATGGTTCGTACGGCGCCACAATCGATCCTTACTTTTCAACGGTGCGTTTAAGTCTTTTAGATCGTGGATTTATTTTCGCAATTGCTCACGTTCGCGGAGGCGAGTATATGGGAAGACAATGGTACGAAGATGGAAAACTGCTGAAAAAGAAAAATACCTTTACTGATTTTATAGATGCTTCAAAATATTTAATCGACCAAGGTTACACATCGCCAAAACATTTATACGCTTCAGGCGGATCTGCTGGTGGTCTTTTGATGGGTGCAATCGTAAATATGGCTCCCGAATTGTATAACGGAGTTATAGCTTCTGTTCCGTTTGTAGATGTTGTTACTACCATGTTAGACGATTCAATTCCGCTTACAACTGGTGAATATGACGAATGGGGTAACCCAAATATGGTGGAATACTACAATTATATAAAAAGTTATTCACCATACGATAATGTGGAAGCGAAATCTTACCCAAATATGCTTGTTACCACAGGCCTACACGACAGTCAAGTGCAATATTGGGAACCTGCAAAATGGGTTGCAAAGATGCGTGAATTGAAAAAAGACAAAAATATATTATTACTCCAAACTAATATGGATGCTGGTCATGGCGGGGCTTCTGGACGTTTTGAAGCGTTGAAGGAAGTTGCGATGGATTATGCGTTTATATTGGATTTGGAAGGAATCAAGGACTAATAAAAATATTTCATTATCTTTGTCCGGTTGAAAAATTCGGTTGAAAACTGAGTATTTTTTATAACGAACTACCTCTTTATGAAAGAAGAAATAAAAGCCCACAATAATGTGTTGGCACTTATAGGCAACACACCGTTGATTAAGCTTGCTAAAATTACCCACAAGATGAAGGGTAATTACTTTGCAAAAGTTGAAGCGTTCAACCCGGGGCATTCTACAAAAGACAGAATAGCTCTTTATATTATTGAAGAAGCTGAAAGAAAAGGAATCTTAAAACCAGGCGACACCATTATAGAAACCACCAGTGGTAACACAGGTTTCAGTATTGCTATGGTCAGCATTATTAAAGGTTACGAATGTATTTTGGCTGTAAGTTCAAAGTCTTCGGCAGATAAAATTGATATGCTGAAAACCATGGGCGCTAAGGTTTATGTTTGTCCAGCAAATGTTAGTGCAGACGATCCGCGCTCGTATTACGAAGTTGCAAAAAAACTTCACAGCGAAATAAAAGGTTCGGTTTACATCAATCAATATTTTAACGAATTGAACATTGATGCACATTACCTATCTACTGGTCCCGAAATTTGGGAGCAGACTGCGGGACAAATCACGCATTTGGTAGCTTGCAGTGGAACGGGAGGAACTATTTCTGGAACTGCACGTTTCCTAAAAGAACAAAATCCAAACATAAAAGTTATAGGAATTGACGCTTATGGCTCTGTGCTTCAAAAATACCACCAAACAAAAGAATTTGATTCCAATGAAATCTATCCATACAGAATTGAAGGTTTGGGTAAAAATTTGATTCCAACGGCAACAGATTTTAATATAATTGACAAGTTTGAAAAAGTAACAGATGAAAGCAGCGCACACACTGCGCGCGAGCTTGCTAAAACTGAAGGTCTATTTGTGGGTTATACCAGTGGTGCTGCAATGCAAGGTTTAAAACAACTTGAAGAAGAAGGAGAATTTAATGAAGACAGTAATATTGTAGTTATTTTTCCTGATCACGGCTCAAGATATATGAGTAAAATTTACAATGACGACTGGATGAACCAGCAAGGTTTCTTTGATTCTGAAACTGCTGAAATTCATAAGATCGAGTATATAAAATGAGATATTAATTGATAATATTATTGTAAATCCCGAAAGCACTGTGTTTTCGGGATTTTTTATTGTGATTAAATACGATAACTTAAAATCTCATGCCCAAAATCTAGAATCTAATGATAATTTAATTAATTTTGTCCTCTATTTTAACAAAAAACTTAATGAAAGATTTATTCGATAAAATCTACAAAGATAAAGGTCCGTTAGGGAAATGGGCTGAACAAGCGGAAGGCTATTTTGTTTTCCCAAAACTGGAAGGTCCAATCTCTAATAAAATGAAATTTAAGGGAAAGGAAGTAATCACTTGGAGTATCAATGATTATTTAGGGCTTGCCAACCATCCCGAAGTTAGAAAAGCAGATGCCGAAGCAGCTGCAAAGTGGGGATCTGCTTACCCAATGGGTGCTCGAATGATGAGTGGCCACACAGATCTACACGAACAATTGCAGCGCGAACTTGCTGCCTTTGTGAGCAAAGAAGCGGCGTATCTTTTAAATTTTGGATACCAAGGAATGGTTTCTACAATAGACGCGTTGGTTTCAAAAGATGACGTAATTGTTTATGATGTTGATGCACACGCCTGTATTATTGACGGGGTTCGTCTTCACCTAGGGCAACGCTTCACTTACAGACACAACGATATGGAAAGTATCGAAAAAAACCTACAGCGAGCTACTAAGGTTGCTGAAAAAACTGGCGGTGGAATTCTACTTATTTCTGAAGGCGTTTTCGGAATGCGCGGTGAACAAGGAAAATTGAAAGAAATTATCGCACTTAAAGAAAAATATAAATTTCGCTTTTTCGTAGATGATGCTCATGGTTTTGGAACTCTTGGTAAAACAGGAGCCGGAGCAGGCGAGGAACAAGGAGTGCAAGATGGTATTGACGTTTATTTTGCAACTTTTGCAAAATCGATGGCAAGCACCGGCGCTTTTATTGCTGGTGACGAAGAAATTATGAATTACCTTAAATACAATCTGCGTTCGCAAATGTTTGCGAAATCGTTGCAGATGGTTTTAGTTGAAGGAGCATTGAAGCGTTTAGATATGCTTCGTACAATGCCAGAACTTAAGGCTAAACTTTGGGAAAATGTAGACGCTTTACAAGGCGGACTTCGTAAAAAAGGTTTTGATCTTGGAACAACGCAGAGCTGTGTTACTCCAGTTTATTTAAAAGGAAGTATTCCAGAAGCAATGGCGTTGGTAAAAGATCTTCGTGAAAACCACGGAATTTTCTGCTCAATTGTTGTTTATCCGGTAATTCCGAAAGGATTAATTCTATTAAGAATGATTCCTACGGCATCACACACTTTGCAGGACATTGAAGAGACTTTAGAAGCTTTTTCATCTATCCGCGAACGTTTGGAGAATGGAACATACAAACGTCTTTCTGCTGCAGTTGCAGAGGCGATGGGAGAATAAAAAAATTCCTGTGAAGACAGGAATCTCGATATAAAAAAATCCACTTTTTTAAGGTGGATTTTTTTATTAAATATCTTTCCTAAACGTACTCCGCTCTTTATGCTGCACTGGATTGTAATCCTTCCAAAGCAACTGCACGGCAGTGTTTTCTTTTAATTCAGGATTAGTTTCAACGGTGTGTATTCCTTTTGAATTGAAGAGATATTGCATTTCTTCAAAAATAATTGCGGTTACGCCTTTTCCTTGGTACTCAGGATCAATTCCTATTAAATAAAAGGCTGCGGTATCGTTCTTTTTCTGTGCTCTTAAAATATGACTCCACCCTAAAGGAAAGAGTTTACCATTCGCTTTTTTCAGTGCTTTTGAAAACGATGGCATCACAATGGAAAAAGCAATCAGTTTTCCGGTTTCATCTTTTATGCAACAAATATAATCGGGGTGAATAAAGCCGAAATACTTCTCTTTATAATAATCAATTTGATATTGCTGAATAGGAACGAATGTTTGTAGGGTGTTGTAAGTTTTGTTTAGCAGCCCGAACATATCATCCACATAAGGCAAAATTTCCTTTTTATCCTTAAAACGAATTACTGAAAGTTTGTAGCGCTCACGAATAATTCTTGAAAATTTAGATACTTTTTCAAAAATGGTATCCGGAATTTGCAAAGTATATTCAACCCAAGTAGCTTGTTTTTCGTAACCGAGTTTTTCCAAATGCTCGGCGTAATACGGAAAGTGGTACCAAGTAATCATGGTATTTAATTCTTCAAAACCCATAGTGAGAATACCGGCTTTTTCCATATTACTAAAACCTACTGGCCCTTCGGCGTACTGTAAGTTGTGTTCACGACCTTTTTCGTAGGCTTTTTCCAGAAGTGCTTTGGTAACTTCAATATCGTCTACCATATCCAGCCAGCCAAAACGAATTTTTTTCTTTCCTTGATCGTTTACTTCTAAATGGTTTATAATAACGGCGATACGTCCAACTATTTCATCATTTTTATAAGCCAAATAATACCAAGCTTCGGCGTTTTTAAAAACAGGGTTTTTGTTAGTATCTAAGGTTTCCATTTCGTCCTTAATTAAAGGTGGAACCCAATACTTACTGTCTTTGTAGAGTTTAAAAGGAAAAGTGACAAATTTTTTGAGATCACTTTTAGAGGAGGTTTGTTTTACAGTAATCATATAAAATGTTATTGTTTGCCGTTATCGTCTAAATCTAATTCTTCTTGGCGATCTTGTTTTTTATTTTTCTCTTTCTTTTCGTCAGCTTTTTTATTTGCATCGTCTTCCAAATATTCATCTTTGCTGTGCATATCAAATCGATACGCCAGCCCAAGACGACCATAAAACTTTGACGGGGTATCTTTTAAACTATATGTAAGTGAAAGATCAACTTGAAAATCATTGTTAATCAAAGCTGCAGCGCCACCACGAAGTAATTGATCTGCATAAAAATCGCTTTTAAAACCTTGGTTTTCAATAAATATTGAAAAATAGCGGTTAGTTGCGTGCGTTATGGTTACGATGTACCCGTAGGTTGGAAACTCTGTTGTAACGCGGTCTGCGAATATATTGGTTACTAAAACCCACCCTCCAATAAAATTGTTTTGGGTAGAAATTACAACTTTTGGACTTAGCACACTTTCTGGTTCGGGCGTAAATGGATTATCTGCAAAATCGAAATTAGCTCCCGCATAAATTGAAATTGCGGGTATTAAATCTTCTAATTGAATTTTGTTATTTTTTTTCCAACTATATAAGTTTGGGCCTTTTAAATCGCGTTTTCTGTATGGATCGTAAATTAAATATTTGGCGCCAATAGTGTTGCTTGTAAAATTAGAAAGATCGTATTCCAAAACTGCAGCAGAGCGACTATCGGTAACTGTGTTTGATTGAAATTCACCCATAAGGCTCACCTCTAAACGTTCTTTCCAAAAACCGTAACGAATGGAATAATCTATATTCCAACCATCTGTTTCAGTTTTTAAGAGCGAGTGTTTTTCTTTTCCGTAGCTGAAACCAGATTCAAGCTGAAGTATATTTGTACCTACCGAAAATGCTCCTTGCGATCCACCAGGTCTGTTCGGATTTATCATTTCGGTATACTGTGCAGAAACTTCTGAAAAGGCAAAAAAACTGAGCAGAATTAATATGGGGAGTTTGATGTTCATGGATTGTTGGGTTTAGTTCAAAGATATAAGATTTTACCATTAATTTAATAGTCAATATTCGTCTTTTTATACATCAATCCTTATTTTTGGAAACAATTTTGACAGATATGATGACATTCCTAAAAACGATACTGATCGTTCTTCTGGTATACTTTGCGCTTAAATTTCTTATTAGGCTGGCTACCCCTTACTTAATGCGCTATATTTCGAAAAAGGCTGGGCAGCAGTTTGAGCAATTCTTCGGAAACAATTCAAACGTGAATTCGAAACGCGAACAGGAGGGAAGTATTACAATCGATAAAAATCCTACAGGTAATTCCAGAACCAGCAAAAAAGTTGGAGAATATGTGGAATATGAAGAGGTAGAATAAAATGACGGTTTGAATCACGTTTGTGAAACAGGACTTTTCTGAATCACTATCTGTTGTGCATCTAAACGTCATGGTTCGTGTTTACCTTCAATACTGGTTTCTGCTTTCAAAAAAAAACCCTAATTTCCCCACTTCAAATTTATAAGCCAAATTATGCTCGCCAACTATAAAAAGTTTCTTCCTCATTTAGTTGTTTTCATTTTATTCATCATTGCATCTTTAGCCTATTTCAACCCCGTTTTACAGGGCAAAAAAATATTCCAAAGTGATATTGTTCAATACACAGGAATGGCTAAACAGCAAAACGATTATCGTGCGGCAACAGGCGAAGAAACCTATTGGACTGACGCAGCTTTCGGCGGAATGCCTACGTATCAACTTGGTGCAAAATATCCAAATAATTACATAAAAGATTTAGATCTCGCCATTCGTTTTCTGCCTCGTCCGGCAGATTATTTGTTCCTTTATTTTATAGGAATGTATATTCTCTTTTTAGTGCTTAAAGTTGATTATAAATTAGCTTTTCTCGGCGCTTTAGCATTTGGTTTTTCAACGTATTTAATTATTATTTTAGGTATTGGCCACAACGCAAAAGCCCATGCAATAGCCTATATGCCCTTTGTTTTAAGTGGAATTTTACTAACATTTAGAGGAAAATATCTCTGGGGGTTTTTATTACTTACCGTTTCATTGGCATTGGAACTCGTAGCAAACCACTTCCAAATGACGTATTATTTGTTGCTTTTGGTAGTAATCATCGGAATTGTTTATGCAATTGATGCTTTCAAAAAGAAAATGTTGCCACATTTTTTTAAGGCAGTGGGAATAATGGCAATTGCCGTTATAATTTCTATAGGTTTAAATGCCACAAATATTTTGGCTACAAAGGAATACGCAGACACTTCCACACGTGGCAAAACGGAGTTAACGATAAACGCCGATAATACACCGAAGGACAACAAAACGGGTCTCGATTTCGATTATATTACTGAATATAGCTACGGAAAACTAGAAAGTTTAAACCTGTTTATTCCCCGTTTTATGGGAGGAAGTTCTACGGAAGCATTTCCAAAAGATTCAAAAACTATTGAAAGTTTAATGCGAATGGGCGCTTCTTCTCAAGAAGCAAATCAGGTATTAAGTCAAATTCCGATGTATTGGGGAGACCAATCATTTGTAGGAGCACCAGCTTATATTGGCGCAATTATTATTTTTCTCGCAGTTTTGGCGTTGTTTTTAGTTCGTGGAAGATTGAAGTGGTGGATTGTTACTGGTTTTGTATTAACCCTGCTACTTTCTTGGGGTAAAAACTTCAGCGGACTCACAGAATTTTTTATTGATTATGTGCCGCTTTACAATAAATTCCGCGCGGTTTCTTCAATACAAGTTATTATAGAATTGATTCTGCCAATCCTAGCTATTGTTGGGTTGCATCAGTTTTTCAGTAAATTTGAACGTGAAGATGAAAAGAAAAAAGCGCTGCTTTATTCAACAGGAATCGTTGGCGGACTTACTTTAATTTTCATAATTTTTAAATCTACACTTTTCGATTTTGCGAGCCCATACGATAGCTATTTTAGAGATGAAATGGGGCTTCCATTCTTGGAAGCTATTCGCGAAGATAGAATGTCGCTTTTCACTTCCGATGCATTTCGTTCATTGATATTTGTGCTTTTAACGGCAGCTGTTCTTTGGTTTTTCATAAAAGGAACATTGAAAAAAGGATTTGCAATCGGCGCACTTTGCGTCTTGGTTTTGGTCGATTTAGTGGGCGTTGACAGAAGATATGTAAACGAAGACGACTTCGTGCAAGCAAGAGTAGTTGATGAACCGTTCCAGAAGAATGGAGCAGACATGCAGATTTTGGAAGATGATGGCCATTACCGTGTTTATGATGCCTCAATAAATGCTTTCAACAGTGGGCGCGCTAGTTATTATCACAATGCTTTAGGCGGGTATCATGCGGCAAAGCCTGGTAGAATGCAGGATTTATTTGAATTTTATATTTCAAAAGGAAATATTGGGATTCTGAATATGATGAACGTCCGCTATATAATTGTGGAAAGCAAAAATGGTGGGCCAGTAGCGCAACGTAATCCCTACGCAAATGGTGATGCTTGGTTTGTTGAAAATGTACTTCCCGCTGAAAACGCCAATGAAGAAATACAACTTTTAGACAGTTTGGATACTAAAAAAACCGCTGTTATAAATAAAGAATTTCTTTCAAAAATACCTACGCAACAAATTAAAAGAGACACGGTTTCTACAATTGAACTATTTAGTTATAAACCTAACCATATAGTTTATGAAGCTTCTACAGATACTGACCAACTTGTAATTTTTTCTGAAGTTTATTACCCAAAAGGTTGGAATGCCTACGTAAATGGTAAACCTGCAGAATATTTCCGCGCGAATTATTTGCTGCGGGCAATGGTAATTCCTCCGGGAAACAATAAAATAGAATTTAAATTTGAACCAAAAGTAATCCAAACCGGAAGCACTATTTCGTTAGTGAGCAGTATCATTTTTCTGCTTATTTTATTAGGCGGCTTGTATTTGGCCTATCGGAAAAAAGAAGTAAATAAATCAAATTAACAATAAAGTTTTGAAGTTCTTTGCGGCCTAAAAAGCATCGAAAATTACGAATGTTACTGAGTTATTTAGTTATAAAGTTATTTAATATATAACTCACTAACTAGTACCAAAAAACTGAATAACCTAAAATGAAACACGCCCTAATCATTACATATTATTGGCCTCCAGCAGGTGGTCCGGGCGTACAGCGCTGGTTAAATTTTGTAAAATACTTTCGAGAGTTTGGTGTAGAACCAATTGTTTACGCGCCCGAAAACCCGAGTTATCCTCTAATTGATGAAAATTTTACTTCAGAAATTCCTTCGGATATTGAAATAATTAAGCAACCAATAAACGAACCATACCGCTTTGCAAGGGTTTTTTCAAAGAAGAAAACTAACAAAATGAGTAGCGGGATTATTTCAAAAAAGGAAATTTCGGCAATGGAGAAGTTGATGCTCTATGTACGCGGCAACTTTTTTATTCCCGATGCGCGTGTAGGTTGGGTGAATCCTTCGGTTGAATTTCTGTCGAAATATATAACAGAAAACGCTGTGGATGTTGTAATAACAACTGGTCCGCCGCATAGTTTACATCTTATTGGAATGCAACTTCAAAAGGAATTTAATATAAAATGGATTGCAGATTTTCGTGATCCTTGGACCACAATTCACTACCATAAATCACTTCGATTAAATAAAACTTCAGAACGAAAACACAAAGCATTGGAAGCTTCGGTTTTAAAAACTGCAGATTTAATTACCGTTACGAGCCCGACTACAAAAAAGGAGTTTGAAATGATAACCGAAACTCCAATCGAGGTTATTACAAATGGCTATGATATTACGGACGAAGTGGATTTTAAGATGGATTCATCTTTTTCGATATCGCATATTGGTTCTTTATTAAGCGAAAGAAATCCGGAAGTTATATGGAAAGTGCTTTCCGAAATTTGCAAAGAAAACGCTGCTTTCAAAAAGGATTTGATTCTTAAATTTGCCGGAGCTGTAAGCGATGAAGTAAAGAAAAGTCTTGAAAATTTTAAGCTACTTGCAAATTGTGAATTTTTGGGTTACGTTTCTCATCAAGAAGCTATAAAACTGCAACATCAAAGTCAAGTACTATTGTTAGTTGAAATAAATAGCGCCGAAACCC
This sequence comes from Aequorivita sp. IT1183, assembly GCF_058068265.1. Classification (NCBI taxonomy): domain Bacteria; kingdom Pseudomonadati; phylum Bacteroidota; class Flavobacteriia; order Flavobacteriales; family Flavobacteriaceae; genus Aequorivita; species Aequorivita sp. IT1183. The sequence goes on along the minus strand of NZ_JBYRHS010000003.1, from coordinate 151,627 downwards.
GTGCTATTATTCCCGGAAAACTTTTTGAGTATTTAGCCGCCAGACGGCCAATTATTGCATTCGGACCAAAGGAAAGTGATATTGAAGAAATCATTACCGAAACTAAATCTGGTAAATTTTTCAGCTATTGGGACGATGATGATTTGAAGATTGAAATGCTCCAGTTATACGAAAACTTTAAAAGTGGCGACTTAAAAATTGCTTCCGAAGGAATTGAAAAATACAGCAGGAAAGAATTGACACGGAACATGGCTTCCCTAATTTTAAAAGAATAATTCTGAATAAAAAAACCTTCGATCTCCGCCAATGGCGAATCACGAAGGTTTTCAACCAACCAAAAAACTACCTTTTATCCGCGTCCTCCTCGTGAGCTAGTTTCATTTTTGGAACTACTTCTGGAGGTTTTTGCACTTGAATTGCTTCGTGATGGAGCGCTGGATTTAATTACTGTGCTGCGGCTCGCAGTTTCTCTTTTGGGAGCCTTCGTTGTATTTCTTGTTACCGTACTACTTCTGTTATTTGAAGGAGCAGTTTGCGTTTGTCTTTGAACTGTTTTATTATTAGAAACTGTTCTAGGATTGTTTGAGCGAACTGTACTTTCCTTTCGTGTGTTATTATTAACTCGGGTGTTGTTATTATCTCTAGTAGTAGTCGTGTTTCTGGTAGAAGCATTGCTAGAATAGTTTCTATCGCTTTGCTTGTTACGGTCAACCGTTGCAGCGCCTTTACTGTTGGTGCTACTACTTCTAGTTACAGTTTCACTTCTTGTGTTATTATTTCGAACGGCACTGCTGTTTCTGGTGTTATTGCTTCGAACTGCACTATTATTACGTGTGTTGTTGTTTCTAACTGTACTATTACTATTATTTCTTACCGTGTTATTTGAACGTGTATTACTTGTAGCAATCATTGTATTTTTTCTGTTGGGATTATAATCTCTATTTACAGATGCTCTCCCTTTCTTATCGTAAACACGACTGCCTGGGCGATAGAAATCTCTGCGACCATTGTGGTATGCTACTTTATGTTTCTTTTTGTAATATACTACGTGATCGTGATAACCGTATCTAACTGGCGAATAATATCTTCTGTAAGGCATATCATAAACTACGCAGTGCGAATAAATTGGTGGTGCGTAATATACGTGCCAAGGACGATATACATAGTATGGATTATATACGTTTATAAACCCGGTGTAATGTGAATAATAACCATAGTTATTATAATGAACATTTAATCCACCTACTTGTACAAGGCGTCTTTTATTGTAGCGAATGTCTACATTTCCTGCTTGAATGATTCTACCGTATTCATCATAGTAAATGGGAACACTCTCTACTTGAATCACCGCGCCGTAATCATCAAATTGTACGTATGCTTCGTAGTCATAACCGGAGTTGTAACTAACATTCACATTTGGGGTGCTAATAGTTACTTGCGATCCATTTTGTGGACCAACATATACAAAGTCGAATTGACCATCAGGAAATACTGAGAATTCTACATCGCCTTCAACGAAGATGTAAGCGTTACCATCATAATCTCTTCTGAGTTCATTTTCACTTTCGGGGGAAGTTGCATTTGCAGAAATTCCCACTAAAAGGATACTGAATATAAGGGCTAGGTTTTTCATAATTCTAAAATTTAAAAGGTTCGTACTTGCTTTATGTTTTTTGGTTCGCTGAGTACGATTATGAATAACCAACGACCGTGCCAAAATTTTAAAAAACTGATTATCAGTGAGGGTTTTGGGATGTTGCAAACCGAAAAAAGTATAAAATTGAAAATTGTTGAATTAAAAAATCCGCTAAAGTATTTTACCACTTTAACGGATTTTTAAAAACTAACCAACCAAAAACTTAATCTCTATTTATTACGTTTCAATTAGTGTGCCAAAAAGATTTTATCAACTCTAAAGTTTCTCCTTTAAATAGCTTGCTGTAAATGATTCTTTGTTTTTCGCAACTTCTTCCGGAGTTCCAACGGCTACAACTCTTCCGCCGTTTTCACCACCTTCGGGACCAAGATCTATAACGTAATCTGCGCATTTAATTAAATCGAGATTGTGTTCTACAACTATAACCGTATGACCTTTATCCAATAAAGCATAAAAGGAAGCAAGTAGTTTTTTTATGTCGTGAAAATGAAGACCGGTTGTAGGTTCATCAAAAATGAAAACAGTTTTTTCTTTTGAAGTTCCTTTCACCAAAAACGATGCTAATTTAATACGTTGCGCCTCACCACCAGAAAGCGTAGAGGAGCTTTGCCCAAGCTGCACGTAGCCAAGCCCCACATCTTGCAGTGGCTGTAATTTTGCCGCAATTTTAGCCTGCTTATGCTCGCCGAAAAATGCAACAGCATCATCCACGGTCATTGTAAGTATATTGTCTATGTTTTTGCCCTGAAAAGCTACTTCTAAAACTTCTTTTTTGAAACGTTTTCCGTTGCAGACATCACAGATTAAATGCACATCGGCCATAAATTGCATTTCGATAGTAACTTCGCCTTCTCCTTTGCAAGTTTCGCAACGTCCGCCATCTACGTTAAAGCTGAAATGTTTCGCTTTGTAACCACGAATGTCTGAAAGTTTTTGAGAAGCGTACAAATTCCGAATGTCGTCGTAAGCCTTAATATAGGTTACTGGGTTACTTCGGCTGGAACGACCAATTGGGTTTTGGTCAATAAATTCAATGCTTTTTATGGTGCTAAAATCTCCCTTTATTTCTGAAAACTGACCGGGTTTTTCACCATAACCACCAATTTGCCGCATTAGGGCAGGATAGAGGATTTTCTTCACCAAAGTACTTTTTCCGCTACCAGAAACACCTGTTACAGCAGTAAATATATTCAGAGGAAAAGTAACATCAATATTTTTTAAATTATTCTGGCGCGCACCAGTTATAGAAACTTTATTATTTGAAGTACGCCGTTTTTTCGGGACTTCAATTTCCATTTCGCCATTTAAGTATTTCGCAGTTAGCGATTCAGATTTTAGAATTTCAGCGTAATTACCTTGTGCTACAACTTCGCCGCCAAAGGTTCCAGCTTCGGGACCAATATCTATTATTTCGTCTGCAGCTTTCATTATGTCTTCATCGTGTTCTACCACAATTACGGTGTTGCCCAAATCGCGAAGGGCTTTTAAAACCACAATAAGCCTTTCAGTGTCTTTTGGATGAAGTCCGATGCTGGGTTCGTCTAAAATGTACATAGAACCCACGAGACTGCTCCCTAAAGAGGTAGCGAGGTTGATGCGCTGCGATTCTCCACCCGAGAGCGTATTCGATTTGCGGTTCAGCATTAAATAACCCAAGCCAACATCTTGTAAAAAGTTGAGGCGATTGTTTATTTCAAGCAGCAAACGTTTCGCAACTTTTTCATCAAATTCTGAAAGTTTCAAATTTTTAAAAAAGTCTGCTGTTTTATCTAAAGGCAACTCTACCAACTCTTGAATTGCAGTGCCATTTATTTTAACGTAATTAGCTTCGGGACGTAATCGTTTGCCTTTGCAGGTTGCGCATTTTGTTTTTCCACGGTAACGCGAAAGCATTACTCTGTTTTGAATTTTATAGCTTTTCGATTCTAAAAAGGAAAAGAAAGAATTGAGGCCTTCAAAAGATTTGTTGCCGTCCCAAACCAGCTGCTTTTGTTCGGGAGATAATTCAAACCAAGGTTTGTGGATTGGAAAGTCGAATTTATACGCACTATTTACCAATTGGTCTCGATACCAACTCATACTTTCTCCGCGCCAAGGGAATATTGCATTTTCATAAATTGAAAGAGAGGTGTTCGGAATTACCAAATCTTCGTCAATACCAATAACATCGCCGTAACCTTCACAAACGGGGCAAGCACCGTACGGATTATTAAAACTGAAAAGATGCACGTTCGGTTCTAAGAAAACCATTCCGTCTGCTTCAAAACGATTGTTGAATTCGGTTATTTTGTTTGAAGAAAGTGTTTCGATATATAATTCACCTTTTCCTTCAAAAAAAGCAATTTCAATAGCGTCTGCAAGTCGGTTGTAGAAATCTTCATCGTCCTTCGTAATAATACGGTCAACAACTAAATCTATTTTTTTAGGGAACGATTTCCCACTTAATTCATCTATTCTAACAACTTCGCCTTTAACTTTAATTCGGGAATAGCCTTGTTGCGCCAAAGACTGAATTTTGTTTTCCATTGTTCGGCCTTCTTCTAAATGAATAGGGGCAAGGAGCAATAATTTCTCCCCTTCGGCGAATTTTTTAATAAAACTTATAACATCTGTAGTTGTATCTTTTTTAACTTCTCTTCCAGAAATTGGGGAAATTGTTTTTCCAATTCGAGTAAAAAGTAATTTTAAATAATCATAAATTTCTGTCGAGGTGCCTACGGTGGATCGTGGGTTCGTTGAATTTACTTTTTGCTCAATTGCAATCGCTGGCGAAATACCTTTTATGGAATCTACTTTCGGTTTATCTAACCTTCCCAAAAATTGGCGTGCATAACTGGAAAGGCTTTCAACGTAGCGTCGCTGGCCTTCTGCGTAAAGTGTGTCAAACGCCAAACTTGATTTTCCGCTACCGGAAAGACCTGTTATTACCACCAATTTATTCCGAGGAATAGCAACAGAAATATTTTTTAGGTTGTGAAGTTTTGCACCCTGAATAAGAATGTATTTCTTTGTATCTAATGTTTCGGTATTCAATTTATTTTTTCCTTTTTTATAGCTGTGTGCAAAGATAGTATATCGGTTTCAGCAATGCACATTTGGAGATATTAAATATTTTTCTTGAGAAATTTAACTTTTTCTTTGCATTTGTAATTTCTTTGTTGTTATATTTACGGCTCTTAACGTCATATAAAAAAAATATTGCCTATAGCTGATCTTTACTTTTAACAAATAAACATTTAAACTAAGCAACCAAATCCATAGTTGTTTATTTTTTAAAAAAAAGTATTGATATGAAGCAAAGCATAAACTCTGATGCGTTTCTCGTAAACGCTTATATGAACGGTAATGAATCTGCACTTTGTGAGCTAATTAAGCGTCACAAACAACGAATCTACAGTTTTATTTATTCTAAAGTTTTTGATAGAGATGTCTCTGAAGACATTTTCCAAGATACTTTTATTAAGGTTATTAAAACTTTAAAAAGGGGAGCTTATAACGAAGAAGGAAAGTTTCTTCCGTGGGTTATGCGTATTGCCCATAATTTGGTGATAGATCATTTCAGGAAAAACAATCGCATGCCGAAATTTGAAAACAATACTGATTTCAATATATTTTCGGTGCTAAGCGACAATGCCCTCAATATTGAAAAGCAAATCATTAAAGGGCAGGTGGAAGATGATGTGCGCAGACTAATTCAGGAATTGCCAGATGACCAAAAAGAAGTGCTTATAATGCGAATTTATAAGGATATGAGCTTTAAAGAAATAAGCGAACAAACTGGCGTAAGTATTAATACTGCGCTAGGACGTATGCGCTATGCGCTCATTAATTTGCGCAAAGTGATTGATAAACACAATATTATATTAACTAATTAATACAATAAAGTAAATTTTGTTTCGTTATTTGGAAATAAAACCTCTAAATAATATTCTATGCAAAAATTTTACTCTAAAACCTCACGGGTGGACGACGTGAATAAAAATCTTGTTCCAAAAGAAGAAACTATAAAATTTCTTCTGGATTATTCGATGGCTTTAAGTGTTATAGATTACCATAAAATGAAGTTTGAAGCGCTTCTAAACTAAACTTTGGAGAAACCCCGGAATTAGCTTTTCGGGGTTTTTTACGTTCAAAAATGAATAATTCAGCTATATTAAACTCTTCATTCGCCACTTATTCATTTATCACTTTTTCTTTTTCCAATAATCTTCAATGACTGTTTTTCTGCCAATGGTTTTAGTGATTATATCCTTTTCTAAATCCCAGCCGCGCGCTGGAGAGTATTGTCTTCCGTACCAAATTATCTGTAAATGAAGCGAATTCCATAAATCTATTGGGAATAATCTTTTTGCATCTTTTTCGGTCTGCACTACATTTTTGCCATTTGTAAACCCCCAACGATACATTAATCGGTGTATGTGTGTATCTACCGGAAATGCAGGTATATTAAAGGCTTGGCTCATCACTACACTAGCGGTTTTGTGCCCAACAGCCGGAAAAGATTCCAAAGCTTCAAAATCTGCTGGAACAATTCCGTTGTATGTTTCAATCAACATTTCTGAAAGCCCGTGAATGCCTTTCGCTTTCATAGGCGAAAGACCAACAGGTTTTATAATTTCGCGTATTTCTTCCACAGTAAGCTTCACCATATCGTACGGGTTATCGGCTATTTCGAATAAAAGTGGTGTAATTTTATTCACCCGAACATCGGTACTTTGTGCAGAGAGCAATACGGCAATCAATAATGTATACGGGTCTTTATGGTCTAAAGGAATAGGGATTTGAGGATAAATGTTCTTTAACGTATTAATTACAAACGTAACCTTCTCTTGTTTGGTCATTTTAAGTACTTTTATACAAAAATAGGGATTATGACAACATTAATGGTAGGGGATAAGGCTCCAGATTTTAAAGTAAACGATCAAGACGGAAATAGTATATCTTCAACAGATTATAAAGGAAAAAAATGGGTAGTTTTTTTCTATCCAAAAGCCAGTACACCAGGTTGTACAACTGAAGCCTGCAATCTTCGCGATAATTACAAAGAACTTCAAAAAGAAGGATATGAGCTGCTTGGCGTAAGTGCCGATAGTGAAAAGCGCCAGAAAAACTTTAAAGAGAAATACGAGTTTCCTTTTCTGTTATTGGCTGATGAAAATAAAGAAGTAATTAATGGGTTTGGTGTTTGGGGACCGAAAAAATTCATGGGAAAAACGTATGACGGTATTCACAGAAAAACGTTTGTGATGGATGAAAACAGAATTATAACACGCGTTATAGACAAGGTAAAAACCAAAGACCACGCCGCCCAAATACTGGATTAGTTACTTATTTTTGCTGATTCCACTTTGCAATTGAAAAGTTTCTTTTCCTTAATAATTTCAGCAACACCAGGAGGTAGCATTTCTTCCCATCCTTCTTCGTGTTTTTCAATCTTTGATAATACTTCGCGCGAAAATATTTCCATGATTTCAGGATTGTAATCAGTAATATCAACCACTTTTCCGTTGTATTTAAAGAATTTGTACAATTCCTTCATACGTGGGTGTACTTTTAGATTTTCGCTATCTGTATATTCACCAGTTTCCGCATCTTTCATAGGGTAGAGGTACACTTTCAAATCTTTAAAGAATAACTTTCCAAAAGCTTCTAATATGCCTCCACTTAAATGACGATAGTATTTTTCGTCAAAGATATCTACCAAGTTATTTACGCCCATGGCAAGCCCCATGCGCATCTTAGTATATCTTGAGAAATATTCAACCAATTTATAATATTCCTGAAAATTCGAAATCATAACCGTATGGCCGAGGGAGCAAAGTAATTTTGCGCGATCCATAAAGTCTTCTTCATCAATTTCACCTTCGGCTCGAAGATTTGAAAGTGTAATTTCAAAAATAACTTCTGTTCTATCTTTTTCTACTCTGTTTTCAGCTAAAAACATTTCGTACGAACGCTCAAACATATCTATGTTTACTTTCGTAACAGGTCTAAAACTACCGCGAAGTGCCAAGATATTTTTCTTATAAAGAATTCTAGCCGGAAGAATATTATGCCCGTCCGGATCAAACATAACGGCATCGGTCATGCCATTTTTAATAAGTTGAAGACTCATTAATCTATTATCAACATTTTCAAAACGTGGTCCCGAAAAATTGATTGTATCTATTTCAATCTTGTCTTTGTCAATATGGTCATAGAGATAACGAAGCAATTTGTTAGGCTGATCGTATTTATAGTATGCGCCATAAATAAGATTTACACCTAAAGTTCCTAGCGTTATTTGCTGTAATTGCGCATCGTTTTCGTGAAAACGAATGTGCAAAGTAATTTCGTTATACGGTTCTTTTGGATCAATTTGATAGCGAACACCAACCCATCCATGACCTTTATATTTCTTTGCAAAATCTATGGTAGCTACCGTATTTGCGAATGAAAAGAATAATCTATTTGGGTGTTTGTCGCGGTTTATACGCTCTTCAATAAGTTGAAACTCGTGAGAGAGCATTTTCTGTAAACGAGATTCGGTTACATATCTTCCGTCCTCTTCAATTCCATAAATGGCATCGCTAAAATCCTTATCATAAGCAGACATGGTTTTAGCAATTGTTCCGGATGCGCCGCCAGCTCTAAAAAAATTACGCACTGTTTCCTGTCCTGCGCCAATTTCGGCAAAAGTGCCATAAATATTTTCGTTCAGGTTGATTCGTAAAGCCTTACTTTTTATAGAGGGAATGTTTTCAAATTCCTTATCTCCTATTATGGTTTCTGGCATAGCAGCGTTATATCTTTAATTAACAAAGGTAGCAAATACAATAGGTAAACAAAAAAAATACCAGTATTTTTGCGCCGATGACGCATAGATTCTTGTACATAAAAAATACTTCTAAATGCAGATTGATTATGTTGCCTCTGTCCAATAAAAAATTAATATTTTAGACAGATGAAATCAGAATTTAAAGTAACATTTCTCGGTACCGGAACTTCACAAGGCATACCCGTAATAGGCAGTAATCACCCAGTTTGTAAAAGCAATAATCCTAGGGATAAACGCTTAAGGGTATCGGTTTTATTGCGTTGGGATGATTTTACGTATGTAATAGATTGTGGTCCAGATTTTAGAGAGCAAATGTTGCGCGCAAATGTTTCGAGAGTGGACGGTATTTTACTAACGCACGAACACAGCGACCATACCGCCGGCCTCGATGATATTCGTCCGTTCAATTTTATGCAAGGCAATTTGCCATTTTATACGCATAAACGTGTTTTTAAATCATTGCACGAACGGTTTGCTTATATTTTTGAAACTGTAGATAAATATCCCGGTGCACCCAGTGTTGAAGAAATTGAAATCGACAAAGATTCATCTTTAATTTTAGGAGGGAAAAAGGTAGTTACTATTGAAGCATTTCACGACAAACTTCCGGTTTTAGGATTTCGAATTGAGGGTTTTACGTATTTAACAGATGTAAAAACTATTTCTGATGAAGAAATTGAAAAAATAAAAGGAACCAAAGTTCTAGTTGTAAATGCCCTTCGCGAAGAGCCACATTATTCACATTTCAATCTTTCGGAAGCGCTCGATTTTGTTGAAAAAGTTAAACCAGAAAAAACATATTTTACACATATTAGCCATTTAATGGGCTTTCACGAAGAAGTAGAAAAGAAACTTCCGAAGGACGTACACTTGGCTTATGACACACTTACGATACCTATTTGATTATGAGAAATAAAATATTTTTGTACCTGTTTCTGTTTTCTGTGCTTTTCATTATTTATCAATATATGAATGAAAAGAGCATTTTTGAATCACAAGATAATCGAATTGCACTTTTGGAGGAAAATCTCACGATAGCAAACGATTCTATCAAGACACTTCAGAATGACGTTGCAGATTTAAACTATTTCACCCTACTCGGTAACGACAACGCAATGACGTATTTTGAAAAAATGGGGTACGAAGCAGCCGATGTAGCGGCTAACGTTTCTGACCAAATTTACGATTTCAATTTACAAAAGGGAAACAATCCTTTAGTGCCATTTGACGGAATGGAGGGCGTTATGAAAATCAATAAGTTGAAATTCTTAAACCATAAATGGATCCTTGCAGATTTTACCGATGGCACATACTGGGGCGAAATGATTTTGGAATATCGCTTTAATGAAAAGAAAGATCTTGAATTAACTCCAATTGGTTCCTTTCTATATATAAATTGAGTTACGTTTCATTGATTATTGCTTTTCCAACCAACTCTTTAATTCGTAGAAATTCTGTGGCGCAACGCCATGGCCAACAGGAAATTCTGAATAAGCACAATCAATGTTCAAATTTTCAAGAAATGGCTTGGTTTTTCGAGCCCATTGCACTGGGATAACTTGATCTACATTTCCGTGCGAAGAATAAATATTAAGCTTGCTGAAATCATTTTCGGCATAACCTTCTTTTAATATTTCCTCGTTAATATACCCACTTAGTCCAATTACATTTTTTACTTTTTCAGGGTAACTTAATGCAACCGCAAAACCTAAGATAGTACCTTGGCTGAAACCTAGTAGCGTAACATCGTTACCGTTTACTTTATACTTCGCTACAACTTCATCAATACATTTCGAAACTAATTCGCGCGAAGCGATTGCTTGTTCATCGTCACTAAATTTTCCTTGCGTATCGTCAAAGAAGATGTTATACCAAGCATTTCCGTATGGTTCCAATCTTATTGGCGCCTTTAGAGAGATGACTGCGTATTTTTCCGGTAACTCGCTTGCAAATGAAAACAAGTCGTTTTCGTCGCTCCCAAAACCGTGAAGCATAATAATAACTGGCGGATTTTCCGAAGGGTTTTTGGCGGGTCTGTAATTGTGTTCTAAAAGTAATGTTTGTTTTTCCATAGCCTGCAAAAATAAACAAGACCTTTTAAACTGAAGATTTTTCAGTAGAAAAGGTCTCGTTAAAAGTTGGTTAAAATTATATTCCTTTAAACCATTCTTGAAATTGTTCGCCTAAAACCGGTACTGGTTTCATTTCGCCTTGTGCGGCACTTATCAGTCCAAGAAGCCAAAACACTAAAATTGCTACATTTACAATTGTTGAAAGAATCCAAATACTTAAAAATCCTGAAACAATTATTAAAATAGTACCCACACATAAAATTCCTAGCGATTGGCGCACGTGGAAGGTGCCTAACGCAGTTTTATTTCCATTGTTCATTACAAGAGCGATTATCCAGCCTATAAGTGTTATATAAGCGATGATAGCCACGGTTTTACCGTTGTCTATACTTGTTTCCATATCTTTAAAATTAGGTTAGTTATTATTTAAGATAAAGGTAACCAATACTTTAATCTAAAAAAGTAAACCATTCCTGAAATTTTTCGCTTAAAAACGGAATGCCTTTCCTAAGATTGAAAAAAGCCATTGCCCAAGATAATAACCACAGCGCAAGGCAGATGAGCCAAGCAATATCGCCTGCAGTTACGTCTATTTGTGACTGAACAATGAGTGAAACGATGAATAATAGCGTTAAACCAAACATGTTTTTTACATGCCAAGTAGCAAAATCGTGTTTTTCATCTCTATTAATGAAATATGCGATCATGAAACCAACAAAAGGTGCGTAGGCTACAAGAGCGAGAGATTTACCTGCGGGAGAAGTTTTCATTATGAATTAAGTACCAATTGATTGTTTGCAATTATTCCGTACGCTTTGCCTTTTAGCAATGTTCCTAAAAGTGCAGCGTTTTTTGAAGTTGAAATAATATCTTTTTCAGAAAACTTCCAACTTTCTTCGGGATTAAAAAGTGTTAGTTCTGCACGGTTTCCTTCTTCAATTTCTTCCGAAGAAATATGAAAAACCTTTTTTAAACCCGTTAGTGCTTTAACAGCAGCTTCCGTTTCTAAATGTAAATTCAATGCGCCGAAACAACCTTCCAAACCGATGCTTCCAAAGAAAGCATGTTCAAATTCTGTTTTTTTATGCTCCACATCAATTGGGTTGTGGTCGCTGGTAACACCGTCTATGGTGCCGTCTTTTAATCCTTTTAGCAATGCTTTGTTGTCTGCTTTTGTGCGCAAAGGCGGAAGAAGTTTATAATTAGTATCAAACTCCTCCAAAACATCGTCGGTAAGTACAAGGTTAAAAATTGAAACGCTACAACTCACGTTCAATCCTTTTTTCTTGGCATCTTTAATTAATTCAACCGATTTTTTAGTTGAAATAGTCGGGATGTGAAGTTTGCCGCCACTGTATTCTAAAATATACAAATCACGAATAATTTGAAGCTCTTCCGAAAGTGCTGGAATTCCTTTTAAACCCAGGCGGGTACTGTTCACTTCTTCATTTACCATTCCGTTGCGTGCAACAGATTTATCAAATGGGAACGATTGCACCAATCCGTCAAAATTCTGGGTGTATTGTAATGCTATTTTTAAAAGATTTGCATTGGCGATTGGGTGTTTATAGTCGTAAAATGAAACTGCACCCTCGTTTTGCATATCGTATAATTCGGCCAGATCAATTCCTTTACTGCCAACGGTTAACGCGCCAATAGGGTAGAGGCTTACCGCGTTATTTTCAGCTTTAGATTTTAGAAACTTAATATAGCCTTTACTATCGGTTACGGGAAAGCTGTTTGCATTTACCGCCACACTCGTAAAACCACTGTGAGCAGCTGTTTTTAAACCATTTTCAATGTTTTCACGCTCCTCAAAACCTGGTTCGCCAAAGGAAACACTACTGTCAAACCATCCTTGTGAAATATGAAGATTTTTGAGTGTAATTTCTTTTACTTTATCTGAAGAAGCTATCGTTGCTGCAATTTTTGAAATTTTACCATTTTCTATCAAAACATCCCGTTTCTTTAAATGATGCTTGCTGGAAGCATCAACAATGGTGGCGGATTTCAGTAATATCTTCATTTGTAGAATTTTAGAATAAGCATTTCAAAAACTAAAAAGAGCAATGCAAAAATAGCAAACCATTTCCAAAAACTGTTAATTGAATTTGCATCAGCAAAAGAATTAAAAAGTTCCTCCACAGAACTATAAACTTTCGCTCCGTCCCAGTCTTCGGGATTTAGGTACTGAAGTTGGCTTTCGCTGCGATTGTAATTATAGCTTATATTTTCCAAAAACTCGGCATCCTTCGTAATTTCAAAATTGCCAGCTTTATTAGGATCTTCGGTGGTGGTTAAAAGCACGTAATTAGCTTTTGTTTGCTGCAAGGGTATAAATTGTGCGGTACTGTCTTTAATCGTTAGAATTTCGTCGGGCCCTAATTTTACTGGAATTGCCATTGAGTTCTGTTTCCCAATAGTGTAATATAATCGTGGCAAAGATAAACTCTGCGAAGCCATATTGTAAATTGTAGGAACGACTAATGGCGAATTTTGAAAATTTGAGTTCTCCTTGTTGATTGCCGCAGTAAATAAATATGTTTTGTTATTTTGAATTAAAAACGGCTGATTGTCCTCAAAACTTATTGCAGGCGTGGCATTTGTTGAAATATCGAAAAACGAATTTACTTTTGGATATTGAAAATTTGCTACTTCTTTTTCAAAAACATCTTTAAACAATGGGTGTGAAAACACAATTTTGGTAATCTTTTTTTCCTGAATTTTTTCTTCCGAAAGCGATCCCAAAGCCATTGTTAACAGGAAGTTGTTATAACTGCCTAAATCTACTTGTGCTGAAGGAATAACCAAAATACTGCCGCCGTTGTCGCTAAACGACTTAAGCGCCGTTGTTAAGGACGCGGGAATTTCCTTTAGCTCGTTGAGTACAACAAAATTCTGATCGGGAATCTCGTTGTAGTTTATCGTTTTAAAAGTTTGCTGTGTAAATTCGAATTCTTCTTTTTCAAAAAGGCGTTGCAAAAAGTTGCCATTTGCTTCATTAATAGCCATAACCTTTATTTTGCCAGGTTTGTTGATGCTAAAAAATAAGCTATTGTCAAAAGTAAGATTAGGATCGTTAAGCTCTAGTTTACCAATAAATTCTTCAGAATTATCAATATCAAAAGTAACAGTGCCGCTTAAATTCTCTGAAAAATTTATAGCCGTTTTTGCGATGAGTTTTCCATTGTTGAAAAGTGAAATAGGAGTTTCGGTAATTTCGCTTCTTCCTTGAGTTTGCCCTATTTTTGAAACCTTCACTTTTAGTTGTGTGGTAGAAGTATTTTTTGAAGCGATAAAAACACTGTCAATTGCAATGTTGAAAATCTTCACTGGTTTTAACTGTACTGCGTCTACAATTAAATCTTCGGGTATGGGTGGAAAGGCTTCTTTTTGCTGAAAATCTGATAAGTAAACCAATCTTTTTGAAACTCCTTTTTCATTCGAAAAAAGCTGATTGGCTTTCAAAATTACTTGGTTCGGAGACAATTGATTTTGCGAATATTCAACTGATAGAACCTCGCTTTTAAAATCTTGTGCAGAAACATTCTTTCTGTCGGCATTATTTGTAAACCAACTTATTTTTTCAGTGCCATTAATTTTTTCAAATAAATCTTGCAATGCACGCTCCAGTATAGGGCCTTTGGCGCCTTTGGCTTGCATACTAAACGAATTGTCTATATAAACGACGGTTTCTTTATTAGTATTTAACGCAGATTTTGAAGCGGTAAAAGGTTGCGCAAAAGCTATAATAATAGCTGCCATCGCTAACAAACGCATTAGTAAAATAAGCCATTTTTTAAGCTGCGAACTTTTACGTGTTTGTATGGTTACTTTTTTAAGGAAAGCAACATTGGTAAAATCTACTTTTTGAAAACGCCGAAGTTGGAAAAGATGAATAAATATAGGGATGAGCAGCAGGAAAAGGGCGTAAAGAATTTCGGGGTGTTTAAACTGCATTCCTATAAATATTGCTCAAAGATAAAAAATGGAATGTAATAATAGCTATTTCTGCACAGTAAAGGTGAAGGTACTTCCTTTTCCAAGTTCAGATTCTAACGAAATAGTTCCTTCAAGCTTAGAAACCAAGCTTTTTACCGTAGCTAGTCCAATGCCCGTTCCTTCATTTCCGTGTCTATCTTTAATGCCTGTGGTTTTAAAAAGGTTGAAAATTTCTTCTTGAACACCAAAATCGATGCCCATGCCGTTGTCTTTTATTGTGAATTTATGAAAATTAGGTTCATCAAAATATTTTATAGATACTAGTCGTCTATCGTTTAAGTTGTATTTTAAACTATTGTCAATCAGGTTTAGAAAAATCTGGGTAAGTGCCGCTTTGTTCACATGTTTTAAAATACCTTCTTTGGGATATTCAAAAACTGTATCATCAGTAATTAAAATTTCTTGTAATTCTTCAAAGAGCTTACTAAGCTCTATATCCTGCTTTTGGGCTTCTAATAATTCATCAGATTTGTAAAAATTCAAAATACCATTAATGTAATTTTTGAGGGTCAATGAGGATTCTTCAATATAATTTAGGTACATTTTTGAATCTTCAGATTGGTCCTCGGTATTTTCTTCGCGAAGCATTCGTGTAAGCGAAGTAATGTTTGCCAAAGGCGATTTTAAATCATGAGATATTAGGTGCGCAAAATTGGTGAGTCTTTCATTTCTAGATTGCAATTCTTTTTGATATTCAATCAATTGTCTGTTATTCCGTCGAAGCTCAAAAAGATTTATTACTTGTTTTGCCAAAGATTTTAAAGAGGTAATCTGTATCTCGGTTAATTGCCGAGGTTTATGGTCGAAAATACACAGTGTACCTAATTTATAGCCGTTGTAAGTTATTAGAGGCACCCCAGCGTAGAATATAGCTTTAGACTCAGTAACTAATGGGTTGTCTTTAAAACGCTCATCTTTTGTGGCGTCTTCAACGATGAAAATTTCATCAGAATATAATATGGCATGGCTACAAAAGGAAATATTGCGCGGCGATTGATTAAAATCGAGACCCGTGTGCGATTTAAAAAAGTTTCGTTCTTTATCTAAAAGAGTAATTAATGAAATTGGTACCTCACATATTGCTGCTATAAGTTCAGTAATATTGTCATAATCGTTCTCCGAAAGTGTGTCGAGCAGATGATACCGGTTTAATTCGGCAATCCGTTGATCTTCATTTTGGGGGAGTTGAGGAGAAATCATAAAAAGTAAAACGTTGTTATTTATGGAAGGTAAATATAATCTGAAATGTGTTAGAGGTGGTACTTCTTTAACATAGCATATTGAAGCGGACTATCACAATAATTTCTTGACACTAAATTTAAATGTTGTGCCCAATCCTAAAGTAGAAGAAACTTCTATTTCGCCATCGAGTCTAGTTACTAATTTTTTTACAGTGGAAAGTCCAATACCATTTCCTTTTTTCCCATTTCTGTCTAAAGCACCGCTGGTAACGAATAATTCGAAAATCGTTTCGAGTTGACTATTGGGAATACCCATGCCATTATCAGCAATTTCGAAGTAATACATTCCTTCTTTTTCGGTGCAATTTATATCTATCTTTATTTTTTCTTTATCGTTGTATTTGAGGCTGTTAACTATAAGATTAAGTATAATTTGCTCAAGTGCAACTTTATTGGCCTGCATTTCAATATTCTCCTCGGGAAGGTTTATTTCGCAGTCTATGTTTATATTTAATAACTCTATTATTTCTTCTAAAAGATCTTGACTATCGAATTGCTCACTTCGCAAAGAAGCTGTTTTATCGCTTTCATAATGTTCTAAAAGATTAGTAATGTATTCGCTTAATGTAAATGAAGATTGTTTTATATACTCCAAATATTCCTTACCTTGATCGTCTAAAAGCTGGCCATATTTAGTGCGAAGCATGTCTGAGGTAATAATCATATTTGCTAGTGGCATTTTCATATCGTGCGAAACTACGCCGGCAAAATTCTTCAATTCCTCATTGCGCTCCCTCAATTCTAGCTGTACTGCTAATAGCGTTCTGTTACGCTTTCTTGCTTCAAACAAATTTACAACTTGATACGCCATAGCAGTTAGCGCGTCTATCTGCGATTTGCTAAGCGTTCTAGGTACAGTATCAAACACGCAAAGTGTGCCCAACGGATAACCATCAGGATTTACCAAACGAACCCCGGCATAAAAAATAGCGTTCATCTCTTTAACCAAAGGATTGTCCTTAAAACGGGGGTCTAATCTTGCGTCTTCTACAATAAAAATATTGCTTTCATCTAAAATGGCATGACCACAAAAGGAAGTATCTCTTGCTGATTCATTATAAGGTATTCCGTAGTGCGATTTTAAAAAATTTCGATCTGCATCAAGTAGCGTTACCAGTGAAATAGGCACGTTACAAATGTTCGCCGTTAAAGCGGTAATGTTGTCAAAATCTTTTTCTGGTAAAGTATCCAGTAATTGATAAGAACGAACAGCAGCTAAACGTTGCTGCTCATCAACGGGGAATTTTGGTTCAATCAAGGTTGTGTTTATTTTTTTAAGACCATCAAAAGGCTTGCCACTTAAGGATTAACTGTAAATGTACAACTTTTTATAAAGAATGGTTAAACAAAAATTATTTATGTGAAATGGATTAAAGTTTTACTCAAAAACGTTCAAAAACTTTCGAAAACACCTAAACCAAATAGCGCAAAATCATATTTAACTGGATCTGAAGCATCCATTTTTCGCAATGAAGTATCTAATTCCAACAACGCTTTTGCATCATTTTGTTTGCGATTCAAAAGTTTTAGTTTTCTTGCTACGTTGCCGCTGTGAACATCTAATGGACACGATAGTTGGGAAGGAGAAATACTTTTCCAAATTCCGAAATCGACACCAGCTTGGTCATTACGGACCATCCAACGCAAAAACATGTTTATACGTTTTGCTGCTGAATTTTTCAGAGGATCGCTCACGTGCTTCTGTGTTCTCGCCGCATGTGGCAATTCAAAAAAAGTTTTTTTGAAATTATGAATTGCAGGTTGCATCGACTTTTCTTCAGCATTTTTAGCAAAAACACTTTCCAGCCCACCGTGATTTTTATAGATATTTTGAAGTGCTTGCAAAAAATAAACAAGGTCTCCACTATTAAAAGTTCTGTGAACAAAATTTGAAAGCGAATCTGATTGCTCCTCCGAAAAGTTCATCACAAAATCATAGGGCGAATTGCCCATCATTTCAACCAACCGATGCCCGTTATTTATAATGCTTTTTCGGTTTCCCCAAGCTATGGTAGCCACTAAAAAACCTGCTATTTCTATATCTTCTTTTAAGCTGAAAAGATGTGGAATTTGAATAGGATCCGTTTCAATGAAATCTGGGTTATTGTAGACAATTACCTTTTCGTCGAGAAATTCTTTTAGTTGGATTTTATTCATTTTATAAATTCTCAGCCAAAAATGGATTACTGATTCTTGACTACTGTTTCACTATTTTCCCATCCTGCATAACCAATTTTCTATCGGCCATATTCGCAAGCTCTTCATTGTGTGTAACAATTACGAAGGTTTGCCCAAACTCATCTCGCAATTTAAAAAACAAGTTGTGCAAGTTTTCGGCACTTTCGGTATCGAGATTTCCGCTGGGCTCGTCGGCAAGAATTATTGCCGGATTATTTATTAGTGCTCGCGCCACTGCCACGCGCTGTTGTTCGCCACCCGAAAGTTCGTTGGGTTTATGGTCTTCGCGATGTGAAAGCCCTAAAAAAGAAAGTAATTCTTTCGCTTTTTTGATTGCTTCGTCTTTGGGTGTATTTTTAATAAATGCAGGAATGCATACATTTTCAAGAGCCGTAAATTCTGGAAGCAGCTGATGAAACTGAAAAATAAAACCTAAATTTTCATTTCTAAATTGCGCTAGTTTTTTCCCCGAAAGGGAGCCGATATTTACATTGTTTATGGTTAGTTTGCTTTTAGATTTGTCAAAAGCATCCAACGTTCCCAAAATTTGTAACAAAGTAGTTTTTCCTGCACCCGAAGCACCCACAATTGAAACGATTTCACTTTTTTTAATATGAAGATCAACGCCCTTCAAAACGTGAAGATTGTCGTAGTATTTATGAATATTTTGGGCTTCTATCATTGCAAAAATTTAAAGCGTGAAAGTACCATTTATAGTGCTATAATACAATCCAATCGATTATATTGTTTCTATTTCAAGTTAACTGTCTACTTTTGAAAACATATTATTAAATAGAACAATAAATGGCTTCTTATAAATATTTCGAAGAATACGAACAACCGGTAACCGATAGTTTAGTTGAAAGCTACAGTAATATTTTATCTACTATTGGTGAAGATATAAATCGCGAAGGAATTGTAAAAACTCCCGAACGCGCAGCAAAAGCAATGCAATTTTTAACTTCGGGCAATTGTCAAGATCCCGCAGAAATACTGAAAAGTGCAATGTTTGCTGAATCTTACCACGATATGGTAATTATTAAAGATATTGAGCTTTATTCGCTGTGTGAGCATCATATTTTACCTTTTTTCGGAAAAGCGCATATAGCATATATTCCCGATGGTTATATTGTTGGGCTCAGTAAAATACCTCGAGTGGTCGATGTTTTTGCACGTAGATTACAAGTTCAGGAGCGGCTAACCCACGATATCTTAGAATGCATCAATAACACTTTAAAACCGAAGGGAGTAGCGGTAGTTATAGAGGCTTCGCATATGTGTATGATGATGCGCGGAGTTCAAAAACAAAATAGCGTAACAACTACATCTGGATTTCGAGGACAATTTGAAGCTAGTGAAACACGAAGTGAATTTTTAAAGTTAATTAGTAACGATTTGTCTTAAATTTATGGAATGTTTTTTGCACTTTAGTAGTTGATTAAACACCGCATAAAATGAATTACGAAAAATATAAGTTACTCCGTCAAGGCATTATTTACGACGTAGTTGGGATGGCCACAATGGTAATTCCTGTAATAGGCCCATTTTTAGATTTAATATGGGCACCATTTGCGGCCCAAAAAATGTCTGAAATGTATAAAGGCGTCGAAGGAAAAGTTGCTTCTGCAATTGTATTTCTCGAAGAAATACTACCATTTACAGACGTGGTACCAACTTTTACACTTATGTGGATCTATACATTTGTTTGGAAAAAACAACCCACACGACGAACTATCAAAATACGAGTAAACGAATAAAAAAAAGCCCCAATTGGGGCTTTTTTTAAATTTCTACTTTTAAGTTTACATTTATACTTCTTCCAATATTAAAAATTCCATCTGGTTTAAAGCGCGATAAATGCGAGACATATTGTTTGTCTGTTAAATTAGTACCGTTCAAACCTATTTTGAACAAAACCTTTTGAAGTTGAAAACTGCTTTCAACGCCAGCACTTAATAGCGAATAACCGCCCGTTCTAGTTTCAAAATTGCTGACATTTTTTTGGTCGAAAGTGTTTTCAAGTGTAATAAATACAGAACTTGATTTTCTGCTAACACCATCTTTCAATTCTACACGAAATGTATTTCTAACCGAATTTGCAGGAATTAACGGTAAATAATCATCGTTGCTTAATTTGCCGGTTACGGTTTCAAAACTGCTTTCTAAATGCAACCAATCCAGCGGATGGGGGTGAAGGTGAAAACCTAATTCTCCGCCATAAAGCGCAGCATTGTCTTGTAAATAATCGAAAACCTGCGAGTCGTCAATAGTTTCATTAGTTGGCGATAGGAAAATATAATCATTCACCGCATTGTAAAAACCATTCGCGAAAAACTCAATATGTTCGTTTCTATATTCTAAAGCAACATCAACTTGAAAATTCTGTTCATTAGTCAAATCTACATTTCCGCGTTCATATCTATTTGTGCCTTCGTGAACTCCATTGGACGTTAGCTCTGCCAAGTTTGGTGCTCGGAAACCACTGGCAAGATTAACGCGTGCTGAAAAGTTTTCAATCACATCTAATTTTGCACCTAAAGCCGCCGTAAAATTTGTAAAGTTTTTGTTAAGTGCTGGAATGAAATCTGCATCGGCTCCATTGCGTGCGGCATCGCTTTCAATTTTTCGCGAGTCAAAACGTATTCCAGCCTGCAAATCCACTTTTTCCAGATGATAATGCGAAGTTGCCAAAACCCCAATATCTGTTGTATTTGCATCTGGAATTAAAATTTCTTCGCCTTCGTTTATATTACTTTGAAACATTCCCTGTAAACCAACAATAGTTTCAAAATTGCCCAATTGTGGTAGGTTATATTTAACATCGTAGTTTAGCGTGCTTAATTTAAGCCGAAGTGCCGCCACGTCCAGCGCATCTTCAAATTCGCGACGATCGTTAAACAAGTATCCTGCTTTCACATCCAAGCTAGAATTGTTGAAAAATAGCGTATTGTCAAAACTTAAAATGTGATTGTCAATTTCCTGAAAAGGAAGCTCTAAATCCTTTGAACGCGTTTGCTCGCCAACTTCCTCGGGAATACCTATGTTGGAACGATTGTAGTTATAGCGAAATGTCGACTTATATTTAGTACCAGAATACTGCAGTCCGGTTTTAAAATCCTTTTCATTAAAACGTGAATTAGTAACGCGGTAATCTGCACCTGTGTTGTAGTCGCTAAAAGTAGAGTAGGAGCCACGGGCTAAAAACTTCAGTTTTTCACCTGAGGTTTTAACACCAATATTTGATGAAGTTCCAAGCGTGTTTGAAAAATAGGTGCTGCTTAAATCGCCGTGGGTTTCTCCAGAATTGGCGAATTTTTCAGGATTTAAATATAACACTCCCCCCAGCGCATCGCTTCCGTATAAAAGTGATGCAGGGCCTTTAATAACCTCAACACTTTCTACTCCCGCTTCGTTAATGCCAAGCCCGTGTTCGTCTCCAAATTGTTGGTTTTCCAAACGCACACCCTGCGCATAAACTAATACGCGATTGGAACTCAAGCCACGAATAACTGGTTTTCCGATCCCCGTACCAGTGCTTATTATATTTACACCCGCAATGTTTTTTATTCCATCTGCAAGCGTAACCGCGCCCGAAGCGTTTAAATTTTCCATAGAAACGCGTTCCACTTTCATTACATTATCGCTTTGTAATTTATGGAAAGGTGTTGAGATTATTACCTCTTCCATTTCCACGGCGCTTTCTTGTAATTGAAGGTTTTCCGATACATTTTCATTGTTGGAAAAATTCATCCTTTTTGAAACCGTAGCAAAACCCATTGCAGAAAAAATTACGTTATAATTTCCGTCGGGTATATTGTTCAGAATATAGTTGCCATCAAAATCTGCAACCGTGCCTTTTTCAAGTTGGGGAATATAAACAGTTGCGGGTAATGGTTCGTTTGTGATTTTTGAAGTTAAAGTTCCTGTCAAGGAATTTTGTGAGCTCGCCGCCGTATATACAAATAATACCGCAAGCAAGCAGAGTAAGTTTTTCATGCTTTCTTGATTTAATAAATAATAATGATTTAAATAAAAGTCTAAAAATCAAGAAAGAGAAGGGGGACCTCGAAGGAAATAGTGGATAGAATTTAAACTTAATTCTGGAATTAAGTATTCAGTTTCAATTATATTATAACTGTGGAACACCACAAAAGCAGGAAGTTCTGTTGGCGTAAAATTAAATATTGAAAAGTGAAAATCACAAATAGAACAATCTAGTTGCTTTTCGTGAAGGTGTGTTGAAATCTCTGTACAAGCCTTGTGTTCGTGGTCTTCAAAGGTATGTACAATTTGCATCGCCGAGGGAAACAGCAGTGCCAACGAAAAGATCGTGGCTGCAAAAATTTGTATTATATTTTTTTTTAAAACGTTCATTTTTTAAATAAAAATCCTAATCCCATACTGCGGAGCATCTTTTTTTCAAAGTTCCAAAAAAAATGATATTGTCCAAATACCCATCCGAAAAAAACGAGAAGCACTTGATAAATTGGAAATATAATTAAAATTCTGAATGGCCAATAAATAAACCATCCCATTTCTCTTGTTATATCTAAAACACCTGTGATTGGTGATCCTAATTTAGCTGCGGAGCTTCCGGTAATAGCAAAAACCAGAAATACTATAAAAAGTTGTCCGTTGGTTTCGATATTCCAACGTTGTTTAAGTTTTTTCAATTTCTTCCTCCTATAAATTTTTGATTGTATTTTTCCTGAAAATACACAAAGTAGTTATACAAAAGGTAATTTACTTCGTATCCATAATCCACGCCCATATCGTAATTTATTCGCTCGGTATATAAATTACGCGAATTTTGATTTGGATTTAAAACGCGCGAATTATATTCTGAAACAAATTGTGTGTTTTTAGATTCCAATTTCGACTGTCCGTAAAAACCGCGTGGTGGCTGTGAAATAAGCCAAGAATCAAAACCTGGTTCTATAATTAAAATTTCGTATTCAAGGCTATCATTTGCAATGCGAATGGTGTCGTTAGCAGCAACTTCTGAAGTAGTGTTGCTATTAATTGTTTTGTTTCCGGTACCACAGCTGTATATTGTGATTGAAAGCGCTAATAATATTAAGAGGTTTTTC
The DNA here is from genome assembly GCF_058068265.1 of Aequorivita sp. IT1183. NCBI lineage: Bacteria > Pseudomonadati > Bacteroidota > Flavobacteriia > Flavobacteriales > Flavobacteriaceae > Aequorivita > Aequorivita sp. IT1183. Next base: position 128,570 of record NZ_JBYRHS010000003.1, on the reverse strand, counting down.
ATCTGTTTAAAATTTTAAGATTCAGAAATACATCGGCTGCCTTCCTCATCAAAATGAATTTTTGCAAAGTTAAGAAATGTTAAATTAAGCCCGTTGTATTTAAGCTTCTATTAAAAAAAAGCCATCTCAATTTTAAAAGAGATGGCGATTTATATATACTATTCTATTCGAATTTTATTTCCCGAAAAGACCGCCTAGCATTCCAGCAATTCCGCCTTTCTTCTTATTTCCTCCCAGAACCATTCCAGCAATATCATCTATTACACTTCCATCGCCATCAGCATCTAATAATGTTTCAATAAGCGATCTGTCGTGATCCGTATTTTTACCTAAAACGGAGCCTAATAAATCTCCGATTCCATTTTCATCTACATTATCTTTTCTCTTTTGACTACCCAAAACACCCATTACAATAGGAGCTGCCATCTGAATTATCTTTGCTACCGAACTCGCATCTACACCGCTAACTTTACTAATGCCTTGTTGCACTTTTTGCTGATTTCCACCAAGCACATGATTTAAAATGCCGGCCCCATCTTTCATTAGATTTCCGTCAGCGCTTTTATTTTCTAATAAATCGCTCAACTGAGTTAAAATAGAGCCGTCGTGGCGACTGTCTTCTAAAGCATTATTTAAATTTTGAGCACCTTGCGGTGTTGCAGCATTTTTTTGCATTGCTCCCAGAATAACTGGTAACGCCATACTTAAAACGCTAGCAGTTTTTTCTGTAGATTGGCCTGTTTTGGCACTTGCAGCACCAATAAGCTGCTTGCCCATATCGCTGCTAAGAAGATCTAAAATAGAAGACATACTGTTGAATTTAAGTTAATTGAGATCCAATATAAAAAAAATAATTATGCTTTGGCCATTAAACTTATAATTTGTTCTGCAAGTTCTATTCCTATTCTGTCTTGAGCTTCGTCTGTTGCTGCACCAATATGTGGTGTAAGTGAAATAGCATCATTCATAAGCACTTTAATAGACGGGGTTGGTTCGTTTTCAAAAACATCGAGTGCCGCAAAAGAAACTTTACCTTCTTCAATAGCTTGTAAAAGTGCTTTTTCATTTAATATTCCACCGCGGGCTGTATTAACGATTCCTACGCCATCCTTCATTTTACTTATTTCTTCTTTTCCTATTAAATATCCAGATTGAGAAGGAACATGAAGACTTATAAAATCGCTGTGTTTTATAAGTTTATCGATAGGAGCGGTTTTTACTTTTAACGTTACTTCTTGTCCGTCATAAAAAGATAATGTAATATCTGCTTCGCCAACTTTTTGGTCACTTGCAATTACTTTCATTCCGCAACCCAAAGCTATTTTAGCCACTTCGCGACCGATTCTTCCAAATCCAATAATACCAAGCGTTTTACCGCGAAGTTCACGACCACCGCCGTAATTTTTCTTTAATTGATTAAATTTTGTATCACCATCTAAAGGCATATTCCTGTTAGAATCGTGAAGAAAACGAACACCGCTAAACAAGTGTGCAAACACCAATTCTGCAACAGAACCAGAAGAAGCTGCAGGTGTATTAATTACTTCTAGGCCTTTCTTTACTGCATATTCTACATCTATATTATCCATTCCAACCCCGCCGCGGCCAATAATTTTTAATGTCGGACAGTTGTCAATTATATCTTTTCTAACTTTTGTTGCGCTACGTACTAAAAGCACTTCAACTTTGTGTTCATTGATGTAATTCTGAAGTTGCTCCTGTGCTACGTGAACCGTTAACACTTCAAAATCTGCTTTTTCCAAAGCATCGATTCCACTTTTTGAAATTCCATCGTTTGCTAATACTTTCATATCTTTTATAACCTATTATTATTTTTTCTTGAGTTGTATTTTATAAATTGACTTTTACGCCCCCTTTTCAACTGCTTGCATTACATCTACCAAAACTTGCACACTTTCTAACGGAAGTGCATTATACATAGATGCGCGGTAACCACCAACACTGCGATGGCCATTCAAACCGTTTATTCCGGCTTGTTTAAGAAGATCATCAAATGTTGCTTTTAACTCATCATTTTTTAAGTTGAAGGTGGCATTCATTTTAGAGCGGTCTTCGTTGTTCGCTACATAACCTTGAAAAAGCGGATTCTTGTCAATCTCGCCATAAAGTAGTGCTGCTTTTTGATTGTTAATTTTTTCAATTGCTGAAATTCCACCCAAATCTTTTAACCATTGCATAGTAAGCATAGAAACATAAACAGGAAAAACAGGAGGCGTATTATACATACTTTCTTTATCAATATGCACTTGATATTTCAGCATAGAAGGAATAGCGCGCGTAACTTTACCAAGAATATCTTCTTTTATAACCACAAGTGTTGTTCCTGCTGGGCCCATGTTTTTCTGTGCCCCAGCATAAATTAAACTGAATTTTGAAAAGTCTAGCTGACGCGAAAAAATATCGCTACTCATATCGCAAATCAACGGAATTTCAGTTTCTGGAAACTCCTGCATTTGCGTACCGAAGATTGTATTATTGCTCGTGCAATGAAAATAATCAGCATCTTTTGGAATGCTATAATTTTTAGGAATAAAGTTGAAGTTCTCACTTTTTGAAGTAGCAACTTCAACTACTTCACCCATCATTTTAGCTTCTTTAATTGCTTTGTCGCTCCAAGTTCCTGTATTTAAATAAGCTGCTTTATTTTCTAATAAATTGTATGCCGCCATCAAAAACTGAAGACTTGCGCCACCTTGTAAAAACAAAGCTTGATACCCTTTATTTTGAAGTCCTAAGTGCTCCAAGGCTAAACTTCGTGCGGTATCCATAACCTCAACAAAATCTTTGCTGCGGTGCGAGATTTCAATCAAAGAAAGATCTAAATTATTGAAGTTTAAAATTGCATCAGCAGATTTTTGTAATACCGTTTGTGGCAAAATGCAGGGTCCTGCACTAAAATTATGTTTTTTCATTGGTGTTATTTGAGTGTTAAAACTAGGTGCATTTAAAACGCAATCTTATATTACTAATTGATGAATTATGACGCATAAACTGTAAATAGCACAGTAATTCACTGACTATTAATAGATGCTTTTCTTTTTAAAAGTTTCGAATTTATAATTCGAAGCAATTTTTTTTTCGAAAAAAACATAGTACAAAGATGTGAATTATGAGGCTAAAAATGTGGTAATTATGATTTATTTATCAATCAAGTTTCAACAGAAAATCTACAGTATCTACACCATCGGCATAATCCCATAATTCTGGGTTTTGGGCTTTTCCAAAAGGAATTTCATTTGGAATTTCTGCTTTCGAAACGATACATTGAATGTTTAATTCGTTCTTTTTCAATTCTTTTTTTAAACTTTCCAAAGAGGTATATTTTTCATAAAATACTATCGAGATAGGTGAGGAGAAGCCAGTGTCTTCCTTCAGTAGCATAAATTCATTGTCTAATAATGGAAAGCTATCCATTAAATAAACTGCCTTGTTATAATCGTAATTGTTGATGTATTTGTGATTGTGAATTATTTCTTTCCAACTGTACATTGCTTTAAAAAACGGTTCGAAATCGTAGTTTTCGGGAATGTATATTTTTGAAACATTGCGACAGCCAAGTCCAAAATAGCGGAAAATATCGTCTGCTAGTACTATTAATTCTTCTTCAGTTTCATTGCCTGTTAAGACCGCGACTGAATTTCGGTTTTTTCGAATAATATTCGGGTATTTCCCAAAATAATAATCAAAGTAGCGCGCCGTGTTATTGCTTCCCGTGGCGATTACAGCATCAAAGTTTTGAAGTCTTCCTTCTGTAAATTCAATGTAATTTTTAAATTCTGGTTCAATAGAAATTAAATGGTTTGCAAGAAATGGCAATAGCGCTTTATCGTTAGATGAAAGTTTTGCCAAAACTTTATTCCCAGTAATTAGCACAGATAGAAAATCGTGGAAACCTACCAAAGGAACGTTTCCGGCCATAATAATTGCAACGGTTTTTTCACCATTCGCTGTGGCTTTTGACGATGCCGAATCGGTTTCTTCAAAGTTATATTTTGAAATCCATTGCGTCAAGTTTTCTTCCGAAAGCGCTTGTCCCCAACTTCTTAATGCAAAATTTATATTTTCTTGATTGAACCAACCATTTTCTGCTTCAGCCTTTTTCAGAATGTTATAAATTTCTATTTTGTCTTCTCCCAAAGGTTCAGGATTGTTGGCAATTTCAAGGAGAAATTTTCCTAAATTGATAAAAGCGTTAATTTTGTCTTTTAATTGCATACTTCTTTTGGTGTTACCCTTTATAGGCATTAAATTTGCACAAAGTTAGAAAAAGTAAATACCATGGCAATTATTATAACGGACGAATGTATAAACTGCGGTGCTTGCGAGCCTGAATGCCCTAATACAGCTATCTATGAAGGTGCAGATGATTGGCGTTACGCTGATGGCACAGATTTAGAAGGCAAAGTTGTACTGCCAAACGGAAAACAAGTGGATGCCAATGAGGCACAGGAGCCGGTGAGCGATGAAATTTATTTTATCGTAGCAGATAAATGTACCGAATGTAAAGGTTTTCACGATGAACCGCAATGTGCGGCCGTATGTCCAGTAGATTGCTGCGTACCAGATGATGAACACGTAGAGTCTGAAGAAGTATTATTAGCGAAGCAAGCATTTATGCACAAAGGTTAATTGATTTATTAAAAACATTCTAATATAAAATCGCCCCTCAAACGTAAGTTTGAAGGGCGATTTTCATTGTGAGTAATTATAAATGTGAAATATTAAAAATTGTAATTAACACGAGCATAATAGAAAGCACCGCCAAATCCCATTTGCACAGAATCCCAATATCCACCGCCTTCTGTCCAGTCATCTTGCTGGTCTGGATAAACATTGAAAAGGTTGTTTGATCCAACATTCAATTTTATATTATCTGAAATCTCAAAACCTAAATTAAGATCTGTCACAAATTTTGATGAATACGTATCTGTGGCAGCTATAATTTGATTTTCAAAACCGCCATAATCGCCAGCAGATTCAAACATTTGGAAATCTAAAAGTTTAACTTCACTAAAACGTGTTGCGGTTAAAGCAGCATTAAACCACTTTCTTTCATAAGTTAAGATTCCAACCAGTTTACTTTCTGGAGCTGAAGCTAATAAAAATGCTTTATCTCTTTCCCCGAAAAATGTTTGCTCGGCCAAAATACCATTATTAACATGTGTAATAGCCATATTGTTGAAATTCGCCAGAACAGATACGCCCATAGTGTTATCATCAAAATTGTCTTTATACGTCAAAACCACATCAAGTCCTGTGGTTTCTGTATCTACACCATTCACGAAAAATTGTGCAGAATCTACATTATCAATTTGTGGAGCAGGGAAATTTCCTGTTAAAACAATTCGATCTCTAACGTCTATATAATAAAGATCGGCAGTAGCTGTGAATTTTGAAAAGTTAGCTGTGAAACCCAAGCTGGCGTTGGTGGATGTTTCTTCTTTCAACTGTCCAATACCAAAAGAAGCCGTAACTGGGCTATTGTTTGGAGATAATAATTGATCGCTTGCAACGCCACCAATAAAATTGGTAAACCTCAGGTTGTAATACTTCTGTGCTAATGAAGGAGCTCTAAAGCCAGTACTAATGGAACCTCTAGCGTTTATATTTTCGGTAGCTTTATAACGCATTGCAAGTTTTCCGTTAATAGTGCTTCCAAAATCGCTGTAATTTTCAAAACGTCCGGCAGCACTTATTAAAAAGGCTTCGCTTAAATCGAATTCCCCATCAGCATATATTGAAACGTTAGAACGGCTTCTGTCCACCTCATTCGCTGGGCCATATCCCGGAAAACCTTGAGAACCACCTGGTCTTAATATTTGGTTACCATCATCATCTAAAATAGGGTTGCCATCGTTGTCTCTATAAATTACTATGTCGGCTTCGGGTGTATTAGCATTTACAGCAACTCCGTTAACATCGTACGTTGCATATGAGCCTTCTTCACCTGCGAAAATTTTAAAATTTTCCGTTCTATATTCTGCCCCAAAGGCTAGGTTCATTCCGCTTAAAACGTCATCGTAATATTTTGAAAAGTCTAAATTCACTGTATTCTGCGACAATGTATGTCCACCAGCATCGAACTCATTGGGAGACCGATCTACCAAAGAAGCATTTAGCGTCCCTTTTATATAGTAGTGAAAATTGTTAATTCCGTAAGCGTTGCTAATATCTATTTTCCAACCAGTATCTGTTTCGGTTTTAACACCTGCAACTACTGAATTGTCTGTGATTATTGAAGTAATTCGCGGCGTGTAACCATTTGGGTAAATTGATTCAACAACCCGATTACCATCATTTCTGGTGAATGCGTATGCATCGGTATCTCTATAATTTCTACCTCCGAATGCATAAATTTCAGTTTTTTCTCCAACGGGAATTCCAACATTTCCCATTAAATTGAAACCTTCGATGGCTGCTTCACCAAACCCTTTTCTGAAATCGAAAGTAGGTCGTAATGTTTTATTTTTATTAATATATTCAGTTGTAAAATTCGCAAAACCACCTTTTTCGCCAATAGCAAAGCCATAGTTAGCACCAAATTTTACTGAACCTCCATCAAAACTTTTATCTTTTCCAATTGCATTTCCGTCTTTATCTGTATCAAGACGAAAACCATCTGTATTCCATAAACCGTAATCGCCATCGGTAAAAGCGCTTGTGTCTACATCTGCATTATTGCTGTAAGCTCCATAGGAAACACTTCCGGTTAATTCATCTACATTGTCTTTAAGAACTATGTTTATAACACCTGCAATAGCATCACTACCGTATTGTGCTGCGGCTCCATCGCGTAAAACCTCTATTCTTTTAATGGAGCTCGCTGGGATTGCGTTTAAATCTGTACCCGTGTTACCACGACCTCGTGTTCCAAAAACATTTATTAACGAAGATTGGTGTCTTCTTTTACCATTTATTAGAACCAAAGTTTGGTCTGGTCCTAAACCTCGAAGAGAAGCGGGGTCAATATGGTCTGCACCGTCTGAACCTGATTGTTTGCTAGCGTTAAAAGATGGCGCTGCGTATTGTAAAAGTTCGTTTATTTCTACTTTACCTACTTGTAAGGTTGTGTTTTCTACGTCTATTACGTCTATTGGAACCGCAGAATTTACTACTGTTCTTTTTGGGCTACGTGAACCCACGAGCATAACATCTGCTAAGGATTCTCCTTCAGTAAGTGTAACTTGAATATTAGTTTGCCCGTCTACTTCAATTTCTTGGGTATTAAAACCAACGTAGCTAAAGGTTAACGTGGCATTTTCTTTTACCTCAATTTTAAAAACACCGTCTATAGATGTTGTAGTTCCATTTAAAGTTCCTTTTTCAACCACATTCACAAAGGAAAGCGGGATTCCAGAGTCATCGGTTACCGTACCGGAAACGTTTACTTGCGAGAATGCAAAACCGCAAATAAAAAATAATAAAAGTGTAATTTTTTTCATTGGTTGTTGTTTTTAATGTTAGTTAATTGTTAAAGTTAGCTAAATAATTTATTGTTTGGGCTGTTTTAGATTCAATTTATAAACAAGGTTTTGCACATAAATTTGAAGGACATAGCGCTAACGAATTATCTAACATAACAACCACACAGTATATTTAATGGGGAAAGGTTTAAAAAAATTCAAAAAAAAATCCGCCCCAATTAAGGGGCGGATTTTACTTATGCAATAATCAAAGTTATTTAATCTGTTTTCAATTTTGCCATTCCATCAGGTCTTTTTGTTAACTCAGCTCTTCTTGCTTCAAGTTCCTTTTGTTGCGCCATTAATTTTTCTTGACGCAATTTTTCGGCTTCTTTAGCAGATTTTTCTTTTAGTTCTGCAATATTTTTAGCAAGTTCTGCTTCCTGTTGTTGCTTAATCGCTATTTGCTGGTTTTGGTTTGCAAGATCATAAGATACATCGTCCTTTACCATTTGTGTAGCAATATCTTTTTTCTTTACAACTTCAGACGATTGATCTTGCTTATCTGTACCTTCAACTTGAATCGTTTCACTATCTATTTCAGTCTGCTCCATTACCTTTACCTTCACATCAGTTCCCTTTTGGGTTACTTTTTTTACAGTGGTAGTAGATTGAACATCCTTGTTTACTTGGGCGTTAATTGCCGTTATACTTATAAAAGCTAAGGCAAAACTTAAAATTACTTTTTTCATAATTATTGGTTATTTACGGTTTACCGAGTAAAAATAACCCTATTATCGTTAAACTCCTGTGAATTAATAGTGAAATAAAACCTAAACTTTTTCTTGAAAGCATTTAAATCAAACATTGATAGTCTGCTTTGAAGATGTATATTTGCACCCTCGTAAACCGAAGCAATTTTATGTGCGGTTTGCCCTTAAAAAAATATATTAGATGAAAGCAGGTATCGTAGGATTGCCAAACGTTGGAAAATCCACTCTTTTTAATTGTTTGTCGAATGCAAAAGCGCAGAGTGCAAATTTTCCATTCTGTACTATTGAACCAAACATAGGTGTTGTAAATGTGCCAGACGGCCGTTTATTAAAACTTGAAGAATTAGTAAAACCCGAACGTGTTCTTCCTGCAACAGTTGAAATAGTTGACATTGCAGGTCTTGTAAAAGGAGCAAGTAAAGGTGAGGGCCTTGGTAACCAATTTTTGAGCAACATTCGCGAAACAGATGCAATTCTACACGTTTTGCGTTGTTTTGATGACGATAATATTATTCACGTTGATGGTAATGTAAACCCAATTCGCGATAAAGAAACTATCGATATTGAGCTTCAATTGAAAGATTTGGAGACTGTCGACAAAAAGCTTGAAAAGGTTAAACGTGCCGCTCGTACCGGAAATAAAGAAGCTCAAAAAGAAGAAACGGCACTTTTAAAAGTGAAGTCTGGATTAGAAGCTGGTATTTCTGTTCGTGCAATAGCATTAACCGATGAAGAACGCGAAGAATATATTGTAAACGCGCAATTTATTACAGACAAACCAGTAATGTATGTTTGTAATGTAGATGAAAATTCTGCAGCAACTGGAAATGCCTACGTTGAAAAAGTGAGAGAAGCCGTTGCCGGAGAAAATGCTGAAGTTTTAGTTTTGGCAGTTGGTACAGAAGCAGATATTACCGAATTGGAAACCTTCGATGAGCGCCAAATGTTTTTAGAAGATTTAGGACTTGACGAAGCTGGTTCTGCAAAATTGATTCGTAGCGCTTATAAATTATTAAATCTTCAAACCTATTTTACCGCAGGAGTGAAAGAAGTTCGCGCTTGGACAATTCCCGTTGGTTCTACTGCGCCACAAGCCGCTGGGGTAATCCATACAGATTTTGAAAAAGGCTTTATTCGTGCTGAAGTTATTAAATATGACGATTTCGTAACTTTTGGAAGCGAGGCCAAAGTAAAAGAAGCTGGAAAAATGGGCGTAGAAGGGAAGGAATACATCGTAAAAGATGGCGATGTAATGCATTTCCGTTTCAACGTTTAAAGAGAGACTAGATATTAGATTTGAGACGTGAGATTTAAGAAAATTAAAAATTTACTTTTTATCTCACGTCTCAAATTTCACCTCTAAAAAGTATATCTAAAAGCCATTCCGTTATAGCTGTCTCCGTTGAAACTAGTTCCGGAGCTTGGATAAATATCTACATTTTCCATTTTCTTTTTATGTAGCTCTGGAATTAATATTCCTGTACCGGCACCTAATACATATCCTACTAAAACATCAGTTAAAAAATGTTGCCCGGCTTCAATTCTTAAAAGACCTACTGCTGCGGGAAGTGTAGCGGCACCTGCCCAAACAAATACTTTTCCACTTGCATCTGGGTTAAAATCGCTGTAAGCTTTTGCCGCAAAAAAGGTTGCTGTTGCAGTTGCAGCTACATGTCCAGAATAAAAGGATCGCTGCCCATTGTTTTTAAAACGTCTATCTTCACTAGTATCGCCACTGTTATCATAAACATAAGGACGACTTCTATCTACTAATCCAGCGGTAATGGTGTAAAGTGCAGCAGTTGTTGCCAAACTTTCAATATATAACCCAATATACTGCCCCGTATGATCGTTAATTTCATCGTCAAAAAGAAGTGCGAAAGGCGCTACAAATGACAGGGCAAAAGGAATATCGCTCATTGCACTAGCATTTTCGTTATGTTTTCCAGCAGCCCATTGATCTAAAAAATTCAATTTATCAATCTTTTTTTGAAGGCTAACTTCATCTAAAAATTGTGCGCGATCGGCAATTGGTAAATCCTTTTTATCTTGGATAAGTATGAGTCCGTAAGCACTGGCGCCAAGAGCTGTTCCTGTCCAAATTCCATCGCGGACCCATTTCCATTCGTAGGGAGAGTCGCTTTTTTGTGTTTGTAAACCTGTTTCCACTTTTGGCTGAAAACTATTTTGGGTAGAAATTTGCTGATAATTTTGACTGCTAACTATAACTGAATCAGAAACTGAACGTCCAATTCGTTGAGAATTAGTTGTAGTATTGTTTAATGTGTCAGTGGTGGTTGGCACAGATTGCTGCGCATAAAAATTTGCTGTAGCAAATATTGCGAATAGTAGGATGGTTTTTTTCATATACGGATAAAGGTATGAGTTTGTGAAATCGAAAAAATTCAATTTAACATTTCCATAAGAAGAATTTACCGTAGTATTTGCAATTGGTTATTCGTACAACCGCAATTTTTTTTGAAGTAAATTCATTTCCTTTTCCATTCTATTTATGCGCTTCAGCATTTGTTTAATGGCGTCCAATCCTTCGAAATTAATACCTAAATCGTTATGTAGTCGAAACATACGCTCAATTTCCGAAATGTCCTTTTCGTCAATAAAAGCATCGTTTTGCTTCTCTTCAAAAGTAATGAGTCCAAACTCGTGAAGCCTTTCTATAAAAGCATCTTCAATTTGCGTGTGTTTGCAGTAGTGACTTACTAAAATATATTTTTCTCTAGCCATTATCTCAGTTTTGAAAGTTCATAAAACAGTTCTTTTTCTTTATCTGAAAGGTTTTTCGGAAGTTCAATTTTGTAAGTAATATAAAGATCGCCGTGTTGATCTTCCTTTTTATATTTTGGCAATCCTTTACCTTTCAGTTTAACTTTAGTGTCGCTTTGGGTTTCTGGTTTCACTTTTAATTTTACCGCACCGTTTAAGGTTTCAACAGTTATTTCTCCACCCAATAATGCGTTGTAAAGACTTATGTTTTCAGTTTTGTAAATATCGCTGCCCATTCTTTTAAAAGCTGTATTGTTGAAAATTTCGAAAGTAATTAATAAATCGCCTTTTGGGCCTCCATTCAATCCTTCGCCACCGTAGCCTTTTATTTTAATGGTCTGCCCATCTTCAACGCCAGCTGGGATTGTAAGTCTTATTTTTTTATCGCCAATACTAATAGTCTGTTTTTGGCTTTCTAAAATATCGGTTAAGTTTAAACGAAGGGTAGCGTTCATATCCTGACCTTTAAATTGCGAAGTTTGCCTTCTGCCACCACCTCCGCTAAAACCGCCACCGCCGCCAAACATCGATTCAAAAAAGTCTGAAAACTGACTTTCATCAAAACCTTGTCCTCCGCCTGAATAAGATCGTTGTCCGCCAAAGCCTTGCGAACCTTGCTGCTGTCTATTTTTTTTAAAAGTATCGGCGTGCTGCCAGTCTTTACCGTATTGGTCGTACTTTTTACGTTTTTCAGCATCACTTAAAACTTCGTTCGCTTCGTTTATCTTCTGAAATTTTTCTTGTGCAGTTTTATCATTCGGATTTAAATCTGGGTGTAGTTTTCTGGCAAGTTTGCGATAGGCTTTTTTAATATCGGCTGCTGTCGCACTTTTGTCCAGCCCAAGAACTTTGTAGTAGTCTATAAATTCCATTTAAGGTTTTTTGTTTAAGTGTTGAAATTATAAAAAGAATTGGAGCAATTCTATGAGAAGGATCATTAATTCACAAAAATTTAGCAGTCTCCCTAACCCCGAAAGGGGAACTATTGCCTAAATTCCTACACTTTGAGAAGGTTGGAGGGGACCTTACACTCTTTGGAGTTATGGAAACATTTTACTAACAATCATTTTCATTTTATTGTTAATTACTTTCCCAAGTATTGGTTTCACAAGTGCTCGCGTATATTTATATTAGCCACCCTACACCCAATCTTATGTCCGATACACAATATACCGAAGACAACATACGCTCGCTCGACTGGAAAGAGCATATCCGGATGCGCCCAGGGATGTATATCGGGAAGCTCGGAGACGGCTCTTCGCCCGATGACGGTATCTATATTCTTCTAAAAGAAGTTATAGATAACTGTATTGATGAATTTGTAATGGGCGCTGGAAAAACCATCGAAGTGCGCATTAAAGATAAAGAAGTGAAAGTTCGCGATTACGGTCGTGGAATTCCTCTCGGTAAAGTGATCGACGTAGTTTCGAAAATGAACACGGGAGGGAAGTACGACAGCCGTGCTTTTAAGAAATCTGTCGGTTTGAATGGGGTTGGTACCAAAGCGGTAAATGCACTTTCATCCTTTTTCCAAGTAGAATCTATTCGCGACAATCAAATGAAAGTTGCAGAGTTTTCTTTGGGTGAACTTACAAACGACCTCGCAATTGAAGAATCGACAAAGCGAAAAGGGACAAAAGTAGTTTTTATTCCGGACGAAAGTATTTTTAAAAACTTCAAATACCGCACAGAATATGTGCGAAAAATGCTGAAAAACTACGTCTATCTCAATCCGGGACTGACGATAGATTTTAATGGCGAAAAGTTTTATTCTGAAAATGGATTGAAAGATCTTTTGCAGGAAACTATTAGCGATGAAGATATGGCTTACCCGATTATTCACCTTCGCGGGGAAGATATCGAAGTGGCGATAACGCATAGTAAAACGCAATATAGCGAGGAATATCACAGTTTTGTAAACGGACAGAATACAACCCAAGGTGGTACGCATTTAGCTGCTTTTCGCGAAGCATTAGTAAAAACCATTCGTGAATTTTACAACAAGAATTATGATGCCAGCGATGTGCGAAAAAGTATAGTTTCAGCAGTTAGCATTAAAGTTACAGAACCCGTTTTTGAAAGTCAGACAAAAACGAAGCTTGGCTCAACAGATATGGGTGGCGGACTGCCAACGGTTCGTACGTTTATAAATGATTTCCTCAAAACACAGCTCGATAATTATCTTCATAAAAACCCAGAGGCGGCTGATGGAATTCAGCGTAAAATAGTACAAGCCGAACGTGAGCGAAAGGAACTAAGTGGAATAAGAAAACTCGCCAAAGACCGCGCTAAAAAAGCAAGTCTTCACAATAAAAAATTGCGCGATTGCCGCGTGCATCTTGCAGATATTAAAAATGAAAGAAACTTAGAATCTACTTTGTTTATTACCGAGGGAGATTCTGCGAGTGGTAGTATTACCAAAAGTCGCGATGTAAATACGCAAGCAGTTTTTTCACTTCGTGGAAAACCGTTGAATACATACGGAATGACCAAGAAAATTGTTTACGAAAATGAAGAATTCAATCTTTTGCAAGCTGCACTAAACATTGAAGATTCGATGGAAGATTTGCGATACAATAACATCGTAATTGCAACAGATGCCGATGTGGACGGAATGCACATTCGATTATTGCTAATTACATTCTTTCTTCAATTTTTCCCTGAATTAATAAAAGAGGGACATTTGTATATTTTGCAAACGCCGCTATTTCGCGTTCGAAATAAGAAGAAAACTATCTATTGCTATTCCGAAGAGGAGCGAAGAGACGCGATGGAAGAATTAAAGCCAAAACCAGAAATAACCCGCTTTAAAGGTTTGGGTGAGATTTCGCCGGATGAGTTTGTGCATTTTATAGGAAACGACATTCGTTTAGATCCTGTAATGCTGGACAAATCTATGAGCATTGAAGAATTACTTTCGTTTTATATGGGAAAAAACACGCCCGATAGACAGGAGTTTATTATTGAAAATTTGAAGGTGGAATTGGATCGAGTGGAAGAATAATTAATGTAGGCTCGCGATTTATCGCGTGCAATTGGCAATATATCGTGTGCCAATCGTGAAAATAAACCTTTGTGAATCTCTGTGAAACCTCTGCGCAACTCTGCGTAATAGCTATAGTACAGAGGTTCACAAAGAACCACAGAGTTTCACAGAGGAAAAAAATAGAAAATAAAGAATACAGAATATAAATGAGTGACGAACTCGACAATAACGAAGAACAACAAAACACAGGCCCAGATTATTTGGGTGTAAACGACGATACTTCTGGTGAAACCATTAAAAAGGTAACCGGAATGTACCGCGACTGGTTTTTGGATTATGCCAGCTACGTAATCCTGGAACGTGCTGTACCTGCAATTGAAGACGGTTTTAAGCCTGTTCAGCGTCGTATAATGCAGTCCATGAAAGACTTGGACGATGGGCGCTACAACAAAGTTGCAAACATTGTTGGGCATACCATGCAATACCACCCGCACGGGGATGCCAGTATTGCCGATGCCATGGTGCAAATTGGACAAAAAGATTTATTAATAGATACTCAAGGTAACTGGGGAAACATTCTAACAGGCGACAGCGCTGCGGCTTCGCGATATATTGAAGCCCGGATTTCAAAGTTTGGTTTGGATGTGGTTTACAACCCAAAAGTCACCAAATGGCAAGCTTCGTATGACGGTCGTAGAAAGGAACCGATTAATCTTCCAGTAAAGTTCCCGTTGCTTTTAAATCAAGGTGGGGAAGGGATTGCAGTTGGACTTTCAACTAAAATACTTCCGCATAATTTTCTTGAACTTATTGATGCTTCAATTAAGCATTTGCAAGGCAAAAAATTTCAGATTTATCCAGATTTCCCTACGGGTGGAATTATGGATGTTGCCAATTATAATGATGGTATGCGAGGAGGAAAAATCCGAAGTCGTGCAAGAATTAACCAGCTTGATAAAAACACACTCGTAATTACCGAAATTCCCTTTGGAACCAATACTTCATCGCTGATTGATACTATTCTGAAAGCGAATGAAAAGGGGAAAATAAAAATTAAGAAAATAGAGGATAATACCGCTGCTGAGGTTGAAATCCAAATCCATTTACCCAGCGGAATTTCACCTGACAAAACCATTGATGCGCTTTATGCTTTCACGGCTTGTGAGTCGTCTATTTCGCCTTTGGGCTGTGTAATTCAGGATAATAGACCGTTGTTTGTTGGTGTTTCGGAAATGCTTCGCGTAAGTACCGATCGCACGGTTGAGCTTCTTAAAAGCGAACTTCAAATTCAATTAGATGAATTGGAAGAGCAGTGGCACTTTGCTTCTTTGGAACGCATTTTCATTGAAAACAGAATTTACCGCGACATAGAAGAGGAAGAAACTTGGGAGGGGGTAATTGCCGCGATAGATAAAGGTTTGAAACCGCATACCCAACATTTAAAGCGAGCTGTAACCGAAGAAGACATTGTGCGTTTAACTGAAATTCGAATTAAAAGAATTTCTAAATTCGATATTGATAAAGCACAACAAAAGATTGATGCGCTGGAAGATAGCATCGCTCAGATAAAGCATCACTTAGCACATTTAATTGAGTATTCAATCGACTATTTTAAACGACTGAAAAAAGATTATGGCGCTGGAAAGGAACGTAAAACAGAGATCAGAACCTTTGATGATATTGAAGCTACCAAAGTTGTAATCAGAAATACAAAACTCTACGTAAATCGCGCAGAAGGTTTTGTAGGTACGAGTTTAAAACGCGATGAATACGTTACTGATTGCAGCGATATTGACGATATTATTGTCTTCACAGAAGATGGTACAATGATGGTTACCAGAGTGGACGCCAAAACTTTTATTGGTAAAAATATTATTCACGTGGCTATCTTTAAAAAGAAAGACAAGCGCACCATTTATAATATGGTGTATCGCGACGGAGCACGTGGCGCAAATTACGTGAAACGTTTTGCAGTAACATCTACTACGCGCGATAGAGAATACGATATGACCAATGGAAATAAAGGCTCTAAAGCGCTTTATTTTACAGCGAATCCGAATGGGGAAGCTGAGGTTGTAACCATATTTTTACGCCAAAGCGGAAGTATTAAAAAGCTAAAATTCGATTTAGATTTTGCCGATCAATTAGTGAAAGGAAGAAATTCAAAAGGGAATATTGTCACTAAATATTCTATCAGAAAAATTGAATTGAAAGAGAAGGGACTTTCCACGCTAAAGCCTCGTAAAATATGGTTCGACGATTCTGTACAACGTTTAAATGTGGACGATAGAGGTGAGCTTTTAGGTGAATTTCGCAAAGAAGATAGATTGCTTATCGTAAACCAAAAAGGTATTGTAAAAACCGTAATCCCAGACATTCAGCTTCGTTTTGATGATGATGTAATTATTCTTGAAAAGTGGGACCCTAAAAAGCCGTTGAGCGCTATTTATTGGGCAGGCGAAAAGGAGTTGTTTTATGTAAAGCGTTTCTTAGTAGAGCATCCTGATAGAGATGAAACAATTATTTCGGATCACCCCAATTCATATTTAGAAAAAATATTTACCGATTACCGTCCAATGGCCGAAGTGATATTCGCCAAAAAAAGAGGGCAGGATAGGGAAGAAAACTTAGAACTAAATCTGGAAGAGTTTATCGCGATTAAAGGAATTGCAGCGATGGGGAATCAGCTTACAAAAGATAAAGTTTTGGAAATAAACGCCATGGAATCTTTGCCATACGTGCCGCCATCACCAGTAGAACCTGAAGAAATAGATGTTGTTGATGAAGAAGATTTAGCTTCAGAAGATGAAAATTCACAGGATGAAACTGATTCAGATAAAGAAGACGATTCAAAAACAGGCGAAGGCGGGCAGGGGTCGTTGTTTTAACTCTTCAAAAAAACATTAGAAATTCTCACTTTCAACCACCAAACCTTTTGATTTTCAAAAGAAAAACATTATTTTTGCACCCCTCTTAGCGACGAGTCAAGAATAAGAGCTATTAAAACAAAACAAAAAGAACCCTTCTGTGGGATAGTCGCATTAAAATCTTGTAACAAAGCAGAATACAAAACATTGATTTTTTGTCATTTCCGCGAAGGCGGAAATCTCAGAAATCAATTTCACAAACAAATGGCTGATAAAGCAAACAAAGAAGAAGTGCAGGTAGAAGATACCGCAACTCAAAACGAGGAAGCTACAAAACCTCAAAAGGAAGTTTCTCTTAAAGAGAGCAATCCAGACAAATTTCTTGCAGATTTTAACTGGCACAACTACGAAGAAGGAATCGATCCTATCGACGATGGTAAGCTGGAAGAATTTGAAAAATTGGTAGCAGCGAATTTCGTTGACACTTTGGATGACGAAGTTGTTGAAGGAAAAGTGGTTTTCATTACAGACCGTGATGCAATCATTGACATTAACGCGAAAAGTGAAGGTGTTGTTTCTTTAAACGAATTCCGTTACAATCCAGATTTAAAAGTTGGTGACAAAGTAGAAGTATTGATCGACGTTCGTGAGGACAGTACAGGTCAATTAATTCTTAGCCACCGTAAAGCTAGAACCATTAAGGCTTGGGATCGCGTAAATGCTGCCCATGACGAAGCTACAATCGTAAACGGTTACGTAAAATGCCGCACAAAAGGTGGTATGATCGTAGATGTTTTCGGTATCGAAGCATTCTTACCAGGTTCGCAAATTGATGTTAAACCAATCCGCGATTACGATATTTACGTTGGTAAAACAATGGAATTCAAGGTTGTTAAGATTAACCACGAATTTAAAAACGTTGTTGTTTCTCACAAAGCGCTTATTGAAGCGGATATTGAAGAGCAGAAAAAAGAAATCATCGGCCAACTTGAAAAAGGTCAAGTACTTGAAGGTGTTGTTAAAAACATCACTTCATACGGAGTATTTGTTGATCTTGGTGGTGTTGATGGACTTGTTCACATTACAGACCTTTCTTGGTCACGTATCAACCATCCAAATGAGATCGTTGAACTTGATCAGAAATTGAACGTTGTAATTCTTGATTTTGATGAAGATAAAACACGTATCCAATTAGGTCTTAAGCAATTGAATCCTCACCCATGGGAAGCTCTTGGTGAAGAGTTGAAAGTTGGTGATAAAGTAAAAGGTAAAGTAGTTGTTATTGCAGACTACGGTGCATTTATTGAAGTTGCTGAAGGTGTTGAAGGTCTTATCCACGTTAGCGAAATGTCTTGGTCTACACACTTACGTAGTGCACAAGATTTCGTAAATGTTGGTGACGAAGTTGAAGCGGTAATCCTTACAATGGATAAGGAAGAGCGCAAAATGAGCCTTGGTATCAAACAAATGACTCCAGACCCATGGACTGATATTACTACTAAATACCCAGTTGCTTCACGCCACAAAGGTATTGTACGTAACTTCACAAACTTTGGTGTTTTTGTTGAATTAGAAGAAGGTATTGATGGTCTTATTTACATAAGCGATCTTTCTTGGACTAAGAAAATCAAACACCCAAGCGAGTTTACCAACATTGGTGACACTCTTGAAGTTGTTGTATTAGAATTAGATGTTGAAGGTCGTAAACTAAGTTTAGGTCACAAACAAACTGAAGAAAACCCTTGGGATAAATACGAAGCTGAATTTGCTGTTGGAACTAAGCACACTGCTGCAATTGCAGAAGTAGTAGACAAAGGAGCAACAATAAACTTTAACGAGGATATCGTAGCATTCGTACCAAGCCGTCACCTTGAAAAAGAAGATGGTTCTATGTTGAAGAAAGGTGATGAAGCAGAATTCCAAATTATTGAGTTCAACAAAGAATTCAAGAAAGTGGTTGCTTCACATATGATCCTTCACAAAGAAGAAGAAGCGAAAATTGTAAAAGAAGCTGTGAAAAAACAAGCAACTTCTCAAGAAGAGGCAAAAACCACTTTAGGTGATGCTAACTCTGCGCTTCAGGCACTTAAAGACAAAATGGACGGTAAAGTATAATCGTATCATTTTATAAATACTAAAAAGCCTTCCGGAAACGGGAGGCTTTTTTTATTGGGTTAAATTGAAAATATAAAGCTATTTGAAATCTGGAGTCACTTTTTCTTCAACTCAAAATCTGAAGAAATACTTAAAATTGCTTGAAAGTGTATTCTATAATTACAAAATTGACTAATTTCAAAACTTTTTTAAATCGAAATATGAAATTAAGAATTCTTACACCGCTACTGCTTTTATTGACGCTCTCTTGCGCTACTCCAAAAAAAGCATCGAAAGGCAAAGCTGAAACTGCCGAGAAAAGTTCAGACAAAGATAAGGTTGCAATTAAACCTTACGATAAAGTAATAACCAAGGAAGCCAAAACAGACGACGGGCTGTTTAAAGTGCATACCGTAAAAGAAGAATATTTCTACGAAATACCAGATTCACTTTTTGGAAGAGAAATGTTGATGGTAACACGTATTGCAAAAACTGCGACCAATATAGGTTTTGGTGGCGGAAAAACAAACACCCAAGTGCTTCGTTGGGAAAAAAGACCAAGCAAAGTATTACTTCGGGTGGTTTCGCATCAAATTTTTGCAGCAGATTCGCTTCCAATTTACGAAGCGGTGGTAAATTCAAATTTTGAACCCGTTCTTTTTTCATTTGATATTAGAGCTTTCGGAAAAGACAGTACTTCAACAGTTATTGATGTAAACAAACTTTTTGAAACGGACGTAAGACCTTTAGGAATGCCGAATGAGTATCGTGAAAAATATAAAATCACAAGTCTTGAAAAGGAGCGTTCGTATATAGAAACAATCAAATCTTACCCATTAAATATAGAATCGCGCCACGTAAAAACGTATGCTGCCAAAGAAGCTCCAAGCAATTCAGACTTAGGTTCAATTTCTGTAGAAATGAACAACAGCATGGTTCTTTTGCCTAAAGTACCAATGAAGAGGCGCTATTTTGATGAGCGTGTGGGCTGGTTTGCTCGCGGACAAACAGATTACGGTCTAGACAACCAAGAAAGTAAAACCATAAAATATCTGGACAGATGGCGATTAGAAGTTAGAGATGAAGACAAAGCCGCTTTTGAAAGAGGAGAATTAGTAGTTCCGAAGAAGCAAATAGTTTATTACATAGATCGTGCAACTCCCGTAAAATGGAGACAATACATAAAACAAGGAATTGAAGATTGGCAAGTAGCTTTTGAAGCTGCTGGTTTTAAAGAAGCAATTATCGCGAAAGATCCGCCAACTATTGCAGAAGACCCAGAATGGTCGCCAGAAGATGTGCGTTATTCTGTGGTTCGCTATTTGGCTTCACCAATCCCAAATGCAAATGGACCGCACGTAAGCGATCCGCGTAGTGGGGAGATATTGGAGAGCGATATAAACTGGTATCACAACGTTATGACCTTATTGCGCAACTGGTTCTTTGTGCAAACAGCTGCAATAAATCCAGATGCAAGAGGCGTAGCCTTTAAGGATGAAATTATGGGAAGATTGATTCGTTTTGTTTCTTCGCACGAAGTAGGTCACACATTAGGCTTGCCACACAATATGGGTAGCAGTGTTGCCTTTCCTGTAGATTCGCTGCGTTCTGTAGATTTCACTAAAAAGTACGGCACAGCGCCTTCTATTATGGATTATGCGCGTTTCAACTACGTAGCACAACCTGGAGATGGAGATGTTGCGTTAATGCCAAATATTGGTGTTTACGATAAATATGCCATTGCTTGGGGTTACAAACCATTGCCAAATTTATCTGCAGAAGAAGAAAAGAAAACTTTGGATTCTTGGATTCTTGAGCACGCTGGCGATCCAATGTATCGTTTCGGGAAGCAGCAATCTGGCGGTGTAATAGATCCGAGTAGCCAAACTGAAGATTTAGGCGACGATGCCGTAAAAGCAAGTATGTACGGTATTGCAAACTTAAAACTCGTAGTTCCAAAACTTATTGAATATACTAAGGAAGACGGGAAGGATTACGAAGATCTTTCAAAAATGTATGATCAGATAGTTGGGCAGTTTAATAGATATATGGGTCACGTGTCGGCAAATATTGGCGGTGTTTATGAATACTACAAAACATACGATCAAGATGGTGCTGTTTATACTCATGTTCCAAAAGCGAAACAGGAAGAAAGCATGGTTTTTGTACAGGAGCAGCTTTTTGCAACTCCGCAATGGTTGCTTGACGAAGATATTTTCAATAAAATTCAATTTGACGGTAGTGTTGAAAATGTAAGACAATTGCAAGCTAAAACACTCGACAATATTCTTGATTTCGGAAGAATGGCGCGTATGATTGAAAACGAATCTATTAATAAAAGTGAAAGTTATTCGTTGCTTGAAATGATGGAAGATTTGCGAAACGGAATCTTTAGCGAACTTAAAACAGGAAAAGCAATTGATACGTATAGAAGAAACCTACAACGTGCATACATTGACAGGCTGGCGTATTTAATGACGAAGGAGCAGGAGGGAAGAAATCGCACTAAGGTAGATGTAAACCAAAGCGACATACGTTCTGTAGCTCGCGCAGAGCTTAAAACGCTGGAAGATGATATTCGGAAAGCATCTGGAAGAACGAGTGATAAAATGAGCAGAATTCATCTGTTAGACTTGCGGGAGCGAATTAATATTATTTTAAATCCGTACGCTAAACAGTAAAAGGAATTTTATTTTTTGAAAACGAAATGGCCTGTCTTAATAAGAGACAGGCTTTTTTTTTGAAGGAGATTTAAAAGTTCTGCAGCCTAATTCCGCAATCATCTTTAATCGAAATTAAATTCTTCACTTTTAAAAAAATAAAAATGTATTTTTGTCTCCAGTGCCGATAGCTATCGGTATTAATTCAGACTTTCCTATGAGCCAAAAAGTGTTACTGAACGCGACCGAGATAAACATTGCGCTTAACCGTTTGGCTTGCCAATTGATCGAAAAACACGACGATTTCTCCAAAACCGTACTTATCGGAATTCAGCCCCGAGGAGTTTTTCTAGCTGAAAGACTTAAAACGCTGCTGGAAGCCGAATACCATATTAAGAATATAAAACTTGGGTATTTGGACATCACTTTTTTTCGGGACGATTTCCGAAGAGGTGATAAACCGCTGGAAGCCAACAAAACCCGTATCGATTTTATTATTGAAGATAAAAATGTTGTTTTTATAGACGATGTTCTTTTTACAGGAAGAAGCATTAATTCTGCGTTAACAGCTATGCAATCCTTCGGAAGACCTTTGGAGATTGAGCTGTTAACATTAATTGATCGTCGTTTTAGTCGTCATTTGCCTATTCAGCCTGATTATCGTGGCAGACAGGTAGATGCTATTAATGGCGAAAAGGTAAAAGTTTGCTGGAAAGAGAATGATGGGGAAGATGCTGTTTACCTTGTTAAAAGTTAGTTGTTTAATGATAATTGTGAAAACCAATAGCAATAAACGGATAACAGAAAATTTATAACCGATAACAGATAACCGAAAATGGAACTAAGTGTAAACCACTTATTGGGAATTAAATACATCACCGAAGCAGATATTCAACTCATCTTCGAAACGGCAGATCATTTTAAGGAGGTTATTAATAGACCCATTAAAAAAGTACCTTCCCTTCGCGATATTACCATTGCCAATCTTTTTTTCGAAAACAGTACCCGAACAAAACTTTCTTTTGAACTAGCTGAAAAGCGTCTCTCGGCAGATGTAATTAATTTTGCATCCTCCAGTTCTTCGGTTACAAAAGGCGAAACGCTAATTGATACCGTAAACAATATTCTTTCAATGAAAGTGGATATGGTAGTAATGCGCCATCCCAATCCGGGAGCGGGAGTATTTCTTTCAAAACACGTAAAAGCAAGTATAATTAACGCTGGCGATGGCGCACACGAACACCCAACACAGGCACTGCTCGATGCCTATTCAATTCGAGAAAAGTTGGGCGATGTGGCAGGAAAAAAAGTTGTAATAGTTGGTGATATCCTTCATTCACGAGTTGCATTGTCTAATATTTTCGCACTTCAAAAACTTGGAGCAACGGTTAAGGTTTGTGGCCCTAAAACGCTAATTCCGAAATATATAGAGAAACTTAATGTGGAAGTTGAAACCAACCTTCGCAAAGCGTTGGAATGGTGCGATGTGGCAAATATGCTTCGTGTGCAAAACGAACGGATGGACATTAGTTATTTCCCAACAACTCGAGAATACACCCAGCAATTCGGATTAAATAAAGCAATTCTTGATTCGTTAAATAAAGAAATCGTAGTGATGCACCCAGGCCCAATTAATCGCGGCGTGGAAATTACTAGCGATGTGGCGGATAGCAAACAATCTATAATTTTAGAACAAGTTCAAAACGGTGTTGCCGTTAGGATGGCGGTAATTTATTTATTGGCTTCAAAAATTGGTAAAAACTAAATATTAACTATAAAAACACGTCGAAGTTTATTCTGTTTAATAAACAAAAGACAACTAATTTTATGAAAATTGAGAATCACCCAAATTTCGTGGTCCTTGAGGATGAAAAGGACGATATAATAGACTTTGCCTCGTTTATCGAGAGTCAAGTTCCTTCAAATTACAAAGGTCAAAACGTGGTTTTGAATCTTTTGAAATACGATTCAATAGAGCTGCCGCATTTATTGCAGTTTATCAAAACTTCTAACCTCCACCGCAAAACAAAGCAATCTTTTATAATCGTTAATGACGCAATAGAAATTGACGAAATACCTTTTGAAATGATCGTTGTTCCAACTCTCCGAGAAGCGGGAGACATCGTTGAAATGGAAGAGATTGAAAGAGACTTAGGGTTTTAAAAAAAGTTTGTAGCTTCAGTTTACAGTTACAGGTTACTATTATGCTACACCTATATACTTTTGCCAACTGCCACTGCTACTGAATACTTATTTATGAAACTAACAATCCTAGGATGTCATTCCGCAACACCAACAGCCTCAGCCCACCCAACGTCGCAGGTTTTGGAAATGAAAGGACATTTGTTTTTGATTGATTGTGGTGAGGGTACGCAAATGCAACTGCGAAAATGCAGAGTTAAATTTTCCCGAATTAAGCATATATTTATTTCTCACTTACACGGCGATCACTTTTTTGGATTGCCAGGTTTAATTTCCACTTTTCTGCTTTTGGGTCGGGAAGCGGAATTGCACATTTATGGCCCAAAAGGTATAAAGGAAGCTATTTTACTTCTCCTAAAATTAGGGAAATCGTACACCAATTATCCGCTCTATTTTCACGAGTTGGAAGAAACTACTCCCCAAATTATTTTTGAAGATGATAAGGTTACTGTAGAAACAATACCGCTAGATCACAGGGTTTATACCAACGGATTTCTTTTTAAAGAAAAACCGGATGACCGAAAATTAGATGTTGAAAAGGCCCGAAAACTCAATATAGATTTAAGCTATTACAACAAGATAAAACAAGGTTTTGATGTTGAGAATAGGGCGGGCAAACTGATACCCAATAAAGAAATAACTTTTGATCCGCCACCGCCAAAAAGTTACGCCTATTGCAGCGATACGGCCTATTACCCTGAAATAGTGCCTCAAATTGAAAATGCGACAGTTTTATACCACGAATCTACTTTTTTGGAAGAGCATCACCATCTTTGCGATAAAACCAAACACAGTACTGCAAAAGAGGCTGGAGTGATTGCCAGAAAGGCAAAGGTTGGAACTTTAATACTCGGTCACTACTCCGGACGTTACGGCAATTTGGAGCTTTTCCGAAAAGAGGCGCAGGAGGTATTTGATAATGTGGAATTGGCTGAGGATGGGAGAGTCTTTGTGTTCTGAATTATTTATTTGTATTTTTATTGCAACCACCATCTTGTTATTTATAGAAATATGAAAAAAACAGTTCTCCTTTTTTTACTGCTGCCGACAATGATGATTAGTTATTCACAATATACATCTATTCCAGATCCTTTTTTTGAAAATTTTTTAGAAGCCAACGGCATGGGTGATGGCGTACCGGGAAATGGGCAGGTGCTTACCGCAAATATTGAAAACGTGATTACCTTAGATCTTGATTCTCAAATTGGGGTTACAGATTTAACTGGAATAGAGGACTTTATAGCACTCGAATGGTTGGATTTTAGTTATAATTTGGTGGAACAGGTAGATCTTTCACAAAATACAATGCTTAAAACGCTGGGCTGCACATTTAATCCATTGACCAGTTTGGATTTGTCGAACAATACACAATTGGAGTGGCTTAGCTGTCAAGGCAGTCAATTAACTAGTTTACTGTTAAATAGTCAAATGTTAGTGGTAGTGGAGTGTTTTGAAAATTATTTGACATCACTCGATTTATCCAATGTGCCATCTTTGATTGAAATTGATTGTAGCCAAAATCAAATTTCAGCATTGGATCTTTCTCAGAATCTTTTTTTAGAAGTACTTTCTTGTTCTTCAAACAATATTGCCTCTTTAGACACCTCTAATAATCCAGAGCTTTTTTATTTGGTTTGTGGTAGAAACGATATAGAGAGTTTGGATCTAACTCAAAATCCTGCCCTAACACTCTTATTGGCTCCATTTATGCCCCCATTAAATCATCTAGACCTACGCAACGGTAATAATGAAAATATAGGCTCCTTCAATGTTTTTGGCACAGATAACCTACAATGTATCTTTGTGGACGACGCCAGTGCCACCTATCTGGATGATTGGTACAAAGATCCGTTTACCACTTTTTTGAACAACGAGGCGGAGTGTGATGCTTTGGGAAATCAAGAATTTGTTGTGGTGCCATTCAGGATTTTTCCCAATCCGGCAAAAACCTATTCTAATATTTCGTCGAAAGTAGAAGGTGAGTACTCATTGATTTCCGTGCAGGGTAAAATAGTGCGTTCGGGCACTCTGAATGTCGGGCTATCCAGAATTCCGGTTGATGGACTTTTAAGTGGGCTTTATATTTTAAGGGTCTTTTCAGCTAATGGTACTACAACCCAAAAAATAGTAGTGGAATAGTTTTTTCAAAAAAAAAGATAATTCGTCTTTAGCTCCGCTTCAATCTTGTTTTCAATTTCTTTTTCAATTTCAACCATAATTTTAATACATATTTAATATCCCACTGTTTTATAGCTTCGCTAAAACTCTTAACTTGCGTTAAAACTTTTGCAATGGCCGAAAAACTTCACGAATACCGAAAATCTTACGAAAAAGGAGCTCTTTCTGAAACATCGGTTGATGAAAACCCGATGCAACAATTTAGAACTTGGTTTTTTGAAGTGAAGGATAGCGGCGGCGTAGATGAAGTAAATGCTATGACCATTGCTACCATCGGTGCCGACGGTTTTCCGAAGGGTAGAGTAGTGCTATTGAAAAAATACGACGAATACGGTTTCTATTTTTACACCAATTACAATAGCGAAAAAGGCAAATCTATAGCTAATAATAACAAAGTTTCACTTTCGTTTTTTTGGCCAAATATGGAACGGCAAATAATTATAAAAGGAATGGTTGAAAAAACTTCGGAAGCAGATTCAATAAATTATTTTCATTCCAGACCAAAAGGAAGTCAGCTGGGAGCGGCGGTTTCGCATCAGAGTACAGTGGTAGCATCGCGCGATGTTTTAGAAAAAAATCTTGCTGAGCTCGAAAATGAATATAACAACAAAGTAGTGCCAAAACCAGCCGATTGGGGCGGATATTTGGTGAAACCTATTTCAATTGAATTCTGGCAAGGCAGGCCCAATAGGCTTCACGACAGGATTCGTTATACTTTAAAAAATAACGATTGGCTAATTGAAAGATTAGCACCTTGATTATTTACGATTAAAGAATTAAAACTTTACGAATCCCGAACAATTAAAAGCATGAAAACATTATACTTAGTCCGCCACGCAAAATCATCATGGAAACACGACGTCGACGATCACAAACGCCCTCTAAAAAGCAGGGGAGAACGCGATGGACAAATGGTTTCAAAAAAGGTTGCAGCTGCAATTGAAGCTCCTCAAAAAATGATTAGTAGCGATGCCACACGTGCGCTTTCTACAGCTCAATTTTTTAAAGAAGCACTGAAAGTTGAAGATGCAAATTTTGAAACAAATCACGAACTTTACGACTTTAGCGGTCAGAATGTAATGCGAATGATTAAGTCGTTACCAGACAGCCTAGACAAAGTAATGCTCGTAGGTCATAACCACGCTTTTACTTCGGTTGCAAATATGCTGGGAAATAATTACATTGATAATGTTCCCACTTGCGGCTTCGTGATGCTGGAGTTTGACGAAAAGAAATGGAGCGAAATAACTACGGGTAAAACCGTTAAAACAATTTTCCCAAGGGATCTTAAATAATGACCGAAAAAGTTGATATAAATACCCAAGTCCGCAATGTATACAACAACAGGGAGCTAAGCTGGTTGCAGTTTAACGCCCGTGTTTTACAGGAAGCGAATGACAAAAAACTCCCTTTAATTGAAAGACTTCGATTTTTGGGAATTTTTTCGAATAATCTAGATGAATTCTTCAAAGTGCGCTACGCAACTATTAAGCGTATTGTGGAAGCTGGAAAAATGGGGCGCAACTTTTTGGGCGGTATTTCGGCAAAAGATCTTTTAGAACAAATTACCCAAACAGTAATAGAACAACAAGCACATAGCTTGAATATTTTGAGCGATATTCAAAAAGAACTTCGCAAGGAAAACATATTTATTATAAACGAAACGGAGGTTTCTCCAGATCAGGAAAAATTCATTTCAGAATACTTTGTTAGGTATGTAAGTCCAGCCATGATGACTATTATGATTGGGGAATTAGAAGAATTTCCAAGTTTAAGAGATAGTGCCGCTTACCTTGCGGTTACGATGGTTATGAGCAAGGATGACGATACTTTTGAAGCAAAACAGAACTATGCACTTATTGAAATTCCACGAACAATAGATCGTTTTGTTGTGCTTCCGCCGCAAGGGGAAAAACAATATGTTATTATCTTAGACGACCTTATTCGCTATTGTCTTCACAATATTTTCAGCATTTTTAAATATGAAACTATTTCGGCTCATATGATAAAAATTACCCGCGATGCCGAATTAGATATAGACAGCGATTTAAGTCGAAGTTTTATTGATAAAATTTCAAAAAGCGTTAAGAACCGAAGCACGGGCGATCCCGTACGTTTTGTTTACGATAAAAGTATAAATAAAAAAACGCTTCAGTTTCTTTTAGACAAAATGGGGATTGATAAAACCGATAGTATTATTCCCGGCGGACGTTACCACAACAGGCGCGATTATATGGATTTTCCGCGTTTGGGTAGACCCGATCTTCAATACGCAAAACAAGAACCTTTACCTATTCCAGGCTTGAGTTTACAAGGAAGCTTGTTTGATAAAATAGTGGAGAAAGACTACTTGTTACATGCGCCTTACCAAACCTTTATGTATGTAATTAAGTTTTTACGTGAAGCGGCGCTGGACCCAAAAGTGAAATCCATTAAAATTACTATTTATCGCCTGGCGGAAGTATCGCACATTGCTAGTTCGCTAATTAATGCGAAGAAGAACGGAAAAGAAGTAACCGTACAAATTGAGCTACAAGCCCGTTTTGACGAGGAAGCAAACATTAAATATGCCGAATTGCTGCAGAGTGAAGACATACGTTTAATTTTTGGCGTAAAAGGATTGAAAGTTCACTGTAAAGCTTGTCTAGTTGAAAGAATTGAAAACAACAAAATTGTTCGTTACGGAATTTTAAGCACGGGGAATTTTAATGAATCTACCGCCAAACTTTATACAGATTACACCCTTTTTACAGCAGATCAGAAAATCTGTAAAGAGATAAAAAAGGTGTTTGAATTTTTTGAAGTGAATTATTTGGTTCGCAACTATCGCCATTTAATTGTTTCGCCACATTATACCCGAAAGGCAATTTATAATTTAATTGATGTCGAAATAAAAAATAAAAAGGCTGGTTTACCCAGTGGAATAAAACTGAAACTTAACAGTCTATCAGACTTTAAGATGATCGATAAACTCTACGAAGCGAGTAGGGCAGGCGTGAAAATTAAAATGATAGTTCGTGGCATTTGTTGTTTGATTCCTGGTGTAAAAGGCATGAGCGAGAATATTGAAGCAATTAGTATTGTAGGAAAATATTTAGAGCATCCGCGATTGTTCATTTTCGAAAATGGTGGCGATACTAAAGTGTATATTTCTTCCGCAGATTTTATGGGAAGAAATCTAGACAATAGAGTGGAAATTTCCTGTCCAATTTACGATGCAGATATTAAGAAAGAAATACTAGAAAATTTTGAAATAGGCTGGAGCGATAATGTAAAAGCACGTGTAATAAGCATTAAGAATGACAATGCTTATCTAAAAAACAACAAGCCGCCCGTGCGTTCCCAGTTCAAAATGTATGATTACTATTTAAATAAACTTGAAGTATACTGATTTGTTAAACATAGAAAAATACGGTGCTGTAGATATAGGCAGTAACGCCATTAGGTTGTTAATTGTTTCTGTGGTAGAGCAGGAAGGAAAGGATACGCTTTTTAAAAAAACATCATTAGTACGAGTTCCAATACGTTTGGGCGCGGAAGTTTTTCTTAATGGAAAAATTTCTGATGCAAGTGCAGACAGAATGATTGATGCTATGCAAGCATTCAAGCTTTTGATGAAAACTCATAATATAAAGCGCTACCGTGCGTGCGCTACTTCGGCGATGCGTGAAGCTTCTAACGGGTATCAAATTGCTGAAACAATTAAAGATAGAAGTGGCATTTCTATAAATATTATTGACGGTAAAGACGAAGCAGATATTATTGCTTCAACAGACCTAAAAAGTTTGATTGACAACGATAAGGCTTTTTTATACGTAGATGTAGGTGGTGGGAGCACCGAGTTAACCGTTTTTGCAAATGGTGAAAACATCACCTCCAAAAGTTTTAAATTGGGAACGGTGAGACTGTTAGAAGGTCTTGTTGATCAGCAAATTTGGGACGAAATGGAAACTTGGATTAAAGAAAAAACCAAAGGTTTTAAAAGAATTTCATTAATAGGTAGCGGCGGAAACATTAATACTATCTTCAAAAAGAGCGGTAAAAAAATAGGGAAACCACTTAGCTATTTTTATCTATCATCTTATTACGAACTAATTAAATCGCTCACTTTTGAAGAGCGCATTACCGAACTAGATATGAATCCAGATCGGGCAGATGTGGTGATTCCTGCAACGCGGATTTACTTATCTGCGATGAAGTGGAGCAAAGCAAAGAATATTTTTGTGCCTAAAATAGGGCTGAGTGACGGTATTGTGCGGAGCCTTTACAACGAAAAGATTGCCGCAGCTATGAAGGTTAATTCGTGATTTTTAAAATATTCTCGACCCTTAGCTTATCTTTTTATCAAAGGCATTTTCAAGTTGTGAAGAAATATCGGTATGATGATGAACCAATTTCCATTCGCCATTTTCTAATTTAAATATATTTGTAGCTCTGTGGCTTACGCTAACTGCCTTACCCTCGGGGCTTGTGTTTTCTCCTTCTTCTACGCAACTAATATATCCCAAATCAGTGCCCACAAATGCTTTTGGGTTCTTGCAGATAATCTTGCCTCCTAATTTCATTGCGGCTACTTCTTCAAAATCTTTGCTTATCGAATTCCAACCTGTTAGGCAACCCCCAAAAGGTCCCATGTATGTAATAGAATCAGTATGTGACCATAGATTGTTTAGAATCTTTAGGTCGCCTTTAAACATATCATTTAGACCAACATATAATCGATTATTAGCTTCTATAAGTTTTTCTGTATTCATATTATTAAAATTTTGTAGTTAGTTGTGAGATGTTTTAGCAAGAGTTTCAAAAATTTTTTTCAACTGAAAAAAATACAAAGAGCGGTGCACTTAATTTACTGACTTTTAATAGTGTATTTCAATCTATTGTTTTTGCTAGCGGTATTCTCCATTTGGTCTAGCAACAGATCCGTCTATGGACTAATACATTTTATTTTTGTTTGCTGAAGTTTTTGGGATTTGTTGAATTGAATCCCAATGTTCCACAATTTTACCTTCTTTATCAAATCTAAAAAAATCCATGGTTACGTATTCATCATCCCCAGGCCAAATTTGATGTGTATGCAAAGCCACCAAATCGCCTTCAGTTATTGCTCTGACGAACTTAATTGATTTATTAGGATATTCAATCTGCATTCGCTCAAAATATGCTATAAAACCTTCGAGACCATTTTCAACAGCGGGATTATGCTGTATATATTCCGAACCAACATATAATTCGGTAGCCTTTCTCGGATTCCCTTCATAAGCCATTTTATAAAATTCAATGGCATTTTTCTTCATTGCTTCATTCATCGTTTGTGCTTTTTTGACATCAATTATTTAATGCAATTTCGATATTTTTCCGAGTAGATTTTTTGCTTTCCTAATTACAATGGCCCATTTGCTTCAACTCGTCCATTAGTATTTAAAAACCTAACAAAATTAATCTTTCCGAATAAGCTGCAAAGCATCGAGACGTACCCTCGCTTTTTTCATAATTGTAGCCAATGTTGAGCGTGCTTCAATGGCTGCTTCAATTTCATCTATTCTAATGTGTTTGTTCTTCTTTTTCAAGGAAGTAAGCCTATCTATTTCGTGATTAAGTTTAAGGTTCATTCTGTCCAAACCTTTACTTATTTCCACTTCTCCCAGTTTCTTTGCTATTTCCGTGGCAGATGAAATCATTTTAGGCAGAAGTGTTTCTACAAACGTATCATTATCCAATAACGCGTCTATGCTCCCAGCGATTAAATTCTTGTTGAGCATTTCAACAGGAAAGCTGTTTGTTACTTCTTTTCCAGTATGATCTACTATAATTCTTATCGGGGTATGAGGTAGGAATCGGTCTATATCAATACTTTCTTGGCCTGCTGTTTCTAGAACAAAAATTAATTCAAGTAATAGCGCAGGTTTCCCAGTTCCTTGAATAAGTCCGAAACTTGCGCTCCCTAAAGTTGAGCTTAAAACCATATCGATCGCGCCGGTTGCCATCGGGTGATCCCAACTTAAAAAACTAACATCTTCTCTGCTAAGTGCGCGTTTTCTGTCGAATGTAACTTGTATTCCTTCGCGCGGAATTGACGGAAATACTTCTGAGTTAAATGATGCAGGATGCAGCAAATAGGTGCGAGCAGCAATATCCTCCATATCTACATCAAATTGCTCAAAGACTTTTGTTAAATAGATTTCAAGGGCTAAATCTTTATCTTCAGCTTTAATTTGCTCAATTAGCTTTTTCGCAACTTTTGGGCGAAATGAATTCATTTCTAAAAGTTTATCACGTCCTTCAGAAAGGTTTTTCTTTAGTTCTTTTTGGAAATTAGCTGTTTCAGCAATCAATATTTCCAATTCAGAACTTGCCGCTTCAAATGATGGTTTTTTGGAAATGCTTAGTAATCGTTCGCTAAATAATTTCGAAATAATATTCCCGCCTTCAAGATTCGTATTAAAGGCATTCAAACCTTCATGAAACCATTTAACAACAAGACTTTGTGGGCTATCAACAAGAAAGGGGATGTGAATATGGATATCTTTTTTCTGTCCTATTCGATCTAGGCGACCTATTCGCTGCTCTAATAATTCTGGGTGAAATGGTACATCAAAAAGAATAAGGTGATGTGCAAATTGAAAGTTTCGACCTTCACTACCTATTTCTGAACAAAGTAGGATTTGAGCACTATCGAGTTCTGCAAACCAAGCTGCATTTTTATCCCGTTGCACAAGGGTGAGATCTTCGTGAAAAACGCCAACATTTTGCTTAATGCGTTTACTTATGGCAGCTTCTAATGCTAAAACCTTTTCTTTAGAACTGCAGATGAGAAGTATTTTTGCAGGATATATTTCCTCCATTTTCTTCAAAACCCACGCTACTCGAGGATCTTTATTAAACCAAAATTGTGGTTCTCCATTTGCTTCTGAACCACTTTTATTATCGAATAAAAATTCTTTTGTTGCACGTTCAATCCAAAGGCTGTGATTTTCTTCAGCTTGAATAGGATTTAAATGCGCAATTCGTTTAGGGAAGCCGCTCATTGCTAAACGCGTATTTCGAAATAAAACCCTACCTGGCCCGTGTTGATCGAGCAAATCTTCAATTAGGTTGAGCTTTGAAGTTTCGTTTTTAACGTCTAAAGCTTTGATTCTTTCTTTTGAAAAAGTAGTTTCCAAAAGCTTTAAATCTTTCGACTTTAAATCATTATTTGAAGATAGTTTTTCAACAAGACTGGCAATTTCCTTATTGCCTTCAGATTCGCTTATAAAATCGTTGTAGTTATTATACCTAACAGGATCGAGTAAACGTAGTCGTGCAAAATGACTTTCAACCCCCAATTGTTCTGGCGTGGCAGTAAGAAGTAGCAATCCTTTTGTTGCTTGGCTTAATAATTCTACTATGCTATATTCTGGGCTTACATCGTTTAAAGACCATTCAAGATGATGGGCTTCGTCAACTACAAGCATATCCCAATTTGCCGAAATGGCTTGTTGACTTCGTTTTTTTGAAGATGCTAAAAATTCAATACTGCAAATTATAAGCTGATTATCGAGAAAAGGATTTCCATCGGGCGCGCTATTTTCCAGCGCAACACAACGTTCTTCATCAAAAATATTGAACCACAGGTTAAATTTTCGCAACACCTCTACAAACCATTGGTGTACGAGCGATTCTGGCACAAGAATAAGCACTCTTGAAATACGTCCAGTAACCAATAATCGGTGCAAAATCAAACACGCCTCAATCGTTTTTCCAAGTCCAACCTGATCTGATAACAGAACGCGAGGCGCAAATCGCGAACTCACTTCGTGCGCAATATAAAGTTGATGCGGAATTAAATCTATTTTACCGCCAACAAAGCCGTGTACTGGAGAAATTCGTCTTTTATAATTGTTGTAGAGCGTTTCTCTGCGTAGCGTAAATATTTCAGGCGAATCAACCTCGCCCGCAAAAAGCCTATCAGCAACACTATTTGTAATCGTACCTCCGTCAAGTTCCGCTTCTTCTAATTTTCTACCGTTTCCAAAATACACATAAAGCCCGTCCACGAGTTTCACTTGCTCAATTAGCATCGATTGCCCTTGCTTATCTACTATGGAATCTCCGGGTTTAAAAATAGTTCGGCGCAACGGAGCGCTTTCTGTTGCATACAGTCGCGTTTCGCCTGAAATTGGGAAATGTATTTGCACCTTTCCTTTGCTAACTTCTGTTACAATGCCAACTCCAAGTTCAGGTTCGCCTAAACTGGTATATCTTTGATTAGGAAAAAAATCTCCCATATTTAATGTTTCTTGTTTAGATTTTAGTCGCAATTCTCAACAGCAAAAGACTTTCAATTCAGAAAGAAAACTCTTTAAAATTTTATTTGCTGTTTTGCGTTTTTAGATTCCGAATACCTTCATAAACCACTATACTTACTGCATTAGCGAGGTTTAAACTTCGAATGTGAGGGCTGAAAATTGGGATAGTAAATACTGAATTTATATTTTCTTCCACAATATTTTTAGGCAATCCAACCGATTCTTTTCCAAAAACTAAAAACATATCGTCCTCGTAATTTATGGCAGTGTAATCTTGACTGCCGTGACTGGAAAGGTATGCAAACTGTTTTCCTTTATTTTTTGCATAAAAGTCTTCGAGATCCTCATATATGAAAAGCGAAACATGCTGCCAATAATCTAATCCAGCTCTTTTTACACGCTTGTCATTTAATTCGAAACCAAATGGTTTTACGAGGTGTAAATTCGAACCAGACGCTAAACTTAATCTACCGATGTTCCCTGTATTCATAGGTATTTCCGGTTCAATTAGTACAATGTTAAATGCCATTTTTTAATGTTTATGTTTTGTGATGGATTGGAATAGTATTGATTGTGTTAAGTCCCGCAGACGTTTACCTCTTTAAATGTAAATAATAGTCTCTCGTTTCTTTATCGAATTTCTCAATTGCATAGCGAAGCGTAATTCTGGACATTTTGGTGGCGTGTTTATTGAGGAAATTCTTCAGCATTTCTTCATTTCGTTTTCCAGCTTCTCTGATCCAACTTCCAACGGCTTTTTGCACATATTCGTCTTTGTCGCTAACAAGAATTTCGGCAATTTTAAACGTGCCTTCTATTTCATTTTTTCGAATAAAATAGTACGTACTCACAATAGCCGTTCTTCGTTCCATTGGATTGCTGGATTTTGCTAAATCGTACAAAGGTTTTCTATCCTTGTCAAATAAATATCCTCCAACTACATAAGGTGCAGCCCTATCCACTAAACCCCAATTGTCAATCCACTTATGATTTTCAATATACGCTAGGTAAATAGCTTTCCTTTCTTCTTTAGAAGTTTTCTTATTTCGAGCCTTCCAATCTAAAATAGCAATTGCTCCAATACGGTGATTTTCATTTTTATCTTTTAGCAATTTCACAACCTCAATTACCGGAGTATTTTGAAATTCTTTAGCTAAAGAAAACAACTCCCTTTTGGGAATTTCTTTCGAATAATCTTGACTAATTATTTCTAAAGTCGCTATAAATTCTTTAGCGGTCATTTAAATTGTATTTTTTTCAGTTTGAAAGCAGCGGTGAAAGCAATAGTTATTCTTTCATAAAAGCAATTAATGGTTGAATAAAGCTATCAAACTTTTCAATATGCGGTAAATGCCCTACGTTTTCAATTTCCACTAATTTTGCATTAGGAATTTCCTTTTGAGTTCGTTTACCCAATTCATCGTATAATCCCATTGTTTTTCTAACATCTTCAGTAACAAGAGGCTTTCCAAGGGCTGTTCTATCTCTAGTGCCGATAATTAAAAGGGTAGGAGCGGTAATGTTTTTAAATTCGTAAACAACAGGTTGCGTAAAAATCATATCGTACGTTAAAGCCGAATTCCAAGCAATTTTTTCATAATCTGAATTTAATGTCCAGCCCGCTAAAAGGTTCACCCATTGGTCGTATTCTGGTTTCCATTTATTATCGTAATAATTTACTAATTGATATTTTTTAATACCCTCGAAGGAGTTTTTAAGTTCGTTATTATACCACCATTCTACAGGTTTGTACGGTACTTTTAATTTCCAATCTTCTAATCCAATTGGGTTTTCTAAAATCAATTTTTCGGTTGTTTTAGGATACATTAATGCGAAACGTGTTGCGAGCATTCCTCCCATAGAATGTCCTAAAATAGCGGTTTCCTTAATATTTAAACTATCAAGAAGCGTTTTGGTATTTTGTGCAAGTTGTTGAAAAGTGTATTGAAAATGATCTGGTTTTGAAGATTTTCCGAAACCAATTTGATCGGGTACGATTACTCGAAATCCCTCTTTGTTTAATGCGTCGATTGTTGTTTTCCAATACGCGCCATTAAAATTTTTACCGTGAAACAAGACAATGTTTTTACCATTGTAATTATCGGGCATAATATCCATATAAGCCATATTTAAATCTTGCTCCTGTATTTTCAACGCTAAAGTAGCAACTGGAAAAGGATAATTATAGTTTGCCAATTCAATGTCTAGCCATTGTAAATTATCAGTTTGAGCGATTGTAAGTTGAAAGGCAAATAAAAGTGTTAGAATTGTAAATAAGTACTTTTTCATTGTTTAAGTTTTAATAGTGGTAACGTTTAGTGCTAAAGAAGAAAGGCTATTGGTGAGCCATCGTTTTTATTCTGCTTTTAATAGTTCTATCGTCTGTTTATTTTCGGGTGGATTTTTAATTCTTATATTAATTTTATTATAGTTCCACGCTTCATTTATTCGGTCTGCAGAAATATCCATTTGCGCTTTTCCTATTATTCCAACAATACGAATAGTGGAATTTACAGTTTTATGATTATTTGTATATTCAACTTGTCCTTCTAAAATAGCGAGTTTATCAATTGGTTGAATGGTTCCAATCAAATCTGTTACTCTTTTGTCAGAGTTTGCCTTTTGGATTGCATTTTCGTAAAGTTCCGTATCTGCATAAGCTTGAGCTAAATTGGTTGCGATACTGTTCATTCCTGAAAAAAAGAATAGTGCGATTGAAATCAGAATCATTCCAGAAACAGGTATAAACCATTTCCAGTTGCGTTTCCACCAACTTTTTTGCTCAATCAATGCGTTATTCATCGTACTAATTTTGGCTACAATTTTCTTTTCAAAGATAGCTCTTAACCATTTCTTTCAGCACTTGAAAAAGTAGTTATTATACACGGACTTGTTAACGGGAAATCAAATAGGAGTGAAGTATTGCGCTTCACGGCAGAAGATTTAGAATGATTGAGGTTTGATTGATATTATTTTTGAAGATGGGGGTTTGTGCTTTTTAGGGGGTATTGTATTGTAATGTGTTATTTTTTTAGGTAGATGTTGGAGTCACTTGTATTTGTCCTCCGATTGCTTTTAATACTTTCATAATTGTAGCAAATTGAGGTTTTGCTCCATCAGATAGTGCCTTATATAAACTCGGTCTGCTCAATCCAGTTTCTTCCGCAATTTTTGTCATTCCTATAGCTTTTGCAATATGTCCGATTGCATTAATTATGTCTGCATTATTACCTTCTTCCAAAACTGTGTTAAGGTATTCGGCAATCATTTCTTTACTGTCCAAATAATCTGCTATTTCAAATCTTGAAGTTTCCATTTTCTATTTATTTAACTTTTTCCAAATGAGGATTGACCCAGCCATAGCTTATATACCGGGTTAGCCACTGTAGTTTGTTACGAGTTCATATAATACTGTTACTGCACCTGCTATAAATATTCCGATTGTCAGAAAAAAGAAGATGTAACTTATCCACATCATAATTTGATAGCTAATTCCCTTTCTTTTCGTAAAGTCCAAATTGTCCATTCGTTTATCGAGATATTTTTTAGAATAGCCGAAATGATTGGCAAAATTGGTTTTGTATTCATTAAGTTGGTTTTCGACATCATTTGAGTCGGCAAGCATATTATAATAATTAATCAAAGCGTCTCGATAACCATTCCTGGCTTCCTCTGTCATTTTTGATAAGTCAATCTTTTTGACTTCGTAATTAAAATCTTCCTTTAGAAAATCAATTATTCGTTCCGCGCTATCATTTGTCTTAATTTCTCTTGATATCGGAATTTCTGGCGAACTCGAAATGTTTTCAGCGAAGGTCGCAAAGGAAATTACAATTCCGGTATAATGCATTTGAGTGAAAAATGAAATAATCCGAAATAAAAGTCCGGTAATTACCACCACCAAAGAGAAAACAGAAATCTCAAAAGTTAAATTTATTATAAATTCGTTACTTGTTTCTTGTCCAATAATCAAAACAAAAATACCAATTGAAAATCCGACAACCCAAATGATTATTTTGTCAGCTTGTTCAAAATTTTTGCTTATTCGGTCGGTTTGATTTAGCAATGTTTTGCTAATAACAGAATAAATATGTTTTAAAAGTACCTGGTTCATTTCAATTGTGACTAAAATGGTTATATACAACCCTACAAAAACATATATCCGTCAAATATATGTAATGGTTGTTCCATTCAAATATAATACAAAACAGTTCCTTTTAAAACCGTGTAGTCAAGGAGTTAATAACGTACTTATCAACGATAAGAAAAGGGGTTGAGATCGAAACAATAAACCGCATAGCCACAATTTGCATTGTTTTCGAATCAATCAGGGAGGGAAGAATATTTAAGTAGAAAACCTAATTTGGGTAAACTTATTTCTTTTTAAAACTGCAAAACACAAAATTCTGTAACGTATCAAAAGGGGTTTTGTGGTCTTCGATGAGGCAACTAATTTTATCGAAGTTATCGCTGAATTCTGCTGTCAGTTTTTCGGGGCTGTATTGTGTTATATCGAGGCCACTGCATTTTAAAGGGCCATTTTCTGAAAACGTTCCAATTACCAAAAATCCATTTACTGCGTTCTTAACCGTGTGTTTGTAGTTTTCAATTTGTTCTGTAGTGGTTAAAAAATGAAATGCTGCTCTATCGTGCCACACGTCATAGTTTATTTTGGGTTGAAATAATGTAATATCGCTTACAATCCAGCTTACTTTTTTTGCTTTATCACCAAGTCTTTTTTGTGCTTTTTCAAGTGCTTTCGCAGAAATGTCGAGCACAGTAATATTTTCAAAACCTTCGTCCAGCAAATAATCCACAAGTGTACTGTCGCCGCCACCAATATCTATGATTTGGGCAGTTTTATCTAAATTAAACGAACGGATAAAATTCAATGAAGTTTGTGGAACTTCTTGGCTCCAGCTTACTTGATCCGAGTTTTTGGTCTCGTAAACCGTTTGCCAATGGGTTGTTTTATCAATTTCCATACAGGATTAATTTTATTTTCGGCTATTAATAATTGGTCTAATTTTCATCTGTGTTTTTATGTATTATTTTTCTATTTCCTCTTCCATCTGCGCTCCAATAAAAGGAATTTTTGGCGCCAAAAAATAGCCGGTTAAACTCGCAAAAAGTATGGGGATAAAATACGTAAAACCCGTAAGTGTAGCCAGAAGAATGGTCGTACTCATTGGCGTACGCGTTACGCAAGCGTTAATGGCAGCCATACAACTTACAATAGTTAACGATAGACTAATGGACGGAAAAATAGTGTGAATAAGCAGCCCCAGCGCAGTACCGCAGAAAAACAACGGAATAATAAATCCGCCACGCCATCCTGAAGTTACGGTTATGGCGATAGCGATAATTTTAAAAATTAAAACGCTAATTAAAAATTGGATTGTTCCATTTTCCTGTAATAGTTCGTTGATTTCAAAATGGCTGAAATACCTTGTTAGTGGAATATAAAAAGCGATGGTTCCCAGTAAAATCCCGCCAATTAAGGTTTTAATATAAATAGGCGTTTTCAGTTTTTCGAAGAGGGTTTTAAAAAACTTGGTGCAAAATATAAATCCCCAACCAACTACAGTTGCAATCACCGCGAAAAATACCGCCCAACCAAAATCGAAAAATGTTTCCATTTCGTAAGCTGGTAAATTCCACAAAGGTCCCCATCCCAACTGAACGATTATAGCGAAAATAATATAGCTAAATCCGCTGGCTACAAGGGCTGGAATTATAGCTTGGTAGTATTCTACCGCGTGTTTGTGGTGAAGTATTTCTAATGAGAAAAGGCTTCCGCCAAGCGGAGCGCCAAATAGCGCTGTAAAGCCTGATGCCATCCCTGCAATACTTAGCGAGCGTAATTCTTCGCCTTTTAAGCGGAATATTTTCCCAATCCAACTTCCGGTTGAACCGGTAACTTGCACTAAAGGAGATTCAGGCCCGAGACTTCCGCCCGAAGCCACACAAAGCAGCGAGGAAAGTATCATGGAAGGATTGTTTTTGGGATCGAGTTTTCCTTTGTTAAAGCGAATATTATTTACAATAAGTTGCATTTCGCCAGGGTCGCCAATAAAATAAATAATTAAACCTGCCAAAAGCCCACAGATTGCCATTACCGGAATCACGAGCCAACCTTGATAAACTCCTAAAAATTCGGTTAGATACATTAATACGATCCAATAGGCTCCAGAAATTAATCCACCTATTAGGCCAAGTGCTGCCCAAAGAAAAAACATTCGGCTAAAAACAAAAGGGTTAAACCGAATGGGTCTGTCTAAAACATCAGTGTACTTAATGAGTTTTCTTCTTCGCTTTAATTTCATTATTAACTACTTATAGCTCAAAAATCCGTGATTAATTTTCGCTCCATTTCGAAAACCTAAAAGAAATTGTTGTTCTAAATGAAATTAATTTAAAGGCCAAAAGATAGGAACGAAAATCATTAGCAAAATAAATAAAATTAAAGTTAAGGGCAGACCGACTTTTAAGAAATCTGCGAACTTATATTTTCCAGGGCCAAATACTAAAATGCACGAAGGTTCAAAAGGTGCGATTAGCGAAACGGATGCTCCCAACATTATTGCAATGGCGAAGGTTCGCGGATCTGAGTTCATCATTACAGCGGTATCTATTGCAACTGGTAGCACCACCAAAGCCGCCGCGGCATTGCTCATGGGTTGGGTAAGAAGTATTACTAATATTACGAAACCACCCATTACATAAAACGGTCCAAGATGGCCCAATAGATTTAGAATGTTTTCCGCTAAATATTGTGATGCGCCCGAATTTTCCATGGCCGTTCCAAAAGCCGTCATTCCGCCAATAAGTATTAAAAGTTTCCAATTTATTACCTGGTATACCCTATCAATATTTAAGGCGCCCGAAAGTACCGTGAGTAAAGCTGCAGCCATAAACGTAATAGATAGCGGCGCCCACTCCAAGGTGCCAGCAAGTATTGCAACCAAAAAAATTGCAGCCGCAAAAATGCCTTTCTTTTCCTTGAACATATTTACACGGAAATCGCCAATTATGGAAAAATCGTTGGAGCTTCTATTATTGTCAATATCTTCTTGCGTGCCTTGAACCAATAGCGTATCCCCAATTTTTAAATGAAGTCCGCCTATTTTTTGCGATACAGTATCGCCAAAACGTTGAATTGCCAACACAACCAAATCATAATTTTGACGAAAACGCGCTTCCTTCAACGACCGATTGATAAGTCGGGAGCCGGGAGTAATTAGTAATTCAGCGAGGATTATTTTTTCGTTTTCAATTACTTTATCGCCTATGGTATCTGCCAAAACATCTAATTCGGGGGTTTCCTTTATTTTAATAAGATTTTCCACGCTGCATTCTACAATTAGAATGTCATCAGCATGTATTCGCGTAAAACGGTGGGGAATAAAATCTTCTTTATTCCGAATAACTTTCAGAATGCGTACTTCCTGTTTTGCCAAATCTGAAAAGAAAACAGGTTGCCCCACTAACTTCGATTTTTCCGAAACAACGATTTCAGATAAATATTGGGCAATTTCATATCGCTCGTTGTAACCTACTTCCTTGTGGTCAGGCAACAATTTTTGATAAAAAAGTAATATGAAAATTATTCCAGTGGCGAGAAAAATGAGGCCGATTCCTGATATTTCAAAAAAGCTGAGTGGTTCCATTCCAGCTTGAGCTATATAACCACTTACCGCAATATTGGTTGAAGTACCAATTAACGTGCAAGTTCCGCCAAGGATAGAGGCGAAGGCAACTGGAATTAAAACTTTTGACGGACTTATTTTCAGTTTTCTGCACATCCCAATTACTGGGCCGGTAACTAAAGCGGTGACGCTGGTATTGTTCATAAACGCAGACAACGAGCCAGTTATAAACATAGTGTAACCCACAAATAAGGTTTTACTTTTCACCACTTTTATTAATTGCGAGCCAACTTTGTCCAGCAATCCCGTTTCTGCCAAGGCACCCGAAATAATGAATATGGAAGCTAAAATAATTATGAAATCGCTACTGAAACCTTCAAAGGCTTCTTTGGGTGAAATAATTCCAGAAAAGGCAAGCACCAAAATTAAACCAATGGTAACAACATCAACCGAAAATTTTTCGGTGGCGAAGAGAACAATGGCTACTACCAGCAATCCGATTACAATGGCTATTTCCATATTGAAAATTTTGAAAGGCCATTAAAGATATGTAAAAGTAGTAGATGAAATGTGGGTGTCCAAAAATATTTATTCGGCTAATTATCCGTGTATTGAATGGTGTTTGCTTAGGTCTTTCATCACTTCAGCTTCAAAGGAAAGAAGGTCGT
Source organism: Aequorivita sp. IT1183 (assembly GCF_058068265.1). Lineage (NCBI taxonomy): Bacteria > Pseudomonadati > Bacteroidota > Flavobacteriia > Flavobacteriales > Flavobacteriaceae > Aequorivita > Aequorivita sp. IT1183. The sequence continues at coordinate 85,997 of NZ_JBYRHS010000003.1, read as the reverse complement.
TCCATTTTTGATCTACTTCTTTTCTGTCGCCGTATTGGCGGGCAAACCCAAGAAACATAGTATAATGATTTGCTTCGCTTACCATTAGTTTTCGGTAAAATTCTGCAAGTTCTTTATCTTCCAATTCTTCACTCAATAACCTGAAACGCTCGCAGCTGCGGGCTTCAATTAATGCTGCGTAAAGCAATCTATGAACAAGTTGTGTGGTTCTACTACCACCTTTTGGGAAGAATTGAATAATCTGCATAACATACTCATCTTTTCGGTCGCGGCCTAAAACCCAGCCGTTATCGATGATTCTGTCGTGCACCATTTTAAAATGACTTATTTCCTCTTTTACCAAAGCTATCATTTCCTGAATAAGATCTGTGTATTCTGGAAAGCTTACTATAAGCGAAACCGCAGTAGAAGCGGCTTTTTGCTCACACCAAGCGTGATCTGTAAGAATATCTTCTATGTTTTTTTCAACAATATTTACCCAGCGTGGGTCTGTGGGAAGTTTTAAGCCTAGCATTTTGATTTAGAATTTAGGATTTACGATTGCCGATTTTTGACTTTTTTGAAATTTGTTTTTTATTTGGAATTTTGTACTTGAAATTTGGATTTTTAATTTAAATATCCAAATCAAATTCCTTCCGCAATTTTTCAATCATGGGATTCATCTCTTTCATTTTATCAAATTTTTCGCGGGTAGTGTAAGCGTATTTTTTTTCCGAGGTTTCATTTACGATTATGTCCAGATCTATATTGTAATTCTGAAGTTTTTCGCGCAAATAACCAAGCAATTCGTACTTAGCACGTTCTACTTCGGTTTTTATAGTTTGGTTCGGAAATTCAAGGTGAATAATTGCACCATCTAATCTTGGAACGCCCATCGTTAAATGCGAAAGCAGGTTGAATTTACCGTCGCTTTCAACATCGGCGGTGTAATCCGTCCAAGCAGCTAGCATGGCTTCTTCAGTAAATTCGTTCACTGGAAGGTTTTCAGCGTCGGGTTGATTATCAGCCATTTCCTGCTTTATCTCTTGCTTTTTCTGAATGCTTTTTATGGAAAGGGCGGAAACTTTTTTGGCGTTTCGTTCCGCAAGAATTTGCGGACGCTCAATTACTTTTTGGGGTTCTCGGTTGTCTGTTTTCGGTTGTGTGTTTTCAGCGCTAAGTTCTTCCGAAGGTTCGCTCACATTATTTATAACTTTGGCATTCTGGTTACTGAGCGAATTCGAAGTATCGTTTTCAGTTTCTTCACCGTTACTGGGAGGAGCCGAAGTATCAGTTTGGCTCGGTTTAGGCACAGTACTGCCTGCAGAAGTTATTTTTTCTGAAGCAATATTTTCACTCTTAAAATAGGAGGGCGGTATTACGAAACGTTCGCCGTTATTGGAGTTTTTTTTTTCTCCCTGAAAAGTCAGAGAAGCAAGCTGCATTAAGCAAAGTTCGACCAGAAGCCGTTGGTTTTGGCTGTTTTTATATTTTAGATCGCAAGTATTTGCAATGTCTATTCCTTCAATTAAAAACGGCACATTGGTTTTCTGTGACTGTTCAAAATACATTGTTTTTACCTGCTCGCCAACTTCCAGTAAATTGATTGTTTCTTGGTTTTTACAAACCATTAAATCGCGGAAGTGGGAGGCAAGACCCATTATAAAATGATGCCCATCAAAACCTTTTGAAAGTATGTCGTTATAAGTAACTAATACCTGTGGAATGTTATTTTCTAACAACATATCTGTAATCTGAAAATACCAAGTGTAATCAAGTACATTCAGGTTTTCTGTAACTGCTTCGCGGGTAAGATTTTTTCCGGCGAAACTTACAACTCTATCAAAAATTGAAAGTGCATCGCGCAACGCACCATCTGCCTTTTGTGCAATAATGTGTAGTGCGTCGTCTTCGGCTTCAATATTTTCGGCCTTTGCAACTTCGGCTAAATGATCTTTTATATCACGAACACCAATTCGTCTAAAATCGAAAATCTGGCAACGAGAAAGTATAGTAGGAATTATTTTGTGTTTTTCGGTGGTTGCCAAGATAAAAATGGCGTGTTTGGGTGGTTCTTCCAAAGTTTTAAGAAATGCGTTGAAAGCCGCTGAGGACAACATATGCACCTCATCAATAATGTACACCTTGTATTTTCCAACTTGTGGCGGAATTCGAACTTGATCAATCAAATTTCGAATATCGTCTACCGAGTTATTTGATGCCGCATCTAATTCAAAAATGTTGAAAGCAAAATCTTCATCGTCTTTTTCGGTGCCATCTTGATTTATTTTTTTCGCTAAAATACGTGCGCAAGTTGTTTTGCCAACCCCTCGAGGTCCTGTAAAAAGTAAAGCTTGTGCGAGGTGGTTATTTTCTATGGCGTTTTCCAAAGTATTGGTAATGGCCTGTTGCCCAACAACATCTTTAAAAACGGCGGGGCGGTACTTTCTGGCAGATACAATGAAGTGTTCCATATTTTTAGTAGTCAGTATTAATTGATCAATAGTTAGTGACCGAATGATGTAATATTGACGTGGAAGCAAATATAAAGATGTACATCGGTTTTTAAAAAAATAGGCGTTCGTATTTTACCATATTTATTAACATTGGAGTACTTTTGCGCAGCAGGCCGCCTTATCGTCGAAATCCACGCTTTGGTGTGGATTTGGGAGGAAAGTCCGGACACCATAGGGAAGCATAGCGGCTAACGGCCGTCGGTCCCGAACTAGCTTCGGGATTAGGACAAGTGCAGCAGAAAGTATGTACAGGTAATGCTGTAGTGAAACCAGGTAAACTCTATGCGGTGAAATGTCACGTAAACCTGTGCCCCGAGTAATCGGGAAAGGGTTCCCGCCCGAGCAGGAGGGTAGACAGATTGAACGTGCGGGTAACTGTACGTCTAGATAAATGATAAGGTGCCGAACTTGTTTCGGTAACAGAACCCGGCTTATAGGCCTGCATTTTTTTTTAAATTCCTTTAAGCTTCTGCCAATTGTTGGACCATCCACATTTTTGCATCTTCTAATGATGTAAATGTTTTGAAGGGGGATTTGATGAAATACTTTTCGAAATTGGCAATTTGCAAAGAAGCATCACTTTTATATACAATAGCGATTGCCGTTAAATTAGGAAAGTTAGCATTATAAGCTTCTGTTGATAGGTTTCGGGAATAATCGTGTATGCGGTTTGAGATATAACCAAACATTTTTGAATTATAGAACTCCGAAGTTAGCTCATGAATTTCCATTACGTTTTGATCAATTAATGTAATTCCCTCTTTAAAGGTTGTAACTATAAAATCTTCGTAAAATTCAATTGTAACGAAATCGAGTTCAATTGTTTTTATTATTTGGTTTGCCATATTTTAAAGGTAGCCAAAAAAACTGAATACATTTCCCCCGTATTTACGGGCTTCCTTAAAGTTTTCAAGATGGGAAAGATTATTCATTTTTGAATGCTCAATTACTAACATGCCTTCCTCTTCTTCCAACATTTGTTTTTCAATGATAGTATTTACGATACTTTCTAATTTTGAAACATCAAAATCGTATGGTGGATCTGCGAAGATTACATCAAATTTACCTGAAGCTTTTTCAAGATATTTAAAAACATCAGATTTTATGGTGTTGATTGGAAATGAAAATTCTTCTGAAACCTTATTAATATATTGAACGCAGCCGTGATGTGCATCAACAGAGGTGATGTTAGTAACACCGCGCGATGCAAACTCGAAGCTAATATTTCCTGTACCAGAAAATAGATCTAAAACTGTAATTTCATCAAAAAAATAACGAACACGCAGAATATTAAAAAGTGCTTCTTTTGCAAAATCGGTAGTTGGTCGAACGGGCAGGTTTTTAGGTGCGGTTAGTCTTCTTCCTTTATATGTACCTGAAATTATTCGCATTAAAGAGCATTTTTTAAAATGAAATGATTGTGTGGTTGATCGTCGGCCAAACTTCTTTTGTTGTAAATATTTGAATCTAAAAATTCAAGATTGCGAATATAAGTATAAGCAATTTTGAAGTTTTCGTCGTTTTTTTCAATTTCGCCAAAAAGTATTACTGGAAGATTCTCTGGATTTAAATTAAGCTGCTCCATGCAGTAAAGCGTGTAATAGATGAAGTCTTCGGGAGTTTTATAACTATAGCTGTTGCAAAGTTGCAGTTCGCCATTTTTAAGAACAATACAATCGAAATTGTTTTTCTGAAAATGTAAAAACATTTTTGGTAGCGAATATTTTTCCTTTTCAAGAATTGTATTCAGCATAACAGTAATAGAATGGTAGTAATTAAATGAGCCGTACTTTTCGAAGAAAAAATTATTGATGTTCATAAAAGGAACATAAACCACGACGATGTCTTGGTTTTCAATAACATCTTGCGCCATATAATCGTTCGCCAATATTTTAGAGTTGAACTTTAAATATTCACTAGCCTTTGTTTCATCAAAGAGTGGGGCAGGTACTAAACTGTAAATAGGTGTAGCGTAAACAACGGAAACTTCAGCAAAAGTTGCGTTTAGCGCATCATTTTTAAACATAATGGATTCAATCTCCATTAGTAATTCCTCTGGCGTAGTGCTATGTTCCAGATTTTTCTCAATAAATAAAACGGGATCTACGCTTTCAGGATTTGATATCAAAAAAGAAAGCCCGTTCAAAGAAACTTGAACGGACAGTCTATTTTGTAAAGAATTAGATATGTTAATTGTTTTTTGCTGCATCGTAAATTTTAGGCCAGTTTCCGGTAGTATTAACCTCTTCCAAAGAGCCTACTTTTATATCCGGTCCGTTAACACCATCTACGGATTGTACCTGAACTTCCTGAGCCAAAAGATCTTTATCTAAATCTGCGAGTATAACTCTTTTTGAAACTTTCGATTCAAATACAGAATAGGTAGCATCGTTTTTCTCAATTTTTCCAACTTTCAACTCAAACTTAGCGTCAACTCCTTTAACAGGAACATTCATCATAGTTTTGTATCTGTCTGTGCCACCGTAAAGTGAATCTTTAACAAGTGTAAAGCCAAGTGTATCAATTAAGGATCTTTCTATGAAGTAACCTTCATCTATACCAAAAGCCTTGTTTTTTGCCACATCAGCATAACTAGTGTCGCGTCTTTGTGTTCTCGCGAATTTAGCAGTATCTAGGAATCTAACCAAACTGTCCCAGTCTCCGGTGAATTTTCCTGTAATTTCTTTGTGTGCAAGCTCTGCTGCTTGGATATCTTTCAAACTTTCAATTACTTTGGCGTAGCGCGCTTCTTTAACTTTGTTGAATTCTACCGGGCCCATAATAGAGCTCCATACTTGCCAGGCTAAAAACCCGATGGCAATCCAAAGAACAATCTGAATTCCTAATTTCATTATAGATATTGTTTAAGTGTTGATTTTAGTAAAAGGTCTATCGCAAATCTACAATTTTTTTTTGTTCGTAAAAGTATATTGCGAAAAAATCATACCTATCTTTAAACCCTTATTGACAGGAGCAAATGATGAATGTATCAGAATTTTACAGTTTTTTAAAAAATGATTTCCCACATAACACCACCGTAAAGCAGGATATTGCGCTTCAACTTTTAGCAAAATTCGTGCTAAGTCCGAGCAAAAATGAAACGTTTTTATTGAAAGGATACGCAGGAACCGGAAAAACCACAATTGTAGGTTCTTTGGTGAAAAATTTATCTAAAGTTAAAAAACGCTCCGTGCTTTTGGCACCCACGGGAAGAGCCGCAAAGGTAATTAGCAACTATTCTAACCAGAACGCTTTTACCATTCATAAAAAAATCTATTTTCCGAAGAGCGAAAAAGGCGCTGTTTCCTTCTCATTACAGCAAAACAAACACCGCGACACTATTTTTATAGTAGATGAAGCCTCGATGATTCCAGATATAAACCAAGATTCAAAATTGTTTGAAAATGGTTCATTGTTAGACGATTTGATGCAATACGTTTATAGTGGCAACAATTGTAAACTGCTATTAATTGGAGATTCTGCTCAGTTGCCACCCGTACATTTAGATATTAGTCCGGCTTTGGATGCTGCTTTGCTTGAAAATCAATACAATCGCGAAGTTATAAAGTTGGAACTCGATGAAGTGGTACGGCAGCAGAAGGATAGCGGTATTTTAGAAAATGCCACGAGAATCAGGGAATGTTTAGATAATGAACTTTATGAAGCCTTTAAATTTTCTGGAACCGATTTTCCAGATATTATTCGCCCAGTAGATGGTCAAGAAATTATGGACGCCATTAACGATAGCTATTCCGCACTAGGTAAGGAAGACACAGTAATTATTGTGCGTTCAAACAAAAGAGCAAACCTTTATAATCAGAGTATTCGCGAACGTATTCTTTTCCAGGAATCGGAACTTTCAGCGGGCGATTATTTAATGGTAGTGAAGAATAATTATTTTTGGGTAGATAATACGAGTGAAGCCGGATTTATTGCAAATGGCGATATAGTGGAGGTTTTGGAAATCTTCGCTTTTAAGGAGCTTTACGGTTTTCGTTTTGCGGAAGTGAAAATACGAATGGTAGATTATCCAGATATGAAGCCTTTGGAAACAGTGCTGCTTTTAGACACGCTAACTTCAGAAACTCCCTCACTTACTTATGACGATTCAAACAAATTGTACCAAGAAGTGATGAAGGATTACGCATCTGAAAAATCTAAGTATAAAAAGTTTTTAGCTGTTAAGAACAATAAATATTTTAACGCTCTTCAAGTGAAATTTAGTTACGCAATAACGTGTCATAAATCGCAAGGAGGGCAGTGGAACACAGTGTTTGTGGAGCAGCCATATTTACCCAATGGAGTAGATAAAGAATATCTGCGTTGGCTTTACACAGCAATAACTCGCGCCCGCGAAAAACTGTATTTAATAGGTTTTAAGGATGAATTTTTTGTTGAATAAATTTATAGTCTAATACCAACTAAGATATGGAAACTTTCAATATTATACTAAGTATTTTTCTCGGTGTCGGACTTGCCGCAGCAGTTGGTTTCCGAATTTTTTTACCCTTGCTAATTATGAGTTTGGCTGGTTATTACGATGTAATTCCATTAAACGAAAGCTGGCAATGGATTGGGAGCATTACTGCTGTAATTACGATGGGAGTGGCCACAATAGTTGAAATCTTCGGATATTATATTCCGTGGTTTGATAATTTGCTGGACACTATTGCATTGCCATTAGCAACTTTGGCAGGAACCGCAATAATGGTAGCAACGGTAACAGACTTAGACCCTGTAGCAACGTGGACTTTAGCAATAATCGCGGGCGGAGGAACTGCAGCAGCAATAAAAGGAAATACCTCGGCAGCCAGACTTGCTTCAAGCACCACTACTGGTGGCATTGCAAATCCAATTTTAACAACGGTAGAAACTGGTACTTCAATAGTAATGGCTGTAGCTTCCATCTTTGTGCCTATAATCGCTTTTGTATTAGTACTGTTTCTTTTTTTCATAATATTTAGATTTTATAAAAAGCTTCGTAAAAAAAGCACACCAAGAATATAATCTTCTTATTTTTGAATTCATTTTAAAAACTTCGACTTGAAAATAATAGCAATGATTCCCGCGCGTTACGGTGCGTCGCGTTTTCCCGGAAAATTGATGCAGGATTTAGCAGGTAAGCCTGTAATAGTTAGAACTTACGAAGCTGCAAAAGCCACTAATCTTTTTGATGAAGTTTACGTTGTAACAGATAGCGACGTGATTTTTCAGGAAATAGAAGCGCATGGCGGAAAAGCCATAATGAGCCTAAAAGAACACGATTGCGGTAGCGATCGGATTGCCGAAGCAGTTGAAAATATGGACGTAGACATTGTTGTTAACGTTCAGGGAGATGAACCATTTACAAGTCGAGAAGGGCTGGAAGAGGTACTGGCAGTATTTAATGAGCCAGACGCAGATAAAATTGATTTAGCCTCGCTAATGACCGAAATCCACGACTGGAAAGAAATAAGCGATCCCAATTGTGTAAAGGTTATTGTGGACAAAGATAATTATGCATTGTATTTTTCACGTTCACCTATTCCGTATCCACGTGATAAAAATGTGGCGCTGCAATATTACAAGCACAAAGGAATCTATGCTTTCCGTAAACAAGCCATAATGGATTTTTACCGTTTGCCAATGCGTTCTTTGGAAGCTGTAGAAAAAATTGAATGTATTCGTTATTTAGAATACGGAAAAAATATAAAGATGGCGGTTTCAAACACTACGGGTGTTGAAATAGATACCCCAGAAGATCTTGCGCGTGCAAATAAGATGCTTAAAGATAAAGAGAAGCAAACGGTTAATAATAAATTTAGAAACTTCCCAATGGTGCCTAAAGTGGTTTTTGGAGAAGGATGTTTTGACCAACTCAACACAATCATTTCTTCTCAAAAGCAGGAAAAAGCGCCATTTATATATTTAGTAGATGACGTTTTTAAGGAAAACACTGAATTCTTAGATAGAATTAATCTTCGCTTTAACGACAAGTTAATTTTCATTTCAGCTGAAGAAGAGCCTAAAACCTGCCAAGTAGATGAATTAGTAAAAAGTATAAAAGCTGAATTCACTTATATACCATCGGGTATAATAGGTATTGGTGGCGGAACCGTAATGGATATGGCAAAAGCTGTTTCCATTTTGCTAATAAATAAAGGGAGCGCAGCAGATTATCAAGGCTGGGATTTAGTGAAACAAAAAGCAGTATTTCACGTAGGGATACCAACTATTTCCGGAACTGGAGCCGAAGTTTCCAGAACTACGGTTTTAACTGGTCCTATTCGCAAACTGGGCATAAATAGTGATTTCACACCTTTTGATCAAGTTTTACTCGATCCCGAACTTACCAAGGGTGTTCCAAAAAATCAATGGTTTTACACGGGGATGGATTGTTTTATTCATTGTGTGGAATCTTTAAATGGAACATTTTTGAATGCGTTCAGTCAGAGTTATGGCGAAAAAGCATACGATCTTTGTATGGAGATATTTCTTGGCGATACCCTTACGGAAGAAGAGTCGCGCGCCAAATTAATGATGGCTTCGTGGCACGGCGGAATGAGCATTGCATACTCGCAAGTTGGCGTAGCACACGCTATGAGTTATGGTTTGGGTTATGTATTGGGAACCAAGCACGGGATTGGTAATTGTATTGTTTTTGAATATTTAGAAGAATTTTATCCGAAAGATGTTAAGTTATTCAGGCAAATGGTAGCCAAGCATGGGGTTGAAATTCCGCAGGGCATCTGTAAAAATTTAACTGAAGAACAAATGCAAACAATGATTACTGTTGCTTTGGGAATGGTTCCACTTTGGGAAAATGCCCTCGGAAGCGATTGGGAAAGCATTATTACCCCAGCAAAATTAAGGGAAATGTACTTAAAGATGTAGTAACCCTAAAACTGTTATGGGCTTAACAAAATTTATTTTCGAAAAATTAATGGGGTGGAAAATTGAAGGTGCATTTGATCCTTCAGTTAAAAAAGCAGTTATAATTGTGGTTCCGCACACAAGTTGGCACGATTTCTATCTCGGATTATTTACCCGGAGAATTACTAAAATTCAAATTAATTATATTGCCAAAAAAGAACTTTTTATCTGGCCTATCGGTTGGTACTTTCGTTGGACGGGAGGCGTTAAAATAGATAGAACACCCGGACAAAATAAAGTAGAAGCTATTGCTGAAATTTTTAAAAAAAACGACGAATTTCGACTGGCACTCTCGCCCGAAGGCACAAGAAAAAAGGTAGCCATTTGGAAAACGGGATACTACTATATGGCCATAGCCGCCAATGTGCCAATAATTTGTGTTGCATTTAATTATCAAACAAAAAGAATAATTATAGACAAACCATTTTATCCTACGGGCAACATAGATGAAGACACACCCAAACTGCGCTCATTCTTCGAAGGAGTTGTTGGGAAGAATAAGCACTATTCATAGTTCTATTTTGTTAAAAAACCACTAGCGCTATCTCTTGTAAATAGTTGATAATCAAATAGCTGATGTTAAAAATTAGTTAAGCATTGCTAAAATTGTTTCAATTTTAAAATCTTAGGCTTAAATATGTATAAAAAACTAAATTAATTATGAAAAAATTAAAACTAATAATTCCTGTGCTAGCTCTTGGACTAGCGGTAATGTCCTGTTCAGATTCTGACGATCCAGGAAGTGGTGAACCATTGCCAAATACTGTATTTGCAAATGTTTATGCCACTAGCAATTTAAACAATGCTATACTTGCTTATGATTTTACGGCAAATGGTCTTCAGTTAAGATCATTTACGACATCTTCAGTAGACAATGAAGGTATTTTTTACAACAAGGATACAGACGAGCTTTTTGTGAATTCAAGATCACAATCTGTTATAAACTCGTATAATAATATTGACGAGACTGCTACTGGTAGCCCTTTAAACCTTTTTCTCTCAAGTGATACAGTACTAGAAAGTCCACGAGATATTGCGGTGAAAGATAATTTCTACATAGTTTCAGATAATGAAGATGTTGATGGTAATCCAGATATTGCAGATGGAAGATTTTTCATCTTTACTCGCGATAATTCAGGTTATACGCTTCGGAATATAGTAACTGTTGATTATGCAGTTTGGGGAATACAGCTTATTGGTAACGACCTTTACACAGTCGTTGATAAAACAGGTGATGTAGCTGTTTTGAAAAACTTCATTACTACTTATACAACCAATGTAACAGCAACTCCGAATAAGCAAATTACTATTGAAGGAATTACCCGTACCCACGGAATAACTGAAGATGGAGGTTTTGTTATACTAACAGATATTGGTGATGCATCAAACGAAAGCGATGGTGGTTTTCAATTCATTAACAACTTCGTTTCAAAATTTGATGCGACACCAAATGGTGGTACAATGGCATTCGCTGGTAATCAAGTGAGAGTTTCTGGTTCGTTAACTGGTCTTGGTAACCCAGTTGCAGTAGAATATGAGAGTGCAGATAATTCAGTGTTTATTGCAGAGCGCGCTAATGATGGTGGTAAAATTTTATTTTTCTACAACGTTGGAGCAGGCGGTAATTTGACGCCAGATTTAAGCTCTCCATTTCCTGGAGCGTCGTCACTATGTTATATTGACAGATAAAAAGTACAGTTTCAATAAAAAAAGCCACCCGAAAAGGTGGCTTTTTTTATTGAAATTCAATTTGGTTTATTCCTCCTCAGAAGATTCTTCCATGGTGTGATATACGTTCTGCACATCGTCATCTTCCTCTATTTTTTCCAATAGTTTATCAACGTCTGCGGCCTGTTCTTCAGTTAATTTTTTTGTAACCTGCGGAATACGTTCAAAACCGGATGATAAAATCTCTATTTTATTTTCTTCCAAATAAGACTGAATAGCGCCAAAACTCTCAAAAGGGCCGTAGATTAAAATTCCATCTTCATCTTCAAAAATTTCGTCAACGCCGTGGTCTATTAATTCGAGTTCTAATTCTTCAATATCTAAACCTTCAGGATTTATTCTGAAATTACACGTATGGTCGAACATAAAAGAAACTGAACCAGAAGTTCCCATGCTGCCATCACATTTATTGAAGTAACTCCGAACATTTGCTACTGTACGCGTATTATTGTCTGTAGCAGTTTCAATTAAAATAGCGATTCCGTGGGGTGCGTAGCCTTCAAAAAGCACTTCTTTATAATCGCCCAGACTTTTATCGCTGGCACGCTTTATAGCACGCTCTACGTTGTCTTTAGGCATATTTATAGCCTTGGCGTTTTGGATGACTGCACGAAGTCTTGAATTAGCATCTGGATCTGGACCGCCTTCTTTCACGGCCATCACAATATCTTTTCCAATGCGAGTAAAAGCTTTAGACATTGCTGACCAACGCTTCATTTTTCTTGCTTTTCTGAATTCAAAAGCTCTTCCCATACTATTATTATATAATGTTATTGATTATTTTCTGTTCTTAAAAAGAAGGTTCAAATATAAAAAAATCCAAACGCCAAAACCCAAGTTACAAAATCTAACTTTCAGAATATTTCCATTTTTAATTTTTAGTACTATCCTATTAGGTCGTCGATGATCTTCGCCAACTCAAAATCCTTTTCAGTAACACCGTCTGCATCGTGTGTGGAAAGATAGATTTCTAATGAATTATAAACATTGCTCCACTCCGGATGATGCTGTAATTTTTCTGCTTCGAAAGCAATTCGGGTCATTGCGGAAAAGGCTTCTTTAAAATCATCGAATTCGAATATAGTGTGTAAGGCACCTTCGTGATAATCCCAACCTTCAAATTCTTTCAATTTTTCATTTATTACTTTTTCTGATAAAGCTTTCATATTTTTAGATTTTAGATATTAAACATTGATCATTTTATAGACATAATCTCTTCATTTAAGCTGCATTCTTCAATTACTTGTGCTACAGTAATTTGGTAAGATTTCGGCAGTGTATTTTTCTTCGGAAGAATTGCTTCGTATCGGTCTTCATTACTGCTAAATACACTTTTAAAGATAGGCATTTTATCACCAATTTTCGAAGTGATTTCTCTGAAAAGATCTTCGTGATGCACCATGTCATTTGTCGCCAAATGATAAATTCCGTGTAGCGATTGATTGATTATAAAATGAATTTGTTGGCACACTTTATTCATGGTTGTTGTGCTAATAACCAAATTAGGAAATACTTCAAAAGTAGCTTGGTGGCGAATGCATTGTCTTAAATGCAGAATTCTGGGTGAGTTAATTCCAAGAACCATGGGTAATCTTAAAATTGCAGTTTGTTGTGGTATGGTTTCTAATAATAATTTTTCGACTGAAATTTTAAATTTTCCTGAAATTGTTTTAGACAGTGGAACATCGTTTTCATAAGATGGAAGGTTATATTTTCCATTAAAAATTTCGGAAGAAGAAATATAAAGTACAGAACAAGTAGCATTTAGTAATGCGTAATTCACAATTTGCTGATGTGCCTCAAACAAACTTTTAGAATCTCCGCTTATTGCCGAAATTATAACCGTTGGTTGAATTTTATTCAGCAATAAAAACATAGAATCTTCTTCCACAGAGTAGTTATGAAAGACTTGATTTTCTGAAAAAGCCCCGTACTGTTTACAATATGTACAGTGAATATCAAAATAGGAGAGTAGCTCTTTATAGATGGCGTGGCCAATAAAACCACTACCTCCCAAAATTAAAATCCGTTGCTTTTCTTCTCTTTTGATCATTTAAATCTTTTCCGAAATATTTTAAAAAATTGACAACTTTGTTTTTGTAGTAAATTGTTCTAAAGCTTTCATTCCCAAATAGGAATTTCCTTGATAATTTAATGCAGGAGCCCAAGTTGCAATTGTGAAACAATGTGGTAAAAGCGCAACGATTCCTCCGCCAACGCCACTCTTTCCTGGCAATCCCACTTCAAAGGCGAACTCACCAGCTTCATCATAGAAGCCGCAGGTTAGCATTAATGCATTTATTCGTTTTACTTGGCTGGCGGTTAAATGTTGAATGTTTTTTAAACACTTTCCTCTATGTGCAAAAACGAAAAAAGCATTGGTAAGTTGCTTACAATCCATTAAAATGGAACATTGGTGGAAATAAAAATCTAATACGTCTTCAACGTTATTATTAAGATTTCCATACGCCTTTAATAAATTGGCGGCAGCATAATTATTGTAACCGGTTAATCTTTCAGATTCGGCTATTTTTTCGCTGTAACAAATAGTTTCGTCGTGAGCTAATTGCCGTACAAAATTTAAGAAATCTTCCTTCGGATTTTTTAAATGTGAAAGTAAAACATCAGCAACGACAATAGCTCCGGAATTAATTAACGGATTTCTAGGAATTCCATTTTCTAATTCCAAAAGAGAAAGATGGTTAAAAGGGTTTCCAGAAGGTTCAACATCCATGCGGTGCCACAAATCGTTTCCCACTAACTGAAAAGCTTTGGTTAGCGATAGTACTTTGGAAATACTTTGGATTGAAAATTTTTCTGAAGCGTCGCCAACAGAATAATTGTCGCCTGTAATTAGTTGCAAATTGATTCCAAACTTATCTTTAGGAACATTCGCCAATTCTGGAATATAAGAGGCTACTTCCCCCGTATTTTTTGCATTTTTGAGTGATTCGTGAATTTCTTCTAATATTGCTTGATAATCTAACATTAACCTTTGTAAAACGGTGTTTTCACGATAGTTGCGGCAACAGGTTTATTTCTAATTTGAATAAATATTTCGGTGCCGGGAGCACTATTTTCTTTAGTAACGTAACCCATTCCAATAGCTTTACCTAAGGACGGCGCCATCGTTCCGCTAGTTACAATACCAATGTTGTTTCCGTCTTTATCAGCAATTTCATAATCGTGACGAGGAATACCGCGTTCGGTAAGTTCAAAACCTATGAGTTTTCTTTTAACACCTTCTTCTTTTTGCTTTTTCAGATTTTCAGAATTCACAAAATCCTTGGTGAATTTCGTAATCCAACCTAAACCAGCTTCCAAAGGAGACGTAGTGTCGCTGATGTCGTTTCCGTAAAGACAAAAGCCCATTTCAAGTCGCAAAGTATCGCGAGCAGCTAGACCAATTGGTTTGATGCCGAAATCTTCTCCAGCTTCCATAACCTTGTTCCAAACTTGTTCCGCTTCACTATTTTTGCAATAAATTTCGAAACCACCGCTGCCAGTGTAACCTGTGGCGCTAATAATAACGTGCTCAACACCTGCGAATTCAGCAACTTTGAAATTATAAAATTTTATAGCACTTAAATCTTCAGAAGTTAAAGATTGCATTGCTTCAATAGCTTTTGGTCCTTGAATGGCAAGCAGCGAATAATCATCAGAAATATCGCGCATTTCAGCACCCATAGTATTGTGATTTGAAATCCAATTCCAATCTTTTTCAATATTTGAAGCGTTTACAACAAGTAACCACTTATCATCTTCCATATGGTAAATAATTAAATCGTCAACAATACCGCCAGTTTCGTTTGTAAGACAGGTGTATTGCGCTTGACCAACTACCACTTTTGAAGCATCGTTGCTGCATACTCTTTGAATCAAGTCTAAGGCATTTGGGCCGGAAACTAAGAATTCGCCCATATGCGAAACATCAAAAACACCAACTGCTTTGCGGACGGTTTCGTGTTCTGCGTTTACGCCTTCGTAAGAAACGGGCATGTTATAACCTGCAAATGGCACCATCTTGGCGCCTAGTTGTTCGTGTATATGTGAAAGTGCTACGTTTTTCATAGATTTAAAGTTTTCTTAATAAACCCGTTCGCTCCGCTCAGGGTCTCAGTTTAGTACTAATTATTTTAATGTTTTAATAAAAAAACATTTTAGCAAATGTATTACAATCGTGCAAAGTTAACGAAAGATTACAGTGTTTATTTGCAACATTTTTGAAGTTAAAATCATCTTAATCGATTGTTATTTTATCAATGTTTTCAATACTTTTAAAAGAAAAATCATGTCCATGACAACTTCATTAAATCCGTATACTGAAGAAGTAATAAATTCCTATAACAATCATACAAAAAAGGAAGTTTCAGAAATAATTGATAAAGCAGATAAGCGCTTTTACAGTTGGCGCGAAACCTCCTTTTCTGAACGGAAAAAACTAATGCTTGCCGCTGCTTCGGAATTGAAGAAGAACAAAAATGAATATGCCGAAATGATGACTTTAGAAATGGGGAAACCTATTTCACAAGCCATCGCTGAAGTTGAAAAATGCGCTTGGGTTTGCGAGTATTACGCAGAAAATGCCGAAAGTCAACTTCAAAATGAAGTGAAAAAAACCGATGCTCACAAAAGTTATGTGAGTTACGAACCTTTGGGAGTAGTATTGGCTGTAATGCCTTGGAACTATCCTTTTTGGCAAGTTTTTAGATTTGCAGCACCCGCGTTAATGGCGGGAAACATTGGGGTTTTAAAACACGCATCGAACGTATTTGGTTGTGCACTAAACATTGAAAAGGTTTTTAAGCGTGCAGGGTTTCCCGAAAATTGTTTTACCACTTTATTGATTGGTAGCGATGCCGTGGAAGATGTAATTGAAAATGAAAAGATAAAAGCAGTAACTCTCACCGGAAGCGGGCCAGCAGGTTCATCTGTGGCTTCAATAGCTGGGAAAAATATTAAAAAGACTGTTTTGGAATTAGGCGGAAGCAATGCTTTAGTTGTGCTAAAAGATTGCGATATGGATAAAACCGTTGCAACCTGCGTTCAGGCGCGATTTCAGAATACGGGGCAAAGTTGCATTGCAGGGAAACGTTTAATTATTGACGAATCTATCGCGAATGAATTTGTCGAAAAAATGCTTATAAAAGTTCGCGAATTGAAAAGCGGCGACCCAATGGATGAAAGCACATATATTGGCACGATGGCACGCGAAGATTTAGCTAAAGACTTAGAGAAACAAGTGAACGCTTCTATAAAAGCTGGTGCAAAATTAGAAATAGGAGGAAAGCGACAGAGCGCCTATTTTGAGCCCACAATCCTGTCAAATGTTACACAAAACATGGCGGTCTTTAATGAAGAAACTTTTGGTCCGGTACTGTCTGTTACAACATTTAAAACTGTGGAAGAAGCTGTTGAGCTTTCTAACAGTTCTATGTTTGGATTGGGTGTTTCGCTATTCACAAAAAATATTGAGGAGGCTGAAAAGCTGGCATTCCAATTTGACGAAGGCGCCGTTTTTATAAATGAATTAGTGAAAAGCGACCCCCGATTGCCTTTTGGAGGAATTAAGCAAAGTGGTTATGGGCGTGAGCTTAGCGAGCACGGTATTCAAGAATTTGTAAATAGGAAGACTGTTTATATTAATAAATAGTAAAAAACCTAACAGGTCTTTAAGACCTGTTAGGTTTAGAATATTTTACCCTTTCTTTAAAAAGGCTTCTTTACTTTGCATTTCAGCTTTTGGGATGTTGTTCTTTTCTAAAAACGAATTGAATTTTTCACCTTCCTTTGCCTTTATATTTTCGTACCGCTTTTTCGCTTTTGAAAAATCATCAGCAATTAATTCGAAATTTGCCATAGAAGCTCCAGAAACCTTATTATAGTTTGAAGCTACATTGCTATAAAGGTCGCCCATCTTTTCACGCAATTCAGGATCTGCCGATGCAACGTAATTATCGCCTGTAGTAATTACCAAATCTGTCCGTAGATTTTCTAATGCATCATATAATTTTTGAGCATCTTTTTTCCCTTTCGGATGATTTTTAATTACTTCCGTAGCCTTTGTTTGGGTTTCATTAATTTCATATACCATAAAGGCCAAATCTTCTACCATATTAAAAAGACTTTGAGTAAGCGTTTCTTGCTCTTTTCGTTGTTCTAAAGTGGTAAGAGACTTTTCATCGTATATTATTTCAATGTCTTGGCTGAAGGAATCATTCCCTTTTGTAAGTACCACTTTATATTTTCCGGCCGGAACACGAGGCGATGTAAAGCCACTAAAAGCAAGTGTTTTCGCCTGCGCCATTTTTGGAGCAGCAGTCATAAAATTCCAACTTACTATATTTATTCCTTTCGATTTTCCAGGCGCTAGTGTTGTAATTTTGTTACCCTGCATATCTTGGATTTCCATTTCCATTTTTCCGAAAGTATGTCTCTTTTTGAGGTAATAAACAATTTGCGCAGCGGTGTTTTTATTTTCACCAACAAATTGGGTTTCTGCTCCAAAACTTCCGCTAAAGCCGCTTTCTTCGGTCATTGTGAAAGGTTCGGTTTCAAAAAAGTGAGCCTCTTTATTTAGAATTTCTGGGGTTAGTTGGCGCAACGGACTTATATTATCTATAATTATTACACCACGGCCGTGAGTTCCCATCACTAAATCGTTTGTGCGCTTTTGTAGGTCAATAAAATGAACCGCAACGGGAGGCATATTATTTGTGAATTCAGACCAATTTTTTCCACCGTCAATAGTTACATAGAGACCTAATTCGGTTCCCAAGAAAAGCAAATCTTCATTTTTATAATCTTCTTGAATATTTCTAACAAATGCTTTTGAATCAATATCTTCTGAAATGATAGATTTCCATGTTTTACCGTAATCTGTTGTCTTTAGCGCATAAGGTTTCATATCGCCAGTGTTGTGACCTTCAAAAACAGCATAGGCAGTTCCTTTATCGTGAATACTAGCTTCAATGTGATAAACCCATGTGTTTTTTGGAATTCCAACGAGGTTTGCGGTAACATTTGTCCAAGTTTTTCCGCTATCAGTTGTAAGCTGAACATTTCCATCGTCGGTTCCAACCCAAATTATATTTTGATCTAAAGGTGATTCAGCAATTGTGAAAATTGTAGTGTGATTTTCCGCACCACTGTTATCAACTGAAAGTCCGCCAGATTTAGACTGGTCTTGCTTTAATTTATCGTTAGTAGTTAAGTCGGGCGAGATGATTGTCCAACTATCGCCCATATCGTCTGAACGGTGTAGAAATTGGCTTCCCATATAAAATCGGTCGGGCACGAAAGCGCTTACAGCCATTGGTGCATTCCAGTTAAAACGCAATTGGGCATCTCCTTTTTTGGGTTGTGGTTGTACGGTTGTGGTTCTATTTCTATCCACATCATAACGCCAAACGTTTGCAGCGCCCTGCATTTCAGAATAAATAATATTTTTTGTGGGATGCTTTAAAACCCGAAAACCATCGCCATAGCCAACGCTATTCCAATCGCGCGCAGTAACGCCGCCGGAAGCAGAAGAAGGTCCGTACCATGAGCCATTATCTTGTAAACCGCCATAAACATTGTAAGGTTCGGCATCGTCAACACTTATATGATAAAATTGTGAAAGCGGTAGATTTTCAACAATTTCAAAAGTAGAGCCACCATTCCAAGAACGATAAACACCACCATCGGTACCCGAATAAATAATGTCGCTATTATTTATATCGAAAGCAACATCGTGAATATCACTATGCATATTGCCAAGATTTTTAAAGGTTTTTCCACCATCGCGACTAATAGAACCTGTTAAGCCACCTTTTAAAATTATATCTGGGTTTTTTGGATCAACAATAATTCTTGAAAAGTAAAAAGGACGCACAGTCAGCCCAAAATCGTTATTTAAATGTTCCCAAGAATTCCCGCTATCGTTGGATCTCCAAAGTCCGTTTGTCTCTTTAATTCCAGTTTCAATAACTGCATAAATTATTTTGCTGTCGCTGGGAGCCATTGCAATCCCTATTCTCCCTAATTTTCCAGTGGGAAGACTATTAGTAAGTTTTTTCCAAGTTTTTCCTCCGTCGGTTGATTTGTGTATCGCACTGTTTTCACCTCCCGAATTGAAACCCCAAGCTGTTCTTCGAAATTGCCACATAGAGGCAAATAATACATTTGGATTTTTTGGATCCATTAAAATATCTGAAACTCCAGTTGAGGGATCTATGTATAAAATTTTGCTCCAAGTTTTTCCGCCATCTGTAGTTTTGTAAACGCCGCGATCTTCACTATCGCTCCAAAGCGCGCCCAATACGCCCACATAAACTTCATCTGTATTATTGGGGTTTATAACTACGGAAGCAATTCTTTCGGAATTTTCAAAACCGGGAATTTCTTTCCAGTTATTTCCACCGTCAGTAGATTTGAAGAGACCGTTACCGACAGAAACTGAATTTCTAGTCCAAGTTTCACCTGTTCCCACCCAAATTACTTCATCGGGGTTTTTAGGATCTAAGGTTATTACACCTATAGATTGTGCGTGTTCGTCAAAAATAGGAGCGAAGGTTGCTCCGCCATCGCTTGATTTCCAAACACCGCCACCTGCGGCTCCAGCGTAGAGAATACGTGCATTTGTAGGGTGAATTTCAAGATCGTTTATACGTCCGCTCATTAGTGCTGGACCAATATGGCGAGCTTTCATATTACCGAAAAGTTCTTTTCCTTTTAAGGCGTTGTCCTGCGCTTGAACAAAAGTAAAACTCGTAAAAATGGCGAGAAACGCAATGATGGTATTTTTCATGATGGTTAGTTTTTTAGGTAATTCTGTTGAAAGTAGAATTTCAGTTAAAAAAAAATCCCTAAACGAGCAGGGATTTTTTTTATTTGTGAATAGTTATTCTTTCTCTACTGCATCTGTTGCAGTGGCGGGAAATGCGAACATTGCCGCGTCAATTTCAGGATTCAACGTTATTTCTTTTAATTGAATTGCTTGACCTCCCATACTTAGTGCAAAAGGAAAATAAAGACCATCAACTTCTTGATAATCGCTCATAGTGCTAACATTCATTTGCCCTTTCATTGGACCTTGCTTTATTTCGCTTTCAGCAACAATAGGTACATAATTTTCAGTGTCAAAATAATAGTAAGAAACGTTTGGCTCCTCTACGCCATCAACCATAATAGGCGATTGCGTAAGCATAAGTTTAAAGGTTTCAGCTCCTTCTTTGGTTTCTTTGCCCATTAATTCTACTGTAAATCCTTTTTCTTTGTAATTCATAAAAGGAGTTGGAAAATCTTTCATTTGCTTTTTCATGTTGGCAGTAGACTCAGCATCACTTTTTTCAGCTTGCATAGTCATAAAATTAGTTGTCCACATGGTTTCGCCGTCAAAAGCAAGTTGGGTGATTTCTTGTCCTTGAAAATTAATTTTAATTAATTGATTTCCTTCTTTGGTTTGGTAAATTTCTACTGGAATTTCCATTCCTTGTGCATTAGCTGTCGCAGTCATTTTTACGCTCTGCAATTTTTCCCAAGATGCTTTGCCGCCTGTATTTTCAAGGTAATTACTTATTATCTCGTCTGCAGTTTGTGCAGTTACAGGTACAAAAGCTGTTAATAAAAAGGCAATGATAAGTGTTTTTAAGATTTTCATGTGTTTAAATTTTTTGTTTGAAATGGAATGCCCAGCTTCTTTTTTCTCGTCTTTTAAAATTGGGCTTTATTAATAATAATAATTTTCGGTTGAGTAAATATAAGACGAACTCTGTAATAAAAAGTTACAGCCTATTATTTTTTTGATGCCTATTATAAAAGTTATCTTTACTTAAAAGAATAAAAACTATGAATTTTCACACACGTAAATGGATAAAACCAGAAGATTTAAACCCAAATGAAACGCTATTTGGAGGTAGATTATTAGAATGGATTGATGAGGAAGCAGCACTATATTCCATCATTCAACTTGAAAATCCGCGAACGGTTACAAAGTATATGAGTGAAATTAATTTTAGAAGCTCTGCGAAAAAGGGCGATATTATTGAAATTGGTATTGATACCATTGGCTTTGGGAATACTTCATTACAACTCCGCTGCGAGGTCCGCAATAAAATGACCCGCGAGGTAATAATAAGTATTGACAAAATTACGATGGTAGGCCTGGATGAAAATGGAAAACCTCGCAAACACGGTAAAACTCAAAAGGAATTCGTAAAAGACCGATTGGCAAAATAATTTTGCTTTAACATTTCAAACAATAGAATTTTTACCCGTCTATTTTTAAAAACACTTTATAAAGAGACTCTTTCCGCTTGTTCGCGGGCACGTTTCAATTGGTTTTCATTTGGTTTTTTAGGCTCCTGTTTTGTAGCAATTTTAGGTTCAAAACTTAATTCCGAAAAAGTTGGGAAATGGTCTGAGTTAATATCTTCACCTAATTTCAATGAAATAACCCGAAATTCTGCCGAGACAAAAATATGATCCAAAGGCCATCGCATCAAAAAACTTTTGGCATTGAATGTATTATAAAACCCACGTCCTTTTCGCATATCTAAAAGTTCACCCACATTTTGGAAAAGTGAGGTGGTACTAGACCAAGCAACATCATTGAAGTCGCCCATTACTATTACAGGATATTTTGATTGTTTGCTAAGGAAGGCAATTTTCATCATTTCAGAATCGCGATCTGTTGACAGCGGATTGTGCTGCGGCATTGGAGGCGTGGGGTGGATAGTGTACAATTGAATGGTGTCGCCCGATGGAAGCCGTACTTTTGAATGGATGGAGGGAATTTCCTTATCCACCAAATATTTTATTTCAGGGTCTATCAATTCAAATTTTGAATAAAGAAGCATTCCGTAAGTGTTGCTAAGGGGAATTTCAGCTTCATAAGCGTATTCTGAAGGTAAATGTGCGGTTATAAATTCCATCCAATCTTTGTCTGTTTCTACCAACAATAACAAGTCTGGATTTTTATTTAAAAAGTCCTTCAAAAGTTTTTCAGGCTTCTTGTTTTTCTGCAATACGTTAGCGGCATATAACGAAATAGTTCTGCTTTCAACCGCGTTTTCACTATTGCCAACTTCAACCGGAGCCAATGGAGTGTAGGGATATATTTTCGCCAATTGAATTACAAAACAGGCGCCAACTATTCCCGCAAAAAGATAATCATTCAGACGCTTTACATCAAAACGCATAAAAAACGTAAGAAGTGCCACAAAAGTAAGAATGGTTAGCTGTACATGTGGAAAGTCGAAAATACGTATCCACCAATAATCTACAGCTATAAATGGAAAAATAGTAAGCGTTACGGCTATTATTCCAAATATATAGAGGAAGGTTTTTAATTTCATTAAATGAAACACGATTTGCTTATAAATATAAACTTAATTTTTAAAACATTAATTCTTTAGGGAAGGAGAAAAATCCTTGCCCGTTGGCAATTCAAAAATTTCTAAATCGAAATAGGGGATAGCGGCCAGCAAATGGTCAAAAATATCAGCTTGAATATGTTCGTAATTTTCCCACCTTTTATCGAGGCTGAAGCAAAATATTTCAATAGGAATACCTTTGTCTGTTGGTGCCAAATGGCGAACCATTAAAAAAAGATCTTTATTTATTGCTGAATTTTCGTTCAAAAAAGCGTCCGCATAATGACGAAAAACACCGAGGTTGGTTTGATTTCTTCCGTTTATGAGCAATTCTTTATCGGCTTCACTTGTTCTATTAAATTTGTCCACATCTCGCTGACGATGCTCCAAATATGGTTTTATCAGCTGAATTTTTTTGAGCTTTTCAATATCTTCCGTAGAAAGAAATTTAATGGAAGATTGCTTAACAAAAATGGAACGCTTTATTCTTCGGCCCCTGCTTTCTTGCATTCCGCGCCAGTTTTGGAAGGAATCTGCAATTAAACTGTAAGTAGGAATAGTGGTAAAAGTATGATCGAAATTCTGTACGCGTACGGTTGCAAGATTTATTTCTGTAACGTATCCATCTGCTCCAAATTTGCTGAAAGTTATCCAGTCGCCAATACGAACAATATCGTTTACAGATACTTGAATACTCGCTACAAAACCGAGAATAGTATCTTTAAAAATCAGCAAAATCACCGCAGATGCAGCACCAAGGGTAGTTAAACTTACGAGTGAAAAACCTGTAAGTAATTGAATAATCCAAAAAATGCCAACTCCCCAGGCAAAAATCATCATTACCTGCACATAGCTTTCCATGGGCTTATCGCGATATTTTTCGCTTTCTTCAAGGAATTTGCGTGAGGAGCGAAGAATACTTCGGAAAATATATACACTGAGAATAATTAAATAAGCCTTCGTCGCAATTTGAAGCAGATTGGTCATAAAAGGCGACTCAATAAATATAATTGGTATAAGGAACCAAACTATTGCCAAAGGCAGCAGATGTGCTATGAAACGCGGAAAGTTACTTCTTGCCAGATAATCATCAAAAGAAGTTTTTGTTTTATCGCTGAATGCTTTAAAACTTTCAATTATCAATCTTTTAAAAACAGCATCTATTACTAAAACAGCGGCTGAAACCAGAATACAATTTACAAGAACATTTAAAAAAATGGCCCATTCAATCGTCATCCCTTCATTAACGAGATAGTCTTGAAAAACACAACTGTATTTTTGAATGGCATCTTTATTCATTATAGATATTTACGTTCTACATAAAAAGGTCCGAATGGCAGTACTGAACACATTACCACGATGAACAAATCTTTAATAGACCAGTTTAATTTTTTCCACATATAAAGTGCGCCGCCCACATAAAGTACGAATAACACTCCGTGCGCCATTCCTACAATTTGAACCATTTGCGGCATATTCCAAATATATTTTAATGGCATCGCTATTCCCAAAAGTACTAGAAAAGAAATAGCTTCTAGTGTACTTATTAGCCTAAAGGTTTTTACTGAAAATTCCACAATTTTAAATTTTTCCCAAAGATACATCTTGAAAATTGACTCCCTAAGCTTTAAGACTAATTTATGGAAGAATTGTTTTGTTCAGAATTACTATCTTTAAAAGAAAAAATAGATGCTGCCACCACTACAAACGTCCACTGAGACAATCCAAATTTCCATTGAAAGCTATTATGAAGAATTTCTGAAAGTTTTACCAAGGGTTGCATTGGCACTATTAGTAATAATTTTGGGGGTTTTGCTAGCACAGTTGCTTACATCTTTCTACAAAAAACGCTTTCAACAAAAATCTGAAGATCCATTAATGTCTAGATTTCTGGCGCAAGCGGTGAAAATAATTTTGATAATTATTGCCATAATGCTAGCGCTGAAAGTTGCAGGTTTAGACGGGATAGCAACGGGACTTTTAACCGCCGTTGGTGGTGGTGCAATAATTTTAGGTTTCGCTTTTCAAGATATAGGAAAGAATTTTTTAGCGGGAATTATACTCGCTTTTAATAGACCATTCAATATAAATGATACTATTAAGATTGATAATATTTTCGGAAGGGTTAAGGAATTGAACTTTCGATATTCGCACATAAAAACTTTTGACGGACGTGATATTTATATTCCTAATAGCGATGTACTTACCAAGCCAGTTGAAAACTATACAGCGGACGGGTTTTATAGAGTAGATTTTACGGTGGGGATTGGATATGAGGATGATATTATTTCAGCTAAAAAAGTAATACAAGATATTCTTGATTTGAATACAGAAATTGTGCGCGATGAAAACCACGAAAATTTCGTAATCGAAGACGAATTGGCAGCGAGTACCGTAAATCTAAAAGTCTTCTTTTGGGTAGATACAGTTGATTATAGACGAGCTTCGCGTGTATTGCGTGGCTTGGTTATTCGGCAAGTAAAGGAAGAACTCTTTAAAAAAGGCTTTAATCTTCCTGCAGATATTAAAGAACTTAAAATCTACGGAACTGAGGATGCAATCCCGATAAAATTCAGAAATAGTCCAGAGTTTCCAAAAGACGATAAAAATCAATAGATCGAAAGTGTATTAATCGCAGGGTAATGGAACATTTAGTGTTGTATAATTCCAGTTTTTCTTATAACTAAAATGCCACCATTCCGTACGGATCGTATTGAAGCCAAACTTACGCATGCCTTCAAAAAGCAGCTTACGGTGAGCGAGAATTTCTTTTGAAAAATTATAATTATCAATATGCGCTTCTCTCCCGAAGTAATCATAATCACTACCCATTTCAACGTAACAGCCCTCTAAAGTTTCCAAAGTAATATCGACCGCTGCACCTTTGTTGTGGATAGAGCCATTGCCGTACGGATTGCCCACATAAGTTGGTCGTGGCACTTTTGCCCACATCTTTTTTTGAACATCTAACGGGCGGTAGCAATCGTAAATTTTAATACGGTAACCTCTTTCACAAAAGTATTGATTGGCTTCTAGCAGTGCCTCAGCAACTTCGGGCCGGAGCAAGCATTTTGCACAATCATAAAGTGTTTCGCCAATAAAATTGTTAGGAGTAGCGTAACGAATTTCGTAGCTAAATTCGGTTGAAAGCGTCTCGATATCTACTAACGATTCCTGAGAATTCTCTTCCGCAGAAAAACTAAAAAATAAAAACGTAAAAAGTAGAATGGATGGCAACTTCATACGTCAAATTTAAGTAGAATTTAATAACATTCGAAATAGCTATTTGTAACTTTGGGAAAAACGAATAAATATGAACGATTTAGGAAAAAAATCCGCACTGATTACAGGCGGTACAAAAGGAATAGGTTACGGAATAGCTGAAGCAATGCTGAAAGAAGGCATTAATGTAGCCATTACAGGAAGAATTAAGGAAACCGCGCAACAGGCTGCGAAAATGCTAAATGAAAATGGAAACGATAGGGCACAGGCTATAGGTATTGAAGCCGATGTGCGTAATTATGAAAGCCAACAAAAAGCTGTGAAAGAAGCTATCGAGCAATTTGGCGGTTTAGATATAGTTATTGCAAATGCCGGACTTGGTCATTTTGGTTCTGTTGAAGACATAACTATTGAGCAGTGGAAGGAAACAATTGATACAAACCTTTCCGGACCTTTTTACAGTTTAAAAGCGAGTGTTGACCAATTGAAGAAAAATAAAGGATATTTTATAACTATTTCTAGTTTGGCAGGCACCAACTTTTTTAAAGGCGGAAGTGCTTACAATGCTAGTAAATTTGGTCTTACAGGTTTCACGCAAGCAGCAATGTTAGATTTACGCGACAAAGGAGTAAAGGTTAGTACCATTATGCCTGGTTCGGTTTCTACACATTTTGCGGGTAACGAACCTGACGACTCAGATGCCTGGAAAATACAAATTGAAGATATGGGCGAGCTAGTGGTTGATTTATTAAAAATGAATCCACGAACGCTGCCGAGTAAAATTGAAGTGCGACCTTCAATGCCGAAGTAAAATTCACTCTATAAATTAAAAAAGGCGATTCATTTCTGAATCGCCTTTTTTGTATAGATTACTCGCTGTTATTAGTTAGCAGAAAGTAAAGCTAAAAACTTATCTAGGTTTGGTAGTATAACGATTCGCGTTCTTCTGTTAGTAGCGCGACCGTCTTTGGTTTCATTTTCTGTAAGTGGGTGAAAACTGCTTCTTCCTGCTGCAATTAGCTTTTCAGGAGCTACACCATATTGGTCTTGCAAAATACGAATAACGGCTGTAGATCGATCTACACTCAATTCCCAGTTGTCTTTAATGTAAGCACCTGGCTTTACAGTTTGACTGTCTGTATGACCTTCAACCATAACTTCTAAAGCTGGTTCGCTATTAATTACATTTGCCAAACGCTCTAAAAGTGGATTTGCTTTCGAATTTACCCGAGCACTTCCTGACTTAAATAAAAGTTTGTCTGAAATTGTAATCATTACTACAGTTTCATCAATGTCAATCTTGATGTCGTCTTCTTCGCCTTCGCCAACTAAACTGTTGTCAAGATTCTTCTTAAGGTTGTACGAAACGATAAGATTCATTGAATCCTTTAAAGTTTTTGCTTGTGCCAATTCTTGGGGATTTACATTGGCTAATGCTTTCTTCATTTTTAATTTGTCATTTTCAGAAACCACAACTCCGTCAAATTGTTGTAGACGATTGTTGTTTGAATCTGTCAGCGACTGGATTTTCGAATTGTAACTTGAAACGCGTTCTTCAATTTTAGCGTACTTAGCTTCAATCTCTTCCTTTTCTAGTTGGGTTTTAACTAATGTAGAGCGGGTGTCGTTGTATTGACCTTCCAATTCTACATACTTCTTTTTTGAAACGCAGGACGTTGTAATAAGTGCTCCTGCTAATAAAGTTAATGCAATAACATTTTTCATAATTCTAAGTTTTTTTAGGTTTGTGTGGCAAATATAACGGGACACTTCACCAAATAATTAGTTAATGGATGCTATTGTTTTGTTAAAAGGAAAACTTAAAACCGCCTAA
Organism: Aequorivita sp. IT1183; assembly: GCF_058068265.1. NCBI lineage: Bacteria > Pseudomonadati > Bacteroidota > Flavobacteriia > Flavobacteriales > Flavobacteriaceae > Aequorivita > Aequorivita sp. IT1183. Next base: position 58,449 of record NZ_JBYRHS010000003.1, on the reverse strand, counting down.
AATACATAGCCTAGCAGCACATATAATATTATAAAGACTACAATAACCCCGATACAGCCACACTTGCCACCGCCGATTTTCTTGGCACCCCAGCCAGCCAATAATATTCTGAGTAATTTTTTCATAAAATTTTTTTAAGGTTGATTTGTTGATTTATCGTTTATTCATTTTTATCTGCGGAACCTTTTGCTTCAGGTGCCTTTTTTTGCGGCTCCATTCTCAATTTATTTTTTCCAAAATCTAAAGTACGGATAGGGAATGGGATGTTAATACCGGCTTCATCGAAGTTTTTCTTAATAAGTTTTATAGCTAAATGCTGCGCTTCAAATTTTGGTTTAGGTTTCTGACTAGTAATCCAGAATCTGGTAATAAAGTTGATGGAGCTGTCTCCAAATTCAGTGAAATAGAATTCGACTCCTTCATTGTTGCGTTGTTCAAAATTTTCAGAGATTACTTTTATGACCAAATCTTCCACTTTTTGAAGATTCTCTTCATAACCTACGCCACAACTAACCGAAACTCTACCACGCTCGGTCCAAGAATAATTAGTGAAGGGGTTTTCGACAAAAATTTTATTCGGAATAATTACATAATCATTATCTGGCTGGCGTATAGTTACATTTCTTAAATCAATTTCTTCAACGTAACCAGATTTTCCTTGTGCGTCAATAAAATCGCCAATGCGCACTTTTGGCTGAAATGAAAGCATAAAGCCAGAAACGGTGTTGCTTAAAGTGCCTTGCAATGCGAAACCAATTGCCAATCCCATTACTCCGGCCCCAGCTAGAACAGAAGTAAGAACTTTGTCTAATTGCATAACTCCAAGAGCTATAAAAAAACCAACTAATAAAACAATTGCGTAGATTAATTTTGAAAGTACCTGTTTAATAGACTCATCACCTATCTTTTGGAATAGTACTTTATGTGATAGTTTTTTAAGTCCTCTTGCAATTAAATAAAAAACAATCATTACAAGTATTGCAACCGCAAAGTTTGGCAACTTCAATATTATTGCATCTAACCAGCCGTCTAGCTTGTCGTATAAACCTGTAACTGAGTCGTGTACTGAAAATTTTTCTTCTTCCATGGTTTTGATTTAAAATAGTGTTGAAAGCATAAAAGTACCTAAAATCCAGAGGATTATAGAAAGCACACCTCCAATTATAAAAAAATGTTTGAACTTATAAAAGCCCATTCCGTATATTAATGTATTGGTTTGATAGCCCATTGGAGTGAAGAAACTGAAATTCGCTCCAAATAAAACGGCAAGTATAAATGGCTTCATAGATAAGTCTAATCCAACGGCAACTGCTATCGCTATTGGCGTCATTATAATAGCTGTGGCATTGTTGCTAACAACGCTACTTAAAAGCATTGTAATAAGAAATATTAATCCGATTACTACAATATTTGATCGTCCACTTAAGATTTCTAAAAGGTTGTCTGAAATCCATTTATCTGCTCCGGTATTATGCATAGCAATTCCCAAAGGAATCATACCGGCAAGCAGAAAAATTACCTGCCAATTTATACGATGATAAACATCGTTAAGATCCAAACAACGGGTTAATAGTAAAAGTGAAACCCCCGTTATTGCACTAATTAGAATACTAAGTACACCGCTTGCTGCCAAACCAATTACCAATAATAATATAACGAAAGACATTGCTCTCTTTTTAGTATTTACGGATTGTGACTTATGTTCCCGTAAAATAGCGACATTCTCTAAATCGTAGAGTTGGTTTATTTCATTGGTGGGTATTTCTACTAACAATCTGTCCCCGGGTTTAAGGCTTATTTTATCCATATCCTTTCTAACCAAACGTTCCTCGGTATTCCTTATATTCCTTCTTTTTTTAATTGCTATAGGTAAGGCATTATTAAAAGTTTGTTTTCTTAATTGCTTTAAAGTTTTACCAATTAATGTAGAACCAGGTAAGATGAGCACTTCTACAAAACCCCAATCCTCTGACTTTTTGGGAGCTTCAGCGTCTTCTTTAACTTCCAGCTCATTATTTCTTGAAATATCTTGCTTTTTATGAATGCTGAGACCTTGGTCATCATTTAGTTTAGAGAGATTTTCTAAATCGCACATTAATACTAGTTTGTCATTCTCTTTAAGTGTAATGTATTTACCAGGCGCATTGGTAATTTGCTTATTTCTAGTGAGTTTTAAAATAGAAATATCGGGGTTGTTATATAGAAATGTATCTTCTATGTTTTTGTCAATTAATTTAGAGTCTTTATTAATTATAACTGTAGTTACGAAGCTTTCTAAATCGTAAGCGTCGTGTAAATTTTCTTTAGAATCCTTCGGAAGCCATCTTGAAGCTATTGTTATTACAATAATCCCAACCACTAAAAAAACTGCTCCAAACATAGAAAATTCAAAAAAACTGAAGCGTTCCGCACCCAAGTCTCGTGCTACTGAATTTACAATTAGGTTTGTTGAGGTACCCATTAAAGTGCAGCTACCGCCCATAATACCTGCAAAAGATATAGGTAATAGTAATTTACCTTGCGACAGGTTAAAGCGCTTGGATAATTCTGAAATAATTTTGATAAAAACTATTACAACCGCCGTAGTGTTTATAAAGGCCGAAATACCGCCCGTTATAAGCATAAGTACGGGTAGCAACAGAAATAATGGTAATATGTGTAGATTTTTTAGAAAGCGCGCTAGTGAAGCAATTACGCCATTGTCTTCAAGCGCTAGTGCTATAATCATCAATGAAAGCACTGTAATGGTAGCCGTATTGGAGAATCCTGAAATAGCTTCTTCAGGTTCTACTAAACCCGTAAGTGCGAGTGAGGCCACGAGAAGCATCGCAATTTTGTCTACAGAAAAGACTTCAAATGCGAAAAGGATAATGGTAACAAACAGAATAGAAAAAACGAGAATTATTTCTGTATTCATTTTAATGAATGGTTAGTCTGATAAAGATAACCGCAGAAATAATTCTCGTTCCTAAGAATTTCATAAAATATTGACAGCGCCAATATTTTTAACATTTTATCCTAAATACTTTTTAAGAATGTGGCTTTTTGAAGTTTGTCTTAGTCTTCTAATTGCTTTTTCACGAATCTGACGCACGCGTTCACGGCTCAAATCGAAAGTATCTCCAATCTCTTGAAGCGTCATTGGCGGTTGTCCGCAAAGTCCGAAATTCAATTTTACTACATCAGCTTCACGTGGCGCTAAAGTATCTAACGCACGATTAATTTCAATACGAAGTGATTCGTGCAACAAGTTTTTATCTGGATTCGGGCTTTCACCTGAACTTAGAACATCATATAAATTGTTGTCATTTTCGCCCTCTTGAAAAGGTGCGTCCATGGACAAACTTCTAGTTGAATTTTTAAGTGAACTTTTCACTTTAGATTCACTAAAATCAAGTTCTTTAGCAATTTCGGCTGCCGTTGGTACACGTTGAAATTTTTGTTCAAGATGAATGGAAGCCTTTTTTATTTTATTGATATCGCCAATTTTATTCAACGGCAAGCGAACCACTCTCGATTGTTCTGCTATAGCCTGTAAAATTGCTTGACGTATCCACCATACTGCATAAGAAATAAACTTGAAACCTCTAGTTTCATCAAATCGCTTGGCTGCTTTTACCAAACCCACATTTCCTTCATTAATAAGATCGGGTAGACTCAATCCCTGATTTTGATATTGTTTCGCCACGGAAATCACAAACCTTAAATTCGCTCTACTTAGCTTATTCAAAGCAGCCTGATCTCCTTCACGAATGCGCTGAGCCAACTCAACTTCTTCCTCCGCAGTTATTAAATCAATTTTACTAACATCCTGTAAATAACTGTTTAAAGATTTGGTTTCGCGGTTGGTTACTTGCTTCGTGATCTTAAGTTGTCTCATATATTCTCTTGTTTTTAATAATAACACGGCATAGTATGACATTTTAGGGTAATTTCCAAATACTTAACACAACTTGTTAAAATTTGTTAGTCCATTATTTTTTCTTACATTCAAAAAAAAAATTATATGAAATTCAACAAAAACATGCTTTTAGCCATTTTTCTCTTAATTAATACGACAATCTTTGCACAAAAGCCCACTGAAGTACCTAAACCCAGTGAATCACCAATAGACATAACGAACCCGGCAGATGTAATTATTTATATCGTACTTCCGTTATGTGCAATCTTGTTGTATTTTATTTGGAAGAATAAACGAAAAAATAAGAATAAATAATTTATGATATTATAGTAATTTTATAATAATCTGAATACTATTTTTGGTGCAGTTGTTGTTAGCTACTTGGAAACTATTTAAATTATGTTGAAATATTTTTTTCTACTGACTTTTGTTTTGATTACTTGGACCACCTTTTCTCAAATAGAATTGCCAAGTAGTTCCGTGCGTTTTGATGCTCCAGACGCAAATGTGAGCAGCTCAACCGGTTTTGAAATTCCTGCAATAAAAACACCCTCACTTTCAAATACTAAAAACCCAAATACACCAAACAATTCAGATTTAGGAAAGGAAAAGGAGAAACAGATCGATATGCAAAACGGCGACGGTTTAATGGAATACACTACTAATAAGACGCCGAAATATTTCACCGATGACAAGGAAATTAAAGCAGAGTACGGAAAGGACCAATATTTAGGCGATTTTAAAACGAAAGCTAAAACAGCAACATTTATGTATCGCGATCATCAATTTGTGGATGGCGATATGATTCGAGTTTATGTGAATAACCAAATTGTAATTCCGCAAGCGAGACTAGAAGGAACTTTTAAAGGCTTTGACGTTCCGCTGCAAGATGGTTTCAATAAAATAGATTTTGAAGCATTAAATCAAGGTACTTCCGGGCCAAATACAGCACAATTAAATATCTACGACGAAATAGGTAATCTGCTAGCGTCTTACGAGTGGAATCTTCTTACTGGCAATAAAGCCACAGCCATATTGGTGAAGCAGTAAGTTTCAAACAATTTATTTAAGTACACAAAATCCTAGACAAAATCTCAAGGATTAGTACGTATTTGCAATATATTGAAATGTAAAGCTAGTTTTACAAAATAAATAGTATATTTGTCTTATTGTTAAGTTTACTTGTATTTATTAATTTAAAAACTTAGATTATGTTAAAGAATAAAATATGTGCTTCAGAAGAGCGAAGGCTACACTGGTTGATTAATTTTAAATTACCAAACGTTTGGAAAAAAATAGGATGGGGGGTTCTTATAATTTCCTTTACACTTCTTATTTTGACAAAATTTATAGAAGGTGACATGTTAGTAGTTAAATCGATTTTGAAAAAAATGTCGCTACTCGGTTTATTGATTGTTGTAATTTCAAAAGAAAAAATTGAAGATGAACGTATTGAAAACCTAAGAAGTAAATCATTTACATTGGCTTTTATACTTGGGGTTATTTATGTGCTGGTTCAACCTTTAATAAATTATATTGTATTCCTTTTATTTAGACCTGAGAAAGCAATTTTTCAAGATTTAGGTGATTTTCAAATACTGTGGTTTCTTTTAATTGTTTACTTAACAGCATTTTGGTCCTTAAAAAGGAGAAACGCATGAAAAATACGCTAAAAGTAGAGAGGGCCATTCTCAACCTTACTCAGGAAGATTTGGCACAAAAAATCGGGGTTTCCAGACAAACAATTAATTCTATTGAAACTAATAGATATGTGCCTTCCACGCTTTTGGCACTAAAGCTTTCCATTGTTTTCAATAAACCAGTAAATGACTTTTTTAATTTGGAAGAAAAAGATTAGCATCAATTCAGTTTATCTTTTTGATTTTCAGGATGTAGTTGTTGTCTCCGTTAAAATTCACTTAATAAAATGAAATAGTATTTCCTAAACGTCCATTTTATTTTCAAGGTCTGTAACTTTATAAGAAAATGTAACTTATGAATGTTTCTGAACAAATTCTTGAAATTCTTAAAAATGTTGGTGTTACTCAAATTTGGGGGGTAACCGGCGATGCACTTAACACTTTTACCGACGCGCTTCGTGGAGATGAAGATTTAAAGTGGAAAGCAGTAAGGCACGAAGAAAACGGCGCTTTTGCCGCCTGCGCCGAAGCGCAAATGACTGGCAATTTAGCAGTCTGTGCTGGAACCGTTGGACCAGGAACACTTCATTTAATTAATGGTCTTTACAACGCAAAAAAAGAACGCGTTCCCGTACTTGCGCTAAGTGGGCAAGTAGCACGCGTAAATATGGGCACCAATTATTTTCAAGAAGTTGGGCTTACTAAAGTATTCGACGATGTTTGTGCATATCAAGCCGTAATTCGTTCTGCCGAAGAAGCGCCACGCGTTGTTTTAAAAGCCATTCAGATTGCTTTGGAGCAACGAGCCGTAGTTCGCGTAGAAATTCCTGTTGACATTGCAGTAGAGAAAGCAAGTGGAGATCATTATTTGCATCCAGTTTTTCATGGAAATGCGGTTTTAGTACCTTCAGATGAAGATATAAACCTTGTTGCAAATGCTATTAACGAAGCAAAGAAAATTACCATACTTGCTGGTTCCGGATGCGTTGAAAGTAGGGAGGAAGTACTCGCACTTTCCGAAAAAATTAAAGCTCCAATTGTACATACGCTACGCTCTTCAGACATAATCCATAACGACGATAAAAATGTGGTTGGTCTCACAGGGCTTATTGGAAACCCTTCAGGCTATCACGCTGTAATGAAGGCAGATTTACTTGTAATGTTAGGAACAGATTTTCCTTACAGCAACTTTTTGCCAGACAATTCAAAAATTATTCAAATAGACAACCGCGTCGAAAATATTGGGAATCGCGTAAAAGTAGATATTGGTGTGCAGGGCGATTGTTTGGCAACACTTCAGAAACTAGATTCTAAAATTCTTCCGAAGAAAGATTCTGAATTCTTGGACAATTTGGTTGAAAACTTCAATAAATGGAAAAAACAAAAAAAGGAAAGTAGTAGTTTAAAAAATGACCAAGAACCATTGCATCCGCAGCTTTTTATGAATGTATTAAATGAAAAAGCTTCTGCCGATGCGTGTTTTACGGTAGACGTTGGCGAAAGTGCTATTTGGGTGGCACATCATTTAACGCTTCACAGTAAAAGAAGATTACTCGGTTCTTTTAATCACGGTTCTATGGCTGTTGGTTTTCCGGCAGCAATGGGTATTCAATCTGTCAATCCCGGTCGTCAAGTTTGGGCAATTGTGGGCGACGGCGCCTTTGGAATGTGCATGAATGATTTTATTACAGCAGTTCGTTATGACTGGCCCGTAAAGATTTTGGTATATAATAATAGTCAGCTTGGCTTCGTGAAAATTGAAATGGAAGAAGCTGGTTATGCAATGTCAAATGAAGCGCTCACTTTACAAAACCCAAATTTTGCAGAATACGCCAAACTTTGTGGAGGGGATGGAATTAGAGTTGAAAAAGCCGCAGATATTGAAAAGGCAATAGAAATGGCAATTGCTTCGCCAAAACCATTTATAATAGATGCAGTTACAACCCCGGGTGAACTTTCTTTGCCACCGCATATAACATTAGATCAAGCTTGGGGCTTCGGAAAATCTAAAATGAAGGAAATTCTTTTAGCGGTTAAAGGCGATAAAGACCAAAAGAATAATCTGATGGCTGAAATAAAGTCTTTTTTCAACTAAACCAAGTTAATATAAAATGGAAGAATTAAAAATAATTATAGCTTCCACCGCCAGATGGATGGAAGCAGTAGGTGTGGCAATAATAGCAACAATTACTTGCACCACAATTTGGCCAGTTTATGGTTTCTCCATTTTTGGAATGCTAATTTTCGGAATTGGTATTTATGATTTATTTCAAAAAAAACATGCTATCCTTCGCAACTTCCCAGTACTGGGGCATATAAATTTTATCTTTAAACAAGGAGAAACCGAAATTAAATGTTACGAAGTAATTTATCCCTCGGTTTATGAAGGAAAACTTCGAAAAGAAAGCTATATTTAATTCAGAATATAAACCGACAACTATGAAAAAAATACTGATAACGCTCGATTATAACCCAGACTCCGAAAAGGTAGTAAACATGGGAAATCAACTTGCAAAATTGATGAATGCTGAAATTTGTTTATTTCATGTGCTGGCAGAAGTACGTTATTACGGAATGCAGTACGAACCATTTATGGGCTACGAAGGATACGCATTTCCGGTAGATTTCAGAATTCAGGAGGAATTTGTGAAAGTGGCGAAAGATTATCTTGAAAAAACGGCTACTCATTTAGGCGGAAAAAATGTTACAACCCATTTAGCCGAGGGTGATACCGCGAAATGCATCTTAGAATATGCTGAAGAATGGAATGCAGATGTAATTGTAATGGGCACTCACAGCCACGGTGCTTTGGAAAAATTATTTTTAGGGACGGTTGCCTCTAGTGTTTTGGAAGACACAAAAATCCCGGTTTACATGGTGCCAACCGGGAATTAATTTCTAAAACAAATAATTTACTAGAGAGGTTCGTCCTGCTCTAAATTTTCATTATCCTCGCCGCCTAAGCTAAAGAGTTTGTTTTCTTCATCATTCAGACCGTTGCCATTAGACTTTTTAGCTTGATTTCGGCCGGGGACGTCGAGGTCTTTTCCCGCAATATCTACTTTTTCTTCTCTGTCGCGAAGTTGTTGGTCATCTCCTCCGTCGCCGTGAATGTTATTCTGCGCAAGAATCTCTTTATCATGTTTCGTTACATTCGGATTATAGGGTAGTTTTTGATCAGTATTCTTTGATGTTGAATCTTTTTTTTCTGAATTTTTCATTTGAATTTATTTTTAAGAATTAGAAAAAATGGTTGCTCATATAAAAGTTTAAAGAATAATTAGAAACCTTAAATGTTTAGCAAGCAACTCACAAGTTTTCTTTTAAAGATATTCGAAAAGCGAAAAAGGGAATTTCTATTTAACACACATTAAATAAAAATATAACAGGTATTTAAGGTTTACCGCTTAAATTTATACCTTCGCAAACAGAACAATTCAAACTAAAAATTATTTATGGCACTTTCAAACAACGATATAATGAAAAAACTACGCGTGGCTCACAAATTCCGCGATGAGGATATTGTGAAGATATGTTCGTTAGTAGATTTTGCTGTAACTAAGAGTGAATTGGGCGCAATTTTCAGACATGAGAGTCATGAAAAGTATATGGAGTGCGGCGATCAGTTTTTACGAAATTTTTTGAACGGGTTGGTAATTCACTTAAGAGGGCCCATGCCAGAGCGGAAAGTTGCAAAACCAGAAAATAAAAAACCAATTGTGCCAAGACCAAGGCCGAATAGGGGCAAAGAAAAAAGCTAAATTAAATTTCTTCAATCTAGCTTCACTCAATTTTTAATTTTATAATTCTCAATAAATATTTTTGCATATTTTTCTGATTGTGGGATCCTCAAACAGTCGATGATGTGTGCTTAAGTACTGTAAGGTATGCTGTTCCTGCGATCCGCATTTAATTCTTCTTTGAATGTGTCGTAAAGTTTTCATCTTTTGATTTTCTTCAACTAAGTTAATTAAAACGTCTTTTCAAATTCCATTTGTATGCATTGGAATTGGTGGGTCTGTGTTGTTTTACATTGCTGTCTAAAGTTCTCATGGTTTTTAATTTTAATTGTTTGTAGTTTAATTTTTAGTGAAATCTTCTTTTCAAATTCCAAGAATAAGCTTTTGAAGTTTTCATTTTTGCTGTTAACTGATTGTTGTTTAAAGTTCTCATTGTTTTTAATTTATTGGGTTATAACTAATAGACGAAGAAAATGCTATGTTGTTACAGTACTATGCAATGCAAAGTACTAATTTAACGAAATATTAACTTTTAGCTATTTCTTTAAATGAACGAAAAGGGCGGAAATGTTTAACATTCTATTAACCCTCAATCAATTGCCAATTGCTTGCAGAGTAGGGGCTTTAGGGCTATATTTGCACATTACAATACAATATACACGGCATTTTGCCGAAGTATTATAGATTAGAATAGTATTATCCCAAGTTAGAAATGAACACTGTAAGAAAATCTGAAACAAATAGACTTAAGCGTACCCACTTATATTATAAATACACTGGTTTTTATTCATTTGTAGGTCAAAGTCTTAAAAAAGCAATTATACCAATTTTTGTGGTTATTGCTTTATTGGTTGTATTGGATTTATACGTAGTAGATTTCAGTAATCTCTTTACGTACATTACTGTTACTTACGCGCCAATTAATATATTACTTGTTTTTCTTGCTTCCGAATCATTCTTGGGGCTTGTACCACCAGAAATTTTTATTGCCTGGAGCGATAAAATGCCACAACCTATACTTTATCTAACACTCTTAGCAACGCTCTCGTACATTGGTGGTATAATTTCATTCTTTATAGGAAAATGGATTTTCACTATTCCACGCGTATTTGCTTATATGGAAGGAAAGATGAAAAAACACTTAAGGCATATTCGTAAATGGGGTGGCTTTTTAATCGTTGTGGGTGCTTTATTGCCTATACCTTTTTCTATGACAAGTATGGCGGCAGGTATGATTCACTACAAGTTTAAAAACTACCTTTTGTTTGGCTTGCTACGTTTTGTACGATTTTATCTTTATGCAATTGCTATATTCAGTTTGCTATAGTACTTTCGTGGCGTAGAAGTATTTTCTTCGGAAAAATGCTCTCTATTTTCAATTAACTTCCTCCTTTAAATTAAATGAAGAAAATAGATCCTTACGCTGCTTTACGATTTCGAGAGTTCAATATTTTTCTTTTTGTTCGTTTTGCAATGGTTTTTGCCTGGAGCATGCAATTTGTTGTAATTGAATGGGAAGTATACAGTATTACTAAAAATCCACTTTCTTTAGGAATTATAGGTTTAATGGAAGTAATTCCTGCGGTGTCTATGGCACTTTTTGCTGGTCACATTGTAGATCAAAAAGAAAAACGCGGACTTTTAATTAAGTGTATTCTTGGGTTTTCCGTCGTTAGTTTAGGTCTTTTTCTTATAACTTGGCCATACATAATAGCCGATCTTCCTACAGATACGATACTATACACAGTTTACTTTTTAGTTTTCCTCGGTGGTATTGTTCGGGCATTTCTCGGGCCTACTATATTTTCACTCTTCTCATTATTAGTTCCTAAAAAGGTATATCCTAATGCTGCAACTTGGAGCAGTTCTGTTTGGCAAATGGGCGCTGTGGTTGGTCCCGCATTCGGTGGGTTTTTTATTCATTGGATTGGTGTTCACTGGTCAATGTGTTTCGTTTTTGCTTTTTCATTGATGGCTTTACTATTGTTACTACAGATACCGAAGAAGCCAATTTTAAACCCGAATATTGGCGAGCCTATTTTTAAAAGTTTAAAACAGGGTATTAAATTCGTAATGAATACGAGAGTAATTTTAGGAGCACTTACTTTAGATATGTTTGCTGTGTTATTTGGTGGAGCAGTAGCGTTGCTTCCTATTTACGCACAGGATATTCTTAAAGTTGGGCCAGAAGGTTTTGGTATATTACGCGCTGCGCCAGCCGTGGGAGCGTTATTAATAATGTTTACATCTGCACACTTCCCACTTAACAAAAATGCTGGAATGAAACTTCTTACTGCAATTTTCGGATTCGGAATTTGCATTATTATTTTTGGTGTTTCTACTTGGTTTTGGGTGTCGGTAGTAGCGCTTTTCCTAAGTGGAGCAACAGATGGTATTTCTATGGTAATACGACAGACTATCCTTCAATTGCGTACGCCAGATGCTATGCGAGGCCGTGTAGCTTCGGTTAATTCTATGTTTGTAGGATCATCAAATGAGTTGGGTGCTTTTGAAAGCGGACTTACAGCAAAGTTAATGGGTACGGTAACCGCAGTAGTTTTTGGAGGTGGAATGACGATACTTACCGTTATTGGTACAGGAGCCTTCTTTCCAAAATTGCGAAAGTTAGATTTACGAAAAGATATAGAAGAACACGAACGAGAGTAATATATTGAAATTCTGCAATTCGAATTTTATATTTAAATCTTTAATAATCCTCGAAACCCTCTCCCAGCATAGTAAGATTGAACCCCATTGTGATAAATAAACACAGTATTAAAACGATAATCGCCAAAAATGGCACCGCCCAATTTTCTAATACTTTCAGGGGTTTTTAGCCAACACGACGTTTTAGTATCAAACTTTCCAAGTTTTTGTAATTCGCAATATTGCTCTTCAGTTAAAAGTTCGATTCCTATTTCTGCTGCCATACCAATTGCACTATTTTTTGGCTTGTGCTCTTTTCTCGCCTCCAGCGCTTCATTATCATAACAAAGACTTCGACGGCCTTTCGGACTTTCTAACGCGCAGTCATAAAATATGTATTCGTTAGTTTTTTTGTCGAAACCAATAACATCGGGTTCGCCACCAGTTTCTTCCATTTGGTTGAGTGACCAAAGTTTTTCGGGTTTAGAATCAAGCTTTTTTTGAACTTCAAACCATTCTATTTTCGGGTGCCGTATTGAGTTTTTTTCGAAACGGGTTTTCAAAATTTTAATCAATTCGTTGTGTTGCTCTGTTGTCAACGTTCTTTTATCTGTTGTTTTCATAACCGATAATTTAATTTGCTTGCTTCGCTATTTTTCTTTGTTTAAACCTTCTTTTTGTTTTGATTACACCAAATCTGAAATCGTCATAAAAGAGGCTTCCTAATAAAATTATAGCAGCCAATAATAATGTATTCAACTTTAAATGTAAGGCAGAATAACAAATTCCGCCAATAATTCCGCCAAAAAAGAAGAAGGAAATTATATAAACACGCAGTTTTATTGTGGATCTAATTTTCTCCCTATTTGGATGTGCTTTGGGAAAAAACAACTGCGAAAGTTCAATCCCTAAATCGGTGAAAAGCCCAGTTAAATGTGTGGTTCTTACAATTGCATTCGAAATTTTTGTTACATAAGAATTCTGCATTCCCATAGAAAAAAGTAGCAAACAGGCTATTAAATCGGGATATAGGTTTTCTGTAAAATTGCTAAAAACAGCAACCGCTATCAAAATAAAAGATTCAGTTAAGGTGGGAATAACAAAAACGTTTAGCTTTTTGTTGGCTCTAAATTTTTCAATTAGAAAGCTCGATGAAAATGAACCAAATAAAAATGAAAAAATATAAACGAAATAAATAGTGCCTTTCCAGAATTCAAAATTTTCAAGATCAAACATAAATTGAGCGAAATGCCCAGTTACGTTTGTAGTAAGTTGTTTGATGGATAAAAACCCAGTTACATTTACAATTCCAGCCACAAAAGATAATACAGTGGCAATTTGCAGATTGTGCTTTAATGTTCTGCTCTTACCTTGATGTCTAAACATTTAATCATCATTTGGGTTAAAATTTTACGTCTTTGGAATTAGACGCGTGTGCTTTTATTATTTAGTACAAAACTAATGATTTTCAGCTATCAATGACTTTTCATTAATGAAAATGATATTGAGAATTATAGAATTTCACATTTTTATCGGCACGGTAAATTATTAGTATAAATCATTATATTTACATAACAATCCTCACCAAATTTTCCCAAATTTTTCTGATTTAATTACATTTTTAAAATGTTTTTATATGAAACTATTTTTTAGTTATTCGAGAGCCCAAGAGGCAGAACTTGCAAATATAGTACACGCATCCAAAGTTTATCACGAGTGTTGGTACGACCAAAATATTGGAGCTGGCGATGAATGGTGGAAAGAAATCTTATCGCAAATTCGAAATTGTGAAATTTTTGTTTTTTTACTTTCCAAAGAATCTACAAAATCGAAAGCCTGCCAGGCCGAACTTACTTATGCAGATCAATTGGGAAGGCATATAATCGCACTTCAGATTGACGATTTGGATGCCACCTTTATGCCTCATTTATTAAAAAACAATAACACAACACCCTACAAGCCAGAAAACGAAGGTAGAGAGGTGAGATTTGCAACAATCTTAAAAAACATCAGTGATAATATAAGCGAATTCAGCAAAAATTGGACAGATCCCAGTTTGGTTCCTGAACCGGTAATTCCTATTACTGAATTGAGCGATATTTATTCAATTATAATGCAAGGGGAACCGTTAATTGCCGCAGAACAGCGGGATCTTTTATTTAGACTCGAAAAGTTGCTCGATAAGAAATTGGATGATCCAGAAAAAATTAAATACGCAATAAACGCGTTTTTAGAAAGGGATGATACAACGGTTTATATTGGAGAAAAACTTAAGGCATTAATTTTATCTGGCCCAAGTCCAGGACCAAGCAATTATGTTTTGGAAGCCGTTATATCACAGGTTGGACAATTTACAGACGATAAATATATTGGTAAAAGATTAGCGAATAAAACGCACAATCCAACATTTTTACACGGTCAATGGCGATTGCTAAAAAGCATTCAAAATAACCAATTCATTCCATTAATGATGGAGGAGAATATTGTATTCAAAAACGATTTTTCATTCTTACTGATTCAAAATTATATGCAAACCAATTTTGGAACTTTTAGTTTTCAAAACGAATTTTTGACCATTTACTTTATGAACGGCGTTCGAGATACTAGATGTTTTCAATGTTTTGAAAATGAACTGTTCATTGTGCAATTTATGAACACAGTAGCTTTTAATATTGCTATTTACCAACGTATACATTGAAATTAATATTTTCAAAATTGAGAGGTAGAAGCTGGTGAAGTTTTTGGAACTTCTCGACCTTGTAATAAAACCCTAATACTATCAACCTTCTGTATCATAAAACCATTCCTCTGCGCGAACAACTGCTAACTGTATAGCTTTTTCTTCAGAAATGCCGCCTTTCTTCATAAGCTGCTCTGCTATTTCCAAGGCTTTTTCGCGTACCTGAGGAGTTAAATTATCGAGCTTTGGTTTAAAATTTTCGAAAGTCCAATTCATATTAATTTTCGTTTGAAATTATTATTAAAAGTAGTCTTTCAATCGTTTATAATAATAAATCAGGGGAATAAGATTTATAGAGAAGATTCAATTATTCGGAAAGGATATGCATCCTGCATTTTTTTAAGTTCTCCATCAGTTATGGTTTTAACATCCGTTTTCAAAACAGTTAAAACGTAATTTTCACGTAATTCAAAATATGCCTTTGCAATTTCATCCTGAATTGTAATATAACTTTGATAGGGAGCTTCCCTATGAATTGATAAAGAAATTGAAGCTTTTTTAGGATTGTCTGAAGCTTCTGCAAGCTGGATGCCGTTGCAGTAAACACAGGATTTGTCGGCGTTATTGTCTATAAATATTTTCAATTCGTCTGTTAAATCTTCAAGTTTAATAAGGATTTTATTCGCCATGATTTCACCGTTTTCATTAACGCTGATGCTAAAAATATTATTCTTTTTAAGTGGAATATTACAATCTGCTCCGGGCGGACACGGTTGCGGAAGTTCGCGCGCAATTCCTTTATCGTTTGGAATCATTGATGTTACCAAGAAGAAAATTAAAAGTAAAAAAGCAATGTCGGCCATACTACCGGCATTCACGGAGGGCATATTTGAATTTCTCATAATTAAAAATGGTTTAGTGTTCTCTTAATCAGGAAACAAAAAAAGTGCCACAAGTTTATTTTTAAACTCGAAATCTGTTTCCGAAGAAAACTGTAATTTTAAAACGCTTAAAAATTCAACTTAAATGACGCCAGAAAAAAGTAAAATAGAATCCAGTTTTTATAACTATTTAGTGGAAACTGCGGGAATGACCGAAGGCGAGGCTGCGGAAGCTACTTCAGATTTAAAACGAATTAACTATAAAAAAGGAGACATAGTTTTGAAGAAAGGCGATTTGTGCAAACATTCTTTTTTTGTAGAAAAAGGCTTGCTGCGATCGTACATGCTTGATGAAGATGGAAAAGAGCACGTAATACAGTTTGCGCCAGAAAATTGGTTTATTGTAGACAGGAGTAGTGTTTATTTTAATGATACTTCTGAAAGTTATATTGAAGCAATCGAGGATGCCGAAGTAGTTTTAATAAACGAACAGTTTATTTGTAAAACGATTGAAAGTACGCCTGCTTACAGCAAGTTTAATGATAAGTTGCTGCACAATCATATTAGGCAGATGCAAAAACGGATTAATCTTTTACTAGGTGCAACTGCCGAAGTGCGTTATTTAAGTTTTATTAAAACCTACCCAGATCTGTTACTTCGGGTTCCACAATGGATGATTGCTTCTTATTTGGGAATAACGCCCGAAAGCCTTAGCCGTGTTCGGAAAGAGCTCGCTCATAAAAATTTTAAGCCGAGTTGAAAATTGTCAAATCGAACGCAGTCGGGGACAAATTTTAGTTCAATATTGTACAACTAAAAAGTTCTCGACTGCGCTCGATCAGACCTTGGGATTTATTCTAAATATCCAAATTTACCCATGTTGAAATCACTTATAGCTTGAACTATTTCGGCTCGTGTGTTCATTACAAATGGTCCTTGAGCTACAATGGGTTCATTAATTGGTTCGCCGCTAAGTACTAATACCAAAGCGTTGTCGGTAGCTTCAATTGTAAACTCTTCACCTTCATTTTTAAATAATCCTAAACCGTCAGTTTTAATTTCTTCAGTATTATTCACTTTAATATTCCCTTCAATTACTAATACAACTGTGTTGTAGTTTTCCGGAAAACTAAAAGTCGCTTTTCCACCTTTATTTAGCTTCGCGTTTAGCATATGCACCGGTGTAAATGTAAAGGCCGGACCTTTTTCGCCCGTGTACTCGCCGGCAATTACTTCAACAATTCCTGCATTATTTGGGAGTTGCACTTTTTTCATTTCAGCATTTGTGATGCCTTGATATTTTGGTGGGCTCGTTTTATCTTTCGCTGGAAGATTTACCCATAATTGCACCATTTGGAAATCGCCGCCCGCTTCGCTAAAATTTTCCTCGTGGTATTCTTTGTGAAGAATCCCCGAAGCAGCCGTCATCCATTGCACATCGCCTTCGCCAATAACCCCGCTATTGCCAGCGCTGTCGTGGTGAGCAACACTGCCTTTGTACGCAATAGTTACCGTTTCAAATCCTTTGTGCGGATGTACGTCTACGCCACGTGGTTTATCTGTGGGTGGAAAGTAAAATTTACTATTGTAATCCATCATTACAAACGGATTCATTCTTTCAAAACCTTCGCCTATTCCTGAAGGAATATATTGATGAACCCTAAAACCATCACCAACCATATGTGGGCGAGGAGGAGTTAATACGCGATCTATTTTTCGTGTTTTCATTGTATTAAGTGTATTAAAATTAATAATATAAAATTACTTCATATTACACTGAAATGCATTGATGTATGATAAGTTCGATGCATTTTTAAAAAGAAAAAATTCGGCTTTTGGGCCGAATCTTTTTCAATATTTAAATGTCGGAAATTATTGCTTTACAAATTGAAGGGAAGCAATCAGTTTTACTTTGTCGCTAACTACAATACTTCCTGCTTCGGTTACGGCACTCCAAGTAAGTCCAAAATCTTTTCTGTTTACCGTGCCCTCAAATTCAAAACCTGCTTTTGTTTGTCCGTAAGGATCTACAGCCGTTCCGTTGTATTCAGCGTCTAAGGTAATTTCTTTAGTAACCCCTTTAATGGTTAAATCGCCAATCATTTTTTCACCGTTAAATGATTTTGAAGTGAAAGTAAGCTTCGGAAATTTTTCAGCACCAAAAAAGTCATCACTTTTTAAATGGGTATCGCGATCTTTATTATTTGTGTTCACTGAATCAATTTCAGCCTGAAAGCTAAATTTTGCATTTTTGAAATTTTCATCATCAGTTTCAACCTTGCCATCAAACTTTTCAAAATTCCCAGTTACCGTTGACATCATCATATGCTTTACCTTGAAATTAATTTCAGAATGTGAAACGTCAATATTCCAAGTAGATTTTTCTTTTGTACTCATATCGTTATGTATTTAAATATTAATTATCTGTACAGCAAAACTACCGCGCATTAGAAACCCCTGCATTGATGTATGATAAGAAATTATACAGCTTTAATTATATATGAATAGTTGAAGGTTTCATTTTTAAAAGGTATCCGATTATACTTTTAACAGAAGTTTATGCGAAATAGTAGTTCGTAAGCAGGATTAGCTGCACAATTGATATGGAATTTTCATATTTTTGAATACTACCAAAAATTGCTTTGGAAAAGAAAAAAGAAGACAAAACCAAGCCAAAGAAATACAGGTTTTTAAGAATTCTCGGAAGAATTTTCGCGGGTCTTATAATCCTGTTTATTCTATTGGTTTTGTTTATCCGAAGTCCGTGGGGACAAAATATTATCGTGCAACGCGCTGTAAAATATGTCTCCGGAAAAACCCAAACAAAAGTTGAAATAGAAAAACTCTTCATCACTTTCGGTGGCAATATTATGCTGAAAGGTTTCTATCTTG
Organism: Aequorivita sp. IT1183; assembly: GCF_058068265.1. Classification (NCBI taxonomy): domain Bacteria; kingdom Pseudomonadati; phylum Bacteroidota; class Flavobacteriia; order Flavobacteriales; family Flavobacteriaceae; genus Aequorivita; species Aequorivita sp. IT1183. The sequence continues at coordinate 40,069 of NZ_JBYRHS010000003.1, read as the reverse complement.
AAGATAAAAAAGGTGATACTTTAGTTTATTCAAAATCATTGGAAGCAGATGTGCCGTTATTGCCAATTATACGGGGCAATGCAATAGGAATTAACTATTTGGAATGGGAAGGATTGCGGGCCAATATTATTCGAAAAGACTCCATAAAAGGATATAACTTTCAGTTTTTGATAGATGCTTTTGTTTCGCCAGACTCGACGAAAGTCGCTGTCGATTCTACAGCAGCACCCTTAGAAATTATTTTAGGTGAAATCAATTTTAAAGATATTCATGTAGTTTTTGATGACGCCGTACTTGGAATTGACAGCAAATTTAAAGTAGGTTCTTTGGCACTGCAAATGAAGAAAACCGATTTGGAAAACATGGATTTTCGCGCTTCGGAAGCGACAGTCTTCAATGCGCAAATAAAATACATTCAATCTCCCGTTCCGCCACCTACAACCGATGCACCGCCATTACCATATTTGGTTTTTGATGAACTTACACTAAAAAATGTTTTTTTAGATTATCAATCTTATGGCGACAGAATTGCAGCAAATCTGGAGATTTCTGAATTATATATCGAATTACCAAAAGCCAATTTGGTAAACAACGATATTGAAATTGGCGAGTTCAAATTAAAGAATTCAAAAGTCATAATAAATACCGAAACTGAAAATAATGGCATCACTCAAAAAGTTGAAGAAATAAAGGACGATTTAAAAGAAGACATCCAAAATTTTGAATGGCCAAATTTAAAAATTGCTATTTCAAAAATAGATTTGGAGCGAAACAACATTAGCTATTTTGTGGGTAAAAACGAGGTGAAACCCAATGTTTTCAATCCCAATGCAATCGCTTTGCAAAACCTAACATTAAAAGCCAACGATGTTTTTTTGAAAGATAAAAAGGCTGGCTTGCAATTGGAGACTTTAACCTTTAAAGAAGGCTCGGGTTTTAATCTAAATGAACTTGCGCTTAAGCTGAATGCAACCGACAACTATTTAGCGGTAAACGATTTAAAACTCGTACTAAACGACAATAAACTCAACGGAAAATTACGGTTGGATTATGAAACATTAGCGCACTTAGTTGAAAAGCCCAATCAATCAAAAATTGCATTAAATTTTCCTTCCTTTCAATTGGATTTAAAGGAAGTTTTCAAATTTCAACCTGCGCTTAAAAAGAATGAATACTTAAAAACAATCAGTAAAAAATACCTTTCCGGAAATGTTGAAGCAGAGGGTTATCTTTCTTCAATTCAAATTCCCAACTTGAATATTCGCTGGGGAAATTCAACCCGAATTTTCGCAAACGGTTTTATTCAAAATGTAACAAATCCTGAAAACTTAAAATTTAATATTCCTCGTTTCTCCGCGCAAACCAAACGAAGTGATTTGACCCAGTTTGTAAGCGAAAAAGATCTCGGTGTAAAGTTGCCAGAAAACGTTTCGCTTAAGGGAAACGCAAAAGGAAATTTAGAAGACGTTTATGCAAAGATGAATTTAACTACTTCTCAGGGCGTTGCAACAATTGACGGTCATTTTAAAAACGATTTGCAAATTGCCTTCGATGCCAAAGTTGAAATTCAAGAATACAAGTTGGATGAATTACTTCAAAATGAACAGTTAGGGCCAATTAGTTTGCGACTAAAGACCAAAGGTTCGGGTAGCGACATAAATTCTTTAGACGCTACTTTAGAGGCTACTGTTTCCAGTTTTCAGTTTAATAAATACGCTATAAAAGATTTGGAAATTAACGGTAATATTAAAAATGGAAAAGGCGAAGTTGTGTCTAATTACGAAGACGAAAACATCAACTTGGACCTTAATGCAGACGTGGTTTTAGATTCCATTTCGCCCAAGGCAAGCGCTCACTTAAATATTATTGGCGCCAATTTGCAATCGCTCGGGTTAATGAGTCGTGATGTGCGAACGGCTTTTAAATTGGATGCCGATTTTGAAGGAAATAAGGAAGGTTTTAATGTAATTTCTACCATTGGCGATGGGGTAGTGGTTTACGATAATAGAACTTATTTATTGGGAGATGTACTTGCAACGGCCCACGTTCGGAGTGATACAACTTCAATTTGGCTCGATAATAAAATGATAAAACTGAGCTTGGAGAGCAATACAGATCCTACCACTTTTAGTAGTTCGGTTCAGCGGCATATTTCCAGTTATTTTTCAAAAAACATTGCTTTTGCAGACACACTTCAAAATCCTGTAAAGCTCGATATTAAAGGTCAGATTGTACAAGCACCTGTTTTAAACGAAGTGTTTTTGGTGAATGTGAAAGAACTGGATACCATAAAAATAGACGTGGCTTTTGATGAAGCAGCCAGAAAATTGAAAGCGGGAATTACTGCGCCTCATATAAATTACGGCGGAAATGAACTTTATAGTTTGGCTTTTACGATGGATACCGATAAAGAGAAATTTGTATTCGATCTTGGTTTTAAAAGCATAAAAGGCGGTCCGTTGGATATTCCTAAAACGAAAATTGTCGGTAATCAGCAGAACGGTGAATTGAACCTGAATTTTAATTCGGTTTATAAAGACAGCACCTTAATAAATATTCAGTCGCAGATTACGGGAACTTCAGAAAAACTTCGATTTCACATTGTACCCGAAGATTTAGTTTTAGATAGAAATCCGTGGCAAACACCTGAAAACAATGAAGTTATTTTCTCCAAAAACGATTTGGAGTTTAACAATTTTCGCTTTAGCAGAAATAATCAAGTTGTAGCATTAACCCACAATCTCTTTGGTGTTGCGCAACAACACGCCGCGATTACTTTTGAAAACTTCAAATTAAGTGAAATTTTAAATTACATAAATCCTTCCGAAGAGCTTGCAAAGGGAAGTTTGAATGGCAATTTAGCCATTGTCGAACCTTTTGGAAATGCTGGGCTTTTGGCAGATCTTTCAGTTGAAGGCTTGAATTTGTTAGACGTAGATTTAGGAATACTTACAATCGATGCAAAATCGAAAGGCGGAAACAGTTATGATTTCGATTTAGCCTTAAAAAACGGAGAAGTAGATCTCGATTTAATGGGAGATTATATCGCAACTCAAAATGACGCAAAACTGAATTTAGATTTAAGTATAAATGAATTTAAGATGCGTGCTTTGGAAGGTTTTTCTTTAGGCGAAGTAAAAAATGCAGATGGGAGTTTTTCGGGTAATTTCAGTGTTACTGGAAGCACAACTGCTCCAAAATACGAAGGCAGTTTGAATTTTATAAATGCAGATTTTACTGTTACAAAGTTGAATGCTCCTTTCACTTTAGCCAATGAAATTTTGCGAATAGACAACAAAGGTTTGTACATGGATGGTTTTACGGTACTGGATGAAAACCAAAACAAACTTGTAATGACTGGAAAAATCGGGACGGAAAGTTTTATAAATCCCACCTTCGATTTAAAATTAAAAGCAGATAATTTCCAAGTTTTAAATGCCACTAAAGATGACAATGAATTTGTTTACGGAAAAGCCTCTTTTAATGCAGACGCCAAGTTAACAGGCGATTTGCAAATTCCGAGGCTAGACGCACAGATTACGGTAAACGACGATACAGATTTAACTTATATACTTCCGTCCTCCAGCGTCGCCATTGAAGAGCGCGATGGTGTAGTAATTTTTGTAAATCGTGAAAATCCCGACGCCATATTAACGCGAAATGTGGAAAAAACAGCAACGTTTACCGGACTCGATGTAAACGCGATTTTAAGAATCGGGAAATCTGCAAAAGTTACAATCATTATAGATCAGGAAACAGGTGATAATTTTGAGGTTTTTGGCGACGGTGAATTCGACTTTAATATGAATCCGAATGGACGAATGACTTTGAGCGGCGTTTATGAAATTGCCGGCGGCCATTATGAAATGAATTTGTACAATCTGGTAAACAGAAGATTCGAACTTTCGCCCGAAAGCAGGGTAACTTGGTCTGGAGATCCTTTTGATGCAAAGCTTGATGTGAAAGCGATTTACACTGTAAAAGCTTCGGCGGCTCCTTTAATGGCACCCGTAACTTCGGGATCAGACCCTTCGGTAAAGAATAAATACAAACAGGTTTTACCGTTCAATGTATATTTAAATATTGATGGCGAATTAACGAAACCTGAAATTGGTTTTGATATCGAAATGCCAGAGGAAGAGCAGGGCGCAATTGGCGGACAGGTTTATGGCAGATTACAGCAAGTAAATACGCAGCAGGATGAATTAAACAGACAAGTATTTTCACTTTTAGTTTTAGGTCGTTTTTATCCTGAACCCGGTAGTGACGGTAGTGGCGGCGGATTTGCAACCGTAGCTCGTGATAACTTAAACGATGCGGTTTCAGATCAATTAAATGTTTTTTCAGATAAACTTTTAGGGAACTCGGGAGTGCAATTAGATTTTGGATTGGATAGTTATACAGACTATCAGGGCGATACTGCACAAGAACGAACACAGTTGGATATTGCCGCACAGAAAAAGCTTTTTAACGACAGGCTTATAGTTCGTGTGGGGAGTGAAGTAGATTTGCAAGGAAGCAGTTCTACGGACGAAGCAGCACCAATTGTTGGCGATGTTAGCTTGGAGTATCTGCTCACTGAAAACGGTAGATACAGGCTGAAAGGTTTTCGAAAAAATCAATTTGAAAATATAGTTGACGGGCAAACAATCGTTAGCGGAATTGCATTAATTTTTACACAGGAATTCAACAAATTTGATGAGTTGTGGCAAGCTTTACTTCGCGGTGAAACCAAAAAGGAAAAGGCTGAAAAGAAGGCTGCCGAAGAACAAGCAGCGAAAGAAAAGGCGCAAAAAGAGGAGGAGCAAAGTGAAGAAGAAAAGAAAGTAGAGAAAAAAATAGAAAAAGAGTGATTCATTAATTCGAAATTGATTGACTTTAAATATTAAAATTTGAACATTAGATATAAAATAATAACTGTTTTTACCACGATTTTGCTCGTGCTGCAATCTTGCGCAGTAAAGAAATTTATTCCGCAAGACGAGCGTCTTTATACAGGTGCTACTGTTGAAATTAAGTCAGATTCGGTGGTTGATAACAAAGGAAATTTAGAAGCGGTTTTGGAAGAAGCATTGCGCCCAAAACCTAATAAGAAATTTCTAGGAATGCGTGCAGGGCTTCATTTTTATTATAAAATGCAACAGGAAAAACCAGGATTTATAAATCGGTTTCTCTATAAAAAAATAGGCGAGGAGCCAGTTTATCAAAGCGATGTAAAACCGTATGAGGTTGAAGAAATATTGCTTAATAGAATGGAAAACAGAGGGTTTTTCTACACAGAAGTAAGTTCAGAATTTGAAGAAAAAGAAAAGGAAGCTTCTGCAAAATATACAGTTAAAGCGCCCACGCCCTATACTATTGCCAGCTACCAGTTAGATACATTACCGCAACCTATATATTCTGAAATAAAGAAAAGTGTTGCTGAAACGAAGCTTAAAAAAGGAATGCGTTTCGATCTTTCAAATATGAAATTGGAGCGCGATAGAATAGATCGTGATTTAAAACAGAAAGGATATTACAATTTCAATTCTAGCTTCCTACTTTTTGAGGCAGATACCAATCAATACAATAAAAAACGCTTCGATCTTTTTCTTCGGTTAAAGAAAGATGTGCCTGAGAAGGCGATTATTCCTTATAAAATTTCAAAAATTAATATCTATGGGAATTATGATGGTCGAGATTCTACAGTTATTGAAGTAACCCGTTTTAATGATAAGAACTACATTAATAGCGCAGCTATTTTTAAACCAAAATATCTGGATCCCTTTATTACATTAGAAGAAGGAACGTTATATAGTCCTGAAGATTCTAGAAATACAGCAAGACGACTTTCTACTATTGGGGCGTATAAATTTGTGAATATTCAGTATAAGGAAACGGATTCTTTACAAACAGATAGTTTGGGAATTTTGGAGGCTAATATTTTTCTTTCTCCATTGAACAAACGCGCTTTGCGAGCAGAATTACAGGCTGTAACAAAGTCTAATAATTTTGCTGGCCCAGGTTTGGCGCTAACTTATAGCAATCGCAATCTTTTTAACGGGGGAGAAACATTAAATACCACGGCTAGTTTAGGATATGAAGTGCAGATTGACAGCGGCAGTAATAGCGGAAATACCAGTATTAATCTCGGCTTGAAATCTGAACTGATATTCCCTCGGGTAATTTTTCCTATAAAAATTAATACAGATTTTTTCAAATATTCCATTCCCAAAACTAAAACAAGCCTTGGTATTGATTATTTAAGCAGGTCTCAACTTTATACCTTGCTTTCGGGCACGGCACAGTTTGGATACATTTGGCAAGCCAATAAATTTGTTACTCATGAAATTATTCCTATTTCAATAAATTATACTAATCCCTCAAATACAACTCCCGAATTTGATGCAATTTTAGAAGAAAACCCTTTTTTAAAACGCAGTTTTGATCAGCAATTTATTTCTGGCTTAAACTATTCATTTACATATAATGAAATGGTCGATGCTTCAAAAAAGAACCAGTTTTTTCTAAATGCCACATTGGATGTTGCCGGAAATAGCATTAGTCTCTTCGGAAAAGATAATGGGACGGGAACCAATGAGTTTTTAGGGTTGGAGTATGCACAATTTGCCAAGGCCGATATAGATTTTAGATATCATTTTAAATTAGGGCAAGGACAGCTAATTGCAACCAGGCTCTTTGGTGGCTACGGATATGCTTATGGTAATTCAGAAGTTGTTCCCTATGTAAAACAGTACTATTCTGGTGGGCCATACAGTGTGCGGGCTTTCAGAATTAGATCGTTAGGGCCGGGAACTTATAATGACGAAGAAAACCCTGACAGCAATTATTTTGATCAGACAGGAAACATTCGTTTGGAGGCAAATATTGAATACAGATTTCCACTATTTTCATTCTTCAAAGGCGCTGTTTTTGCAGATGCGGGAAATATTTGGAACTCGAAAGCGAATCCAAATTATAATGGGGAGGATAAATTCACTTCAAATTTTATAAATGAATTAGGAATGGGGGCGGGTATTGGCCTACGTGTTGACGTTCAGGGCTTCGTGCTTCGTTTTGATTTTGCCGCGCCATTTCACGATCCATCACTTGCTGAAGGAAAACGCTTCAATTTTAACGTGCAAGAAACCGTTTTTAACTTCGGAATTGGTTATCCGTTTTAAAGTATTTCTACTTATTTAATTCTTCCAACAGCTGATCGTAATCTTCAATTTTTACGTGCAAGGTTCCGTCTAGGCTTATAATTGGTGTAGTTATTGAATCTATTTTAACTGTAGAGTTAGCAAACGCGGGCGCCAGTTGGTCTTTTAGCTCAGGTTTTTCTGAAAAGCGCAAGGCAGTATATAAATATTTGCTTTTATCAAGGTCGGAAACTAGCGAATCACAATCTACACAATTTTCAGAAATGTAAATTATTACTTTCTTCTTTGGCTCAATTTTTATAGCTTCAAAATCCCTTCGCATGGCACGTCGGGAAAGACTATCGCTTACTTCTAATTTGTAAGTGTAATTTGCTTTTTTACCTCTATCTACCATCAAATTAGTAAGCAATACTTTTGAAGCCGCGGGAATTCGGACAGGTCTTGGGGCACTTTTACTTTGCCTAAAATTTGTTCCTTCTACCGTAATTGTAACGTCCAGATCTTGCTCGGTTTTATTTAAACCATAAAGAAATAGACGGCTCGGTTTTTCTTCTTCAACAATTTCTATTTGTTGGTCTTGAGAAAATACTGGAGTAACGCTTATTGAAAAGAGTAATGCGAATAGTAAATATTTATTCATGAAGAACTTTTTAAGGTTTTTTAAAGATATAAATTTCAGTGTATAAACAAAAAATAATTGTTAAGAACCATTCGTAGCTTTAACAAGACTTTGTAACCTTCCTAAAAGGCAGTAAGTATCTTTGAAAAAAAAGCGAAATGAAAGAAAATAATTTACAACAAATAACTGTAGGAGGTGGCTGTTTTTGGTGCACCGAAGCAGTTTTCGATCAAATAAAAGGAGTTGAGAAAGTAGTCTCTGGTTACTCCGGCGGAACAGTCCCGGGAACACCCACTTATCGCGAAGTTTGCAGTGGCCTTACGGGTCACGCAGAGGTAATTCAGGTTACTTTTAATCCAACAATAGTTTCTTTTGCAGATTTACTCATCATATTTATGACCAGTCACGATCCAACAACTTTAAATAGTCAAGGTGCAGATAAGGGAACACAGTATCGTTCTGTAATTTTTTATCACGACGAAAAGCAGAAAGAATTTGCTGAAACTATTTTAAAAGAAATGAAACCTTACTACGAAAACCCAATTGTAACTGAATTAAGCCCATTGGAAAAGTTTTTTCCAGCAGAAGATCAGCACCAAGATTATTATACCAATAACAAGTCGCAAGGTTATTGTACAGCTGTTATTACGCCAAAACTTGCAAGGCTGCGACAAATGCACGCCGATAAGTTGAAATAACAATGCGGATATAATTTTCAGTAGTTGCTTATTTTAAAACCAGTCAGACTTCATTTGCGTATATTTTATAAGTACACTAAAATATAAATGTTATGAAAAGCAATTTATCAAAAACTATCATTCTATCTTTTGGATTACTGCTTGGCCTTTCTCAGGTATCTTGCCAGAATAACGTAAAGAAAGATGACGCAAAGTCAACCAACAATTCTAAGGCTTTGGCCATGGATAATACATTTCCTAAAGCGAAGCCGGACGCTGAATGGAAAAATGAACTTACAAATCAACAGTATCAAATAATGGTGAAAAAAGGTACCGAAGCACCATTTAATAATGAATACTACGATAATCACGAAAAGGGCATTTATGTAAGTGCTGCCACGGGCGAACCGTTATTCAGAAGTGAAGATAAGTTTGATTCCGGAACTGGGTGGCCATCTTTCTCAAAACCTATAAATGAAGATGCGGTGCTGTGGGCAAAAGACAACAGCTTGGGAATGTCTAGAGATGAAATAGTAGAGAAATCAACTGGTCTGCATTTGGGTCACGTCTTTAACGATGGCCCAGAGCCAACAAATTTGCGTTATTGTATGAATTCTGCAGCTCTCAAGTTTATAAAGCAGGAGTAGTTTAAAAAACTAGCTAATTTTGATTCTGAAACCTTTAACCATTTTTATGATATTAAATTGTGAAAAAACCGTATCTTTGTAGCCCTCAGATGAGCAATATTTTAAAATCCAGCTAGGTAAACCAATAAAAAAACTATTCACATATAACTAATTAAAAAGTCATCTGCAGTCCGTGGATGGCTTTTTTTGTACTAAAAATTTAAAAATTAAAATGGCAAAATCGCAACAGACGTATAGTAAAAAGGAAAAAGAAAAAGCGAAGCTGAAAAAGCGGGAAGACAAGCAAAAGAAAAAAGACGCTCGCAGAGCGGATAAGACTCCTGGAGTTGAATTCGTTTATGTTGACTACAACGGAAATTTAGTAGATACTCCACCAGATCCATCTATGAAAGTAGAGATAGAAGCTGAAGATATTATATTAGGTATTCCACCGAAAGAAGAAGGCGATCGCGAAGCTTTTAACCCAGTAAGAGAAGGGAAGGTTTCATTTTATGATTCTTCCAAAGGCTTTGGTTTTATTATCGATAATGAAAATAACGAAAAATATTTTACGCACGTAAGCGGCATTATTGATGAAATTGCTGAAAATGACAACGTAACTTTTGAACTTGAAAAAGGACAACGCGGAATGAATGCCGTGAAGGTAAAAAAGGTATAATTATTATTGCTTTTTAGAGCAATAAAAAATCCCGCTATTAGCGGGATTTTTCTTATTAAAATAGGTAAAGCCTAGCTTGTCATATCTATAGCTTATTTTCTAAGTTCGTCAGCCTCTCTTTTGGCAGAGTTTTTAAGTTGGTCGTACTTTTCTGAAATAGTATCTTGTACTTCTCCAGCCTTTTCTTTTATTTTACTACCAGTTTCGTTGGCTTTGTCTTTAAGTCTTTGCTTTTCTTCAGGGGTCAAATTTTTGTATTTCCAAAATGCTAATGCCCCAGCTGCTACTCCAATAAGCGCAAGTAATCCTTTTCCTTTATTGTTCATGTTGTTTGTTTTTTTTGTTTAAGTGAAGGTACGGCTTTAGAAGTCTCAATCATAATTCTGAAATGACTTTAATATAAGTTTAATATTCTACAACTCAATTTAATAAAAGGTTTACAATTTCTTCATTGAAAAATTAAAGTAAAACATTAATAATTGGGTGTATATCATTTCTAATCAAATTGTTGTAATTTTAGAAACACTCCTTCAATTTTTTTATTATGAATAATCTCCGCTTTAAGACTAGACTTATTTCAATGTATTTTTTTTTACTTTTATTATTAACTAGTTCTTCATTATTCGCACAAGATACTTCACGAGAAAAATTTAAAAATAGTTATCACGAAACGATCGATCACCCTTATGTTCCAGTATCGAAATCTTCAATGGAACGGAGTGCTGCCTATAAAGTTTCCACTCCAAACTATTTTACTAGACAAGTAAATGTGGATGTAAACGGAAATAATATAGTAGGCGATGCAGGCAATGAACCTTCCATTGCAATAGACCCTACAAATCCAAATAGAATAGTTATAGGTTGGCGGCAATTTGATACTGTGGATAGCAACTTTCGGCAAGCGGGTAATGGATATTCGCTGGATGGAGGATTAACATGGACTTTTCCTGGTGTTCTCGATCCTGGAATTTTTCGATCAGATCCCGTTTTAGATTTTGATGCTGACGGAAACTTTTATTATAATAGCTTGAAGGGAGGCTTTAATTGCGACGTTTACAAAATTACCGATGGAGGTAATGATTGGGGAGTTCCTGTAGCCGCAAAAGGAGGCGACAAACAGTGGATGCGTTTAGATAAAACAGACGGTATTGGTAAAGGAAACAATTATTCTTTTTGGAGTTCCAATTTCTCCAATTGCACCGGCGCATTTACGCGGTCAACAGATGGAAGCAACACTTTTGAAGATTGCATATTTATTGACGGCAATCCAGTGTGGGGAACTTTGGCGGTTGATGCGGAAGGCACGCTATATATAGCAGGAACTTCAAATTTTGGGATTGTACTTATAAAATCTACCACTGCAAAAGATCCATTGAGTAATACTACTTGGGAAAGAATAGTGCCTGTTAATTTAGATGGAGATCTCAATTTTTACGAGCCAGTAAATCCCGTAGGCTTGATGGGGCAGGTGTGGGTAGATGTAGTCGTTTCCAACGGTCCTGGGCATGGTAATGTTTACGTAGCCGCATCGGTGGGGCGTTTTTCAAATAATGACCCGGGAGATGTAATGTTTGCAAAAAGCACTAATGGCGGAGATATATTTCATCCTCCTGTTAGAATAAACACGGACCCCGGAACAACCGCTCACCAATGGTTTGGAACTATGTCTGTAGCGCCAAACGGTCGTATTGATGTAATTTGGCTAGATACTCGTGATGCATCTAATGGTATTGATTCTGTGCTTTACTATAGCTTTTCCGAAGACGAAGGAGAAATTTGGTCTGATAACACGCCAATTTCTGATCCTTTCGATCCGTCAATTGGCTATCCACAACAAAATAAAATGGGAGATTATTTCGATATGGTGAGCGATGATGATTACGCTCATCTTGCCTGGGCCAGTACACTTAATGGTGGGCAAGATATTTATTACTCGCGTATTTCGCCAAACGGACTTTTAAATGTTGAAGATTTAACCGCCACTAATTTTGAATTAATTTCTTTCCCAAATCCTTTTTCTGATGAAACAACGCTTCAATTTACACTCGATAATCAAGAAAAAGTGAAAATTGAAGTATTCGATATTCGGGGAAGAAAACTCAATACCCTTCTAGATGAAGTAGTTTCTGGAAAACAAAATATTATTTGGAAAGGAGCGAATGCAAGCGGCGCAAAACTAACGTCAGGATTATATTTCATCACTTTAAAATCTGAAACGAAAAGAGCGAATCTGAAAATTTTATTGAATTAACGCCTTAAACTTTAGAATCCAAAATTTCATTTTTATTAGTTTTTTATCAGTTTTAAACTATAGATTTTCCCGGCCATTTCTATTTGTAAAATATATATACCCGCATCTAAAAACTCAGTATTAAATTGTCCATTTACAACTTCTTGGTTTTTAATAATGATCTTTCCCGTAAGGTCCACAATACTGATCTTTTCAATAGTCCCTTTTTGAGAAGAAATAATTTGAATGCTATTATTTGCGGGGTTCGGATAAACTTGAAATTGTGATGTGCCAAAGTCATCGGTACTCAAAAGTACACAATCAATTTGAACAGGTTCCAATCGGTCTATTGTAGTTCCGTCACCCAGTTCTCCAAATCGATTTCTACCAAAAGAAGACAAAATATTATCATCGTTTATTACAAATGTATTGTAAGCACCCAATGCTGTGGTTTCCCAGTTAGTACTGGTATCAAAAAGAGTAGGTTCTAAAATATTGTCTAAGGTTCCATTCCCTAATTGTCCAAAATTATTATATCCCCACGTCCACAAAATGTTATCATTTTTTTGGGCCAAATTGTGGTGGTAATATGTTTTAATATCTTTCCAATCTGTATCGAAACCAATCCTAATAGGCCATAATACAAGGGTGTTGCTGGAAGTTCCATTTCCCAATTGCGACTTGTCATTGTGTCCCCAAGCCCATAATGAGCCATCGTCTTTTAGTGCAATGGTATGGTCAAAGCTGGCGCTAACTAATTTCCAATCTGTTCCTGGTGCTATATGTGTTGGCAATAATCTATTAGTATTTGTGCCATCTCCAAACTGACCGTAGTTGTTTAAACCCCAGCCCCAAAGGGTGCCGTCTGTTTTTATTGCGAGTACATGGAATAAACCAACTGAAAAGTTTTCCCAATCATTATCCAATCCTATTTGTTCGGGCGCATTTCTATCATTTGTGGTATTGTCGCCCAATTGTCCGTGATCGTTTAATCCCCAACTCCACAAGGTTCCATCATTTTTTAATGCAACCGTAAAAAAATTCCCTACACCTACAGCTTGCCAGTCTGTATCAGTATTTATTTTGATTGGCACAGTAGTATCTATGTTTGTTCCGTCTCCTAATTGGCCCTGAACATTTGAACCCCACGCCCAAAGTGTATTATCGTTTTTAAGAGCAACTGTGTGATAAAGCCCCCCTTCTGCAAACTGCCAATCGCTGTCAATTCCTACTTGAATGGGTGCTAGCAAATCGGTAAGGTTACCAATTCCCAATTGACCTTTTTGATTAAGACCCCAACTAAACAATTTTCCATCATCTTGAATGGCGAGTGCATGCCAAGCTCCTTTTTCTATTTTCGTCCAACATTGGGCAATGGTAGTATTTGTAATTAATAAAAGAATTAAAAATAATAAAAGCCTACCGCTGTATGGCTGAGGCTTTTGTGAGGTTAGTGTTTTTTTCATTGGTTAAATTTTAATAAATATACATTTTTATTGTTTTATTGATTGAATTGGCCCATAACAATGGTTTGTAATAATTTTTTTGCACGTTCAAACTGTGACTATATTTGCCGAAAATTAAATTATGTCAAAGCAGGTTCCTGAAATGGAAACTTCTATAAAGGAAGAAATGAAGAATTTGAACGAATCCGATGGCGGTAATGAGTCACAACAGGAGATTAATGCGGAAGAAATAGCAAAGTGTATCGCTATCCTTGAGCACTTAAATAACAATACCGATCAAATTTTTGAAATCCCAAAAGGACAACGCACCGCTCTAATAAAAGCTTCGGGGCAATTTTCTCGTCCCAATCGCGAAGAATTTTCGCGCAGAAAAAAAGATGCCCAAAAAGCACAAAAACGTAAGCAAGCCAATAAAGATAGAACCGCTCGAAAAGAAACAGGTATTAGAAGCGCTCGCGAAAACATTGTATTTGTAGCGCCAAAATTATTGCAGGCAACAGATTTATCACTTAAAAAAGATATAGAACTTGAGTCGCCGCGCAACTGCTACGTTTGCAAAACTCTTTACACTAAACTCCATCACTTTTACGATACGATGTGCACGGAATGTGGAGATTTCAATTATGCGAAACGTTTTCAATCTGCCGATTTAACTGGGCAGGTTGCAGTTATGACGGGTTCGCGCTTAAAAATTGGGTACCATATTTCATTAATGTTGCTTCGGGCGGGAGCTACTGTTGTTGCCACAACAAGGTTTCCAGCAGATTCAGCATATCGTTTTGCGCAGGAGGAAGATTTCAATCAATGGAGTAAGCGTTTGAAGATTCATGGTTTGGATTTAAGGCATATTCCGAGTGTAGAAATTTTCTGTAATTATATTGAGCAGAAATACGAAAACCTCGATATTCTTATTAATAATGCAGCGCAAACCGTTCGAAGGCCAGCAGGTTTTTATCAGCATTTAATGGCGAAGGAGGAAATGCCTTTAGAGGATCATCCGCAATTTGTGAAAGATTTGCTGCACGATCACATGCATTGTTTGCAAGAATTAAAAACCCTTACAGACGATATTGGTAAAAACCCAAACAAGAATTTGCCGGTTACTTGGCACGGTTCGGAACCTGGAATAGGCATTCGTGCTTCAGCTAAACTATCGCAGATTCCGTACAGTTTCGACAATTCTTTAAGTGCAAAAGAAGTGTTTCCCGAAGGAAAATTGGATGCAGATTTACAACAAGTAGACCTCAGAAAAACAAACAGTTGGCGCTTAAGGCTTGGTGAAATTGAGACTACCGAAATGATTGAAGTTCAGCTAGTAAACTCAATTGCACCTTTTGTGCTTTGCAATCGTTTGGGCGAAATAATGAAGAAGGAAAACACGGGTAAAAAACACATTATAAATGTGTCGGCAATGGAAGGAAAGTTCCACAGATTTTTTAAGGAAGATCGTCATCCACATACAAATATGGCGAAAGCCGCGCTTAATATGCTAACACATACTGCCGCAGGAAGTCTTGCAAAAGAAGGAATATTTATAAACGCTGTAGATACGGGTTGGGTAACAGATGAAGACCCTGCAGAACTTGCAAAGCGCAAAATGGAGCTGCACGATTTTCAACCACCGCTCGATATTGTAGACGGCGCTGCCCGAGTAATGGATCCATTAATTGACGGGATTAACACTGGCAAACACTGGAGCGGGAAGTTTTTGAAGGATTATAGACCCATTGATTGGTAGTTTCCTATAGAACCAAGACGTTTTGAGTCACGACTTATTTGAACACTATTAAATAATTATTATGAATAACGAACAACCCAACAACCCTTTACACGGAATAAAACTAGCTGAGATAATGGAACAACTCGTGGAGTATTACGGGTGGGACGTTTTAGGCGAAAAAATAAAAATAAACTCTTTCAATAGCAATCCTTCCATTAAATCGAGTTTAACCTTCCTTCGAAAGACACCGTGGGCTCGTGAAAAAGTGGAGCAACTTTACCTAAAAACGAACTTTTCGAAAACATAAATAAATTTTTTCTTAATAAAAATCTTAATTATTCCCCAAAAACCTACAAAAGGGTGTATTTTTGCAAACCTGCAAAATGATGATTATATGACTGATATTCAAGACGCTGTTCAAGAGAAAAAGACTGATAAAGAGCTGTATAGCTACCAAAAAGGTGCTATTGATAGGATTTTTGACAAATTTGAAACAGCGCCAGATGATTACCATTTACTTTACCAACTTCCCACTGGTGGAGGGAAAACGGTTATATTTTCTGAAATAGTTCGTCAGTATTTAAAGCACCACAACAAAAAGGTTTTGGTAATGACTCACCGTGTTGAGCTTTGCAAGCAAACCTCAGAAATGTTGTCTAGTTTTGGTGTAGTAAATAAAGTGGTTAACAGCACCGCAAATCTTTCAGATCAGGCCAAATACAGTTGTTTTGTTGCAATGGTTGAAACGCTTAACAATCGTTTGAATGATAATAAGCTCGATATTTCAGACATTGGTTTGGTAATTATAGATGAAGCCCACTATAATTCATTTACAAAGCTTTTTAAATTCTTCGAAAAATCCTTTATTCTTGGTGTTACTGCTACGCCTTTGAGTTCCAATAGAAGCCTTCCGATGAAGGACAATTATCAGGAACTTATTGTAGGCGAGAGTATTGAGTCTTTAATTGAAAATGAATTTTTGGCGGAAGTTGAGGTTTTTCAATATAATATGGGGCTTACTTCCTTAGAAATAGGTTCTAATGGCGATTATACCGTAAAATCTTCAGACGATTTGTACTCTGGAGTGGGAATGTTAGATCAATTGTTTCAAGCGTATAATGCGCATTCCAAAGGCAAAAAAGTATTGATTTTCAATAATGGGATAAACACTTCTATACAGGTTTATTATCATTTAAAAGCAGAAGGTTTAAACGTTATGCATTTGGATAATACTGCGTCCAAAAAAGAACGTAAACAGATTTTAAGATGGTTTAAAGAAACTCCAGATGCTATTTTAACTTCGGTAAGTATCTTGACTACTGGATTTGATGAGCCTACCATTGATACAATTATTCTGAATAGAGCAACACGTTCGCTTACGCTTTATTTCCAAATGATAGGTCGAGGTTCACGAATTTTGAACAATAAGTCAAAATTTAGTATGATTGATTTGGGGAACAACTATCAGCGTTTTGGTCCTTGGGAAGCCCCCTTAGATTGGCAAGCAATTTTCCGATCTCCAGATTATTATATGGATCGTTTAATGAACGATGATGAGTTGGAGAGCCACTTTAGGTATGAAATGCCTGAAGAACTTAGAGCAGAATTCGCGAAAAGTAAAGAGGTTTATTTCGATATTAAAAAAACCTATACCGAAGCAACTTTTAAAGGTGAATCGTCCAAAGTAGTCCTGGAGCGTTCTATTGCACATCACGCTTATATATGTATTGAAAATAGTGAAGATATTTATGACGCATTAGGATTGGCAAAAATGCTTAATGATGATATTAATCATCGCATTGAGAAATACTCACAGTGCATAAGCAAGAGTACACATAACTTTATTAGCTGGTTGAATGACGATTATCGCCTAAAACTTAGAAGTTACCTTCGCGATAATTTTGATACCGTGTTTGAAGAAATAAACGGTTTTCCACCCGAAGAATAATCATTCAAAATAATTATACGATTTTTAGTTGGAGATAGGGGCGCTTCTGAATCTTAATCTTCAATCTCAGTTATTTTCTCATTGTAATTTCTTATATTTAAGATTGAAAGCACTTTTACAAAAGATTGAGCTACAAGGTGTAGCGCATTAATTTTTTAATAAGCTGTTTTATCTCCTCATTTTTTAGCCCCAAAATCAATATAGACTCAATAGTTTTTAAATGCCTGACTTCTTTCAAGTTTGGATTTATTCTAATATTAATTAAAAACTACTATAATGAGCACTATTTTTCTCGGAAGTTGTGATTTAGGTAAAATTCCTGCAGATCGTAAAATTTTTTTAAAACCATACCACAAAGATGGACTTACGGCTACTGCTGTTTCATTTCGTGACGACGATAGAACCACTTGGCGCTCTTTTAGACAAGAAGATTCTAATGAAGTAGCAAAGCTTCAACAATTTTTGTTCAAGGCTGGCTTTATGCCCAGAGGGGTTATTGACGGTGTTTTTGATTATGTTACTCAGGCGGCTACTAGATTATTTCAGGAATATGTTCGTACAATGGATCCCGATGGTGACCCAACTATGGTGCCTGACGGACTTGTGGGAAAAGTAACGATGCAACATGTAGATCGTTGGAAAAAGCAAGGAAAAGTAGCGGAATGGGGTAAATCTTCTTCGGCGAAAGCATCAAAAGAATACAAAAATTGGATTAAACTTCTTAACGAAGCCAAAGCGCATTACAAAGCGAATCCAGGACCAATTATGAAGTTTGTAAACTCATTACAAAAAACACATTCCACTATTAAAGCCGGCGACTGGAATTTTAGCACAGATGAAATTCATTTAATAGGAATACGCCGTAAACAAAACCAGTCTGAAGCTAATAAACGAGCTAATGATGACTTGTTTGTGTTGTTAGTTAACGGAATGGTTTTTAAATTTTGGGGCTCAACAGACCCGAGTAAAAATATGGTAGGCACTAGTCGAAATGCGCCATTTCTTGTGGAGGGACAACATAAATACAGATTTGGATGGCATAAAATTTCCGTAGAAAATAAAATTTATCGCGCCTTAAAACCTCATAGTTCGGCAGGAGTAGTAATTCTCAGAGATCTCGATAAGGATGATGCTCTCACACCAAATGATCTAAAAGTAGAAGGAAACCAAAGCTTAGAGGTAAATAACAGTATAAATATCCATTGGTCTGGAATGGGACATTCTAATTGGTCTGCAGGTTGCCAAGTAATCGTGGGTAAAAATTACATAAATAATAAAAATGAATTGGTAGACTGCTCAAAATTTGCGTCTTCGGCTTACAGTGAGTTAAATGGTGTTTCGAAGAAAACAAAAGCCGCATACAATGTTTTGGCTGATTTAATTGTGTGTTATTCAAAACCAGGAGCGAACCATATCTTGTATACGTTAGGTCGTGAAGAGTCACTAAATCTTGACGCTAATTTTGGTAAAGATTATGCGATCCAAAACTTAAAAAGAATGAATCCGAGTGCTACATAATTAGTTTAATTCATTAAAACGCTGTGACTTTAATAAAAATATAAGACATTACTTCAAATTCGATTCGCAACATATTTCTATTAAGAATAGTTACATAATCGATATAAATTCTCAAAACTTCTCATCGGTTAGCGTCTTTCAGCATCAATAAATATATAAATGTGTATTATTAGTCCTTGAAACGCTACTTTTGCAAAAAATAAAATTTACATGGAATTATTCAACGAGCTTAACATTTCCAAACAAATGCAATATGCTATTGCAGATTTAGGATTTGAAAAGCCAACACCCATACAGGCGCAGTCTTTTTCGGTTATTATGTCGGGGGCTGATATGGTTGGGATTGCCCAAACAGGAACAGGGAAAACTTTTGCGTATATGCTTCCCATTCTTCAAGATTTGAAGTTTTCTAAACAGGTGCATCCACGTGTAATGGTTTTAGTGCCAACCCGCGAACTAGTATTGCAAGTAGTTGAAGAAATAGAAAAGTTCGGAAAATATTCGTCTGTACGCGTTGTTGGAATATATGGTGGAACAAACATTAACAATCAAAAAGAAGCGGTTGCGCAGGGAGTAGATATATTAGTTGCAACTCCGGGACGTTTATACGATTTGATTATTAGTAGAGCAATTCAGTTAAAATCTATTAAAAAAGTAGTGATTGACGAAGTTGATGTTATGCTCGATCTTGGGTTTCGTTTTCAACTTACAAATATCTTGGAATTGCTTCCAGTTAAGCGCCAAAACATTATGTTTTCTGCAACAATGACGGATGATGTAAATGTATTTATCCACGATTTTTTTGTTGCACCAACCACTGTATCTGTTGCAGTAAGCGGTACTCCATTGGAAAACATTTCGCAATTTGCATATAAAGTACAGAATTTTTATACCAAAGCAAATCTTCTGAAACATCTTCTTCAGAATGAAAGCGATTTCAAAAAAGTACTTGTTTTTGTTCCGAATAAAAAGAGCGCTGATTTACTATTTGAAATTTTGGATGAATTCTTCGGAAGTGAAGTAGCTGTAATCCATTCAAATAAAACACAGAATTACCGAATTCGTTCTATTGAAAACTTCAATACCGAAAAAACGCGCATCCTTGTAACTACAGATGTTATGGCGCGTGGATTAGATTTAGACAGAATTAGTCACGTTATTAATTTTGATACGCCAAACTTCCCTGAAAACTATATGCACCGAATCGGGAGAACCGGAAGGGCTGAACAGGAGGGAACCGCTATTTTGCTTTACACTGAAAAGGAAGCAGACGCAAAAACTGCCATCGAAGATTTGATGGATTTTAAAATTGAAGAACTCGATTTTCCGAAAGAGGTTGAAATTTCTGACCAACTTACCTACGAGGAGCAACCGCAAGTAATAGAAATTAATAATCCAAATAGTGTAGAAGAGGCCGGCCCCGCTTTTCATGAAAAGAAAGAAAAGAACAGAAAGGAAAATCAAGGCGGTTCTTACAAACGCATCATTAAGCAGAAATACAAAAAACCAAAAACGCGAGGCGATAAAAACTACAATAAGGGCAAAAATAAACGGTAGATAGATTAATAAATAATTTCAACAAATACAGCGTTTCCCTGTAGATTAATACTTTTTACCATATAAATATTGTCTTGCTTAATTAGATCGCCGGAAGCAGCTGTAACCGTAGGATTGCTATAAATTCTTCTATTTTGCAAAGCACGAACAATGTCGTTTACACGTAGCATACTATCTTCTTTAAACTCTCCGCCGTTTCTGTAAATTAAATCGAAAACTGGGTCGTAGATTTGGTCGCCTTCAACTTTTCCTGAGTATAAATAACCAGTTTTACCTACTTCATTTAATTTTACCATTGCTAGCATGTCGTACTCACCAATCAGCTTTTCATTCCTAATATAATTTAAATAGGCGCTAACGCTGTTTTCACTTTCTGCTTCATTCCACGCATCATCGTCTAATAGGGTTGTAGTAACTGTATTTCTAAGGGAATCAATTCTTTTCTGGGCAAGTTCTACATTTTTAGCCATTTTTGAAAAGCCAGTTATTTTACCATCTGAATCTCTCGTAGTTGCAGCGAGGTTTAAATAATTGTCGTAGCCCTTAACTGCGTTTAGAGCATTAGCCTCTAACCATGATGCATTTAAGTCTCTTTTAAATTTTAGAGATGCAATAGAATCTTGGGCGATTGGAGCGTGTTCACCTTTACCATAAGAGTCTATATAAGCCTCATAACTTTCAATTGTATTTTCAGAAATTGCTACATCCCAAGCTTTTTGATCTGTAACTGGGCGGGTAAAATAATAGAAAACACCAAGACAAAGAACTGTTATGGCAGTATAAATAAGTCCCTTTTTAATACGTTTAATTCTTCGAGAATTTCGTGCTTTTATATTGTAAATTTTAGCGCTGTCTGAAAGGTATTTCATCCCATCATCAAAATTATCGTTGTAGCGAGAGGCCCAAAGTTTATTAGGTTTAAACTTTTCGTACCACTCTTGGGCAATTTCAAATTCTCGTCCTGAAAGTAAATCTTTTCTATCTTCTTTGTTCGCCAAATAAGCGTCGCAAAGTCTTATGTATTGAATTGCAGCTTCACTCTCCTCGTCCACCCAACTATTTAATGATTTCCAATGCCGAATTAAACTTTCGTGAGAAATATCTATAAGTTTATCGCCAGAGTCGCCAATTTTGCCCACAATTAAAAATGAACGGTTATTTTTAATGAAGTTATTTATTACACCCATTAATTTTTCATCGCTGGAATTGGTCAACTTTTTTAAGTCGCTCAACTTTGCTGGTCTTCGTATTTTTCTACCATTTTCATCAATAGTGGTTAAAGCTTGAAAAAGTGCTTTGGCTAAAGGCATTTCGTCTGCCTTTAATTCTTTTAAAGCTTCATCGGCATGTTTTGAGAGGGCGTTTTCAATTCCACCAATTTGGTTGTAATCTTCCAAATCTAATTCGCCACTTTTATCGGTATTGGTTTCATAATCCCACATTCGCATTAATGCGTGTTGTACCAAAGGAAGTTCGTCTTTTACCTTTCCTAAATCGTTTATTAATCGGGATGTAAGCGCAGTATTAAACTTCCCACCGTACAGTTTTGCGGGGCCTTCAATCACTTTTTTCAACTCTAATCTATTAAGACGAGGCACTAGATACTGACTTTTGTTTAAAGCTTCCGGAAGTCCAAAAAACTGCGAACAATCTCCAATAAAATCGGAGCGCATCGTCAATACCACATAAAACGGAATACTTGTTTGTTCTGAAAGTTTTAAAATAATATTTACAAAATCGATTGCTTCCGTTTTATACGAAGCATCTGTTTGTTTCATTGAAAAGCGGAAGAGTTCTTCAAATTGATCTACTAGCAAAAAGAAGTTTGCATTTTTAGTTTTCCGAAGTGGTTCTATTATATCTAATATCGCTGAAACACCTTCTTTTTTAATTCGTTTAACTAGCGCCTGAATTTCTTCGGTTTCTATTTTTGGGTCGATTTGATGTATAATGGTTTCCGCCAAATTATACATTGGGTTTTGGCCCGGTTTCATAATAGCGACCAACCATTGACTGCTATTTTCAACAAGAAAACCACCTTTTAAAGCGGGAACTAATCCTGCTCTAATCAATGAAGATTTACCGCTACCGGAACTTCCTACTACGGCAACAAAACGATTAGAATGTAATCGTTGTAATAATTCTAAAGTTTGCTCGTCGCGACCAAAAAATAGTAAGTTTTCATCATCTGTAAAAGGCCGAAGTCCTACGTACGGATTAAAGGAGTTATTGCTCATAGATTTTCAGCTTTTAGGTCATTTAAAAAAGCTTCCAAAACCGTCTGATCTATTGGAGCATTATGACTGTGATCTACTAATTTAACCATTGGGTTTTGCGCTACTTTTATAGATTCCATATCCTTCTCTGGAGGCGTGACATAGATGAAAATATCCTGCCCATAGCGATCGTAATCCATTAGTTTTTTCAAAGTGTTTTTCACCCGAATATCTACCCAATCTTTATGAGTCTCGTTTCCGTACAAAAAGATGAATTTTTTAGCTTCCCCAATATTTGCGTAAAGCGATTTAATATTTTCCTGCGGATCGCCGTCTTCGGGGTTGAAGATTAAATCTACATTGTAATCGTTAAGAATTTTCTTCAAATTAAAAGCTTGCTTAAAATCGTCTGTGTGTGTGTCTAGCAATACTTTTATTGGTGCTCCTTTTTCACTTTTTTGTTCCGAAGCTTTTTGCGATTGTAATTCCTTCAATTGCTTAGCATAATCGTCAATTAACATAGCCAATTCACCTTCGTTGCCGCGTACAAATTCATATTTTTTTGAAGAGAGTGTCGCATCTTCCAAACCTTTTAAAAACTGTTGGTATTCTTTATTTTCAGTTTTATTGAAATCTGTTTCGCGTGAAACCCAAACTAATTGCGGGGTTTCAGTTTCTAAAGCTATTTCTGTTTGTCTTTGAATGAAACGAGCCTCAGTTTCTCCAGGAATTTTTCTTCCGGGAAAGTTTCCTAAAAGATGTACCGTGAATTTCGATTTTTCAATTGCCTCTTTAGTTGAAGCATTGTGCGTTTCGGAATCTGTACTTGTAGAATTTCCAACGATTATATTATAACCCTTTTCTTTTAATTCAGCAATAATACCGTCGCGGCGGTCTATTAGTGAATCATTTACTTCAGCCATAAAAATGGTAAAACCAGTTTCCTTTGCTTCCTCAACAACGGGTGGTTTTGGGGCTTCTGTTTGTGCTGTTTCTTTTGAAAAATCGTCAAAAATGCGAACCAAAGCATTCCGAAGTTGAATCATTTGGGTGCTAAATTCTGGGCTGGTATTTTTTAAAGGATCGCCGTAATCATCATCGTCGTGAAACGGAAACCCACTAGTGCCGCTCAGTTTTTCTAACCATTCGGTATGCGGAATATTAGACATAAAAACCGGGATAATCCGAGAGCGGTTGCCTACGGTTAAACCTATTTTTTCTTTGGAAACTTTTTCGTGGAAATGTTCTAACTCCTTTATACAATACTCAGATTGGGGATAAAGCCGTGAGTAGAGGCAAATCATAATTGCCGATTTATCGATAGCTTCGGCAATTGAATTATCAAATACTTCACTGCGGTCCAGATTATTGGAGTCCCACCAAATCTTTATGTTTTTGGAGTGTTTGTTGAGTTTGGTGTCTAGATACTTATAAAACTGATCTATCCATCCGTCTTCTTCAAAAGTTTCCGATTCATTATCTGCGTGCACATAACTAATGAAAATGTCGTATTCATATCCGGGAATTAAAGCCATAGTTTATCCTTTTAATAATAATAGATAGGGCTAAAGAGTAGTGAGGATTGAATAATATTTTCACTAAAATACAAATTGTTAAGTATTTATCTGCCTAATCTTCAACAAAACAACTGTCATAGCTCTGAATAGCAGTTAAATGAGAAAAGATTTTCCAATTAAGTTTAAAATAAGTTACTTAGATTTTGAAGTTTATAGCAAATACACTTAGCCGAAATTTATATCTTCACTACCTCAAAAGTCACTAGCCAATTATCCTAAAAATGCCGAAAAACACAACCGTTATAATCCTTGCTTTTTTCTCTATTTACGTTATTTGGGGATCTACTTATATGCTAAATAAAGTAGCGGTGGGGGAGTTGCCACCGTTCTTTTTGGCCTCCATTCGGTTTACAAGCGCTGGGCTTCTTATTTTTATTATTTCGAAAGCAATGGGGAAAAGCCTTGCCATTACTCGCAAGCAGTTTAAAAATGCTTTTATTGTGGGAGTCTTGTTTCTTTCTTTTGGTAATGGAATTATCGTTTGGGCGCTTAAATATGTTGACAGCGGTTTTGCGGCTTTGGAGATTTCGGCACAGCCATTAGTAGTATTACTACTAATGCGTTTATTGCAAGGAAAACCTATAAAAGTGATGTCGTTAGTGGGGGTCGCTTTGGGCGTATTAGGAATCATTCTGCTTGTAAGTCAACAGCAAATAATTGCAAAAGAAGGTACCGTTTTAGGAATGGTTATGATTTTTGCTTGTATGCTCAGTTGGGCGTACGGTAGTCTTTTTGTGGGCAAGGCAGATCTTCCGAAAAACTTCTTCGTAAACACAGGTTATCAAATGTTTACCGCAGGACTTACGTTGGCAATTGCCAGTTTGCTTTTTGGGGAACAATGGGTGGCGCCAAACCAGTGGGGGCAATCTGTACAATGGAGTATGCTGCTATTAATAGTCTTCGGAAGTATTGTAGCATTTACATCTTTTAACTACCTATTAAAAACAGTTTCGCCAGATAAAGTTGCAACTTCTACGTACGTTAACCCGATTATAGCATTGTTTTTAGGTTGGTATATTTTAGACGAAGTAATAACCACACAATCTATTATTGCAGCTGCTGTATTGTTGACTGGTGTGTATTTTATAACTACTACTCGTAGTTCAATTACATTGCCTAGATTTTCGGGCAGAGTAAAACGTGAAAAGCTCGAAAAATAGTTTTTTAGATTTTGTAGGAATTCAAGCTGTTTTCTTTTATATGCAAAAGGTATCTCCAAAAAATATATTTTGAAGATACCTATTAATAATCCTTCGCTAAATACTACAGTTTTCTACCTGTAAGCAGTTTGTAGATTACCATAATTACCGCGATCACTAGTAAAAGGTGAATAATACCGCCTATTGCCGGAAATATTAAAAATCCGAATAGCCAGCCAATTACAAGTAATACTACAATTAACCATAAAATGTTTCCCATTGAGTTTATGTTTTTAGTTGGTTAAAAATAGTTTTTATAATGAAATAAATTAACACCTAAAAATATAAAGTTGTCATAAAATATGTAAAAAATTGACGATTTGGTAATCAATAGCAGTTTTCATAAAATTTTGATGAGATTAAGTTTCTTTATAATTCAAGGTATTAACACCTCCTTAACCTGAATTGCACTTCTCAGTAAATATCTTTACAAAAATCAATAGGACTGGCGGATGGATTTCTTTTCTAGTTCTGATTATTTTAAATTCATAAATATATAAATTCAATGGCTACAAGTACAAAAGCATACGGAGTACAAAACGAAAAAGACGATCTAAAACCAATGGACATTCAGCGTCGAGAGGTTGGTGATGATGATGTAAAAATAGATATTACTTACTGTGGCGTCTGCCATAGCGATATTCACACAGCTAGAAATGAATGGGGCGGTTCTACTTATCCAGTAGTTCCAGGGCATGAAATTGTTGGTCGCGTAACAGCAATTGGTAAGAATATAAAAAATATAAAACAAGGTGACTTGGTGGGTGTAGGTTGCATGGTAGATTCATGCCAAGAATGTGCACAATGCAAAAATGATCTAGAACAGTTTTGCGAAAAAGGCGCCACTTTCACATATAATAGTAAAGACAAACATTTGGAAGGAAAACAAACCTACGGAGGTTATTCTACTAGCGTTGTTGTAAATGAAGAGTTTATTCTTCGTATTCCAGAAAACTTAGATCCAGCTGGGGCTGCACCTTTACTTTGTGCAGGTATTACTACTTGGTCTCCACTTAGAAACTGGAATGTAAAAAAAGGCGATAAAGTAGGCGTTATTGGCCTTGGAGGTCTTGGGCATATGGGTGTGAAATTTGCAAACGCACTGGGCGCTCACGTAGTGATGATTACTACTTCGCCATCTAAAGCTGAAGATGCTAAAAAATTAGGAGCTCACGAAGTGCTTATTAGTAAGGACGAAGCAGATATGGCGAAACATAAAAACAGCTTCGACTTTATATTGAATACCATCCCGGTGGGACATAAAATGGACCCGTACATTGGTCTATTGAAGGTTGATGCCACAATGGTGCTCGTAGGGGCTGTTGAGCCGTTAGAGCCATTCCACGGAGGTGGAATCATTGGCGGCCGTAAGCGTATTGCTGGATCACTTATTGGCGGAATAAAAGAAACACAAGAAATGCTTGACTTTTGTGGCGAGCATAATATTGTTTCAGATATTGAGCTAATTGATATAAAAGAAATAAATAAGGCGTATGAACGCGTAGTAAAAGCTGATGTAAAATATCGATTTGTAATAGATATGGCTTCACTTAAAAATTAAATATTTATTCTTCACCAATTGAAAATGCGACTCTTAAGAGTCGCATTTTTTTTGTGCCTAATTTCTTACAAAGTGGTGTAAAAGAATTTCATAAGTACATATTTTAAAATGCTTTCAGTAAAAAAACTTTAAGTTATTTTAGTTAATCGGCTGGAATAGAGTGTGATAAAACATCACTGTAAATGTTTCTGGAAGTATCTCAGTTTCCGATTTTTACATTCTATTGATTTTTCTATCTTTATAACAGTAATTATTTAAGATTCCTTGTTATTTTTTGATAAAAAAATATTAAACCCATTGAATTTAATTCAAATTAATAATTCCTCAATTTTAGTATCAAGTTTTACCATGGGGTTAAAGACACTATTGTTTTTAACCACTTTATTTTTAGGCTGCAATGTTATAGCACAGACAAAACTTGATAGTCTTACCCAAGAAATAAAGAGTACAAAATCGCCTTCACAGAAAGCGAAACTTCAATTAGAACGTGCACTTGTTTACGGTAAAGCTGAGCGCGAAGCCGCATTTAAGGATATTGATGACGCGTTTAACTACTTCAAGAAAAGCGAAGAAAAAAGCAGCGAAGTTGACTGCTATATTGCCTACGGAAATTTACACTTCTTCAATAGAGATCCTAAAAAAGCGGCTCATTTTGATTCACTTGCCATAAATCTGGCCGATAAAATTTCATATAAAAAAGGAAGTGCTATAGGATTAGGTAATTTAGGAAGAGAATTTCTAACAACTGGTGACTTTAAGAATGCTGAAATTCTACTAAAGCAAGCCATCGAAAACGAAGAAAGTTTTAAGCCGCAAGACAGAGCACGACTGGCAGAGCTATACAATAGAAATAGTATTTTAAATGCTAGGCGTGGCGACCATTTAAAGGGGCTGCAATCTATAGAGAAAGCTTTGAGTTTTGCGGAAGGAAGCAAGGATAATGTACTGCTTTCTAACATTTATATTAATTATGCCAATACACTTTCTCGTTTATCTCGATTTGATGAGGCTGTTAAAATTCATTTTAAAGTAATTCGGCTGAATGAAAAAACAAATAATAATAATGGTTTACTGAGGGCATATAATAATTTGGGAATTGCTTTCAAAAATGCAGGTGAATATGAAAAAGCACTTAAGTATTACAATAAAAGTCTAGCGCTAGGAAAAAATTTGAAGGAATATCGGTCTATGGGGCTAACCTTAGTTAATATGGCCACTATTTATAGTTTAAGAGAAGAATATAATGGTATTGATACTCTCTATATTCAAGGAATACAATATTTTGAGAAGGCTTCAGATTTAGGTGGAATTGCGTTTGCAAACCATAATTACGGAAATTCTTTAGTTATCCGGAAAAATTATGTGAAAGCAGACGAACGTTTGCAGACTGCCTATAAACTGCGTACACAGATAGGTGCAGACCTTGCCGCAGCTTCATCTCTTGCCGTTTTGGGAAAATCAGCCATGGAGCAGAAAAACTATAAAGAAGCCGAAGAATATTTATTGGCTGCAGAACCAGCATTTGTTGGCAAGGATCGCCAAAATAATGACTTGAAAGATTTATATGGTTACCTAAAGGATTTATATAGCAGAAAAGGGAATTTCGAAAAAGCACTTCAGTATCAAACGCAGGAGCTTGAATTGGAAAGAACAATTTTCACCGAAAATGAAAAGGTGAATACGCTAAAGACTGAAGCAGCCTATGAAGTGGAAAAGCACGATATGGCTATGGTTTTAGAGAAAGAAAAACAGAAACTCTCGGAACAGCGAATGATTTTTGGAGGAGGAAGTGTAGTACTTATTCTGTTATTAGTATCCCTTTCGCTTTGGCTTCGCCGTAAACAATTAAAAGAACGGCATCAGGCACAGCTTGTAAATTTGGGACAGGAGCACCGTTTAAATCTTACAAAATCATTAAAAAACGCCGAGCAACAAGAACGTAAAAAAGTTGCTCATAAACTTCACGATGAGGCGGGTTCTATGCTTTCAATTGCAATATTGAATTTAAAGCAACTAAAAAACGACGATTTCAAAATTGGTAGCAACGCAGCGCAAAAATTAGAAACAACACATAGGTTATTAGGAGATATTAGTGAAAGTGTTCGGAATATTAGTCACACATTAATGCCAATAGCACTTGAAAAATACGGATTGCGACCTGCAATTCACGATTTGGTTAATGCGGTTAACACTTCAGAAAAACTTAAGGTGGAAGAAATTTATGAAGGACTTGAAGACACGAGTACTTGGAACGAAGAATTTTGTTTAACGGTTTATAGAATTGTGCAAGAAGTAATGAATAACATCATTAAACATTCGCAGGCGAGTCATGTGCTGTTACAAATTGTGGAATTGGAAGACTCTGTTACCATTTATATTGAAGACAATGGAAAAGGAATGGAAAACAGTGTAGGGCAGGAGGGCATTGGTTTGAGGATGCTGAAAAGCAACGTAGAATATTTAAACGGAACTATAGAAATTAACGGAAATATAAATAAAGGAACTTTTATTTTAGCAGAGCTTCCTATTGAAAAAGACAATAAGAAAAAGCAATCTTTTTAAACCCTTACCAAGATATTTAGAATATTAAAAATCATTTTAATGGAAGCCCCCAAAACCCAAATAAAAGTAATTATTGCAGATGATCATCCACTCATCGTAAATGGTATTACCGAAATACTTGAAAAGAATCAACGTTTTTTAATTACGGCTACTTTTAATGACGGGGGAGCACTAATGCAATCTACTATTCTCCCAGATGCCGATGTGCTATTGCTAGATTTAAATATGCCTGGAAAAGACGGACTTCAAGTACTGGAAGAAATAAAGGCAATGAGTCTCAATGTTCAGATATTGGTGCTTACTTCTTATTTTTCAAAAGAACTTGCGGAGCAGTGCCACGCTGCGGGTGCCAATGGTTTTATTTTGAAATCGGACAATCTCGATAAACTTGCAGAAAATATATTGGAAGTGATGGACGGCAAAACCGTGTTTCCAGACTTTTCAAAAAAAACTGAGGAAACTCCTACCGAGTTTACTTTTATGGATGAATTTTTAAAAAAGTACAACCTCACTAAACGCGAAACCGAAGTAATACAAATGGTTTGCAAGGGATATAACTCTAAAGAAATAGCAGATCAGCTTTATCTCTCCAGTTTTACGGTACAAACGCACCGACGCAATATTTTTAGGAAATTAAATATTGAAGGCAATACCATTGCGCTTTACAAATTTGCTTCGGCGCACGGACTGCTTTAATTATTAGTTCAAATACTTTTATACCTAATTAAAGAATGACCCTGAATTTAGGTTTTTAATACGCTCAACAGTTGAAAATTTTATGTCTTCACCGATGTCAAGCATTC
Source organism: Aequorivita sp. IT1183 (assembly GCF_058068265.1). Classification (NCBI taxonomy): domain Bacteria; kingdom Pseudomonadati; phylum Bacteroidota; class Flavobacteriia; order Flavobacteriales; family Flavobacteriaceae; genus Aequorivita; species Aequorivita sp. IT1183. The sequence continues at coordinate 9,969 of NZ_JBYRHS010000003.1, read as the reverse complement.
CTTCGTTTGAAGTTTATATTATTAAATAAAGTGTAAGAAGAAGCAGGTTACCGATATAAAATATAAATTTCTTCACGTTAATTGCCTCTCACTTTGTGATAAATATTCGGGTTAGTTATCATCAAACTTCTCGCTTTAACCACTACCGTTACAATTGCAGAATCGCAATTGGCAGGAGCGGTGGTTTGGCATATGGTATAATTAATGGTATACGTTCCTTCCCCGGTTCCTGGGGCTAGGGTTACATCGCCCGTTGTGGGATTAATAGATAGGTTGGAAGTAGAAGTAGATGAAATGGTTACATCTCCTGAGTTTATAGCCGCACCATTAAGGGTGTCATTATCTAATATATCGCTAAAAGTAGTGCCGTTTGTACCTTGTTGAAAGGATGCATTGTACGTATCATTTGTTGCAACTATTGGAAAAGCTGTCCTTACTTTTACCGTTGCGGTAGCTGTTTCACAATTGCTTGGCGCTGCGGTCTCACATAGCGTATAATCTATTGTATAGGTTCCAGGGGCGGTTCCCGGAGCTACAGTTATATCGCCAGAATTTGGGTCTATAGATAGAATTGAAGTGGGGGTAGAGGTAAGTGTTATTTCAGTTAGATTTATGGCTGCACCGTTAAAAGTATCGTTATCCAAAACATCGCTAAAAGTAACTCCATCTACTCCTTGCTGGAAAGATGCATTAAAAGTTTCATCTTGTGCTACTATTGGGGTGGGATTACCCACTGTTACACTAGCAGTAGCGGTTTTACAATTAGTTGGGGCTAATCTTTCACATATTCTATAGTTAATAGTGTAAGTTCCTGGTGCTGTATTTGGGGCTACAATAACATCGCCCGTAGCTGAATTGATTGAAAGTACAGTTGTAGCAGTAGAAGTTAGTATAATATCTGCAGGGTTTATAGGCGAACCATTCAAAGTATCGTTATCCAATACAGCGCTGAATGTAATTCCCTCTACACCTTCTTGAAAGCTTGCATTGTACGAATCATTTTGGGCTACCATAGGGGTTGGGTTGCCTACTATAACGGTAGCTGTAGCCGTTTTGCAATTGCTAGGCCTCGCATTTTCACAAATGGTATAATTTATTGTATACGTTCCAGGGGCCGTACCCGCAGCAACTATAACATTTCCATTGGCCGAATTTATAGATAAAGCTGCAGTAGCTGTTGAAGTAAGGGTAACATCAGTTGCATTAACAGGATTGCCATCAAGGGTATCGTTATTTAAAACACTACCAAAGGTTCTACCATCCACGCCTTGTTGAAAGGTGGCAGAATAAGAATCGTTATTTGCAATAAGGGTTCTGCAAATTAATACATTAAACGAAAAGGGCGCCGAAGTTGTTGCACAATCAGGTGCAGAGCTAGCTGTCACGGTATATCGAATATTAGTACTTCCACTGGACAATCCAGTTACAACGCCAGTATTGCTAACTGTTGCAACGGCTGTGTTTGAAGATGCCCAAGTATATGTTAATGTACCTGATCCAGTGGCATTGGCAACTAAGGTTGTTGTATTCCCTGGACATAATTCTGAAATGCCTGTAATATTCCCGGCAGTTGGCGAATTGTTAACAACAATACTTTTGGTTGTAGAACCTGTACATCCGTACTGATTGGTATAGGTAACTTTAATACTACCCGTTCCTAAAGTAGTCCAATTAACTGTAACGGCGTTTGTTGTTCCACCAGCAGTAATTACACCTCCGGTTACATTCCAAATGTAATTTGTCATTCCAGCTTCCGTGGTGTGCACTTGTTCTTTATTAATACATCTATTAGTAGTAGGGGTAATTGTTGGAACTGGATTTGCATATATAAGTACAGGGTTAGCTAGGAAACTCTGTCTTCCACAATTATCAGTTATTTTTAAACGAATAATACACATTGTATTCTGCGTAACAGAAGGTGTTGTAAACGAATTAGAAATTAATCCATTTCCACTAACTGAACCTGTAACAGGACCTGAAAACGTGCCAGGAATACTGGAAGACCATTCATAAGTAAAAGATGAACCTATTCCTGTAATTTTCATATCCATCAGGAATGTTTGACCTATACAGGCAGACCGAGGGGGTATATTGGTGCCTGGAGTTATTTTAGGGTTTCTTTCTATACCACCTTGTAATAACATATTGCCATAAATACGTGCAGCCGCTACATTTTCAGCTTCAGATCCACTTGCAAAACTGTGCGATGCTTCATACATTACCATTCCGTAGGCTTCATTTCCAAAAGCACGTCCATATACTACAGAAGCAGCTGGGCCAGGAGGGAAGGCACCTCCAGGTTGCGTTTGTGGATGATCTAAATCTCTCACAGGAAAAACAGTAGTGGATCTATAACCTTCTGGTTTCACCAAATATATTTCTTCAGATCCCCCAGAGAGGGCGCCATCTACTTTTCCTATAAATTGCATAAAAGGATCTGCAGCCACATTGGCATTAAATATGCCGCGCTCTAAACTATAATCAAATGGTGGGGTTGCCGTATTACTATGATTTCTCCATTCCACTAAACCATTTTTAGTTAAAAGGCGCATATCTAAACCATCTGGATCATTAGCAGTAGAAATATTTACTAATCCTTCCATAGAACTCGCAGCGTGACAAGCCATCCATAAGTATCCACCAGTTTTAATCCAGTTTTTGAGGTGTACTTGCTCCGTTAATTCATTCCAATCATGTGGATCGGCGTGAGGTAATCCAAACATATCGTCACAATCTGTTAATTGACTTGGAGAGGCTATTCTATATGAAGGGTTAGCCCCTGCACTAAATTGTCCAGTATATAATCTTGCTCTTTCGTAAAAAGCGGTACGTAATTTAGAGCCGTTTTGCGTGTCTAAAACTGCTCTTGGGAATCTAGTTATTACATCGTGCATGGGAGCTACAAAGCCATCTCTTTCACAGTCTATGCTTAATCCGGGAAATTGTCCCATCCAATAAGTTATTAAATCACGTACTGTAATAGTGGCGCCTGAACCATTGGGGTGCCTAACAAGTACACTCATATATTCTGAAGGTATAATAAATGGCCCCCCTTTATATTCTTTTCCGTTTACCGAAAAATCTGCTTGATTTACAATGTTTTGTGTGGTAGTTCCAGTCATACTCGGGCCCCAGGTTTTATCTGGTTTAATAGACCAGTATACTGGGATGTCATGGACGTTAGCTAATTCATAAACTAAACCATATGGCTTTAAACCATTATTATAAGTTTGGGGAACTATTCCCATATTAATAATACAGGCACCAGCCGAAAAAGTATGGTAGGAGTTAACTGTTACTTGTGCTCTGTTGTTAGCTTGGTTACCATCTGGTTTATTAGATGAGGCAGTCGCAACGTTAATAAACGTACCTGATCTATCTAGGGTACCGCGCACCGTCATAGTTGCGCTTTGGCCATTGAGTAAATTTCCGACCCTCCAGCTCTCCTGGCTTGATTGATAATCACCTTGGGTAAAAGTAAAGGTTATGTTTGCTAAGTTATTTGGTATTCTATCGGCTACATTAACACTATTGGCCCTATCTGGACCATTGTTTTTAACAATTACTGTATAAATTACAATATCTCCTTCAGCAGGAGTAGTATTATTAACTGTTTTTGTAACTGCTAAATCTGCCCCAGACACTTGAAATGTAGCTGTACTAGTATTATTAGCTGTATTTGGGTCAAAAGCAGGGGAAGATATGTTTGCTGTATTAACCACTGTAATACCACCAGTGTTCGGACTTACTTGCACTCTAATAGTAAAGGTGCCACTTGTCATGGCGGGTAAAGTGCCTAAGCTGAATACACCTGTTTGTGGATTATAACCGCCCCCAGGGCTTGTATTACTTAAATAAATAACATTGCTTGGTAGCAAGTCGGTTATTCTTGCATAAGGTGCATTATATATACTAGCATTGGTATAGTTAATAGTATATGTAACAATATCTCCTTCGCTAGGTAGCGGGTTACTAACTGTTTTACTAATAGTTAAATCTGCTTCAAGTATATAAATCTCTACCGAACTAGAATTATTATTGGTAATACTATCAAGCTGTTGTACTGAATATACAGATGCCGTGTTTGTTATTGTTTGGCCTAAAGTACCTGTGTTTACTCTTGCTGTTATGGTTAAGGTTGCAGTAAAGTCTTTTCTTATTTTATCTGCATACCAAATTCCTGTGCTAGGAACATAAGCATTTCCTTGAGTTATGGTTGATGATACAAAGGTTAAGCCTGCTGGCAAAAGATCTTTTATTTCAATATTCTTGGCCTCCTCAGGACCGTTATTTGTTACAACTACAGTATAGGTAATTAAATCTCCAGGACGAGGAGAATTATTATTTACCGTTTTAACCACTTGTAAATCGGCGCCTGAAATATTTAAAATTGCAGAAGCTGTGTTGTTTGTAGTTACAGGGTCGTATTGATTAAAAGCATTGACGGATGCTGTATTTACAATCGTTCTAGCTGACGTATTTGCATTAACCCTGGCATCAATTTTTAATTGATATTCTTTGTTTTTTTCTATAAACCCGATATTCCATAAACCAGTTGTAGAATTATAAGTTGTACCATTTTGAATTGATCTAACTGAAATAAAAGTAAGATCGGTTGGCAAGAGATTTTTTATTACTAAGCCAGTTCCATCAGTAGTGCTATTTAGGTTTTTTACCTTAATGGTATATTGAATAATATCGCCAGGGGAAGATGGATTTGCACCATTGTGTGTATTAGTAACTTGTAGATCTATTTCGGTTTGTTGCGCAAATCCAGATACACTTATACATAGTAGTAATAGTGTAAGTATTATTTTAACTGAAAAAGTAGTTTTGTTCATAATACAGGGGGACTATAAATTTGTTATATAAATTAAATATATTTAAGCTTCTCAAGATTAAATACATTAAATCTTTACCATTTCTGGAAAATTATTTTAATTATTAGTTTAAATATAAGAAACCTGTTTGTTTGTGTCTGTTGCCCAATATAGGATCTCCGTATTCATAATTTAAAATATAGAAATATGTTCCTGTAGGTAAACGATCGGCAGATTTTACTGTAACACGACCTGTAGACGTTCCATCAAACACATCGCCATCTGGGCCATAGTTGTTTGTTTCAAAAACTTTTACACCCCAACGGTTAAATATTAATACGTGCATATCTCGAGCACAATCATCTGTTACGTCTATTCTAAAGAAATCGTTTACACCATCTCCATTCGGGCTTACTGCATTATAAATTGCGATGCTGCTACAACCTAAAACTTCGCCTTCAACAATTCTGGCAAAGGTAAAAACTCCATATCCTGTTGCAGCTGCAGTAACAGTTTTGTTAGCAGTGTCTATTGCTCCTCCTTCATTTACCCACATATTGGTAGCCTCGTTCCATCGCACGATTGTTAATGCTTCTCTTTCTGCGGCTGAAATCATAGACTGCGGAGTAGTTACATCTCGCCACGATAGGGTAATTAATACATTTTCTTTAGTGGAGGATTCTTTTTCAATAGTCCAATATTCTTGGTTGTCGATTTCCAATATTATTCCAGCTTTTAATTCGTGCGGATATAGGTCGTTTGAATTTTCATAATAAAATTTTCCTTCGAATACCGCCGTATCATTTACGGGTGCAGAAATTCCGCCGAAACGATAGTAGCCTCCATCTCCAATAGGAAATGTAAATTGGGAGTCCCCATATTTATTCACTAAACCATCTACGTGGCTATAATCTGAAGTGTTTATGTGGCTTGCATCTGTATTGAAAGTAATCTCTCCGCCAAAATTATCATTGTCTACTATACCTTCAAAAAAGTCTGCTTGACCACTTATTAGAATATTGCCTGACAGTTGAAAGGGAATGGTGTTACTTCTATTTTCAAATAAAACATTATACAGATAACTCACTTGCGATCCACTAATAGCTTGATTAGATCTTCCAATAAATCTTGTAATTCCAGTGTTTTGGTAGAAGTCTATAATTCCTTCGTTTTTGAAATGGCTATAAATAAAAGCGTTTCCATCATTATAAAACGATCCGGTAGTTAAGTTATTAAAACGCTCCACTGTTGAGAATTTTGTGTCTTCACTAACATAGAGCATGCCTTCGTTTGAAGTTTGGGCTTTTGAACCAAGGGTAAGAAGAAGGAGGGTACCGATATATAATATTGATTTCTTCATATTAATTGCCATTTACTTTGTGATAAATATTCCGGTATGTCTGCGAGGCTTTTCACTACTACTGTGTGAAACTGTAATGCTATAAAGACAATACATTCAATTATATTAAACTTTATAAATCTCATGATTTTATTAGTTTGATTAATTAAGAATTTGGCTACGAATGCTTCGAAGCCAGATTCTATGTATTGTTTTTACTTCACTACGAATATAATGGTCATATACGACGCCTCGGTGGCATTTCCTATAATAGTATAGCTTAAAACACCATTTGCATCTACAGAAATATTTGAGAATACAGCAGTATCATAATAGGTAATGTAGTAATATAAATCTGTAGCCGTTGGTACGTTTGGTATTGCACTTGGCGCTCCTGAACTAGAAACTAGGGTAGGGTTGCTTGTTCCTGTAAATTGGCCAAGATATTCTTGATGCAAGTTTCTGGTAAAGTTTCCATTTACTGTAGTATCAAAAATAATTGCCGGCATATAGAAAAATTTCGGCATAGCTGAATTTACTTGTCTTAAAGTACCATCTGTCTCTGCAACAACTAATTTATCTGTAGATGTTCCCGTCTGTAGTCCTGCAACCGCTAAAGTATTAGCAGCTGAAGTTGTAACAGTAGTTGGTTTAATTAAAGCACCACCTAATTGCACAGCATCTGCAGTTACATCTACATTCAATCCGTTATTAGCTTTAACATCCAATGCGTTAGTTGTGGAGTTTTTTACTAATCCTGCACCAGCAACATCGTCATTAAGTTTGGCAGCGGTAACATTTGAATTGGCAATATCTGCAGTTTTTACTTCGCCATCGTCGATTTTAGCAGAAGTTACTGCATTGTCAGCAAGTTTTGCTGTTGTAATTGCAGCGTCCTTTACTTCAACCTTATAAGGGTTTGCCGAAGTACCTGTACCGCTTACAACAGTAGTAGTACCATCTGCTATTTGAGCTTGTAAAGTAGATTGATTTACCCATTCAACATCTCCCGAAGCATTCGTAATCATTACTTGACCTGCAGTTCCTGCTACAATTTTTGTAGTTGTAACAGCAGCATCAGCGATATCAGCAGTTTTAACTTCACCATCAATAATTTTAGCTGAATTAACAGCATTGTCAGCAAGTTTTGACGTAGTAATTCCGCCATCGGTAACTTTTACATTTGAATCAACTAGGGTAGCACCTGCACCATTGGTTACAGTAATAGAAGTATCACCAGCAGTAAGGTCTTTAGCATCGGTAATTGAAGTTGTTGTAATTGCATTGTAAGAAACTGTTCCATCAGCATTAACTGTAGCAACTTTTCCTACGTCGGCTGCATCTGCACCTAATTTATCAGCTGTTACATTTAAATCTGCGATATCTGCAGTTTTAACTTCACCATCAATAATTTTATCTGAATCAACAGCATTGTCAGCAAGTTTTACTGTTGTAATTCCACCATCTTTTATTTGGATACCTGCATCAGCTAATAACTTATTAAGACCATCTGTGGCGCCGGTAAATTCAAGACCACCATCTACAGTTAGATCTCCTTTCGAAGTATTAATGGTTGTATTTATTTCTTCGATTGCAGTTTGAACATCTGTAGCAGTAAAGCCGTTTGTTGTGTTATCGAAAGCAATAGCATCTGCGTTGGTATCGATTGTTGTAATAACAGTATTGGTACCATCTAAGAATGTATAAACACCATCAACAACAGTTACAGAAGTAGTGTTGGCGTCGATAGTTTGCACATCGCCGTCTGCTGCAGTGTGGGTGTAAGTACCGTCGTTGTTATTTACAACTATATCAGTTTTTGCAGCTAATTCATCTAAAGCCGTTTGAACATTAGTAGCAGTTAACCCTGAAGTAGTATTATCGAAAGCTACGTTGTCTGCATTCATATCGATGCTTCCAATTACGTTACCGTCAGAATCTTTAAACTCGTATTCGTTGGTAGTTGTATTAAGAGTAACATCAACAGTCTTAACATCAAACTCGATATCTGTACCATCCGCATTACTGAAAAGGTAAGAGCCGTCTGTATTATCAGTCAAGTTAGCTTTAGAGATTGTGCTTAAAACAGTTCCGTTTGTAGCAACAAGGCTAAAAGTTCCGTCAGAATTTTCTTCCAAAGTAACACCGCCACCGGTAGCGATAGTGTTTAATAATTCTTCGATTGCAGTTTGAACATCTGTAGCAGTAAAGCCGTTCGTTGTGTTATCGAAAGCAATAGCATCTGCGTTGGTATCGATTGTTGTAATCACAGTATTGGTACCATCTAAGAATGTGTAAACTCCATCAACAACAGTTACAGAAGTAGTGTTGGCGTCGATAGTTTGCACATCGCCATCTGCTGCAGTGTGGGTGTAAGTACCGTCGTTATTATTTACAACTATATCAGTTTTTGCAGCTAATTCATCTAAAGCCGTTTGAACATTAGTAGCAGTTAACCCTGAAGTAGTATTATCGAAAGCTACGTTGTCTGCATTCATATCGATGCTTCCAATTACGTTACCGTCAGAATCTTTAAACTCGTATTCGTTGGTAGTTGTATTAAGAGTAACATCAACAGTCTTAACATCAAACTCGATATCTGTACCATCCGCATTACTGAAAAGGTAAGAGCCGTCTGTATTATCAGTCAAGTTAGCTTTAGAGATTGTGCTTAAAACAGTTCCGTTTGTAGCAACAAGGCTAAAAGTTCCGTCAGAATTTTCTTCCAAAGTAACACCGCCACCGGTAGCGATAGTGTTTAATAATTCTTCGATTGCAGTTTGAACATCTGTAGCAGTAAAGCCGTTCGTTGTGTTATCGAAAGCAATAGCATCTGCGTTGGTATCGATTGTTGTAATCACAGTATTGGTACCATCTAAGAATGTATAAACACCATCAACAACAGTTACAGAAGTAGTGTTGGCGTCGATAGTTTGCACATCGCCGTCTGCTGCAGTGTGGGTGTAAGTACCGTCGTTGTTATTTACAACTTTATCAGTTTTTGCAGCTAATTCGTCTAAGGCAGTTTGAACATTAGTAGCAGTTAACCCTGAAGTAGTGTTATCGAAAGCAACATTGTTTGCATTCATATCGATGCTTCCAATTACGTTCCCGTCAGAATCTTTAAACTCGTATTGGTTGGTAGTTGTATTTAGAGAAACATCAACAGAAAGAACATCAAATTCGATATCTGTACCATCAGCATTACTGAAAAGGTAAGAGCCGTCTGTATTATCAGTCAAGTTAGCTTTTGCGATTGTTCCTAAATCTGCACCAGTACTAGACTCTAAAGTAATAGTACCGTCCAAGTTATCTACTAAAGTAACTCCAGAACCTGTAGTTATAGTTGTAAGCAACTCTTCAATTGCAGTTTGAACATCTGTAGCAGTAAAGCCGTTAGTAGTGTTATCGAAAGCAATAGCATCTGCGTTGGTATCGATTGTTGTAATCACAGTATTGGTACCATCTAAGAATGTATAAACACCATCAACAACAGTTACAGAAGTAGTGTTGGCGTCGATAACAGTTGTTACACCATCCTCATCGATATAATTATATGTTCCATCACCATTATCATTGATTACAGTAAGAGTCTCGAAATTTTTAATTACAGTTTCAAGATCAACATGAGTTGTAACACCGTCTTCATCTGTATACTCTAAGGTCTTACCATCAACGTTGAGGGCTAAAGTTGTAAGGGTTTCGAAAGTATCGATTACAGTTTCTAAGTCGATGCTAGTTAAAACACCGTCTTCGTCTGTATACTCTAAAGTTTTACCGTCAACGTTTAACGCAAGCGTAGTTAGCGTT